>NZ_CP012573.1:2400000-3056296 GCF_001280205.1 Clavibacter capsici | reverse complement strand
GTTTCCCCATCTGCCGTCACCGGACTCGGTCCCGCGGCTGATGCCGGGGCCGCATCACGGTGCGCGGGCTGCTGTCGACGCCGGGAGGGCGTCGCTGTAGTTCGTGCGGCGTCCGTCCCCGGAGGCTCCGAGGGTGCGGACCATCCGAGCACCACGATGGCGGACAGCATAGTTACTCACAGGGTTATCCACCCTGTGTGCGAACGGGCCGTCATGCACCGCGCGGGCGATCCCCGGCGCGTCGCGGCCACGCCACACGCTAGCCACTGCCGGAGATCAGGACAAATCGACCCTATCGACGGCGGCATGTCAATACCGGCGGATGGGCTCCCCGTGTGGATAATCACGATCCTGCCCGCGGGTTTGACCGGAGGCCCCTCGGCCCGTAGATTTAGGCAGTTGACCCAGCCTGTCGAGGCTGCCCCATCTTCCCAGCCGCACTCGTCGGCCCTGTGGACCAACCTGAGTGGAGACTCACCGTGAGCAAGCGCACCTTCCAGCCGAACAACCGCAAGAAGGCCAAGAAGCACGGCTTCCGCCTCCGCATGCGCACCCGCGCCGGCCGCGCCATCCTCGCCGCTCGCCGTGGCAAGGGACGCACCGAGCTCTCCGCGTAGCACGTGCTCGCTCGGCGGAACCGCGTGACGAGCGGTGCGGACTACCGCACCATCGTCCGCCGGGGTCGCCGATCCACGACCGCTACGGCGGTGGTGTACGCGCTCGCCGGATCCGCTGAGGTCCCGTCCCGCTTCGGGTTCATCGTCTCGAAGAAGGTGGGCAACGCCGTCACCCGCAACCTCGTCCGGCGTCGGCTCAAGGCCGTCTCCGCCGGCCTGCTCGAGACCGTCCCGCCCGGCGCCTCCGTGGTGATCCGCGTACTGCCAGGCATGGAGCGGACACCGTGGGATAGCCTGCAGGAGGAGATCGCGTCAGCCGTGACGCGGGCCGTGAGGACGATATGAAGAGGGCACTGACCTCCGTCGTCCTGGCGCCTCGGAACGCGGGCATCGCCGTGATCAGCGTCTACCGGCGGCTCGTGTCCCCTCTCTACGGGGACGTCTGCAGGTACTACCCCTCGTGCTCGGCATACGGGCTCGAAGCGGTGCAGGAGCACGGCCTCCTCCGCGGCGGCGCCCTCGCCGCATGGCGCGTGTGCCGATGCCACCCGTGGGCGGAGGGCGGCATCGACGACGTCCCCGCTCGTCGGGTCCAGCAGTACCGACGCACGAGGCTCGGATTCGTCGTCGCACCCAGCCACGGAAAGGGCTAACGACCACCTCATGGACTTCCTCGGAACGATCCTGTGGCCGATCAAGTGGGTCATCGAACTCATCCTTGTCGGCTTCCACACCCTCTGGACGAGCCTCGGTCTCGACCCCGACAACGGGGCCACCTGGGTCCTGTCCATCGTGGGACTCGTGCTCGTGGTCCGCGCCGCGCTCATCCCGATCTTCGTCCGGCAGATCAAGAACCAGCGCCGCATGATGGAGGTGGCGCCGCAGCTGAAGAAGATCCAGGACAAGTACAAGGGCAAGCGCGACCAGTTCTCCCGCGAGGCCATGTCCCGCGAGACCATGGCGCTCTACAAGGACACCGGCACGAACCCGCTGAGCAGCTGCCTCCCGCTCCTGCTCCAGATGCCGATCTTCTTCTCGCTGTACTCGGTGCTCCACCGCGCAGCGGTCGAGGAGCTCCCGGGCATCGGTCTCCTCAACGCCCAGCTGTCCCGCTCGTTCGGCGAGTCGTCGTTCCTCGGCGCGCCGCTGCAGTCGGCGATCTCCACCGCCAACGGCAACGTCACCGTCATCGTGATCGCCACGACCATGGTGATCCTGATGAGCGCGTCGCAGTTCATCACGCAGCTCCAGATCATGGCCAAGAACATGTCCGAGGAGACCAAGGCCAGCCCGATGTTCAAGCAGCAGCGGATCCTGCTGTACATCCTCCCGCTGGTGTTCGCGGTGTCGGGCATCGCCTTCCCCCTCGGCGTCATGTTCTACTGGCTCGTTTCCAACTTCTGGACCATGGGGCAGCAGTTCCTCGTCATCCGCAACATGCCCACGCCCGGCAGCGAGGCCGCGCGTGCACGTGAGGCGCGTCTGGCGCGCAAGGGCAAGCTGGTCGTCACCGAGACGTCCGCCGCCGACGCGTCGACCGTGGTCGTGGAGGAGCGGAAGCCGGCGCAGCGTCAGCAGCCCGTGGGCAAGAACCGTGCCAAGAAGCAGGCGGGATCCAAGAACCGATGAGCGACGCGACGGACAGCACCGACGAGGCGACGACCGTGGACGTCACAGGGCTCGACGCTCCGGCGTCGGTCGACGACCGGCAGACCGCAGGCGACGTGGCCGATGAGGGTGACATCGCAGCCGACTACATCGAGGAGCTGCTCGACATCTGCGACCTCGACGGGGACATCGACATCGATCAGCGTGGCGGACGTGCGTACGTCTCGGTCGACGCTGCTGATTCGCAGGATCTCCGTCTGCTGTCGAACCCCGAGACGGTGACCGCACTCCAGGAGCTCACGCGTCTCGCGGTGCAGAACAAGACCGGTGTGTTCAGCCGTCTGATCTTGGATGTGGGTGGGTCCCGTGACGCGCGACAGGTGGAGCTGGGACAGCTCGTCGACCGCGCGATCGAGCGCATCTCGGCTGGATCCGCGAGCGCTTCGCTCCCGCCGATGTCCTCGTACGAGCGGAAGCTCGTCCACGACATCGTGGCCGAGCGCGGTTACACGTCGGAGTCCGAGGGTGAGGGACGCGACCGCCATACGGTGATCACCAAGGCCTGAAGCCACGTGCAGTCGTAGGGGAGACCCGGTCCGTTGGACCGGGTCTCCTCCGTTTTCCGGCCCAACCGCGCCGGCTCCTTTGATAGTACGTGCGTGTTACTAAATTCCGCGGCGCGAGAGTGAAGAGCCAACGGTGCTAGGTCGTCCGCGTCTGGGATCAGGCTCTGCATGCGCGATCAGTGATTGGTGACAACTCGTACGGCTTGTTTCGTGGTTCCTGCGGAGACGGGTGATCGGTCGTAGGTAGTGGCCTCACCGTGCTCGATCCTTCACGCGGAGGGACCGCGTTCTCCACGCAGTTCGAAGACATAGGGGTGACTCCAGCGGGGCCGCATCCTGCGAGGACAAGTGCATTCCGAGAGGAGCGCATCCATCCATGGCGATGATGGGCGACGAAAGAGAGTCGAAGCATCGTGAGGCTGGCGTGTTTCACGTGAAACGTCCTCCTCGCTAGGGGCCATTTCGACGACCGGGGCGGGCGACGCGCAGTGCATGCGTCAGGAGTGGCGGTTTCACGTGAAACACTATGAATAGCACCGCCTGGGCACGCCGGCTGACGGCTGCGGTCGCTCCTGCGTTGACTTCCGCCCGCTAAGCTCTGATGATTCGTCGGAGCGTGTGATGAACGCGACGCGATCGTGCGCTGACGAAGTGGACCGCACCTGTAGAGTGACCTAAGGATGTAAGCGTGATGCATGAGAAGGTCATGATCGAGCCAGAGCCGGCGGTGGCAGCGGAACTGTTCGGTGATCGCATCGGGACAGCACGGGAGTTCACCACTCAGCTCGGCCAGCGTGGCGAGGAGCTGGGGTTGATCGGTCCACTCGAGCCCCCGCGACTCTGGTCCAGGCACGTGCTCAACTCGGTTCTGGTCGCACCTCTTCTTCGCCCTGGTCTGGTGGGGGACATCGGCAGTGGAGCTGGGCTTCCGGGCCTCGTGCTCGCCATCGCGCGACCTGACGTGCGGTTCGTTCTCATCGAACCGATGGAGCGTCGGGTCGCCTGGCTCGAGGAGCAGGTAGCCCATCTCGAATTGGGAAACGTCGAGGTACGTCGCGCGCGAGCAGAGGACGTCCTTCAGGACTATGCCCTCGATCAGGTGACCGCCCGAGCGGTGAGTGCGTTCGCGAAGCTCATCCCGATGACCGCCCCACTCGTGAAGACCGGTGGGGAGTTGGTGCTGATGAAGGGCGCCAACGCCGAGCGAGAGGTGGAAGCCGCGGGCAAGGTCATTCGACGTCACCACCTAGAGGACGTCGAAGTGCTGACCCTGGGTGAAGGGCAGGTCGAGGAAGTGACGCGCGTGATCCGAGCCCGAGTCGCATGAGAGGCGGGCAAGTCATCGGTTCCGCTCAGATGCTGATCAGGTCCGCATTCGCAGTGCATCGTGCGCGGATGAGGTTCATGTTCCACGTGAAACATGCTCAGTGCTTCACGCCAGTGCCCACCAACTCCGACCGATTGGATGTCGCCCATGGATGACGACCTCAGCCCCATCGCCCGGGAGCTGTCGGAGACCAGTCGGCGGCGGAAGGCACTCGCTGGGATCGTGCTCCCTCGGCCGGTCAGCACACGGGTCTTCACCATCGCGAACCAGAAGGGCGGTGTGGGCAAGACCACCTCGACGGTGAACCTGGCCGCCGCTCTTGCGAAGGCCGGAGCACGTACTCTCGTCATCGATCTCGATCCTCAAGGCAATGCCTCGACCGCGCTGGGAACGGATCGGTCATCCGACCTCTCGAGCGTCTACGACGTGCTCGTCAACGAGGCGCGCATCGAGGATGCCCTGCAGAGGAGTCCGGAATTCGACACGCTCTACTGCGTACCGGCCACCATCCACCTCGCTGGCGCCGAGATCGAGCTCGTGACCCTGGACCGGCGGGAGCGTCGGCTCCGCCAGGCTCTCGACGTCTTCCTGGCGAGTGAGGATGGCCAGGGCTTCGACTACGTCCTGATTGACTGCCCGCCGTCTTTGGGACTGCTCACCATCAACGCGTTCAGTGCCGCGAGGGAGGTGCTCATCCCCATCCAGTGTGAGTACTACGCCTTGGAGGGCCTGAGCCAGCTTTTGTCCAACATCGAGCTGATCTCGCAGCATCTGAATCCCGAGCTCTCGATGTCCACGATCCTGCTGACCATGTACGACGGACGCACCAACCTGGCGCAGCAGGTGGCTGCTGAGGTGCGCGAGCACTTCCCGCAGCAGACCCTCACGACGCTCATCCCACGCTCCGTCCGCATCAGCGAGGCGCCCAGCTACGGACAGAGCGTCATCAGCTACGACCCCAATTCGCCCGGTGCGCTCTCCTACCTGGAGGCCGCAGCGGAGATCGCACACCGAGGAGCCCCGAAGTAATGGCAACCAAGAGAACCGGCCTGGGGCGCGGCATCGGCGCCCTCATCCCCACGTCCGACGAGCGCAGCCGCCCGGTGGATGTCTTCTTCCCCGACAGCATCGGGGCCGGAGCGCCGAGCGGGGTCCAGGGCGGCGACGGGCGGGACGCGGCGACGAGCAAGCGCGAGCCCGAGCTCGTGGCGGTCCCCGGTGCGCGCCTGGCGAACCTGGATCCGGCTGACATCCGCCCCAACGCCCAGCAGCCGCGCACGGACTTCCGTCCGGACGAGCTGCAGGAGCTCGTGGTGTCGATCCGCGAGTACGGGGTGCTGCAGCCCATCGTCGTCCGTCCGCTCGGCGCCGACGCAGATGGGCGGACCCGCTACGAGCTGGTGATGGGGGAGCGGCGCCTGCGGGCGACCAAGGAGCTGGGGCTCGACACGATCCCGGCTGTCATCAAGGACACGGCCGATGAGTCGATGTTGCGCGACGCCCTGCTCGAGAACCTCCATCGATCGGAGTTGAATCCCCTGGAGGAGGCGAGCGCATACCAGCAGCTGCTGGCCGACTTCGCGATCACCCAGGATGAGCTCGCGCAGCGGCTGGGACGCTCCCGCCCCCAGATCACGAACACCATCCGCTTGCTCCGTCTGCCCGAGGACGTGCAGCACCGCGTGGCCGCCGGCGTGCTCTCCGCGGGTCATGCGCGGGCGATCCTCTCCTCGGGCGACGAGGAGGCGATGAGGCACCTCGCCGACAAGATCGTGAACGAGGACCTGTCGGTGCGGGCCGCTGAGGCGGCCGCACAGCGCGGCCAGCGCGTCGTCAAGCCGCGCAAGAGCGCCGCGAACGCGCGCACGGCGCACCTCGAGGAGGCCGCGCAGCGCGTCGGCGACCACCTGAACACGAGCGTCCGCGTGACGATGTCCGCGCAGAAGGGGCAGATGGTGATCGACTTCGCGACGATGGGCGACCTGACCCGGATCATGCAGGAGATGGGCGTCCCGGATGCCGACGTGAGCTGACACCGTCGAACGGTGCCGCGGATGCCACAGGGGAGCGCACGAGGTCGTGCGCTCTCCTGAGTCGTGTTCGGGCGGAGACGTCAGGCGGTGGTGACGGCCGTCGCCCTGGCGGCGTCCGCGAGCCGGCGGTAGAGGTCGCCGACGTCGATGCCCGCGGCTGCCAGCCCCTGCGGGAGGAGCGACGTCTCCGTGAGGCCGGGGATGACGTTGACCTCGAGGAACCAGGGGTCGCCGGCGGCGTCCACGATGACGTCCACGCGTGAGACCTGCCCGATGCCGATGGCCCGGTGGATCCCCACTGCTGCCTCGGCGGCCGCTTGCGCCGCCGCCGGTGGGATGCGCGCAGGCGTGTAGAAGCGCGTGAGGCCGGCGTTGTAACGGGCCTCGTAGCCGTAGACGCCCGACGTGGGGACGATCTCCGTCGCGGGCATCGCCGTCGGCCCGTCGCCGGTGTCGAGGACGCCGATGGCGAGCTCCGTGCCCTCGACGAGCTGCTCGATCAGGGCGACGTCGCCGTAGGTGTACGCGTCGACCATGGCGCGGGGGAGGGAGTCCGCGTCGCGCACGATGGTGACGCCCTGCGCGGATCCGCCGCGAGCCGGCTTCACGGCGTAGGGAGCCGGCATCGCCTCCGTGACGAGCCGCAGGACGGCGGCGGCGCCGAGCTCGCGGAACGTGTCCTTCGGAAGCGTCACGGAACGGGGGGTGCGGATCCCGGCGGCCTCCGCCAGCGCCTTGGCGGTGGGCTTGTCCCAGGCGAGTCGCGCCGCGCGCGCCGACGAGCCGACGTACGGGACGCCGGCGAGCTCGAGCAGGCCGAGGAGCGCGCCGTCCTCGCCGCTGGCGCCGTGGAGGACGGGCCAGACCACCGTGGGCGGGGTGTCCCGGAGGAAGTCCAGCAGCGTGGCGTCCGGGTCACGCAGGGAGGCGCTGACGCCCACGCCGCGGAGGGCGTCCGCGACGCGACGGCCGCTGCGCAACGACACGTCACGCTCATGGGAGATGCCGCCCGCCAGGACGACGACGGAGAGGGGCTCGTGTGCGGTCATGGTGCTGGATCCGATCGTGGTCGGTGGGGCGGGGTCAGTCGAGGTCCGGCGGCGGGGCGGCCACGGACGTCGTGGTGCGCGACGCGAGCGAGCCCGTGCCGGAGAACGTGCTGAGCAGGTCCAGCTCGTCGTCGATGACGCCGGCCATCCGGCGGACACCCTCGCGGATGCGCTCGGGTGTCGGGTAGCAGAACGACAGGCGGATGGCGTCGCGACCGCGGCCGTCGGCGTAGAAGGCGGTGCCGGGCGTGTAGGCCACGAGCGCGGTGACGGCCCGCGGGAGCATCTGCTTCGAGTCGAGCTGCTCGGGGAGCTTCAGCCAGACGTAGAAGCCCCCGTTGGGCACGGTCCACGAGAGACCGGGCAGGTGCTCCTGGAGGGCGGAGAGCGTGGCGTCGCGCCGCTCCCGGTAGACCCCGCGGAAGGTGTCGATCTGGCCCTTCCAGTCCGAGGCGTGCAGGTACTCGGAGATGATCAGCTGGCTGAACGAGCTGGGGGAGAGGACGGCCGACTCCTGGGCGAGGATGAGCTTCTCCCGGATGGCGTGCGGCGCGAGCGCCCAGCCGACCCGGAAGCCCGGGGCGAGCGTCTTCGAGAACGAGCCGAGGTAGATGACGCCCTCGTCGTCGAGGCTCCGCATCGCGTCCGGCGCGGGGCGGTCGAACCAGAGCAGGCCGTAGGGGTTGTCCTCGAGGACGAGGATGTCGTTCGACCGGCAGATCTCGAGGATCTCCGGACGGCGGGCGGCCGACATGGTGACGCCCGCCGGGTTGTGGAAGTTGGGGACCGTGTAGAGGAACTTGATGGTGCGGCCCTCGCCGCGGATGCGCGCGATGGCCTCGCGGAGCGCCTCGGGGACGAGGCCGTCGTCGTCCATGATCACGTGCTCGACCACGGCCTGGTAGCTACGGAAGACGCCGATGGCGCCGACGTAGCTGGGGGCCTCGGCGAGGATCACGTCGCCCGGGTCGATGAACAGCTTCGTGACCAGGTCGAGCGCCTGCTGCGAGCCCGTGGTGGTGACGATGTCGTCGACGCTGCCGCGAATCCCCTCGAGCGCCATGACCTCGAGGATGTCCTCGCGGAGCTCGGGAGTGCCCTGGCCTCCGCCGTACTGCAGGGCGACGGGTCCGCGCTCGCGCATGACCTTCTCCATCGCCGTGACGATGAGCTCCTGCGGGAGGGCGGAGACGAACGGCATGCCCCCGGCGAGCGACACCACCTCCGGGCGCGAGGCCACGGCGAAGAGGGCGCGCACCTCGGAGGCGCTGAGGCCCGAGGTCCTCTCCGCGTAGTGGGGGAACCAAGGGTCGAGGTTGGTGCCCGCGGGATCGCGGGGGCTGCCTGCAGGTGTCACGTCACGTCTCTCACTGTCCGATTGCCGATCAGCCTAACGGGAGGCCGTGGGGGATCCCCGTCGGTGGCCGCGCACGGACGGCGCGGCTCGGATCGCGAGGACGACGGAGGGCCCGGCACCTCGTGGTGCCGGACCCTCCGGGTGGTGCTCGTCGCGCACTCGGCGCAAGCGGTCTACTTGAGGAAGTCGGCGAACTCCTGCTCGAGGGCCGGCTTCGGCTTGGCGCCGATGACGGTCTTGACGACCTCGCCCTTCTGGAAGACCTTCATGGCCGGGATCGAGGTGATCTTGTACTTCATCGCGACCTCGGGGTTGTCGTCCACGTCGATCTTGACGAGCTCGATGCCGGGGTTCTCGGCGGCGATCTGGTCGAGGACCGGGGAGACGGCCTTGCAGGGGCCGCACCAGGGGGCCCAGAAGTCGACGATGACGGTCTTCTCGGCGTCGAGGACGTCGGCCTGGAAGCTGGCGTCGGTGACGTCGCGGGAGTGGGACATGGGTGCTCCTTCGTGCGGTTCGGGTGGACCCGGGCGGTTCCCGGGTCCTTCAGATGGGGGCGCCGGAGCGCCGAGGACTACTGCTCGGCGCCGACGAGCTCGCCGTCGGGATCCACCGCGCTGCCAGCTGCCGGAGCGCCATGGCCCGCGGGTCCGTCCGGACCGTCCGACGCCGCGTCGAGCAGCGTGTCGGGCAGGGACGCGAGGAAGTGCTCGGCGTCGAGCGCGGCGACGGTGCCGGACGCCGCGGCGGTGATGGCCTGGCGGTAGGTGGGGTCGATCACGTCGCCGGCGGCGAACACGCCCGGCAGGTTCGTGCGCGAGGAGCGGCCCTCGACGGCGATGGTGCCCTCGGCGGTCAGCTCCAGCTGCTGGTGGAAGAGGTGCGTGCGCGGGTCGTTGCCGATGGCGATGAAGAGGCCGTCGAGCGCGAGCGGGCGCTGCTCGCCCGTGACGGTGTCCTCGAGGACGACGCCGTCGACCTTCTCGCCGCCGGTGATGTCGACCACCTGCGCGTTCCAGACGAACTCGATCTTCGGGTTCTCGAACGCGCGCTCCTGCATGATCTTGGAGGCGCGCAGGGTGTCCTTGCGGTGGATGACGTAGACCTTCTCCGCGAAGCGGGTGAGGAACGTGGCCTCCTCCATCGCGCTGTCGCCGCCGCCGACGACCGCGATGGTCTTCTGGCGGAAGAAGAAGCCGTCGCACGTGGCGCACCAGGAGACGCCGTGGCCGCTGAAGCGGTCCTCCGCGGGGAGGCCGAGCTTGCGGTACGCGGATCCGGTGGCGGCGATGACCGCGAGGGCCTCGTGCACGTCGCCGTTGCCGAGGGTGACGCGCTTGACGTCGCCCGTCAGGTCCACCGACGTGACGTCGTCGAGGACGACCTCGGTGCCGAAGCGCTCGGCCTGCGCCTGCATCGCCATCATGAGGTCGGGACCCTGGATGCCCTCGGGGAAGCCCGGGTAGTTCTCGACCTCGGTGGTGTTCATGAGCTCGCCGCCGGCCTCGACCGAGCTGGCGATGAGGAGGGGGGTGAGGTTGGCGCGCGCGGCGTAGATGGCGGCCGTGTATCCCGCGGGACCCGAACCGATGATGATGATCTGACGCACGACGGCTTCTCCTCCACTGCTCGGCGGGGCACCGTCCCGGCGCCCGCTCACCTCTGCAACAGACCCACGGTAGCGGCTATTCCTCCGCCTCCACCTGGCCGGGACACCGCTGCGGACAGGCCCGTGGGACCGGTCCTGTTCAGCGTGGGCGGAAGGCTCAGCGACGGCGGATGCGGCGCAGCACGGGACCCGTGAGCTGCTGCAGCTCCGACGAGCGCATGGCCGCCAGTGCGGCGAGGTAGACGGCCGTCATGACGGCGGCCACGGCGATCCCGACGAGGAGCGCCGAGCCCTTCGACGCGACGCCGACGCCCTCGAACGGGCCGCCCGAGATCAGCGCCAGGAGCGCGTTGCCGATGAGCGCTGCGGGCACGGCGGCGACGGCGAAGCGGACGGCGCTGCGGAGGATCCGGCGGCCGTCGATGCGGCCGATGCGTCGGCGCAGGACCACCGCCGCGAGGAGCGCCTGCCCCGTGACGGTGACGGTCTGCAGGACCGCGAGCCCGACGCCGATGAGCTCGACCGGCTGTTGCGAGATCACGAGCGCTCCGGCGATGAACACCACGACCTGCGCGCACTGGATGAGGAACGGCGTGCGCGTGTCTGACAGGGCGTAGAAGGCGCGCTGCAGGACGAACAGGGTGCTGAACGCCGGCAGCCCGAGGATGAAGGCGATGAGGACGACGCCGTAGCCGCGGACCTCGCCGATGTCGCCCGAGACCATGACGCGCGCCACGGGCCCGGCGAGCACCGCGATGAGGGCCGTCGAGAGCACGGTCATGAGGGCGACCGTGCGGATCGCCGAGGAGAGGTCCGTCCGCATGCTGTCGTGGTCGCCCTCGCCCGCGTGCGTGCTCATGCGCGTGAAGTACGCGGTGGCGATGGAGACCGCGAAGATCGAGTGCGGGAGCATGAAGAACAGCCACGCGTTGAGCAGGATCGTGCTCGACGGGCTGTCCGAGGTCGCCGCGATGTTCGCGACGTTGGACTGCGCGATGCCGGCGAGCTGCGTCACAACGAGCATGCCGAAGGTCCAGCCGGCGAGGCGGCCCGCTGTGCCGAGGCCGACGCCGCGCCACGCGAAGTCGAAGCGGAAGCGGAGGCCGACGCGTCGCCAGAAGACGAAGAGGATGAGCGCCTGGGCGACGACGCCGAGGGTGGCGGATCCGGCCAGCACGATGATCTTGTCGAGGCTCCAGTCGTCGACCGGGCGGCTCCCGGATCCGAACATCGCCTGGAAGAGGAGGAGGCCGGCGATGGCGACCACGTTGTTGAGGACGGGCGCCCACGTGAAGGGCCCGAAGGACCCCCGGGCGTTCAGCACCTCGCCGAGCACCGCGTAGAGCCCGTAGAAGAGGATCTGCGGCAGGCACCAGTACGCGAACGCGACGACGAGCGCGAAGACGTCCGGGGGCAGGGTCGCGGCGTAGAGGCGCGAGACCACGGGTGCGCCCACGGTCGCGAGGACCGTGACGCCGCCGAGCACGACGATCGCGATGGTCACGAGCTTGTTGATGTAGCCGGCGCCGCCGTCCGCGTGCTTGGCCGCGCGCACCACCTGGGGCACGAGGACCGCGTTGAGGACGCCGCCCGCGATGATCACGTAGATGTTGTTCGGCAGCTGGTTCGCGTTCGAGAACGCGTTGGAGCTGCCCAGGGTCGCGCCGATCGTCTGCAGCAGCACGATGGCCTTGACGAACCCGAGGATGCGGGAGACGAAGGTGCCCGACGCGAGCAGGGCGGACGCCCGGCCGATGCCGCCGCGGGGAGCGGGGCCGCGGTCACGCGCGGTCCCGTCCGGGGGCGGGCGGCGTCATCCGGTCAGTCATCGGTCTCCTCGGGCAGGCCGGCGAGCTGCCGGGCACGGGCGCGGCGGCGCTTGCGGATGCTGCGGAAGAGCCCGAACCCGAACAGCAGCGCGACGGCGACCACGAACAGGGTCGTCACGACGGCCTCGAAGCCGGCGCGGATCAGCAGCTCGACGGGCGCGCTGTCGCCGATCTGCACGGAGCCGTCCTCGGTGGTGAGGCGCGCGGTGACCACGAGGTCGCCGTTCGAGATGGAGGTGATGGGCGGGCGGGCCGACGCGCTGCCGTGCGCGGGGACGGTGACGACCACGGAGTCGTCGACGCGGATCCTGCCGCTGCCCGCGATGATCGTCATCCGCACGGTGACGGGCTGGTCGAGCGCGTTGCTGACGTTGATGAGCAGGCTCGACGTGTCGCTGATGACGGTGTTCTGCCGTGTGGTGATGGCGACGGACGAGAGGATGGCGTCGGCCTGCGCGATGTAACCGTCCTGGACGGTCACGGCCCCGTCGGCGTCGTCGCGCCAGCGGTTGGAGAGCGTCGCGAGCAGGAGCAGGCGCTGCTGGCCGGTGATGAGCTCGGGCCGTTCGACCGCCTTCGAGAACGCGGCCACCTGCGCCTCGAGCGAGAGGGACCCGGCGACCCGGTTCACGCGGTCGGCGTCCTCCGGGTGGTCGACGACCTGCAGGGGCACGCTCGCGCTGCCGAGCGCCGAGGTCAGCGGCGCCGTGTCGCTGTACGGGAGCGCCTGGATGGCGTCCAGCAGCTCTCCCAGGCGGCCGTTGGAGGCGGCCCAGCCGCGCTCGAGCCCGGCGACGACGACGTGCCCGTCGGCCTCGCGGGCGTCGGCCGCGAGGGTGGCGGAAAGCTGCGCGAGGGCGATGCCGAAGGCCTCGTCCGTCTCCGCGGAGAGCGCGCGGTCGACGAGGGCCGAGACCTGCGCGTCGGTCACGAGCACGCGGGTGTCGCCCACGGTGCCCGTCGCGCCGACGCGCGCGGTGCCGGTGGACCTCACATCGCCGCTGGCGAGGATCGCCGTGGTGCTGCCGCTCGCGGCCAGGACTCCGATGTCGTTCGCGGTGACGGTGCCGGCGGCCGGCCAGGAGAAGCCGGGCATCGTGTAGGTCCAGGCCGTGAGGTCGGCGAGGGTCGGCGTAGGGGAGGGGGACGGCGCCGTGGGGGTGGGGCTCGGCTCCGGGCTCGTGGGCTCGGCCGTCTCCGCGGGATCCACGGACGCCGACGCGGCGCCGCTGGCGCCGGATCCGCCGCGCGTGCCGCCTGCCGCGGGCGTGCCCGTCGGTGCGGGCGTGCCGGTCGACGACGGGGTGGGCGAGGGGGTCGAGCCGGGCGCGGCGAACCGGCTCGCCTGCACGGCGTAGGTCGTGTCCGTCGGGGCCAGCAGCGTGGTGGCGCCCGCCTGCGACTGCACGGCGACGTCGGCGTCCGCCCAGGCGAGCTCGAAGGTCTCGTTGGGCATCGTGCGGAGGCGTTGGAGCCACTCGACGGCGGACGGCGGGGCCTGGACGCCGAGGATCCGGATGGACGCGATGATGCGCGGGTCGATCCCGACCGCCACGGGCCGGTCGACGACGGCGTCGAGCTGGCGCGTGAGCGTGCCGCTCGGGGACGTGTAGGTGGCCAGGGCCTCGGCGTCGACGAAGTCGGATCCGCTCGGCGGCACCGTGAGCGGCATGACCGCGGTGACGGGAGTGGGCGCCGGATCCGCGCCCGGGCTCCAGACGACGGCCCCGCGGCCGGTCGCCACGTCCGCGCCGCCCGCCTCGAGCTCCGCCGTGATGCCGCGCGGCCCGAAGCCGCCCCGGCTGCCCTGCAGCGCCACGGTCGCGGCCGGGACGGTGACGGGCACGTCGACGGTGCCGCCGGCGGGGACCTCGGGGGAGTCGGCGCGGCCGATGCGCGGCCCCGTGCGCGCGTTCGCGTCGGTGGACGCGGTGTCGAGCCATCCGTCGAGCCTCGTGCGCGTGTCGAGCACGGTGCGGTTGAGGTCGAGGTCGATCCGCCCCGCCGGTACCGCGGCGTCCGTCGCGTTCACGACGGAGACGGTCACCGCGAGGTCCTCGCCGGGCTTCAGGATCCCCTGGGCCGCGGGGGTGACGGTGAGCGTCACGCCCTCCGTGGCCGCGTGCGCCGGGGTCGACGGACCGGCGACCGTCCCGGCGGCGAGCGTCCCGGCGGCGACCGTGACGCACACGAGGGTGGAGATCGTGCGTCGAGCGGATCGCCGGATCAGCCGGAGGGCTCTGTCCGTGCGGGTGGGGCCGGCGTCGTGTCGAGGCGCGGCGTGCATCTGGGCATTCTAAAGCGCCCGCCCCGCGCGGCCCGTGTGCGCTCGCCGTGGACGCCGGATGC
The DNA here is from genome assembly GCF_001280205.1 of Clavibacter capsici. Taxonomy (NCBI): domain Bacteria; kingdom Bacillati; phylum Actinomycetota; class Actinomycetes; order Micrococcales; family Microbacteriaceae; genus Clavibacter; species Clavibacter capsici. The sequence goes on along the minus strand of NZ_CP012573.1, from coordinate 3,041,952 downwards.
CCGTCGCGCCGCCGCCGTAGACTGTCCGACCATGCACAGCGTCGCACAGGCCCTCGAGCGTCTCCGCGAGCTGGCCGCATCGCCCCCGGTCGCCGTGCTCGCCCGCGCGTTCCACGAGGCGGGCCACGAGCTCGCCCTCGTCGGCGGACCGGTGCGCGACGCCTTCCTCGGCCGCGCCGCGACCGACCTCGACCTCACCACCGATGCCCGTCCCGACCGCATCCTCGAGATCGTCGAGCCCGTCGCCGACGCGCACTGGGACATCGGCCGCGCGTTCGGCACCATCGGCGCCCGCGTGAAGGGCGAGCAGGTCGAGATCACCACGTACCGCACCGACCAGTACGACGGCGTCTCCCGCAAGCCCGAGGTCGAGTTCGGCTCCTCCCTCGACGAGGACCTCGTGCGCCGCGACTTCACCGTGAACGCGCTCGCCGTGCGCCTTCCGCAGGTGGTCCTGGTGGATCCGTCCAACGGCATCGACGACCTCCTCTCCCAGGTGCTCCGCACGCCCGTCGCCCCCGAGGTCTCGTTCGGCGACGACCCGCTCCGCATGATGCGCGCCGTCCGCTTCGCCTCCCAGCTCGGCTTCCGCCTCGACGACGCCGCGCTCGCCGCCATCCGCGACATGGCCCCGCGGATCCTCGACATCTCGGTCGAGCGCGTCAGCGACGAGCTCTCCAAGCTGCTGCGCACGCCCGAGCCGCGCGCGGGCCTCGACCTCCTCGTGGAGGGCGGCCTCGCCGAGCACGTGCTGCCCGAGCTGCCGGCCATGAAGCTCGAGGCCGACGAGCACCACCGCCACAAGGACGTCTACCAGCACTCGCTCCAGGTGCTCGACCAGGCCATCGACCACGAGCGATCCCGGCACCCGGGCGAGGCCCCCGACCTGGTGCTGCGCCTGGCGGCGCTGCTGCACGACATCGGCAAGCCGTCCACGCGCCGCCTCGAGCCGGGCGGGGTCGTCACCTTCCACCACCATGACGTCGTCGGATCCAAGATGGCCAAGCGCCGGCTGCGCGCGCTCCGCTTCGACAACGACACGATCGCGTCGGTCGCCCGCCTCATCGAGCTGCACCTCCGCTTCTTCGGCTACACGGAGGGCGGCTGGACCGACTCCGCCGTCCGCCGCTACGTGCGCGACGCGGGTCCCGAGCTCGAGCGCCTGCACATGCTGACCCGCGCCGACGTCACCACGCAGAACCGTCGCAAGGCCGACCGCCTGGGGTTCGCCTACGACGACCTCGAGGCCCGCATCGCCGAGCTCGCCGAGCAGGAGGAGATGGCGGCCGTCCGCCCCGACCTCGACGGCGAGGCGATCATGCGCATCCTCGACGTGCCGCCCGGCCCGGTCGTGGGTCGCGCGTACCGCTTCCTCCTGGAGCTCCGGCTCGACGAGGGACCGCTCCCCGCGGAGGAGGCCGAGCGCCGCCTCGTCGCGTGGTGGGCCGCCGAGCAGGCCTGATCCGCCTCGTCGCGACCGCCGGCCTGGCGCCCCTCCTCCCCATCCGGTAGTCTTGCGAGGTTGTCCGCCCGGCAACGGGATTCCCCTGCCCCGCGCGGACAGATGCACATACCCTCCTGTCGCAGATCGTCTGCGACCGTTCAAGTCCGAAGGAGGTGGGTTAGTGACGCATCAGTACGAACTCATGGTGATCCTCGATCCCGAGATCGATGAGCGCACCGTCGCTCCCAGTCTCGACAAGTTCCTCAACGTCATCCGCACCAGCGGTGGCACCGTCGACAACGTCGACGTCTGGGGCCGTCGTCGACTGGCGTACGAGATCAACAAGAAGAACGAGGGCATCTACGCCGTCGTCCAGCTCACCGCCACGAGCGAGGCCACGCAGGAGCTCGACCGCCAGCTGGGTCTGTCCGAGGCCGTCATGCGCACCAAGGTGCTGCGTGCCGAGGAGGCCATGGCCATGGTCGCCTCCGCTGCGAAGCTCGCCGACGAGAAGGCCGCCCGCAAGGCCGCCGCCACGTCCAAGGCCGCAGACGCCGCGCCCCAGGCTCCCGCCACGGACGCCGCCCCGGCGACGCCCGGCAAGCCGGCGGCGCAGGCCGCTTCCAGCGAGAAGACCGGGGAGTAGTCGATGGCCGGCGAAACCATCATCACGGTCGTGGGCAACCTCACCAGTGATCCGGAGCTGCGGTACACGCAGAACGGGCTGGCGGTAGCCAACTTCACCATCGCCTCCACGCCGAGGTCCTTCGACCGCGCGAGCAACGACTGGAAGGACGGCGACGCCCTCTTCCTCCGTGCGAGCGTGTGGCGCGAGTTCGCCGAGCACGTGGCGTCCTCGCTCACCAAGGGCTCGCGTGTCGTCGCGACCGGCCGCCTCAAGCAGCGGTCGTACGAGACGAAGGAGGGCGAGAAGCGCACCTCCATCGAGCTCGAGGTCGACGAGATCGGCCCCTCGCTCCGGTACGCCACGGCGCAGGTCACCCGCGCCTCGGGCGGCGGCAACGGCGGAGGCAACTCCGGCGGTGGCAACCGCGGCCAGTTCGGCGGCGGGCAGCCCCAGCAGCAGGTGGCCGAGGAGCCGTGGGGCACCCCCGCGAGCAACTCCGGTGGCGGCTCGGGCGGCGACGGCGGCTGGTCCAACCCCGGCAACTTCAACGACGAGACGCCCTTCTAGGGCTCGTCGAACTACGCAAGAAAGACAGGAAGAATCATGGCTGGAAAGAGCAGCGGCGACCGCCGCAAGCCTCTCCGCGGAGCCAAGGGCGGCAAGAACGCCGCCCCGGCGAAGTCCATCCGCGTCGGCGTCATCGACTACAAGGATGTCGCCACCCTCCGCAAGTTCATCTCCGAGCGGGGAAAGATCCGCGCTCGTCGCATCACCGGTGTCTCGGTGCAGGAGCAGCGCCTCATCGCGCGCGCAGTCAAGAACGCGCGTGAGATGGCACTTCTCCCCTACGCCGGCTCCGGCCGTTAAGGGGTAATGGAATGTCGAAAGTAATCCTGACGACCGAGGTCTCCGGCCTCGGTTCCCCCGGAGACGTCGTCGAGGTCAAGAACGGGTTCTCCCGCAACTACCTCGTGCCCCAGGGCTTCGCGGTCATCTGGAGCCGCGGCGGCGAGAAGCAGATCGAGCAGATCAAGGCCGCGCGTGCCGCTCGCGAGCACGCGACCATCGAGGAGGCGCAGGACCTCAAGAGCCGCCTCGAGGCCAAGATCGTCAAGCTGACCGTCAAGGCCGGCCAGGGCGGGCGCCTCTTCGGCTCCGTCAAGACGTCCGACATCGCCAAGGCGGTCGAGGAGTCCGGCATCGGCCAGGTCGACAAGCGCAAGATCGAGATCCCCAACGCCATCAAGGCCACGGGGAACCACGAGGCCACGATCCGGCTCCGTGACGACATCGTCGCCACGATCAGCCTGCAGGTCGTCGCCGCGAAGTAACGCTGCACGAAGACGGTGGCGGTGGGCGTGATGCCCACCGCCACCGGTCGTTAACGAGGCGGTCAGAGGGCCCTCGTTCCCCAGGCCCATCCACAGGTGCGGCCCTAGCAGAAGAACTCTCAAGCCCTGGTGCAGACTAGTTTTCCCACATCGGGTGTGGAACTACGAGTACCTGGTCAGAGCCGGATTCCCCGATCGAATCCGTCAGTACTGCACAGGCTTCTCCCCAGGTAGTCCACACGATCCCCGGCGTTTCGCCCACTTTGTCCACACCCCCGTCCACAGGTGCATTTGGTGGCGGGAGGGGTCGATCCATATCGTGGGGCAGCGCCCGTCGAACGGGTCGCGAAGGACCCGTGAGCGGTCCGGCCGACGCCCCTCGAGCGGTGTCGGTGGTCCGAGCTAGAACGGTCGTGCGGGCGCATCCGCCCAGCCGACCGAGGGGAGCCGCACGTGTCCATCGCCCACCTGGGTCTCGCCGGCGAACGTGACGAGCGCGACAAGCGCGCCGGTCACGAGCGCACGCCGCCGCACGACCTCCTCGCCGAGCAGAGCGCCATCGGCGGCATGCTCCTCAGCAAGGACGCCGTGGCCGACGCGGTCGAGCAGGTGCGTGCGATCGACTTCTACATCCCCAAGCACGAGATCATCTTCGACGCGATCCTGTCGCTGTACTCGCACGGCGAGCCCACGGACGTCATCGCGGTCACGGACGAGCTCACGAAGCTCGGCGAGCTCACGCGGGCCGGCGGCGCCGACTACCTGCACACGCTCACCAGCGTCGTGCCGACGGCCGCCAACGCGGGCTTCTACGCGTCGATCGTCGCCGAGAAGGCGGTGCTGCGTCGTCTCGTCGAGGCGGGCACGCGCATCGTCCAGATGGGCTACGCCAGCGAGGGCGAGGTCGTCGACCTCGTGAACAACGCGCAGGCGGAGATCTACGGCGTCACGGGCGGCGTCGAGGCGGAGGACTACGTGCCGCTGACGGACGCGGTCACGGTCGCCATCGACGAGATCGAGGCCGCGAAGGGCAAGGACGGCCAGATGACCGGCGTGCCCACGGGCTTCGCCGACCTCGACGCGCTCACCAACGGCCTGCACCCGGGTCAGCTCATCATCGTCGCCGCGCGCCCCGCGCTGGGCAAGTCCACGCTGGCGCTCGACTTCGCGCGCGCCGCCAGCATCAAGTACGACATGCCCTCCATCTTCTTCAGCCTCGAGATGGGGCGCAGCGAGATCGCGATGCGCCTCCTCTCCGCCGAGGCGTCCGTGCCGCTGCAGAGCATGCGCAAGGGCACCGTGGACGCGCGCGACTGGACGACCATCGCGCAGACGCGAGGGCGCATCAACGACGCCCCGCTCTACATCGACGACAGCCCGAACATGACGCTCGTCGAGATCCGCGCCAAGTGCCGCCGGCTCAAGCAGAAGGTCGGCCTGAAGCTCGTCGTCATCGACTACCTGCAGCTCATGACGAGCGGCAAGAAGGTCGAGTCGCGCCAGCAGGAGGTCTCCGAGTTCTCGCGTGCGCTCAAGCTCATGGCGAAGGAGCTGCAGGTGCCCGTCATCGCGCTGTCGCAGCTGAACCGTGGCCCGGAGCAGCGCGCCGACAAGATGCCGGCCATCTCCGACCTCCGCGAGTCCGGCTCGCTCGAGCAGGACGCCGACATGGTCATCCTGCTGCACCGCGAGAGCGCCTACGAGAAGGACAACCCGCGCGCGGGCGAGGCCGACTTCATCGTCGCCAAGCACCGCAACGGCCCGACCGGCACCATCACGGTCGGCTTCCACGGGCACTTCTCGCGCTTCGCGGACATGCCCGCGGGCGGCTAGTCGACCCCGCTCGCCGGAGCGGGCCCACGCTCGTCGAGCTCGGTGATCCGGGTCGTGCACCCGGGCCCGTCACGCGTCGCCATTGCGCGGAATGTGTCCGTAGCTCGCGGCACCGACCCGCGTCAGGGCGCGAAGTAGAGGTGCGCGTGGGCCGCGCAGCCGGGGTTGAAGGCGGCGCCGCAGCCTGGGCAGGAGTCCGCCGCGAGGTAGTCGGACACGCTCATCGTCGCGCGGCAGACGCCGCAGAGGGCGGCCGGCAGGTGCTGCTGGGCGCGGGGGATCACCTCGAGGGGATGGTCTGCGACGGCCGCGTGGCAGAGGTGGCACGGGTACCAGGCGTCGCAGCAGGGGGCGCGGAGGGCGACGACGTCGAGGGCGGATCCGTAGTGGACGCAGCGCGTCTCGTCGTCGATCGCCGGACCGAAGACGACGATCCGCTCGTCCGCTCCGGCGTGACCGGCTGAGGCGGTCACGCGTGCATTCCGCTGTGCACGGGGACGGACCTGTGACCGGCTGAGGTGGTCACGCGCGCGTCACGCGTCCGGCAGGGCCGTGGCAGCGTCGACGAGGGTGAGCTCGGGGCTGTCGCGCTCGATGGCCTTGAGGCGCCAGGGGGTTGTGATGAGGGCGATGTGCGTGCCGTCCGAGCGCACGAGCACCTCGACGCCGATCGTCTTGGCGAGGGCCGGCGCGGAGGCCGCGTCGGTGATCCGGGCCACCTGGTACTCGAGCGGCTCCATGCGCAGCGGCGCGCGGAACTCGTTCGTCATGCGCTCGACGACGACCTCGAACTGCATGGGGCCGACGGCGCCGAGGACGGGCGCCTGGTCGCCTCGGAGGTCGGAGCGCATCACCTGGATGACGCCCTCGTGGTCGAGCTGCTCGATGCCCTTGCGGAACTGCTTGTGCGTGCTCGTGTCCTTCGAGCGCACGACGCGGAAGAGCTCGGGCGCGAACTGGGGGAGGCGCGGGAAGGTGACGGGGGATCCGTCGAAGAGGGTGTCGCCGACGCGGATGTTGGAGGCGTTGACGAGGCCGACCACGTCGCCCGGGTAGGCGTCGTCGACGGTGGAGCGCTCGCGGCCGAAGAGCTGCTGCGCGTACTTGGTGACGAAGGGGCGGCCGGTCTGGGCGTGCGTGACCGTCATGCCGCGGTGGAAGACGCCCGAGCAGATCCGCATGAACGCGAGACGGTCGCGGTGCGCGGTGTTCATGCCGGACTGGACCTTGAACACGAAGCCGGAGAAGTCGTCCTCGACGGGACGCGTGCGGTCCTGCTCGTCGGGCCGGGGCTGCGCGGCCGGGGCGATGGCGTCGAGCGCGTCGAGGATGTGGGTCACGCCGAAGTTCAGGACGGCGGCCGCGAACAGCACGGGCGTGGTGCGGCGGGCGAGGAACGACTCCTCGTCGTGGTCCTGCCCCTCCTCGTGCAGGAGCTCGCTCTCCTCGACGGCGTCGGTCCAGGCGGATCCGGCGGCGGCCAGGGCCTCGTCGGGCGACATGCGCGTCTCGGGGGCGATGCTCGCGCCGCCGGCCGTGCGGGTGAAGTGCACGCACTCGCCCGTGGAACGGTCGACGACCCCGAAGAACGCGCCGGACTCGCCGACCGGCCAGGTGAGCGGGGTGGGGAGGAGGCCCGTGCGCTCCTTGATCTCGTCCATGAGGTCGAGCGGCTCGCGGCCCGGGCGGTCCCACTTGTTGATGACGGTGATGATCGGGATGCGGCGCTGGCGGCACACCTCGAACAGCTTCATGGTCTGGGTCTCGAGGCCGCGGGAGGCGTCGACGAGCATGATCGCGGCGTCCACCGCGGAGAGCACGCGGTAGGTGTCCTCGGAGAAGTCGGCGTGGCCGGGGGTGTCGACGACGTTCATGACGGTGTCGCGGTGGGTGAACTGGATCGCCGCGGAGCTGACGGAGATGCCGCGCTCCTTCTCCATGTCCATCCAGTCGGAGACCGTGGACTTGCGACCCTGCTTGCCGTGCACGGCGCCCGCGGATCCGATGGCGTGCGCGTGCAGCAGCAGCGCCTCGGTGAGCGTGGACTTGCCCGCGTCGGGGTGGGAGATGACGGCGAAGGTGCGACGGCGGGACGCCTCGCGCAGCACGGGGGAGGCGGAGGCCGAGGCGGGCGCGCGGGGAGGGGTGATGGTCGACACCTCCCCATGGTACGAGGCCGTCACGGGAGGGTTCCGCCGCGGAGCCGGGGCGGACGGGGTCCGCGGGTGCGGGCGACCCGCGGGATCAGCGCGCGCGGAGGCGGTCGAGGAACTCGTCGGCCATGCCGAGGTGCTCGGCCAGGCGTCGACGGCGCTCCTCCGCGTCGGCGATGAACGCGGCGAGGGCGGCGCGGAGCGCGGCCACGTCGTCGTCGGGACCGGCGGCGTCGAGGGCGTCGGTGACCTCGAGCAGGCGCATCATCTCCTCCAGCGAGAACCCGAGCGGCTTCATCCGCCGGATGAGGAGGAGGCGCTCGAGGTCCTCGTCGGTGTAGAGGCGGAAGCCGCCCTCGGAGCGACCGGACGGGCGGAGCAGGCCGGTCTCGTCGTAGTGGCGGAGCGTGCGGTGCGAGAGGCCGGTGCGCTCGGCGAGCTCGCCGATCTGCATGGTCGCGGGGCCGGCAGGTCGCGTCATGCGGGCCTCCAGGGGGACTCTCCCCTCACGTGAGGGAAGGGTATGATGGGCGCGGCCGGGCGACCGCTCCCGCCCATTCTCCCCGATGGCCGGGCCGTCGCCGTCTGTCCCCGAACGGGGGTGCGGAATCCGGCGCTCCGGTGCGTGCCGCGCGAGCGGCGCCGCCGGCGTGAGCCCATCGCGGAGCCCACCATCCGCCCACCCGCCCCTGGCCGCCATCCGATCGGAGCCCCGTGACCGCCATGCCCCCCGCCGCCGCCGAGCCCACCCCGTCGGGCCCCGGATCCGCCGGCAGCGCCGCGCCGTCGCCCTCGCCCACCGTGCTCGAGGCGCTCCGCACGCCGCGCATCCTCACGCGAGAGGCGCTCGCCGGGCTGGTGGTGGCGCTCGCGCTCATCCCCGAGGCGATCTCGTTCTCGATCATCGCGGGCGTGGATCCGCGCGTCGGCCTCTTCTCGTCGTTCGTCATGGCGGTGACCATCGCGTTCCTCGGCGGCCGACCGGCCATGATCTCGGCGGCCACGGGCGCCGTCGCGCTCGTCATCGCGCCCGTCGCGCGCGAGCACGGGATGGACCACTTCCTCGCCACCGTGATCCTCGCGGGGCTCCTGCAGGTGGTGCTCGCGGTGCTCGGCGTCGCGCGGCTGATGCGCTTCATCCCGCGGTCGGTGATGGTCGGCTTCGTCAACGCGCTCGCGATCCTCATCTTCACGGCGCAGATCCCGAACCTGGTGGACGTGCCGTGGCTCGTGTACCCGCTCGTGGCGGTGGGTATCGCGATCCTCGTGCTGCTGCCGCGCGTCACGCGCGTGGTGCCGGCGCCGCTCGTCGCCATCGCGCTGCTCACGGCCGCGACCGTGCTGGGCGCGCTCGCCGTGCCCACGGTCGGCGACCAGGGCGAGCTGCCGCGGAGCCTGCCCGAGCTGTTCCTGCCGCAGGTGCCGCTCACGCTCGAGACGCTGGGGATCATCGGGCCGTACGCGCTCGCGATGGCGCTCGTCGGCATCCTCGAGTCGCTGATGACCGCGAAGCTCGTGGACGACATCACCGACACGCCCTCGCACAAGACGCGCGAGACGTGGGGCCAGGGCGCCGCGAACGTGCTCTCGGGCCTGTTCGGCGGCATGGGCGGCTGCGCGATGATCGGCCAGACGATGATCAACGTGAAGGTCTCGGGCGCGCGCACCCGCATCTCGACGTTCCTCGCGGGCGTGTTCCTGCTGGTGCTCGTGGTGGTGCTCGGCGACGTCGTGGCCGTGATCCCGATGGCCGCGCTCGTGGCCGTGATGGTGATGGTGTCGGTGGGCACGTTCGACTGGCACAGCATCCGGCCATCGACGCTGAAGCGCATGCCGCTCGGCGAGACCCTCGTGATGGTGCTGACGGTCGCCGTGGTCGTCGCGACGCACAACCTCGCGATCGGCGTCGTCGTCGGCGTGATCGCCGCGATGGTCGTGTTCGCGCGGCGGGTGGCGCGGTTCGCGACGGTGGAGCGCGCGGTCGTCACTCACGCAGACGGCGAGGCGACCGCCGAGTACCGCGTCGTCGGCGAGCTGTTCTTCGCGTCGAGCAACGACCTCACGACGCAGTTCCGGTACGCGGAGGATCCCACGCGCGTGCGGATCGACATGAGCGGATCCCACGTGTGGGACGCCTCGACGGTGGCCGCGCTCGACGCCATCACGACCAAGTACGCGCGCCGCGGGACCGCGGTCGAGATCCACGGCATGAACGACGCCAGCCTCCGCATGCACGGCCGGCTGGCGGGGCGGCTGGGCGGCGAGGGCTGATCGCGGGCCGCTCGTAGGATCGGGCGCATGAGGATCGCGTTCGTCTCGCTGCACACGTCGCCGATCCAGGAGCCCAGCACCGGCGACGCCGGCGGGCTGAACGTCTACCTGCTGGAGCTCGCGCGGAGCCTCGGCCGGCAGGGGCACGAGGTGCGGCTGATCACGCGCGCGACGGATCCCGCGGACCCGCCGACCATGCGCGTCGCGCCCGGCGTCGAGCTGCTGGCGCTGCGCGCGGGGCCGGTCGGGCCGGTGCCGAAGGAGGAGCTGCCGGGGATCACGGACGCGTTCGCCGCCGCGCTCGCCGCGCTGCCGCCCGCCGACGTCGTGCACAGCCACTACTGGCTGTCGGCCGTGGCCGCCCTGCCCGTCGCGCGGGCGTGGGGCGTGCCGCACGTGCTGACGCTGCACTCGGTGTCCGCCGGCAAGAACCGCCGGCTCGTGCCGGGCGACACCCCGGAGCCGGAGGAGCGGCTCGCGGACGAGGCGCGGCTCGTGCGCGCCTCGGACCTCGTCGTGGCGTCCGCGGAGTCGGAGCGGCGGCTGCTCGTGGAGGCGTACGACGCGGATCCGGCGACCGTGCACGTCGTGGCGCCGGGCGTGGAGGAGGCGTTCCTGCGGGAGCCGTCGGGGCGCGGCGGCGGCGGTCGCGTGCGCGTCGTGCTGCTCGGCCGGATCCAGCCGCTCAAGGGACAGGACGTGGCGCTCCGGGCCCTCGCCCTGCTGGATCCCGCCACCCGCCCGCTGCTCGTGATCGCCGGCGGCGTCTCGCCCGGCCGCGACGCCTACGCCGCCGGCCTGCACGCGCTGGTGCGGTCGCTCGGGCTGGAGGACGACGTCGTCTTCGTCGGCGCGCTCGACCGTGCGGCGACCGCCCGCACGCTCGCCGGCGCGCACCTGGCGCTCATGCCGTCGGCCGCGGAGACGTACGGGCTGGTCGCGCTGGAGGCGGCGGCGTGCGGGACGCCCGTGGTCGCGTCGCGCACGGAGGGGCTCGTCGACAGCGTGCGCGAGGGCGTGAGCGGGGTGTTCGTGGCCACGCGGGATCCCGCCGACTGGGCCCGGGCGATCCGCGACCTGCTCGCCGACGGGCCCGCACTCGCCCGGCTGTCGGCGTCGGCGCGGGAGCACGCCGCCGGGCGCACCTGGGACGTCGCGGCGGCGGACGTCGCCGAGGAGTACCGGCTGCTGCGGGAGCGGGCGGACCGGTAGCAGCGCGGGGGATCCGCGGGGCTGCGTCGCGCCCGCCGTCCCGTCGCCCGCAGCTCAGCTCGCGCGCGTCGCCAGGTGGTCGCGCGCGACGTCCTCCGCCGCCCGCTCGAGCCACGCGGCCGCGTCGGCGCGCGCGGCGTCGGCGGATCCCGCCAGCTCGGTGAGCGAGCGCGCGGCCGCGAAGCCGTCGGTCGGCACGGCGATCGCGCCGGCCACGAGGATCGCGCGGGCGCCGTGCTCGCGGGCCAGGTCGAGGACGCGCGAGGCCACCTTGCCGGTCCGCGACTGCGCGTCGAACCGGCCCTCGCCCGTGACCACGACGTCCGCGCCCGCGACGAGGCCGGCGAGCCCGATCGCCTCGGCGACGCCCGCGGAGCCCGACGTCGGGAGGGCGCCCCAGGCGGCCAGCCCCGCGGCGGTGCCGCCGGCGGCACCGGATCCGGGCGTGGCCGGGTCGATGTCGAGGAGCGCCGCGAGGTGCGCGAGGCCGGCATCGAGCGCGCGGACGTGGGCCGGCGTCGCGCCCTTCTGCGGCCCGTACACGGCGGCGGCGCCCGCGGGGCCGGTGAGCGGCGCGTCGACGTCGCCGAGGATCCGCGCGCCGCCGGCCGGGAGCGCGTGGAGACCCGCGAGGTCCAGCACGGCGATCCCCGCCAGCGCGCCGCCGCCGTCGCCCGCCGGGGACCCGTCCGCGCGGACGACCCGAGCGCCGAGCTCGCGCAGCGCGCCCACGCCGCCGTCGGTGGACGAGCTGCCGCCGAGCGCGAGCAGGAGGCGCGGCACGCCGGCGTCGAGGGCCGCCCGGATCGCCTGGCCGAATCCGCGGGTGTGCGCGGTGAGGGGACGCAGCGGATCGAGCAGCGTGATCCCGCTCGTCGACGCCACCTCCACCGCGCCGGTGCCGTCGGGCAGCAGGAGCCAGTGCGCGTCCACCGGACGGTCGTCGGGGCCGGTGACGCGGACGGGCACGCGCCGCGCACCGGGGACCGCCGCGGCGAGCACGTCGAGGGTGCCCTGCCCGCCGTCGGCCATGGGCGCGATCACCACGTCGTCGGCGGGGCGCGCACGGAGCCAGCCGCGGCGGAGCGCCCGGGCGGCCTCGACGGCGGTGGCGGATCCGGTGAGCGAGTCGGGCGCCATGACGACGCGCAGCGGGCGGGGAGCGGCGGTGCTCATGCCGCCAGTCTGCCGCGGAGCGCGCCCCGCGGCCGGGCGCCGGCCCGGCTCAGTCCGGGGCGACGCCCGTGCGATGCGCCAGCAGCGCGGCGCCCACGAGCCCGGCGTCGTTGCCCCGGCTCGCGGCGATGATCTCCGTGTCGAGGTGCAGGAACCCCGAGAAGCGGGCGAACTCGTGCGCCGCCGCGCCGCCCACGACGATGAGGTCGGGCGACATGATCGACTCGAGGTGCCGGTAGTACCGCTCGAGCCGCGCCGCCCAGACCTCGAACGTCAGCCCCTCGCGCCGCACCGCGGAGAACGCGGCCTGCATCTCGTAGTCGCCGCCGTCGATGTGGACGTGGCCGAGCTCGCTGTTCGGGATGAGCGTCCCGTCGTGCAGCAGCGCCGTGCCGATGCCCGTGCCGAGCGTGGTGAGGATCACGAGGCCGCCGCGGCCCTGCAGCACGCCGTACTCGAGCTCGGCCACCCCGGCGGCGTCGGCGTCGTTCACGGTGAGCACGTCGATCCCGCTGCGCTCGCGGATCGCGGTGCGCGCGTCCATGCCGAGCCAGCGGTCGGAGATGTGGGCGGAGGAGCGCACGATCCCGTCGCGCACGATGCCCGGGACGCCGACGCCCACGGGCAGGTCCTCGTCCGGCGTGAGCTCCAGCACGATCTCGGCGATGACGTCGGCGATGTCCTCGGGCTCGCCGCCGACCGGCTTGCCGACCGTCATGCGCTCGGTGAGTCGGATCCCCGTGGTCACGTCGACGATGCCCGCCTTGAGGGTCGTGCCGCCGATGTCGATGCCGAGCGCCAGGCGGTCTCTGTGGGCCAGGGCCGCCTCGGCGCCCTCGGGCGCGGCGACGACGGCGCGGTCGACGGGGATGAACCCGGCGGTCGCCCGGCCGCCGTCGGAGGCGGGTCGCGGCGCGGTCTCGGGCTGGGGCACGGCGGGGCCTCTCGGTAGCGGACGGGGTGCGGCAGCCGCGCGGTGCTGGTGCTGGTGCGGCGTGCGCGGGTGCTGCGGTGGATCGCGCGCGGACGGACCGGCGGGACGGGCGGACCCGGCCCGCGCCTCCCGAGCAGGCGACCCCTCGGCCGCCGGGGCTCAGAACGCCCGGTGCGCGTAGACGATCCCGCAGGCCACGCCCACGGCGCAGACGACCGCGAGCCCGACGACCGCACCGGTCGCCGCGGCGACCAGACGGGGGAGGGGACTCGTCACTCTCCGAGCCTAGGCCAGCCCCGAGGAGCCGTCAGCGCGCGTCCGGCCGAGCGTCCGCCCAGGAACCCACCGAGTAGGCTGGCCCGGATGGAGAGAGAGGCTGCCGTGTCCGAGGACGAGCTGACGTTCCGGGCGGCGTACTGGCCCGTGCTCCTCCTGCGCGCACTGCCCGCCCTCGCGCTCGCCGCGTTCATCACCTTCTCCAGCGACCACTCGCCGGCCCTCGGCCTCGTGGCGTTCGGCGCCTTCGCGATCGTCTCCGGCCTGATCACCGCGGGCCTCGGCGCCCGGGCGCTCCGCGGACCGGCCGCGCGGATCCGCACGAGCGCCATCGTCCAGGGCGCGCTCACCGTGGTGGCCGGCGTCGCCGCGCTGCTCGCCCGCGACGGCGGCGTCCTGGTGCTCCTCTACGTCGTCAGCGTCTGGGCCGCGATCACCGGCTTCCTCGAGCTCGTCTCCGGCCTGCGTTCGCGCGGCCGCGTGCCGGGCGCGACCGACGCGATCACCGCCGGCGCGCTCACCGTCGTCCTCGCCGTCGCCTTCCTCCTGGTCCCGCCGGACCTCCTCGTCCAGTACGGCGGCGTCGAGCAGCGCGAGGGCCAGCTCACCGCGCCCGTCGTGGCCGTCGGCCTGCTGGGCGCCTACGCGGCGATCGTCGGGGTCTTCCTGGTCATCGCCGCCCTGAGCATGAAGTGGGGCACCTCCACGCCCACCGCGACCTCCGCGGCGGACGCCCCCCGAACGACCGAGAGCGCGAGCTGACCGTGACTTCTGACATCCGCAAGGACCGCATGCGCCCCGCCGAGCTGCTCGGCATCGCGGCGGCGCTCGCCGCGTTCGTGGGCCTCATCGTGGCGCTGAGCACGCGACCGGGCGACGCGCAGTCGTGGACGGTCGTGGTCGTCTTCACGGGCGTCGCGTTCATCGGCGCGCTCGTGATGCTCGCCATGCTCGCTCTGTCGTTCAAGCCGAACCGCGACGAGCTCCAGGACATGGACGAGCAGGACCACCCGGATCGGCCGACCCGGCACTGAGCCGCCCGGCTCGGCGCCGGCTCGATCCGTCCCGCGGACGGGTGCCGGGATCCCGCCTCGACGAGGGTCCCGGCCTCCCGGCTCAGAGGATGCGGTCGACCAGCTGCGATGCCAGCCCCGCGTACCCGGCGGGCGTCAGCTCGAGCAGCCGCGCCTTCGCCGCGTCCCCGATGTCGAGCCCGGACACGAACGCGCGCATGTCGTCGCGACCGACCCGCTTGCCGCGCGTGAGCTCCTTCAGCACCGCGTAGGGGTCGCTGATGGAGCTGCGTCCCGCGACGATCTCCGCGCGGATGACCGTCTGGATGGCCTCGCCGAGCACCTCCCAGTTCGCGTCGAGGTCGGACGCCAGCAGCGCCCGGTCGACGTCGATCTCGAGGAGCCCGCGCCCGATGTTGTCGAGCGCGAGCAGCGAGTGGCCGAGGGCGACGCCGACGTTCCGCTGCGTCGTGGAGTCGGTGAGGTCGCGCTGCAGGCGCGAGGTGACGAGGGTCGAGGAGAGCGAGTCGAGGAACGCGTTCGACAGCTCGAGGTTCGCCTCGGCGTTCTCGAACCGGATGGGGTTGATCTTGTGCGGCATGGTGGACGACCCGGTGGCGCCCGCCTGCGGGATCTGCCGGAAGTAGCCCATGGAGATGTAGGTCCACACGTCGGTGCAGAGGTTGTGCAGCACCCGGTTGACGTGCGCGATGCGCGTGTAGAGCTCGGCCTGCCAGTCGTGCGACTCGATCTGCGTGGTGAGCGGGTTCCACACGAGGCCGAGGCCCGTGACGAACGCGCGCGACTCGGCGGGCCAGTCGACGTCGGCGTCGGCCGCGAGGTGCGCGGCGAACGTGCCCGTGGCGCCGCTGAACTTGCCGAGCACCTCGACGTCCTCCACGTCCGCGCGCAGGCGCTCGAGCCGGTGCACGAACACCGCGAGCTCCTTGCCGAGCGTGGTGGGGGTGGCCGGCTGCCCGTGCGTGCGCGACAGCATCGCGTCGTCGCGGAACAGGAGGGCCCGCTCGCGGAGCGCGCCGATGACGGACACCAGCTTCGGCAGCCACACCTCCCGCACGGCGCGGTCGATGACGAGCGCGTAGGAGAGGTTGTTGATGTCCTCGCTCGTGCAGGCGAAGTGCGTGAGCTCCGCGACGTGCCCGAGGCCCAGCTCCGCGAGGCGGTCCCGCACGAAGTACTCGACGGCCTTCACGTCGTGCCGGGTGACGGCCTCGACCCGGGCGAGCGCGTCGATCTGCTCCTGCCCGAACTCCGCGACGACGCGCCGCAGCGCCGCCTTCTGCTCCTCCGTGAAGGGAGAGGAGGAGAGGAGCGACCGGTCGGTGAGGTGGATGAGCCACTCGACCTCGACGTGGATGCGCGCCCGGTTGAGGCCCGCCTCCGAGAGGTGCTCGCCGAGCTCGGTGACGACGGGGGCGTAGCGACCGTCGAGGGGGCTCAGCACCTGCGGGGGCAACGGGCTCATGCGGGGTGATCTCCTAGCTGGGGGGACGGATGCCGGGCTCCACCTGCGTGAGGAGGGCCCGGGCGGCTCGATCTATCATCCCAAGAACCCGGTCGAACATCGCCGCGTCGGTGTAGTACGGGTCGGGCACGTCCCGCAGGTGCGCCTGTGGAGGATCGAACGACAGCAGCAGGTGGATCTTCGCCCGGTCCGCCTCGGTCCGCGCCCACTGGCGCAGCGTCCGCTCCTGGCCGCGGTCGAAGACGACGACCAGGTCGAGGTCCGGCAGGGTGTCCGGGTCGAACTGCTTGGCGCGGTGCGCGGATCCCGACAGCCCGACCCTCTCGAGCGCGGCGAGCGTGCGCGCGTCCGCCTGCTCGCCCACGTGCCAGTCGCCCGTGCCGGCGCTCGTGACCCAGACGCGGTCGGCGTGGCCGGCGCGCCGCACCAGGTCCCGGAACACGACCTCCGCCATGGGCGATCGGCAGATGTTGCCGGTGCAGACGAAGGCGATCCGGAAGACGGGTGGCGCCGTCGTGACCGGGGACTCGGGGGCTCCCATGCGCTCATTCTGTCGGCTGCCGTCCCTCCCCACATCCCCCGGACCCGAGCTCGTCCCCCGATGCGCCGCCGAGGCCGGGCGCCCGGCCGTCCCTCCGGCAGCATGCGGGTCGTCGGACAGGGGAAGGGGACGCGGTGCAGGAGCAGGCGCACGGGGTCGGCGGGGATCCGCTCGGAGGCGGGGTCCCGCCGGGGGAGGGCGGCACGCCGGGGCTGGTGCTCGTGGAGGAGCAGACCCGGGCGCACGCGCTGGCGACGCTGGCGGATGCGGTGGGGGAGACCCGGCGCCGCATCGCGTCGTGCCGGGACGATCCGTCCTGGTCCGGCCGCGCGCACGACGCCTTCACGCGCTCGCTCGACGACCTCGCGGGCCGGGTGGCGCTCGCCGCGACCCTCCTCCACGACGCGCGCCCGGGCGCGGGATCCGCGGCCGGATGCCCGGGTTCCCACCCGTGACGGGCGTCGACGCGCCGGGCCTCGTCGTCACCACGGCTGGCACCACGTCCGTCGTCACGGACGACCTCGCGCGCCTCGCCGTCGACCTCGACGACGCGGGCGAGCGCCTCGACGAGCACGCCCGGGCGCTCGCCCTCCCTCCCCTCGTCTCCCGGGTCACGGGCGAGCACGACGCGGGCCTCGACGTCCCTCGCGGTCTCCTGGCGTCGGCCGCGCACGACGCGCGGGCGCTCGCCGTCGACCTGCGTCGTGCGGCCGCCGAGTACGCGGACGGGGAGCGCGACGTCGACCGCTGCGTGCGGTCCGCGTCCGGGGACGGGGGAGGGGCGAGCACAGCGGCGGATCCCGGCGGCCTCCTCGACGACCTCGTCCGGCTGCCGGTGGACGCCCTGGGGGCCCTGGGGCTCGGCGGCTTGATCGCCCTGCGGCCGGACGGCCCGGGTCGGCTGATGGTCCCGGGGGCCGTCCGAGCCGTCGTCTCGGACGTGGCCGACGCGGCCGCGCACGCCTCGCCGGATGCCGCGGACCGCGACGACGCGGTGCGGTCGACGACCGCGGGCCTCCTGGCCCTGCTCGGCGGCATCGGCCTCCTGCGCGACGGGTCCGCGGCGGTGCACGTGCGGCCCGACGCGCTGCGGCCGGCGCCGGCGAGCCTCGCCGACCTCGCCGCCCGCATCCCCGATCCCGTCCCCGGCGCACCGCAGATGCGCGTGGAGGAGTACCGGGCACCCGACGGGGGTCGGCGCTTCGTCGCGTACCTCGGCGGCATGGTGACGCTCGATCCGCGCACCGGGCGCGAGGACTTCGGGCCCGCGTCGGCGGCCACGGCGCTCGCGACCGAGGGCGGGTCGGCCGTGCGGGCGGCCGAGACGGCGCTCCACGACGCGGGTGCCACCGCGGACGACGAGGTGTACGTCGTCGGCTACTCGATGGGCGGGATCCTCGCCCGTTCGGCGGGCGACGACCCGGGCTTCCGCGTCACCCACGAGCTCACGTTCGGGTCGCCGGTCGGCGAGCTGCCGCTGCGGCAGGGGATCGACGGGGTCGCGGTGGAGCACACGGACGATCCCGTCCCCGGCCTCGGGGGCGCGCGCCCGTCAGCCGGCGACGCGGGCGACGACGTCGTGGTGCGCGCCCCGGCCTTCGGCCCGACCGCACCGGCCGGCCCGCTGGACGCCCACGACCTGGACACGTACCGGGCGACGGCGGCCGACATGGACGCGTCGCGCTCGCCGCTGCTGGTGCGGGTGCGCGCCGAGCTCCACGGGTTCCTCGACGGCGCGACCCCGGTCGCCTCCCACCTCTACCGAGCGGAGCGCGTGCCCCACGCCCCGACGCACGCGCGGCGGGGCGGGATGTGATCCGGGGTCAGACCCGGGAGGTCACCGGGCGCAGCACGAGCCCCACCAGCCAGCTGAAGAGCGCCATGAGGAGGGCGCCGAGCACGCCCCACCAGAAGCCCTCGACCGTGAGGCCGAAGCCGAGCGCGTCGGAGATCGCGCCCACCAGGAGGAAGAGCAGGCCGTTCACGACGAGCGCGATCAGGCCGAGGGTCAGGATGTAGAGGGGGAACGCGACGATGCGGATGGCCGTGCCGATCACGCCGTTCACGACGCCGAAGATCGCGCCCAGCAGCAGGTACGTGAGCACGGTGGCCGTGGTGTCGCCCGGTTCGTAGGCGGTCACGACCGTGCCGGAGACGATGAGCGTGGTGAGCCAGAGCGCGACGGCGTTGATGACGACGCGGACGAGGAAGCGGGACATGCTGCGATCCTCCCAGACCGCACCCGGTGCGACCATGGGCGCGTCGGGGCCCCGCCCCTAGAATCGCCCGGTGACCCCCGAACACGCCCCGCTCGACGCCGCAGCTCCCGTGCGGCTCCGCCCCGCGATCGCGGCCATGGTCGCGTACCGCCAGGGCAAGCCCGCCGGCGAGGACGACTTCAAGCTCTCCAGCAACGAGAACCCCTTCGATCCCCTGCCGTCGGTCCTCGCGCGCATCGACCAGGTGCGCGACGTGAACCGCTACCCGGACGCCGGCGCGACCCTGCTGCGCACGGCGCTCGCGGAGCGCTTCGGCGTCACGGTCGACCACGTGCACGCGGGCGCGGGGTCGGTCGCGATCCTGTCCCAGCTCATCACCGCGGCCGCGGGCCCGGGCGACGAGGTCGTCCACGCCTGGCGCTCCTTCGAGGCCTACCCCACGCTCATCACGGTGGCGGGGGCCACGGGCGTCCCCGTCCCGAACCTGCCCGACCACTCGCACGACGTCGACGGCATGATCGCGGCCGTCACCGACCAGACGCGCGTCGTCATCGTCTGCACGCCGAACAACCCCACCGGCACGCTGGTGACGCAGGAGGACCTCGAGCGCCTGCTCGCGGCCGTCCCCCGCGACGTGCTCGTGCTGCTCGACGAGGCGTACGGCGAGTTCGTCGCCCCGGAGCATGCCCTCGACGGCATGCGCCTCCTCGCGGACCACCCGAACCTCGTCGTCCTCCGCACCTTCTCCAAGGCCTACGGGCTCGCGGGCCTCCGCATCGGCTACGCGGTCGGGCACCCGAGGATCCTCGACGCCGCCCGCTCGGCCGCGATCCCGCTCTCCGTCACCGGCCACGCGCAGCACGCGGCGCTCGCGTCGCTCGAGCACGAGGACGAGCTCCTGGAGCGCGTCGCCGTGCTCGCGCGGGATCGCGACGAGGCCTGGCGCGCGCTCACCGAGCAGGGCTGGGACGTCCCCCGCCCCCACGGCAACTTCGTCTGGCTCGCCACGGGCGCCGAGACCGCGGAGGTCGAGGCGCAGCTGGCCGCCGCGGGCCTCGTGGTGCGCGCGTTCGGATCCGAGGGGATCCGCGTCACCATCGGCGAAACCGCCTCTGTCCGGAAGCTACTGAACGCGTCGGCGGGAATTGTCCGGGGGCTGCCGGAGGGCCACCCGGCGCGCCGGTAGGTTGGGACGATGCCGGAAAGCGATGTGACGGTCCAGCTCCTGACCCCCGCGGGCGAGCTCGCACCGAGCGACTCCGCCGAGGAGTTCCTCCCGTACTTCGAGCGACTCACGGAGGACGACCATCGCGGCTTCCTCCGCGACATGCGCCTCACGCGGGCGTTCGACCTCGAGGCCACCAACCTCCAGCGCCAGGGCCACCTGGGCCTCTGGGCGCCGAGCACGGGCCAGGAGGCGGCGCAGGTCGGATCCGGTCGGGCCACGCGTCCGCAGGACCATGTGTTCCCCGCCTACCGGGAGCACGGCGTCGCCCTGATCCGCGGCATCGACCCCGTCGACATCGTGCGCCTCATGCGCGGCGTCACGCACGGCGGCTGGGATCCGGCGGTCGGCAACTTCCACCTCTACACGCTGGTCATCGGCTCGCAGGCGCTGCACGCCACGGGCTACGCGATGGGCGTCGCGTTCGACGGCGACGTCGCGACCGGCGACCCCGACCGCGACACCGCGGTCATCGCCTACTACGGCGACGGTGCCACGAGCCAGGGCGACGTGAGCGAGGCGTTCGTCTTCGCCGCGAGCTTCCAGACCCCGCAGGTCTTCTTCCTCCAGAACAACCACTGGGCGATCTCCGTGCCCGTCACCACGCAGTCGCGCACGCCCCTCTACCTCCGCTCGCGCGGCTTCGGCGTGCCGAGCACGCAGGTCGACGGCAACGACGTCTTCGCGAGCTACGCCGTCACGGCCAAGCACCTCGACGACGCGCGGAACGGCCGCGGCCCGTCCTTCATCGAGGCGCTCACGTACCGTGTCGGCGCCCACACGTCGAGCGACGACCCCACGAAGTACCGCACCGACGAGGAGCTGCAGGGCTGGGTCGCGAAGGACCCCATCGCCCGGCTCGAGGCGTACCTGCGCAACCAGGGCGCGCCGCAGTCGCTGTTCGACGGCATCGACGAGGAGGCCAAGGACCTCGCCGCCGACGTCCGCCGCCGCACCATCGAGCTGACCGGCCCGCCGCTGTCGGGCATCTTCGACCACGTCTACTCGGATCCGCACACCGTCACCGCCGAGCAGCGCGAGTGGCTCGAGCGCTACGAGGCCTCGCTGGGAGGGACCCGATGACCGACACCATCGACCGCGCCGAGGCCGCCGGGGCGGCCGCCGCCGCCGGAGCGGCGGGCACCGCGGGAGCGCCCGCCGGCATCGAGAGCATGCCCATGGCGAAGGCGCTCAACGCCGGCCTCCGCCGCGCGCTCGAGGACGACGACAAGGTCCTGCTCATGGGCGAGGACATCGGTCCGCTCGGCGGCGTCTTCCGCATCACCGAGCACCTGCAGCGCGACTTCGGCGCCCGCCGCGTCATCGACACCCCGCTCGCCGAGTCCGGCATCGTCGGCACGGCCATCGGCCTCGCGATGCGCGGCTACCGGCCCATCTGCGAGATCCAGTTCGACGGCTTCATCTACCCGGCCTTCGACCAGATCACGAGCCAGCTCGCCAAGATCACCAACCGGCACGAGGGCGCCATGCGCATGCCCGTCGTGATCCGCGTGCCCTACGGCGGCCACATCGGCGCCATCGAGCACCACCAGGAGAGCCCGGAGGCGTACTTCGCGCACACCCCCGGCCTCCGCGTCGTGAGCCCGAGCACGCCGCACGACGCCTACTGGATGATCCAGGAGGCCATCAAGTCGGACGACCCGGTCATGTTCTTCGAGCCGAAGGCCCGCTACCGGCCGAAGGGCGAGGTCGACTTCTCCGCCCCCGGCATCGGCCTGCACGAGAGCCGCGTCGTCCGCTCCGGCACCGACGTCACGCTCGTCGGCCACGGCGCCATGGTGTCGATGCTGCTGCAGGCCGCCGAGCTCGCGGCCGAGGAGGGCACGAGCGTCGAGGTCGTCGACCTGCGCTCGCTGTCGCCCGTCGACTACGGCCCCATCCTGGAGTCGGTGCAGCGCACGGGCCGCCTCGTCGTCGCGCAGGAGGCGCCGGGCCACGTGTCCGTCGGCTCCGAGATCGCGGCCACGGTCACCGAGCGCGCGTTCTACTCGCTCGAGGCGCCGGTGATCCGCGTCTCCGGCTTCGACGCCCCGTTCCCGCCCGCGAAGCTCGAGACGCTGTACCTCCCGGATGCCGACCGCATCCTGGAGGCCGTCGACCGCTCGCTCGCCTACTAAGACGCCCGCCGCCCCCGCGGCACGGAGAAGAGGACCGCACGATGGCTGATTCCGAGTTCACCCTGCCCGACGTGGGCGAGGGCCTCATCGACGCCGAGATCGTCTCGTGGCGCGTGCAGCCGGGCGACCAGGTGGCACTGAACCAGGTGATCGTCGAGATCGAGACCGCGAAGTCGCTCGTGGAGCTGCCGAGCCCGTACGAGGGCACGGTCTCGGGGCTCCTCGTGCAGGAGGGCCAGACCGTCGAGGTGGGCACGCCCATCATCGCGATCGCGCAGGGCTCGCCGGGCCTGTCCGGCCCGGCCGAGACGCCCGCGCAGATGGCGCTCCCGGGCGAGGCGGTGATCGAGGACGACACGGCCATCGAGGACCGCGAGCCCGTCGCCCCGCCCGCGCCCGCCGCCGAGGACACCTCGGGCGCCGTGCTCGTGGGCTACGGCACGGTCGGCAAGGTCGCGAGCCGGCGCCGCCGCCCCGAGCAGGGCGCGACCGCACCCGCCCGGCCCGCATCCCGTCCGGGCGCCGAGGCCGGCGCCCCGCGGCGCGCGCCCCGCGTCCCGCCTCGGTGCCGGCCGCCTCCGCCGTGCCGATCATCGCGAAGCCCCCCATCCGCAAGCTCGCCAAGGACCTCGAGGTCGACCTGGCCGAGGTGGAGGCCACCGGGCTGGTCGGCGAGATCACCCGCGAGGACGTGATCCGCACCGCGCAGCAGGCGAGCGTGTTCAAGAACATCGAGACGCCCGAGTGGCCGGATGCCCGCGAGGACCGGATCCCCGTCAAGGGCGTCCGCAAGGTCATCGCGGCGGCCATGGTGCAGAGCGCGTTCCAGGCGCCGCACGTGAGCCTGTTCGTCGACGTCGACGCGACCCGCACGATGGAGTTCGTCAAGCGGCTCAAGGCGTCCACCGACTTCGCGGGCGTCAAGGTCTCGCCGCTGCTCATCATGGCCAAGGCCATGATCTGGGCCGTCCGCCGGAACCCCACGGTCAACTCCTCCTGGACCGACCAGGAGATCATCGTCCGCCACTACGTGAACCTCGGCGTCGCCGCCGCGACCCCGCGCGGGCTCGTGGTGCCGAACGTCAAGGAGGCGCAGGCCATGTCGCTGCTGGAGCTCGCCCGCGCGCTCGAGCAGCTGACCCTCACGGCCCGCGACGGCAAGACGAGCCCTGCGGACATGAGCCAGGGCACCATCACGCTCACCAACATCGGCGTCTTCGGGATGGACACGGGCACGCCGATCCTCAACCCGGGCGAGGTCGCCATCGTCGCGCTCGGCACGATCAAGCAGAAGCCGTGGGTGGTGGACGGCGAGGTGCGCTCGCGCTTCGTCACGACCATCGGGGCGAGCTTCGACCACCGCGTGGTCGACGGCGACGTCGCGAGCCGGTTCCTGGCCGACGTGGCGAGCATCATCGAGGAGCCGGCGCTGCTGCTGGAGTGACCCCGGACGCGGAGTCCACAGCGGTGCCCCGTTGGTACTGACAACCGTTATCAGTACCGTATCGTCGGATCCATGAACCGTCGCCCCCTCACCGCCCTGCTCGCCGCCTCGCTCCTCGCCGTCCCCCTCGCGGGCTGCGCCTCCGGATCCGGCTCCCCCTCGGGAGACGCCACCGCCTCGGCGTCCGCCGACGGGACCCTCGAGGTCGTCGCCTCGACCGACGTCTACGGCGACATCGCGAAGCAGATCGGCGGAGACGACGTGAAGGTCACCTCCATCATCGACAGCCCGGACAAGGACCCGCACGAGTACCAGGCCACGTCGCGCGACCAGCTGGCCCTCTCCACGGCCGACGTCGTGATCCAGAACGGCGGCGGCTACGACGACTTCGTCGACACGATGATCCAGGCCCTCCCGGGCGGCAAGAGCCCCGTCCTCCTCAACGCCGCCGACATCTCCGGCTACGACCAGGAGCCGGCCGAGGGGGAGTTCAACGAGCACGTCTGGTACGACGTGCCCACGATGAAGAAGCTGGCCGAGGAGATCGAGCAGGCGTTCTCGAAGGCGGACTCGGCCGGAGCCTCCACCTTCGAGGCCAACGAGCAGGCGTTCACCGCGAAGCTCGACGGCATCGCCTCCGCGGAGGCCGACGCGAAGGCGGCGGGCACCGGCAAGGGCGTCGCCATCACCGAGCCCGTGCCCCTGTACATGACGAGCGCCATGGGCCTCGAGAACCGCACGCCGGACGAGTTCAGCGAGGCGATCGAGGAGGGAACCGACGTCCCCGCCGACGTGCTGAAGGAGACGCTCGCGCTCTTCTCGGAGAAGAAGGTCGCCGCGCTCGTCTACAACGCGCAGACCACGGGCGCCACGACCGACCAGGTCGTCGCCGCCGCCAAGGCCGCGGGCGTCCCCGTCGTCCCGGTCACCGAGACGCTCCCCGCCGACCTGCCCGCGGGCAGCGGGTACGTTGAGTGGATGACCCAGAACGTCGACGCCGTGGCCTCCGCGATCCGGGGATCGTGACCGGCTCACCCGTCCTCAGCCTCCGGGACGCGACGCTGGCGTTCGGCGCGCGCACCCTCTGGAGCGGACTCGACCTCGACGTGGCGCCCGGCGAGTTCGTCGCGGTGCTCGGCCCGAACGGATCCGGCAAGACCAGCTTCCTGAAGTCCGTCCTCGGGGCACAGCGCCTCACGTCGGGGGAGATGCGCTTCCTCGACGAGCCGGTGCGGCGCGGTGCGCGCCGCATCGGCTACGTCCCGCAGCAGAAGCTCATCACCGCGTCCACGCCCGTGCGCGCGCGCGACCTCGTCGGCTTCGGCGTCACCGGCCACCGCTGGGGTCTGCCGATCAGCCGGCGGGCCGAGCGCGCTCGGATCGACGAGCTGCTCGACGCGGTCGGTGCCACGGCGTACGCCGACGCGCCGGTCGCGACCCTCTCCGGCGGCGAGCAGCAGCGCCTGCGCGTGGCCCAGGCGCTCGCGTCGGATCCGCGGCTCCTCCTCTGCGACGAGCCGCTCCTCAGCCTCGACCTCGCGCACCAGCGCGTGGTCAGCGAGCTGATCGACCGGCACCGCCGCGAGACGGACGCCGCCGTGGTGTTCGTCACGCACGACATCAACCCCGTGCTCGACATGGTCGACCGGGTCCTCTACCTCGTGGGCGGGCGCTTCCGCATCGGAGCGCCAGACGAGGTGCTCGACTCGGAGGTGCTGAGCTCGCTCTACGGGACGCCCGTCGACGTCGTGCGCGTGCGCGGCCGCATCGTCGTGGTGGGCGCCACCGACGACCCGCACGGGCACCACTCGCACGACGACGAGGAGCACGACGAGCACGGCGACCACGGGCCGCACGGCCTCCACGGCGCCGACGCCGACGCCGACACCGGCTCGGGCTCGGCCGACGGGAGGGCCGCGTGATCCACCTGCTCGCGGACGCGGGCGACGTCTGGTCGCGCCTGTTCGACTTCTCCGACTACGGCGCGCTCGTCGCGCTGCTGCGGAACAGCATCATCGCGGGCGCCGTGCTCGGCGTCGTGGGCGGCCTCATCGGCGTGTTCGTGATGACGCGCGACCTCGCCTTCGCGGTCCACGGCGTGAGCGAGCTCTCGTTCGCGGGCGCGGCGGCGGCCCTGCTGCTCGGCGTGAACGTGGTCGGCGGATCCCTCGTGGGCTCGCTCATCGCCGCGATCGCCATCGGCGTGCTCGGCACGCGCGCGAAGGACCGCAACTCGATCATCGCCGTCCTCATGCCGTTCGGCCTGGGCCTCGGGATCCTGTTCCTCGCCCTGTACGACGGCCGCGCGAGCAACAAGTTCGGCCTGCTCACGGGCCAGATCGTCTCGGTCGACAACCCCCAGCTCGGCTACCTCGTGGCCATCGGCGCGGTCGTCATCCTGGGGCTCGCCGTGGTCTGGCGGCCGCTGATGTTCGCGAGCGTCGACCCGGACGTGGCGGCCGCGCGGGGCATCCCCGTGCGCCTGCTCTCCATCGTGTTCATGGTGCTGCTCGGGCTCGGCACGGCGGTCTCCATCCAGATCGTCGGCGCGCTGCTCGTGCTCTCGCTGCTGGTCACGCCGGCCGCCGCCGCCATGCGCGTCTCCTCGACGCCGCGGGTCGTCGTGTCGCTCAGCGTGCTGTTCGCGCTCACGAGCATCGTCGGCGGCATCATGCTGGCGCTCGGCAGCAGCATCCCGATCAGCCCGTACGTCACCACGATCTCGTTCACCATCTACCTGGTCTGCCGGATCATCGAGGCGATCCGCGCGCGCACCGGGACGTCGGGCGGGACGCGTACCCTGGCAGGGCGGGGAGGATCGCCCGCCGGGAGGGCACGGGCATGAAGCGGAACACGTGGCAGCGGGAGGCCGTGCGGCAGGCGCTGGACGCGTCCTCGGACTTCGTGAGCGCGCAGCGGCTGCACGCGCGCCTGCACGACGCCGGATCCCCCATCGGCCTCGCCACGGTCTACCGGGCGCTCGGCGACCTCGCTGCCGAGGGCGACGCGGACTCCCTGCAGTCGCCCGACGGCGAGGCGCTCTACCGCACGTGCGCCACGGGCGGCCACCACCACCACCTCATCTGCCGGGTCTGCGGCAAGACGGTCGAGATCGCGGCCGA
Source organism: Clavibacter capsici (assembly GCF_001280205.1). Classification (NCBI taxonomy): domain Bacteria; kingdom Bacillati; phylum Actinomycetota; class Actinomycetes; order Micrococcales; family Microbacteriaceae; genus Clavibacter; species Clavibacter capsici. Next base: position 3,015,506 of record NZ_CP012573.1, on the reverse strand, counting down.
CGAGGTCGAGTCGTGGGCGCACGACGTCGCGGCCCGCAACGGCTTCACGGCGCCGAGCCACGTGGTCGACGTCTTCGGCCTCTGCGCCGAGTGCACGCGCCGCGCTGCCGACGCGGCCTCCGCCGACGCCTCCGCGCGCCAGGCGGGGACGCCCGCATCCGCATGATCCCGGGCCTCCGGCTTGCGTCCGGGCGTGTCGTCGCGTAGCCTCGATCCTTGGCCGAGCGGCTCATCCGCTCGCATGTGCGCCGATCCCCCTCCTCATCGAGATCCGGGGTCCCGGCGTGCCGACAAGAAATCTTGGGTAGGGCGGTCTCGCCCTACGGTACCTACGGAGGAAACCATGGCAGCAACCTGCCAGGTGACCGGCGCCGTCCCCGGCTTCGGACACAACATCTCGCACTCGCACCGGCGCACCAAGCGCCGCTTCGACCCGAACGTGCAGAAGAAGACGTACTACGTCCCCTCGCTGCGTCGCAACGTCAAGCTCACGCTCTCCGCGAAGGGCATCAAGGTCATCGACGCCCGCGGCATCGAGTCCGTCGTCAAGGACCTCCTCGGTCGTGGGGTGAAGATCTAATGGCCAAGCAGCAGGACGTCCGTCCGATCATCAAGCTCCGCTCGACGGCTGGCACCGGGTACACGTACGTGACCCGCAAGAACCGCCGCAACAACCCCGACCGCCTCGTGCTGAAGAAGTACGACCCGGTCGTCCGCAAGCACGTCGACTTCCGCGAGGAGCGCTAACCATGGCCAAGAAGAGCAAGATCGCCCGCAACGAGCAGCGCAAGGTCATCGTCGAGCGGTACGCCGCGAAGCGCCTCGAGCTGAAGAAGGCCCTCGTGGACCCGAACGGCACCGACGAGAGCCGCGAGGCGGCCCGCGCCGGCATCCAGCGCCTCCCGCGCGACGCCTCGCCCGTCCGCGTCCGCCAGCGCGACGGCATCGACGGTCGCCCCCGCGGCAACCTGTCGAAGTTCGGCATCTCCCGCGTGCGCTTCCGTGACATGGCCCACCGCGGCGAGCTTCCGGGCATCACGAAGTCCAGCTGGTAGGTTCCAAGCGGCCGTACGGCCGAACGGACCGCCGATGGCCCCGTCGGGTCGAACGGTCCGCTGACGTAGACAGACACCATCCACCACACGGCCGCTCGAGATGAACGGCACCAGGTCCGAGGAGGACACCCATGGCTGACAAGTCACTCAACCGCACCGAGCTCGTTGCCGCCGTCGCCGCGGAGTCGGGCCAGAGCCAGGCCGCCGTCAACGGCGTGCTGGACGCGCTCTTCTCCACCGTCGCGACCAACGTCGCCGACGGCGTCAAGGTCACCATCCCGGGCTGGGTCGCGTTCGAGCAGACGGCTCGCGCCGCGCGCACGGGCCGCAACCCGCAGACGGGCGAGCCCCTCGAGATCAAGGCGTCCAAGGGCGTCAAGGTCTCCGCCGGCAGCAAGCTCAAGGCCGCCGTCAAGTAGTCCTCCTCACCTCACGCCCAGCGGGGGCGCCGACTCCGGTCGGCGCCCCCGCTGTCGCGTCCCGGGCCGGTCGCGGACGGCCCCGCGGCCGCCAGCCGCCCGTCAGGACGGGCGAGCTAGGCTGATCCCCTCATGCCCAGACTCCTCCGCGTCGCGGGGCCATCCGCCCTCCTCATCGTCGCGTTCCTCTCCCTGCTGGCCGCGCTCGCCATCGGCGGAGGAGCCGCTCCCCAGCTCCTCGAGGACGCGGGTCCCGTGGTCCGCTACGGGCTGCCCGCCGCGAAGATGATGGTCAACATCTCGGCGGCCACGGCCATCGGCGCGCTGCTGCTCGCGGCCTTCGCGCTCTCCCGGCAGCGCCCGGAGTACGGCCGGGCCCTCGACATCGCGGCAGCCGGCGCCGCCCTCTGGACGGTCGCCTCCGCGATCACCGCGTTCTTCACCTTCCTCAGCGTCTCGGGCACGCCCTTCTCCTTCAGCGCGGAGTTCGGGACGAGCCTCGGGCTCGTGCTCACGCAGATCTCCGTGGGCCAGGCCTGGCTCGCCACCACGCTGATCGCCGCCACCGTCACGGTGCTGTGCTTCGCGGTGCGCAACCACACGGCCATCGCGTTCGTGCTCGTCATCGCGGTCGGCGGCCTCGTGCCCATGGCGCAGCAGGGCCACGCGGGCGGCACCGAGGGGCACGACGCCGCGGTCAACGCGCTCGGCCTCCACCTCGTCTTCGCCGCCGTGTGGCTGGGGGGCCTGCTCACGATGGTGCTGCTGCGGTCGAAGCTCGACGGCGACCGGCTCGTGCCGGTGCTCCGGCGCTACTCGGCCGTGGCGCTCGTGTGCTTCGTGGTCGTCGCGGCGTCCGGGTACGTGAGCGCGGAGATCCGGGTCGGGTCGCTCGACCGGCTGCTGACCGCCTACGGGCTGCTGGTCCTCATCAAGGTCGCGGCCCTGCTCGCGCTCGGCCTGTTCGGCGCCGCGTACCGCCGGGTGCTCATCGGGCGGCTCGAGGAGCGCGGATCCGCGGCGCGCGGCCCGTTCTGGTGGCTGGTCACCGCCGAGCTCGCGTTCATGGGCGTCGCGTCCGGCGTCGCCGCGGCCCTCGCCCGCACGGCCCCGCCCGTGAGCCAGGTCGTCGCGACGCAGCTGCCGGATCCCACGCCCGCGCAGATCCTCACTGGCGAGCCCCTGCCGCCCGAGCTGACGCCCCTGCGCTACCTCACGGAGTGGAACCTCGACCTGCTCTGGATCCTGCTGTGCGCGTTCGGGATCTTCTTCTACCTGGCCGGCGTGCACCGCCTGCGGAAGCGCGGCGACGCGTGGCCCGTGCACCGCACGATCCTGTGGGTCGCCGGCATGGTGGGGCTCTTCTACATCACCAACGGCGGCGTGAACGTCTACCAGAAGTACCTCTTCAGCTCGCACATGCTGGCGCACATGGTGCTCGCCATGGTGATCCCGCTGCTGCTCGTGCCGGGCGCGCCCGTGACGCTCGCCATGCGCGCCATCCGCAAGCGGCAGGACGGCAGCCGCGGCGGACGCGAGTGGATCCTCCTGGCGGTGCACTCGCGGTTCGCGTCCTTCGTGGGCCACCCGGTCATCGCGGCCGTGCTCTTCGCCGGGTCGCTCATCGTCTTCTACTACTCGCCGCTGTTCAGCTGGGCCACGACCGACCACATCGGGCACCAGTGGATGATCGTGCACTTCCTCATCGTCGGGTACCTCTTCACGCAGAACCTCATCGGCGTCGACCCGATGAAGGTGCGCCTCGCGTACCCGATGCGGCTGCTGCTCCTGCTCGCGACCATGGCGTTCCACGCGTTCTTCGGCCTCTCGCTCATGACCGGCACCGGGCTGCTGCTCGCCGACTGGTTCGGCGCGATGGGCCGGCCGTGGGGCGAGTCGGCGCTGGCCGACCAGCAGGCCGGCGGCGGCATCGCGTGGAGCATCGGCGAGATCCCCACGGTGGTCCTCGCGATCGTCACGGCGATCATGTGGAGCCGGAGCGACACGCGCGACTCCGTGCGGTACGACCGCAAGGCCGACCGCGACGGCGATGCCGAGCTCGAGGCCTACAACCGGAACCTCGAGGCGCTGCGGGCGACCGAGCGGCGCTGATCGTCGGGCGCTGCGGGCGCGCCCGAGGGGGCGTCAGGCGGCGCGGACGCGGCGGGCGGCCACGAGCGCGGCGATGCCGGCAATGAGCTCCCACGCGGTGACGGTGTAGACGGAGCCGCGCTCCCAGATCCCGTCGACGTCGGATCCGCCGAGCGACTGCAGCACGACGAGCGCGACCAGGCCCACGACGCCGAGCGCGACGCTCGCGACGCGGAAGCCGCGGGGCGCGGACGCGTGCCGGCCACCCGCTCCCGCGACGATCGAGGCGACGTTGCCCGCGATGATCGCCATGCCGGCGCCCACCACGTGCATCCAGCCGATGCCGCTGGCCGCGCTCGAGGCGCTGCCGTGGACCAGGCCGACCACCGTGATCCCGACGGCGTGCACGACGGCGAGGGCGAGGAACGCGTGGCGCGGACCGGCGCGGAGGGCGCGGGTCGCGATGACGGCGGCCACCAGGTAGAGGACGCCCTGCAGGACGAAGCCCGCGTTCATCACGGCGGAGAGCGGCGAGTCGATGGTGCGGCCCTGGAACTCGGCGACCTCGGGGACGCCGAGGTCGCTGATGTAGTTGGCGGAGTAGCTGTAACCGGGGAAGGCGGAAGCGGCGATGGCCTCGGTGCCGACGTAGACGACCGCGGCGGCGACCCAGGCGATGCCGGCGGCGGCGGGGACGGGGGCGGTGCGGGTGCTCATCGGTCTCCTTCGGGGAGGCGCCTGGATGGGACGCGACCCCTCGATGATGGCGGACGCCCGAGGGGACGGCGTCCATGCGACGACGAGGGCCCGCCGCGCCGTGTGCGCGACGGGCCCTCGAGGCTGCGGATCCGGATCAGGACGTCGCGGTCTCCAGCAGCGGCACGAGCCGGTCGAGCGCGTAGCCCGTGGAGAGCGTGGTGCCGATCGAGTAGGCGGAGGACACGTCGCCGTCGAGGACGATGGAGTGGCCGGCCGCGACCGCGGGGATCGCCTGCCACAGCGGGTCGTCGGTGATCACGGCCTTGTCGATGAAGATCGGGAACGCGACGATCACGTCGGCGTCGAGCAGGTCGAGCTGCTCGGAGGACACGTCGACCGAGAAGCCGCCGGCGTTCGCGGGGATCCCGGCGATGGTCGGGCTCTGCTCGAAGCCCAGCTTCTCCAGGAACGCCACGCGCTCGCTGCCCTCGACGTACGCACCCCAGCCCTCGCTGGTCCTGGTGGCCGCCGTGACGGTCTTGCCCTTCCAGCCGGGGTGCGCCGCCTCGACCGCGTCGAACCGCTCGTCGACCGCGTCGAGGAGGGCGTCGCCCTGGTCCTCGCGGCCGAGCGCCTCGGCCACCATGTCGACCTGGTCCTCCATGTCGGTGAGGTAGCTGTCGGCGCCCTCGGGCACGCCGATGGTGGGCGCGATCTGCGACAGGCGGTCGTAGCGGGCCTGGTCGCCCGAGCCCTTGGTGTCGAGGATGAGGTCGGGCTTCAGCGCCGCGATCGCCTCGTAGGAGGGCTCGAGCGTCTCGATCAGCTGCGGCTCCTCGGTGTAGAGCCCCTGCGCCCACGGGCCGACGCCGTCCGCGTCCGCGCCGAAGCCGAGCCAGTCGGACGCGCCCACGGGCTGCACGCCGAGCGCGAGCGCGGTCTCCGCGTCGCCCCAGCCGAGGGCGACGACGCGCTTCGGCTCGCTCGGCACGGTGACCTCGCCGAACTTCGTGTCGACGGTGGCGGGGAAGGTGCCGGTGGCGGAGCCGGACGCCGGCGGGGCGGAGGCCGCCGGGTCGGAGGCGGCGCTGCATCCGGTGAGGGCGAGCGTCGCGACGGTGAGCGCGACGAGCGCGGAGCCGGTGGTGGGGAACCTCATTGTGCGGGGCCTCTCGGGTACAGATGACGGGCCGGTGCGGATCCCGTCAGGCAAGGGCAGCCTAACCTAAGAGCACGGTAGGCTGACCGGGCCATGTCGCTCCGGGTCCTCGCGCGCGCCTCCGCCCCCGACGCCCCCGCGGGCCGGGCACGGAGCGGCCTCTCGCGCTCGGCGGGCCTCGCGCTCGCGCTCGGGGTGCTCGTGCTGGCGTGCCTGGCGAGCATCGCCGTGGGGTCGCGCGACATCCCGCTCGGCGCCGTGGTCGACGCGCTCGCGGGGCGGCCGCGCGACCCGGCCGAGCTCGTCGTGATCACCGACCTCCGCGTGCCGCGCACCCTCGTCGGCCTCGCCGCGGGCCTCGCGCTCGGGGTCGCGGGCGCGCTCATCCAGGCTGTCACGCGGAACCCGCTGGCGGATCCCGGGATCCTCGGCGTCACGGCGGGCTCGGCCTTCGCGGTGGCCATCGCCACCGGTGTCCTCGGTGTGACCGCCGTGAGCGGTTACCTCTGGTTCGCCTTCGGCGGGGCGCTCGTGGCGGCCGTGGTGGTCTACGTCGTGGGATCCGCGGGGCGCGGCGGCGGGGATCCGGTGCGGCTCACGCTCGCGGGCGTCGCCCTCGGCGCGGTGCTCGCGGGGATCACCTCGGGGATGCTGCTCGCCGACCCGCAGGGCTTCAGCGCGATGCGCGCATGGGAGTCGGGCTCGCTCCAGGACCGGGGCTGGGACGCCCTCGTGCCCGTCGCGCCGTTCCTCGCGGTGGGCGTGCTGCTGGCCGCGCTCATCGCCCGGAGCCTCGACGCGGTCGCGCTCGGCGACGACCTCGCGCGCTCCCTCGGCGCGAACGTGGTCGTGGTGCGCGCGGTGGCGGTCGTCGCCGTGACGCTGCTCGCGGGCGGGGCGACCGCGATGGCCGGGCCGATCGCGTTCGTCGGGCTGATGATCCCGCACGTCGCGCGCTGGATCGTCGGGCCCGACCAGCGCTGGATCCTCGCGTACACGATCGTGCTGGCGCCCGTGCTCCTGCTCGCCGCCGACATCGTGGGCCGGGTCGTGCTGCGGCCGGCCGAGCTGCCCGCGGGGATCGTGACGGCCGTGCTGGGCGCGCCCGTGCTGATCCTGCTCGTGCGCCGGCAGAGGGCGTCGGCGCTGTGAGCGCGCCCGCCCGCGCCGGCCGCCGACCCGTCGCGCGCCTCCCCGGCACCGTCCGCCTTCCCGTGGTCGGAACGCGTCTGCGCCGCCGCGAGGTGCTCGTGGGCGCGGCGCTCGCCGTGGCGACCGCGGCCCTCGCGCTCGTGGCGCTCGGCACCGGCGACTTCCCGCTCACGGTGCCCGAGGTGATCCGCGCGATGCTGCTCCCCGACGGCTCGTTCGCGTCGACCATCGTGCTCGAGTGGCGCCTGCCGCGCGTGCTCGCCGCCGTCGCGTTCGGCGCCGCGCTCGGGGTGGCGGGCGCGGTCTTCCAGTCGCTGACGCGCAACCCGCTCGGGTCGCCCGACGTCATCGGCTTCTCGACGGGCTCGTACACGGGCGCCCTCGTCGTCACCACGCTGGCCGGCGCGTCCTTCCTGCCCACCGCGGTCGGCGCGCTCGCGGGCGGGCTCGGCACGGCGCTCGTCGTCTACCTGCTCGCGTACCGCGGCGGGGTGCAGGGGTTCCGGCTGATCATCACGGGCATCGCGGTCACGGCCGTGCTGCACGGCGTCAACACCTTCCTGCTGCTGAAGGCGGGCACGGAGGTGGCCATGGCCGCCTCGATCTGGGGCGCCGGATCCCTCGCGCTCGTCGGCTGGGACCGCGCGCTGCCCGCGTTCGTCGCCCTCCTCGTGCTGGCGCCCGCGATCCTGCTGCTCTCGGCGCCGCTGCGGCAGCTCGAGCTCGGCGACGACGCCGCGCGCGCCCACGGCGTGCGGGCCGAGCCGACGCGGCTCGCGCTCCTGGTCCTCGGGGTCGCCCTCACCGCGATCGTGACGGCGGCGTCGGGGCCGATCGCGTTCGTCGCGCTCGCGGCCCCGCAGATCGCCCGCCGCCTCACCCGCAGCGCCGGCCTCCCGCTCGTGCCGGCCGCGCTCACGGGCGGCCTGCTGCTGCTCGCGGCCGACTCCGCCGCACAGCACGCGCTGCCGGGGACGGTGCCCGTGGGGATCGTCACGGTCGTCGTCGGCGGGCTCTACCTGATCGCGCTGCTGATCCGCGAGGCGTCCCGCCGTGCCTGACGCCGACGCCCCCGACCCGATGGGAGACCCACCCGTGGACGACACCGCAGCCGCCCGGCCGACCGGTCCCGCCGCCCCGCGCCTCCGCGCCGAGGGCGTCACGCTCTCCTACGACCGGCGCGTGATCTCCTCCGGGCTCGACGTGTCCGTGCCCGACCGCTCGTTCACCGTGATCGTGGGCCCCAACGCCTGCGGCAAGTCGACCCTGCTCCGCGCCCTGTCGCGCCTCCTCGCGCCGACCGCGGGCGCCGTGCTCCTCGACGACCGCCCGCTCGCGTCGTACCGGGCGAAGGAGGCGGCGCGGATCGTCGGCCTCCTCCCGCAGAGCGCCATCGCGCCCGACGGGATCACGGTGGCCGACCTCGTCGCGCGCGGCCGGTTCCCGCACCAGAACCTCATCCGCCAGTGGACGCCGACCGACGAGGAGGCCGTGCAGCAGGCGATGGCCGCGACGGGCGTCGCCGACCTCGCCGACCGCCACGTCGACGAGCTCTCCGGCGGCCAGCGCCAGCGCGTGTGGGTCGCGATGGCGCTCGCGCAGCAGACGCCCGTGCTGCTCCTCGACGAGCCGACGACGTTCCTCGACATCGCCCACCAGATCGAGCTGCTCGACCTCCTCGCCGACCTGCACCGCGACGGCAGCACGATCGTCGCCGTGCTGCACGACCTCAACCACGCCGCGCGCTACGCCGACCACCTCATCGTGATGCGCGACGGCCGCGTGGTCGCCGCGGGCGCCCCGGGCGACGTCGTCACGTCGGAGCTCGTCGAGGAGGTCTTCGGCCTGCCGTGCCTCGTGATCGAGGACCCCGTCTCGCGCACGCCCCTCGTGATCCCGCGCGGAGGCCGCTGGGCCTGAGGCGCGTCTCAGGCGGCGGTCGGCGCCGGGCTGATCGACACCATCCAGTCGATCCCGTACCGGTCCGTGCACATGCCGAACCGGTCGCCCCACGGCGCCACCTCGAGCGGCAGGACGATCGTGCCGTCGGCCGTCAGCGCGTCCCACCAGCCGCCGAGCACCCCCTCGTCGTCGCCGGAGAGCGAGAGCGTGATGGCGGATCCGCTCGGCACGCCCATGGACGCCGGCGTGTCCGACGCCATGAGCACGAAGCCCGCGTCCGAGGTCAGCCGGCCGTGCATGACCTTGTCGGCCTCGGCCGGGTCCTGGACCAGGCCGCCCTCGCCGAACGTCGTGGTCTCGACCTCGCCGCCGAAGATCCCCCGGTAGAAGCCGAGCGCCTCGGCGGCCTGGTCGCGGAAGGACAGGTAGGGGGTCATGATCGCGGACATGGGGGCGCTCCTCGGCTGGCGGATCCCCGCGGTCGCGGCGACCCTGTTGCGTCCCGATCCTGGCCCGGTCGTCGCCGGTGCGCACCGTCACGCGCGGGCAGGGTGCCGGCGGCTAGCGGCCCTGGATCCGCACGCCCGAGGCCTCGTCCACGCTCACGCGCCAGCTGACGCTGAACGGCACGTCCTCGTCGAGGTCCTTCACGCTGCCGTCGTAGAGCGAGCGGACGGGGACCCTGATGTGCGCGGTGCCGACCGTCGACGGCACGACCCAGTCGAGGTCGGCCGGGTCGTCGCTCGCGGGCTGCAGGGTGATCTGCGGCATGGCGGTCATGCTCCACACGGGCGGCGCCGTGATCCGGTCGCGGATCGTCTTCCCGAACGGGCAGCCCGACGGGTACAGGACGGACTGCGTGGTGCACTCGGTGAGGTACGCCTCGACCTCCGACTGCACCGACGCGACGAGGTCGTCCGTCGGCTCGGCGTCCACGCGGGCGGGCACGACGCTCCCCGGCTCGGTGACGGCGACCTCGGCCTCCTGCGCCTGGAGGTACTCGGACGCGTGGTCGAGCGCGAGCGCGCCGGGCGCGAGCACCAGGTACGTGGATCCGGCGCCCGCCGCCGCGTCGCCGCCCGCCGTCGCGGAGACCGCCAGCCCGTTGGCCGTGAACGTGGCCGCGTGCCGCAGCTCGAGGTCGATCGCCGCGACCGGGCTCGTCGCGAACTCCCACCGCGCGAACAGGCCGAGCGCCGCGGGCAGCTCGCGCACGCGGAACTCCGTGGATCCGGGCCCCGACGGCAGCGTGTAGGAGTACGTGACCGCGCGCTCGCCGTCGCCCGCGGGCTCGTCGGACACGAGCTCGACGTCGGCGAGGCCGGGGAGCGCGCGGGCGTCGAGGAGCGCGCGGCTGCCCTCGTCGGGCAGCACGACGCCGGGGGTGGCGAGCGCGTCGCGGCTGTCCTCGCGGGCGAGCGCGTCGAGGTAGGAGCGCACGAACCCGTGCGCGCTGAAGGTGCCCCGGTTGAGCGAGGCGACCGTGCCGAGGAAGGCGCCGACGAGGAGCACCGCGAGCAGGGACCACACGACGGCGGCCCGACGCAGCTCGCCGCGCGCGGCGACGGCGGGGCTCGGCATGCGGATCATCCTACGGGCGGGGCATTGGGGCCTCCCGGCGGCGGGCGCCGGGGTAGATTCGAGTGCGCATCCGCGCACCCTCCCGTCCCCGACCCGCCAGGAGCCCCGCGTGAGCACGGTCCCCCTCTCCCCGGAGCAGGCCGCCGTCTTCCAGGCCATCGAGGGCACGCGCGACCACATCTTCGTCACGGGCCGCGCCGGCACCGGCAAGTCGACGCTCCTCACGCACCTGTCGTGGAACACCGAGAAGCAGATCGTGATCTGCGCGCCCACGGGCGTCGCGGCGCTCAACGTCGGCGGGCAGACCATCCACTCGCTGTTCAAGCTGCCCATCGGGGTCATCGCCGACGAGGAGATCGAGCAGACGGGCGAGCTGCGGAAGCTCCTCAACACCATCGACACGCTCGTCATCGACGAGGTCTCCATGGTCAACGCCGACCTCGTCGACGCCATCGACCGCAGCCTCCGCCAGGCGCGCCACAAGAAGGACGTGCCGTTCGGCGGCGTGCAGGTCGTGCTCTTCGGGGATCCGTACCAGCTGGCCCCCGTGCCGGGCGACGGCGACGAGCGCGCCTACTTCGCCGACCGCTACCGCTCCATGTGGTTCTTCGACGCGAAGGTGTGGGAGGAGGCGCAGCTGCGGATCTACGAGCTCACCGAGATCCACCGGCAGCACGAGGAGGCGTTCAAGGAGATGCTGAACGCCGTGCGCCACGGGCGCGTCACGGCGGAGATCGCGGGCGTCCTCAACGCGGCAGGCGCCAGGCCCGCGCCCACCGACGGCGCCATCACGCTGGCCACCCGCAACGACACCGTGAACCGGATCAACGCCGAGGCCCTCAAGCGCCTGCCCGGCCGCTCGCTCACCGCCACCGCCGACGTCACGGGCGACTTCGGCGGCCGCACCTACCCGGCCGACGAGAAGCTCGACCTCAAGATCGGCGCGCAGGTGATGTTCCTCCGCAACGACGTCGACCAGCGCTGGGTGAACGGATCCGTGGGCGTCGTCACGCGCATCGACACGAACGTGTACGTCGAGCTCGACGGCGTCGTGCACGAGGTCGAGCCGGTCACGTGGGAGAAGCACAAGTACTCGTACTCGCCCACCACCAAGCAGCTGCGGCGCGACGTCGTGGCCGACTTCACCCAGTTCCCGCTGCGGCTGGCGTGGGCGGTCACCATCCACAAGTCGCAGGGCAAGACCTACGACCGGGCCGTCGTCGACCTGGGGGCGCGCGTGTTCAGCCCGGGGCAGACGTACGTGGCGCTCAGCCGGATCACCGACATCGGCGGCCTGTACCTCACGCGGCCGCTGCGCCCGGGCGACATCATCGTCGACGAGAACGTGCGGCGGTTCATGAGCGAGGCGACGCGGATCCGCGTGACGCCGGCGGTCACGCCCGCGAGCTGATCCCGCGGCGGCCGCCCGTGCTCCGGCTCAGTGGCCGGAGTGCTCGCCCTGGATGCCGTCGAGGTCGAGGGTGCTGTGCTGGCCGTGCGGCACGGCGAACTCGCCGGCGCGCGTGAGCGAGAGCGCGGGCGTGACGAGGCCGGCGACGACGAACGCCCCGACGAGGACGCCCGCGAGGTAGCGGCCGCCCGTGGGCTCCGACTCGGCGGGCGCGGGCGCGGGAGAGGCTGCGGGAGCGCGGGTCGGCGCTGCGGCCGCGGGCGAGGCGGGCGACGCGGACGAGAGCGCGGCGCCGGATCCGACGAGCGCCGCCTCGGCCGGGAACCCCGCCTCGACGGCCGTGCAGACGGCCCGGGCGTCGGTCTCGGCGCGGGCGCGGAGGTGGCGGCCGACGACCGCGGCGACCACGAGGTCGAGCAGGGTGGCGGCGAGCATGGGGATCGCGGGCAGGTCGCTCGTGATGCCCGGGGCGGACATGACGACCGCGGCGGTGACGAGGAGCGCCCAGCCGGCGACCGGCACGAGCGCGCCGACGACGGCCCAGGCGGGCACCGGCAGGCGGTCGGAGCGGAGGACCGCGACGGCCCACGCGCCCTCGGCGACGCCGATGAGGAGGAGGGCCACCATGGCCGCGGGCGGGGATCCCGCGCCGACGGCCAGGTGGATGAGCGCGGCGCCCAGGGCGGCGAGGGCCAGCCAGTGGCGGATGAGCAGTGACACGTGCTGGTCCCTTCGTCGTCCCGGGCGCCGCGGGTGGTGCGGTGCTGCGTGCTGGTGGTGCTGACGTGCGGTGATGCGTGACGCGCCCGGTGCAGCGGCGCGGCGGCGGTGCTGCCTAGGCGGCGCGGGCGGCGCGGTTGCGGACGCCCTTCTCGGCGCCGAGGCCCACGATCAGCAGCACGACGGCGCTGCCGAGGTGCAGGAAGTGGTCCGCGGTGTTCAGCGCGAGGATGTTGAAGTCGGTGTTCACGAGGAAGAAGCCGACGATGCCGAGCGCGAGGTACGCGAACCCGATGGTCGAGTTCACGGCCTTGGCCGACGCGACGCTGGAGAGGCCGCCGATGAGGAGGGCCGCGCCGATCAGCAGGTGGGCCACGTTGTGGAACGGGTTCACCATGAAGATCCCGAGCAGCAGACCGCCGTCGGAGGAGAAGAACCCGCCGCTCTGCGGGGGGAACAGGAAGCCGAGAAGGCCGACGAGGACGTAGACGGCGCCGAAGACGGTGCCGAGCAGGCGGTTCGGGGACGAGCTCATGATGGTGCCTCCACTGGTAGGGAAGAGCCGGGGTTCTCCCAGGCTCCCTACATTCGTACCGCTTACGCGCGTGGATTGGTGCCGATGCGACACTGATCGGTCACGGGTTTCCGAGATGGTCGGCGAGGAACGCCTCCGTCCGGCGGTAGGCGAGGGCCGCGGCGTCGGGGTCGAGCCGGTCGCGGAGGCTCGCGTTGGGGAAGACGGGGAGCGTGCCGGGGTAGGTGTGCGAGGTGACCGGGGTGCCGTGCTCGCGCAGGCGGCCGATGAACGCCTCGGGCCGCTGGTCGTCCATCCACTCGTCGTGCTCGGCCAGGTGGAGGAGCACCGCGCACGGGATGACGCCGTGCTCCTCGGGCCCGAGGCTCGCGCAGTACGCGACCACGGCGTCCGCGCCGCCGTCCTGCGCCTCGAGGAGCGCGAGCCAGCCGCCGGGCGCGAAGCCGACGAGGCCGACGCGCTCGGATCCGCGGGCCCGCGCGGAGTCGATGCCGTCGCGGATCGTGCCGAGGGCGTACCCCACGTCGAGCTGCGCGGCCAGGCTCGCCGCGAGGCCGTCGTCGAGGGTGGCGCGACCGTCGTAGAGGTCGGGGACGAGCACGTGGAAGCCGGCGCGGGCCAGCGCGAGGGCGTACTGGTCGAGCCAGGGGAGGCGTCCGTGGTCGTCGTGGACGAGCACGACGACGGGCTTCCCGGGCTCCCCGAACTCGAGCGTGACGCCCGGATGCGGCAGGTCGACGATCTCGGGCATGGGGAGAACCTATCGTCGGGCCGTCACGCGCCGCGCCGTGGAGGAGGATCGTCCCATGGGATACCGCTACCGACTCGCCGCCGCCACGACCGCCATCGTCCTCGCCGCCGGGCTCGCCGGCTGCTCGACGCCCCCGCGCACGCCCGAGGACGCCGCCAGCCCGAGCGCCGACGCGGCCGCGCCCATCGAGACGGAGTCCGAGGGCTGGAACCGCGCCGACCTCTCCTTCGCGGAGGAGATGGGCGACCACGCCGCCGGATCCGTCGAGCTCGCCGTGGCCGCGCTCCAGGTGCGCGACCTGCCGCCGGGGGCGGAGGAGCTGGCCGTGCAGATCCGCGATGAGCAGGGCCCGCAGGCGCGCACGCTCGCGCAGCTGGCCGAGGGGTGGGGCGAGGAGGAGGGCGCGTCCGGCGCCCAGGGCACCGAGGACCGCGAGGAGGCGGGCGGCGTGGCCGGTGGATCCGAGGCGGGCACCGGATCCGAGGACGGCGCCGCGGCGGGCTCCGGATCGCAGACCGACACGGAGGAGATGAGCGACGCGGCATTCGACGCCGAGGTCCGGGCCCTCCAGGCCGCGACCGGCGCGGACGCCGGCCGGCTCTTCCTGCAGGGGATGATCGCCCGGCACGAGGTGGCGATCGAGCTGGCCGACGGGGAGGCGCAGCTCGGCACCTCGACCGAGGCGCTCGAGCTCGCGGGCGCCATGTCCGCGGCCCAGGAGGAGCAGCTGACGAAGATGCGCGCGCTGCTGGCGTCGTACGAGGGCTGATCCGCGCGTCGCGATCCGCGTGACGAGGGCCCGGCGCGGATCGCGTCGGGCCCTCGTCGTGCGCGGCCGGGTCCCCGGAGGCGTGAGCGTGCGTGCGGACGGCGGTCGGCCTCAGGCGGCCGGGATCAGGCGGCCGGGCGGAGGAACGCGGCGGCCGCGGCGGCGAGGTGCCCCGGGTCGTCGGCGCCGCACAGCTCGCGGGACGAGTGCATCGAGAGCAGCGGGATGCCGACGTCGACCGTGCGGATCCCGAGCCGCGTCGCCGTGATGGGCCCGATGGTCGAGCCGCACGGCACGGCGTTGCTGGAGACGAACTCCTGGGTGGGGACGCCCGCGCGCTCGCAGGCCAGCGCCCACTCGCGCGCGCCGACGCCGTCCGTCGCGTACCGCTGGTTCGCGTTGATCTTCAGCAGCGGGCCGCCGTTCGGCACCGGCCGGTTGGCGGGGTCGTGACGGTCCGGGTAGTTCGGGTGCACCGCGTGGCCGGCGTCGGCGGAGAGGCACCAGGACGACGCGAACGCGCGACGGCGCTCCTCGGACCCGGCGCCGAGGCCGGCGGAGATGCGGCCGAGCACGTCCTCGAGGATCGGGCCGGCGGCGCCCGACGGGGTCGCGGATCCGACCTCCTCGTGGTCGAAGGCGGCGAGCACCGCGATGGGCGCGTCCGGGTCGTCGTCCGCGGTGGCCGCGAGCTCGAGGAGCGCGGCGAGGCCGGCGTGCACGGAGCTGAGGTTGTCCATGCGGCCGGCGGCGAACAGCTCGCCGTCGAGGCCGAGGGATCCGGGCGCCTGCGTGTCGGCGACGCCCACGTCGTAGCCGAGCACGTCGTCCGCGGCGAGCCCCGCGAGCCCGGCCAGGTGGCCGAGCACGTCGGCGTCCGCGGGGGAGCCGGTGCCGAGGATCGGGGACATGTGGCGCTGCGGATCCAGCCGCAGGCCGTCGGTGTTGACGCCGCGGTCGAGGTGCACGGCGAGCTGCGGGAAGCGCAGGAGCGGGCCCGTGCGGACGAGGTGGCGGCGGCCGTCGCGCGTGACGAGCCGGCCGGCGAGCTCGAGGTCGCGGTCGAGCCAGGAGTTGAGGAGCGGGCCGCCGTACACCTCGACGCCGGCCTGCACCCAGCCGTCGGATCCGACGGTGGGCTTCGGCTTCAGCTTGAAGCCGGGGGAGTCGGTGTGGGCGCCGAGCACGCGGAAGGGCGTGGTGGCGTGCGCGCCGGCGGGCTGGATCCACGCGAGGAGCGCGCCGTCGCGGACGATGAACCGGCGGCCAGCGCCGACGGGCCAGGCGTCGCGCTCGTCGAGGCGCGCGAAGCCCGCGGCCTCGAGGCGGCGGGCGCCCTCGTCGGCGGCGTGGAACGAGGAGGGGGAGGCCTGGATGAACAGGCCGAGGTCGGCGAGGTGCGCGCGGCGGTCCGCCGGCATCAGTAGCCGCTCGATCCGAGCGCGCCGTTCTCGGGTGTCTGCACCGGGCCCGCGAGCACGACCGCGCTGCCGGAGACGCCGAGGCGCGTGGCGCCGGCCTCGATCATCTGCACGGCGGTCTCGTATGTGCGGATCCCGCCGGACGCCTTCACGCCGGCCTTCCCGTCGACGGTGCGGCTCATCAGCTCGACCGCGTGCACGGTCGCGCCGCCGGTGGGGTGGAACCCCGTGGAGGTCTTCACGAAGTCGGCCCCGGCGGCGACGGACGCCTGGCAGACGGCGACGATCTGGTCGTCGTCGAGGGCGGCCGACTCGATGATCACCTTGAGCACGGCGGGCGCGGGCACGGCCTCGCGCACGGCGCGGATGTCGGCCTCGACGTCGGCGAAGCGGCCCTCGCGGGCGGCGCCCACGTCGATGACCATGTCGACCTCGTCGGCGCCCTGGCGGATGGAGAGCGCGGCCTCGGCGGCCTTGATGTCGCTGTGGTGCTTGCCGCTGGGGAAGCCGCAGACCACGGCGACCTTGAGGTCGGATCCCGCGGGCAGCTCCAGCGGCAGCATCGACGGCGACACGCACACCGAGTAGGTGCCGAGCTCGACGGCCTCGGCGACGAGCGCGGCGACCTCGTCGCGCGTGGCCTCGGGCTTGAGGAGCGTGTGGTCGATGATGCGGGCGATCGCGGCGGTGTCGGCCGGGGGCGTGGACGGGCTGGTGCTCATGCGGGTTTCCTCACGTCGTGCGGGACCTCGATCCTACGGCCGGGGCGCGGATCGGCCCGGCCGGGCGGGGGGCTGTCGTCGCGACACCGGGCGTACAGCGTGCGACACGTGATGTCCGTCGACACGACCAGCGCTCTCCTGTACGTGGCCCTCGGGGCGCTCTTCGTGGGGATGGCGCTGCAGTGCGTCGGCGCGTGGAAGGGTGTCCGCGAGCACGGCTGGGGGCGGGCGAAGCTCTTCGCCCGGCCCGTCCTCCCATGGACGCTCGCCTCGCTCGGCTGGATCGCGATCAGCATCCTCTGCTGCGTCGCCTTCCTCTCGGCATGAACGCCGACGCGGCCCGTCCTCGGGGAGGACGGGCCGCGTCGGCGTGCAGGCGGAGGCCGGCGTCAGCGGCCGAGGCCCACGCGGTCGACCTTGCGGTGGAAGCGCATGCCGGCGAGGCCGCCGAGCACGGCGCCCAGGAGGCTGATGAGCGCGACGGCGACCGCGGTGACGATGCCGACGAGCGTGAGGTCTCCCTCGCCGATCGGGATGCGCGGGAACGCGTTGACGCTGCCGAGCACGTCGAGCTGCGACCCGGCGACCGCGGTGACCACGGCCACGACGATCGCGATGATCACGGCCCACAGCCACACGGCGAGGCCCTGCTTGGCGCCGTCGAAGCGGGCCATGCGGCCGGCGACGTAGCCGCCGCAGTAGTAGGCGATGAGGATCACGACGGCGAGGGCGATCGCGCCGGCCCAGCCGACGGTGTCGGCGTTCCGGGCGGCGGCGTCGGCCGCCTCGCCGGTGTCCCCGCCGTTCTGGCCGAGGCCCACGGCGGCGCCCGTCGCCGCGACGAGCGCGGTGAGGATCACGGCCGTGCCGGTCGCGGTGAGCCAGCCGAAGAAGGCCGAGCCGAACTTGATGCCGCCGAAGCGGTCCTTCTCGCGGGCGAGCACGTCCTGGCGGAGCGTGTCGTGGTCGCCGGCGGCGACGGCGGTGCGGTCGTGATCCACGTCGTGACGCCGGTCGTCGCGACCGACGCGGTCGCGACCGTCGTCGGACGCGCTGTCGCGCGGGGTGTCCGGGGTGCTCATGAAGGTTCCTTCCGTGCGTCTCCGCCGGACGGGGATCCCTGTCGGCGTGTGCCTCGGACGCTACGCGCCCCCTCCCCCTTCGTGGGCGGATGGTCGGGGGTGGACACTCCGGCCGCTCGCGTGCGCGGCGCCGCGGATCAGGAGTAGTCGGCCCCCGGGATGCCCGCGGGACGGTAGACGTAGCCGTCGGCGTCGGGGTCGATCTCCCAGACGACCTCCTCCTCGCTGAGCGAGGTGGCGCGGACGAAGCTCTTGACGGGCTCGCCGTTGAGGAACTCGACCTCGGTCTCCTCCGTGCCGTCGGGGCCGACCAGCTGTGCGGTGTACGTGGAATCAGTCATGGTCCGACCCTACGACCGTCAGGACGCGGCGACCGGGCCCGACCGGGATCCCCAGCGGATGCCCGAGCGCCGGGCCCTGGGGAGGGACCGGCTCACGCCTCGAGCTCGACGAGCACGCGCGGCAGCTCGAGGAGCAGCTCGCTCGCGAGGTAGCCGAGCGGCCCGACCTGCACGGCGAGCCGGTCGCCCGCGGCCGCATGCGCGTGGGTCGCCCACACCGCCGCCTGCGCCGGATCCGCGCCCCGGGCGCAGAGGCCGGTGATCGCCCCGCCGAGCACGTCGCCGGATCCGGAGGTCCCGAGTCCGCTGCCGCCCGCGCCGATCGTCCAGGCGCGTCCGTCGGGGGCGGCGACCACACCGCTCATCGAGACGACGGCCGCGTACCCGCGGGCGATCTCGCGGGCGTCGGCCACGGCGTCGTCGCCCGCCTCGCGGTCGAGCAGCCGCGCGGCCTCCGAGGAGTTGGGCGTGAGCACGAGCCGCCCGGCCAGGCGCGCCGCCGCCTCCCGGCACGACGGCAGGACCCCGAGGGCGAAGGCGTCGAGCACCACGACGGCGTCGTCGCCCACGATCGTCGGCAGGAGCGCCACCATGCGCTCGGCCTCGTCGGCGTCGTCGAGGCCCGGGCCGACGAGCACGGCGTCGGCGGAGGCGATGTCGTCCGCGGCGTCGCGGATCCCGTCGCCGCGCACGTGCCCGTCCGCGGTCTCGGGCAGCGGCACGACGCCGGACTCGGGCACGGCGACGGCCACCGTGGACGCCACGGACGCACCCACCGCGAGCGTGAGCCGGCCGGCGCCGACCCGCAGCGCCGCGAGGCCGGAGATCATGGCCGCGCCGGGGGAGCGGAGGGCGCCGCCGACGACCACGACCTGGCCGCGGCCGTACTTGGATCCGGTCGCCGCGGGCAGCGCCCAGTCCCGCAGGCCGGCCGGGGTCACGACCTCCGCGGGGCCGTCCGACACGGCGTCATCGTCGTCGCTCATCGGGTTCTCCTCCGTGCTCGGTGACGGGCGCGCCCTGCCCGTCGAGGTGCTCCGTGGCCGAGAAGGTCCGGAGGGTCCACGGGCCGCGCGGGGCGGACCGCTCGAGGATCGTGACGGACGCGTTCGCCACGGTGTGCGTCGACTGGAAGTCGAGGAGCTCCGCCTCGGTGAGGCCGAGGCCCACGTGGAGGAAGAGCATCACGACGGCGTCGTGGGTCGTGACGAGGGCGCGGCCGTCCGCGGCCTCGACCTCGGGGTCCTGCAGGAACGACCGGATCCGCAGCGTCACGTCGGCCCACGACTCCCCGCCCGGCGGCCGGTAGGAGAGCTTGCCGAGGAAGCGGCGGCGCGCGGCCTCGTCGGGGTGGCGGGCGTCGACGCCGCGGGAGGTGAGGAGGTCGAGGATCCCGAGCTCGCGGTCGCGCAGGCGCTCGTCCTGCCGGACCGCGACGTCGATGCCCGCCTCCTCGAGGGCGAGCGCCGCCGTGCTCCGGGCACGCAGGTAGTGCGACGAGAACACGGTCGTGGGCACGTCGGAGCGGCTCGCGAGCCAGCGGCCGAGCGCGCGGGCCTGCGCCTCGCCGGTCGCGGACAGCGGCACGTCCGCGTCCCGGTGGTCGATGTCGATGACCTCCGCTCCCTCGCGGTCGGCCCGGCTCGCGGCGACGTTCGCGGTGCTCTCGCCGTGCCGGACGAGCCACAGCTCGGTGAGGCCGGTCATGACGGGCCCACCGCGCGGGCGGCGGCGACGGCGGCCCGGATCCCGTTCGTCCAGGGCGCGCCGTGCCCCGGCAGGACGATGCGCGCGTCCGTCTCCTCGAGGGCGGCGAGCGACCGGAGCGCCCGTCCGCTGTCCGCGGTGGCGGCGCCCGCGACGATGCGGCAGCCGGTGCGTCCCGTGTACGGGTCGAGCGTCACGAGCGCGTCGCCCGTGATGAGCGCGTCGCGGTCGGGCAGGTGGAGCGCGACGTGGCCGTCGGTGTGGCCGGGCGTGGGGATCACGACGGGGCGCCCCGGCACGTCGAGCGGCCCGGCGACGAGGTCGGTCACGGCGCCGACGCCCTCGACGCGGAGCGCGCCGGCGGCGGCCATGGCGGCGACCACGGGGATCGCCCGGCCGTAGCGGAGCGGGTAGACGAAGGGCGTGCGCTCGCGGCGGTACGAGTAGGGGTGGCGCGCGAGGTGCGCGTCGCCCGGGTGCACGTGCACCGGCACGCCGAGCTCGCGCGCGGCACGGGCGGCGGATCCGACGTGGTCCCAGTGCCCGTGCGTCAGCACGATCGCGCGCACGTCGTCGGGGGTGCGGCCGATGGCACGGAGGGCGCGCAGCAGGTGCGGCCAGGTGGCCGGGAACGCGGTGTCGACGAGCGTGATCCCGTCGTCGCCCTCGACGAGGTGCAGGTTCACGTAGGCGTGCGCCAGGAGGTGGACGCCCGGGGCGACGTCGCGCGTGAGCACGGGGGACGCGGGGTGGGGTGGGGTGCCGGTGCGGATCATGCGGTCCTCTCGCGGGGTGGGTCCGGTCGGTGCGGACGCGGACCGGCGGCCGACCCCGTCAGGGGCCGGCCGCCGGATCATGCGACGCGGGTCACTCGGGGGTGACGGCGTCCTTCACGGCGGACGCCGCCTTCTTCAGGATGCCCGGGTCCTTCGGCGGGATGGTGCCGTGGAGGAGCGGGTTCCCGAGGGGCGGGGCCGGCATCGGCACCGCGGAGGTGGGGCCGTCGTGGTACGTGAAGGTGCCCTTGCCGTCGGGCGTCGGGCCGGACGCCCACGTGCCCTCGGCCGCGGCGGGTCCGTCGGAGAAGTTGAGGTACTGGTACGAGACGTCCCGGTCCTCGAGCTCGATCGGGAAGTCGCTCGGCACGGGCAGGTTCTCGGTGCCCTCGGCCTGCAGCTCGGCGATGGCGGCGACCCACTGGTTCTGGTGCATGGTGTCGCGCGCGAGCAGGAAGGACAGGAGGTCCTTCACGCCGTGGTCGTCGGTCATGTGGTAGAGCCGCGCCACCTGGAGACGGCCCTGCATCTCGGCGTTCGCGTTGGCATGGAAGTCGGCGAGCAGGTTGCCGCTCGCGGTGATGAAGGATCCCTGCCACGGGTTCCCGTTGGCGTCCACCGGGCGGGCGCCGGCGCCCGCGACGATGGCGTGCTGGATGTCGCCGCCGCCGATGACCGCCGCGAGGGTCGGGTCCTTCATCGCGTCCTCGGTCGCCTCGACGGGGGCGGTCTCGAGCAGCTTGGCGATCATGATCGCGAGCATCTCGACATGGCCGAACTCCTCCGCGCCGATGCCGTAGAGCATGTCGCGGTACTTGCCGGGGAGCTTCGAGTTCCAGGACTGGAAGCCGTACTGCATGGCGACGGAGATCTCGCCGTACTGGCCGCCGAGCACCTCCTGGAGGTGGCGGGCGTAGATGGGGTCGGGCTTGTCGGGGGTGGCGCTGTGCTGCAGCTCCTGCTTGTGGAAGAACATGGGGGCCTCTCGTCGTCTTCGGCGTCGCGGGCCGGACCGTCCGCGACTCCGTCGAGCGTTCGCCGGGTGCCGGGGCACCGCCTACCCCCTTGACAGACCTCCCCATGTGACCTCGGGCGCGTCGGACCGTCCCCTCCCCAGCCCGTTCCTCTACCACAAGCGCACGCGACTCCCGCGCACGCCGATTCTCGGCGGCAACGCTGGCATAGTGGATGGGCACGGCCGAAGCTCAGCGCCGCACTCCTGCCCCTCCACCGTCAGCGCGGGGCGCGAGAGGCCACGAGGGGGACACATCGATCATGGGCACGTTCAAGTACGACTCGACGCTGACGGCGGAGTTCGACGACCGCCTGCTGGCGCACCTGCAGCTCGTCATCGGCGCGAAGCTGCGACGCGGTGAGGCGTTCTACTTCTCCTGGCGCGACGACGTCGAGGTCGGCGACGGACGCACCACCATCTGGATGCACAACTCGCTCCCGCTGGTGTTCAAGTACCACGGCAGCCGGGTGCCGCCCATCAACCGCAAGTGGGTGGACGCGCTCATGATCACGGCCAACAGCCCCGGGGGCCTCCTCATCATGCGCGAACCCCCCGAGGACGACGCGCGCGACGACGCGCGCTGATCCCCGGCGCCTCCCCGCACCACCCGACCCCTTAGGCCCTCGCGGCCACCCGGGTCAACCCCTCCTCCTCCATTGGGGCGGGGACGCCGGTGCTGGCATCGTGGTCCCCGGGTCACGCGCGCGCGTCGCCCGGGGAAGGGACGCCATGCACGACACCGGCGCCGACGACGTGGGCGACCTCGTCCAGTCGTCCGCGAGCGAATCGCTCCCCGCCCGGCGCCAGGGTCCCGGCCGCAGCGCCACCGAGCAGGCCCGCTTCGTGGCCGGCTACTTCGGCTGGTCCATCACGGGTGACGCCATCCAGGGCTCCGACGACGCCGTCGCGCTCTACATCGAGGACCTCGCCGAGGCGCTCGCCGAGCTCGGCTGGATCTCCGCCGACGGCATCCACTGGGACCGCCTGCCCTTCGGCGAGCACGAGGCCGCCGAGGCGCTGCGCGTCGTGCAGCGCGCCCACGGCTGGGACGTCTGACCTCCACGCCGTGGATCCGCCGGGAGCGGAGCGACACCCCCTGTCCATTTCCCCGCCCGGGGAGCACACTGCAGGCACGAGGCCGTCGCGGGCTCGGGCGCTTGAGGGTTGTCGAGAGTCCTCCTATGCAGTCCGGACCGCATCACCGGCCCTCCAGATCCGCCCCGGATCGGTCGTGTCGTGGACGACCGGCACCCGGGGCGGATCGTCTGGGAGACCGCTCCCCCGCCGCGCCCGGCCGCCCCCGCTCCCTGGGCGCCGCCTGACCTTCGCTTGGCGGACAGCGTCGGAGGGCGTTGTGTGGAGGAGCGCCTGCCCCACGAGGGCCCGGCGCCCCGAGCACGAAGGAGCACCATGAAGGCACTCACCTGGCAGGGCATCCACGACGTGGAGGTCAAGGACGTCGAGGATCCCCGCATCGAGCAGGACACCGACGCCGTCATCCGCATCACGTCGACCGCCATCTGCGGATCCGACCTCCACCTCTACGAGGTCTTCGGCCCGTTCCTCGACAAGGACGACGTCCTCGGGCACGAGAACATGGGCGTCGTCGAGCAGGTCGGCAGCGCCGTCACGAAGCTCAAGGTCGGCGACCGCGTCGTCGTCCCGTTCGTCATCGCCTGCCACGACTGCTTCATGTGCGACCGCGGGCTGTTCACGCAGTGCGAGACCACGCAGGTGAAGTCGCAGGGCAGCGGCGCCGCGCTCTACGGCTTCAGCGAGATGTACGGATCCATCCCCGGCGGCCAGGCCGAGCGCCTCCGCATGCCGCTCGCCGACGCGAACGCGATCGTCGTGAACGGCGAGCTGCCGGACGAGCGCTACCTCTTCCTCAGCGACATCCTCCCCACCGCCTGGCAGGGCGTGCAGTACGCGAACGTGCCCGAGGGCGGCACGCTCGGCGTCATGGGCCTCGGCCCCGTCGGCCAGTTCGCGGCCCGCATCGGCAAGCACCTGGGCTACCGCGTCATCGCGGTGGATCCCGTCCCCGAGCGCCGCGCGATGGCCGAGCGCCACGGCATCGAGACCCTCGACCTCACCGACGACGTGGCCGACAAGCTGCGCGAGATGGTCGACGGCCGCGGGCCCGACGCCATGGTCGAGGCCGTCGGCATGGAGGCGCACGGCAGCCCCGCCGCCTCCTTCGCGCAGAAGGCCGCGGGCCTGCTGCCCGACGGCATCGCGAAGAAGGTCATGGACGTCGCGAGCGTCGACCGCCTCGCGGCCCTGCACACGGCGTTCGACGCGGTACGCCGCGGCGGCACCGTCTCCATCTCCGGCGTCTACGGCGGCGAGGCCGACCCGCTGCCCATGAAGTCGCTCTTCGACAAGCAGATCGCGATCCGCATGGGCCAGTGCAACGTGCAGTACTGGATCGAGGACCTGCTGCCCCTCGTCGAGGACCCGTCCGACCCGCTCGGCGTCATGGACCTCGTCACGCACACCGTGCCGCTCAGCGAGGCCGCGCACATGTACGAGATCTTCCAGAAGAAGGAGGACGGCTGCATCAAGGTGGTGCTGAAGCCGTAGCCTCCCGCTCGAACGACGACGGCCGCGTCCCCTCGGGGGCGCGGCCGTCGTCGTGCGCGGGCGTGCTGCCCGCCGGCGGGTCGGATCAGGCGGCGGTGGAGGTGCGCACGGCGTCGAGGACCTCGCGCAGCTGCTCCACGACCTCGGCGTCGTCCGCCGGGTGGCGCTCGGCGAATCGGACGACCGACTCCGGGACGGCCATCTTCACGTCCTCGAGCACGCGCGCGCCGGCGATGCCGAGCGCCTTGCGGGCCTCGTCCTGCGCCCACACGCCGCCGTACTGGCCGAAGGCGCTGCCGATCACCGCGGTCGGCTTGCCCGCCAGGGCGGACGCGCCGAACGGGCGCGAGGCCCAGTCGATGGCGTTCTTCAGCACCGCGGGCATCGTGCCGTTGTACTCGGGCGTGATCACGAGGAGCGCGTCCGCGGCGGCGATCGCGTCGCGGAAGGCCACGGCGTCGGCGGGCACGGATCCCTCGACGTCCACGTCCTCGTTGTAGAAGGGGAGCCGGTCGAGGCCGGAGTGGATGTCGAGCGTGACGCCGTCGGGCGCGTGGCGCAGCGCCGCCTCGGCGATCTGCTGGTTGGTGGAGCCTGCGCGCAGGCTCCCGACGAGCACGAGGACGTGCGTCATGGTGTTCTCCTTCGGGGTCGTTCCGGTCGGGTCGTCTCCGTCGACGTGCCGCAGGGGGCGGAGGCGCGTGCCTCTCCCTGGACCCTATGCGGCGTCCTCGGACGTCTCCTCCGGGTGCCCGGCACCGGTCAGCGCGCGCCGATGCGCTCCAGGATCCCGTCCATCAGCTCGGCGAGGGCGACGGACTCCGCGTGCGGCATCCCCGCGCACTCGACGTCGCCGGCGCGGATGGCGTCGCGCGCCGCCCGGAACATGGGCACGTAGCCGCGGCCCTCGATCTCGTGCTCCTGCCGCTCCGGATCCCCGTCGGCGGGCACGACCGTGAGCGCGCGGGACGCGAGGAACAGCGGATCCACCTCGATGCGGCCGGCCGTGCCGCTGACGGTCGCGCCCGTGGGCAGCGCGGCGACCAGCGAGCAGGCGAGGGTGGCGTGGCGTCCGTCGGGCCAGCCGAGCAGGATCGCGACCTCGGTGTCGACGCCGCCGTCGACGACCGTGCCGACCGCGGCCACCGAGGAGGGCGTGCCGAACAGCCCGTGCGCGAACGCGAGCGGGTAGACGCCCATGTCGAGGAGCGTGCCGCCGCCGACCTCCGGGTCCCAGAGGCGGCCCTTCCCCTCCTCGGTGACGAAGCCGAAGGCGACGGAGATGGCGCGCGGATCCCCGATGCGGTCGTCCGCGATCGCCCGGCGGACGGCGAGGTAGCCGGGGGAGAACGCCATCCAGAGCGCCTCGAGGAACAGCAGGCCCTCGGATCGGGCGAGGTCGACGAGGGCGCGGGTGTCGGCGGCCGTGGTGGTCGCGGGCTTCTCGCACACGACGTGCTTGCCGGCGCGGAGGGCGGCCTCGGCCTGCGACCGGTGGAGGGTGTGCGGGGTGGCGACGTAGACGGCGTCCACCTCGGGGTCGGCGAGGAGCGCGTCGAGGGTGTCGTGGATCCGCGGGATGCCGCACGCCTCGGCGAGCTCCTCCGCGCTCGCGCGGGTGCGCGAGTGGACGGCGACGACCTCGATGTCCGGGACCAGCTGCATGTCGGGGACGACCGAGCGGGCGATGCCGGCGGCGCCGATGACGCCGAAGCGGATGGGGCGGGTGTCGTCGCTGCCTCCCGGCGCAGGGTCGGGCGTGCGGGCGGGGGCGGGCGGCATCGTCGTCGACATGGATCGAGCCTAGGCGGGCGGCCGCGCGCCCGACCGGTCGAGCCGGTGGTTCGGCCGCCCGGCGGATCAGCGTCCGCTGAGGAGCGCGAGCATCTCGTCGTGGCGGCAGTCGCGCTCGGCGAAGCGGAGGCCGTGCACGTCCTGCACGAGGACCTCCTCGTCCTCCGGGCGGGCCTGGAGGATGCCCATCACCTCGTCGAGGAAGTCCTCGAGCGGCAGGGCGTCGCCCGCGTCGGCCTGCCCGGGCATGAGCGCGGTCTGGACCTTCGGCGGCACCAGCTCGACGACCTCGACGGAGGTGTCGGCGAGCTGCACGCGGAGGCTCTGCGTGTACGAGTGCACCGCGGCCTTGGTGGCGGAGTAGGTGGGCGTGAGCGGCAGGGGCACGAAGGCGAGGCCGGAGGAGACGGTCATCAGCGTCGCCTCGTCGCTCGCGAGGAGGCCGGGCAGGAACGCGTCGATGGTGCGGATCGTGCCGAGCAGGTTCGTGGTGACGATGGCCTCGGCGGTGGCCTGGTGCGCGGGATCCATGAGGTCCTCGGCCTGCATGATGCCCGCCATCGTGATCACGACGTCGAGATCCGGGTGGCTCGCGGCGAGCTCGTCGCGCGCGGCGGTGATGGACGCGGGGTCGGCGACGTCGAGCACGACCGACGCCATGCCGTCGTGCTCCGCGGTGATCTCGTCGAGCAGCTCGCGGCGCCGGCCCGCGATGACGACGCGGTTGCCCGCGGCGTGGAACCGCTCGGCGAGCCCGCGGCCGATGCCCGAGGTGCTGCCGGTGATGAGGACGGTGCGGCCGGTGATCTTCATGGGTGGGCTCCTTCGCTGCGGGGGCGCGCGGCTGGCGGGATCGGGATCGGGTTCGTGGATCGAGTGTGGCCCGCCGGGCGGTCGACGGGGGCGGGCGCGCGGGCGAGCGGGGAGGATCCAGCAGCCGTTCACGTGGGGAGGGGTCTACGGCTCGAACGGGGGCCATCCGTCGGCTGGTCGGGCGACGCCGGGCCGATACGTTCGGTGGATGAGCGGACGCGGCACGGACCAGGGGTCATCCGGTGCGAGGGCACCCCGCGGAGGCACGGCGCTGCTGATCACGGTGTTGGCCCTGCTCGCTCTCGGCACATTCGTGCTGCTCTTCGCGGGGATGTTCACCCGGTTCGTCGGCGTGCCGGACGAGCCGCCGATCTACCTCCTCGTCACGCAGATGGTGGCCGGCGTCGTCGCGCTGAGCTTCGCGATGTCGATCGGGCTCGTCGTGGTGCAGAGCCCGTCGAGCCGGATCACGGGGTCCGCCGGGCGTCGTCCCGTGCGGCTCATGGTCATCGTGGGCATCACGGCCCTCGTCACGGCGGCGCATGTCGTCTTCGCGGTCGCCGCCGGTGTCGCGCCCCTCGTCGTGGCCGGCACCCTGCTCGGCATCCTCGGCGTCACGACGGCCAGCTGGATCCTCGGCGCCCGAGCGGGTGCGACGCTGGACGAGCGAGAGCGGGCACGCGCCGAGTCCGGCCTCCCGGACTCGCCCGACCTCGGCTGGACGCCCGAGGTGATCCGCCGCAAGGTCCGCGTCGTCGTCGTCACCTTCGTCGTGGCGCTCGCGGCCAGCAGCATCCTCGCGGTCGTGCTGGCGCTGACGGGCGACGACGGACCCGCCGAGACGTGGACCTCCATCGTCCAGCTCTCCTTCACAGCCGCCGCGATCGCCTGCATCGCCGTCGCCTTCCCCGCGCAGCTCGCGGCGAGTCCGATCGTCCGCGGGCTCGACATGGCGGATCGCAAGGCCATCAACCGCCGCGTGACCGGCAAGGCCGACGCGCTCACACCTGACCTCGAGTGGCGTGCCGCCCGGGTCGCGGCGGTGATGCGCGTCTCGCAGCCCTTCCTCATGGCGCAGACGGTGCTGATCTTCGTCGGGATCTTCGTCCCGACCATCGTGCGAGGTGGGCTCGACACGTTCCTGCTCGTGCTGCTCGTGGCCGTGGCGGTCGTGCTCGTGGCGATGCTGCCGCTCATCATCCGGCAGCAGCGCTCCGTGAAGCGCTTCGCCGAGCAGACCCGGGAGCTCGCCAGGTCGGGAGGGCCGGTGGAGGGGCAGGAGGGTGCGGCGACGCGCTCGCCGTCCGACGCCTGACCCACTGTCGGCGGCCCCCGCTACCGTCGACCCATGCCCGAGGGTGACTCCGTCTTCGTCCTCGCCGCGCGCCTGCGGGCCCAGGTCGGGGGCGCGCTCGTCGCCGACGGGGAGCTCCGGTCCGGCGCGCGGGCGGGTGCGCGGCTCGGCGGCAGGCGGATCACCGGGTTCGACACCCACGGCAAGCACCTGCTCATGCGGCTCGACGACGCGACCACCCTCCACACGCACCTGCGCATGCAGGGCTCGTGGACGGTCACGGGAGCCGGCAAGCGCGTGCCGGAGAGGATCCAGCACCAGGTGCGCGTGCGCCTCCGCCTCGACGACGGCCGGACGCTCTGGGGCATCGACCTGCCGGTGGTCGAGCTGATCCCGACCCGCGACGAGCGCACGGTCATCGGCCACCTCGGGCCGGACCCGCTGCGCGACGACTGGGATCCGGCGCTCGCCGTGTCCCGCCTCGCGGCACGGCCCGACGAGACGATCCGCGCCGCCCTCCTCGACCAGCGCCCCATGGCGGGCCTCGGCAACCTCTGGGTCAACGAGGTCGGCTTCCTGCGCGGCGTGCACCCGGCCACGCGGGTCCGCGACGTGGATCTCCCACCCCTCGTCGACCTCGCCGCCCGCTCCCTCCGGCACTCGGCGACGGTGCCCGCGGCGTACCAGATCACGACGGGCGATCCCCGCCGCGGCCGCACGCACTGGGTGGTCGGCCGCGCGGGCCGGCCGTGCCTGCGCTGCGGGACGACGGTGATCGGGGTCGACGATCCCGGGAGCACGAGCGAGCGCGGGCGGCGGGCGTGGTGGTGCCCGAGGTGCCAGCCGGCCGTCCCCGACGCGTCGCCCGGGGTCACACGAGAATAGGGCCGCGGCGGGATCGACATCCCGCGGCGGCCCTATTTCATCAGACTATGGAAATAACGTCCCGATATTCTCGGATCAGCAGTACTTCTTCGTCCAGGACGCACCCACGAGCGCTCCGAGAGCGGGATTCGCGTAGAGCACCGTCTCGCCGGGCGAGACGCACATGGTGCGATTCGCGTAGTAATACCGGACGGTGATCTTGGCGGGCTTGGACTTGCAGTTGTTGTAGGTGGCCTTCTCGTATCGGCCGTCCTCGCCGCCGCCGAGGCTGCCGGTGGTGATGGGGTAGAAGCCGCACGGCGTCGCCGCCTGCGCGGGGGCCGCCGCGACCAGGGATCCGCCGAGCAGCATGCCGGCGAGCAGGGCCGAGGCCGCGAGCTTCCTCATCGTGCCCACGGCGCTCAGCAGGTCCCGGTCTTGGTGGCGCCGGAGACCTTGCTGCCGTTCTGGGTGAAGCCGAGGCGCGTGTCCCCGGGCTTCACGCAGTAGGACTTTTTGCCTGACGCGGTCTTCACCGAGATGCGCTGCTTGCTCTTCGTGCAGTTGCCGTAGTGCGCCACCTGGCGCGTGCCGCCGAAGGGATCCACCGTGCCGACGAACGGCAGGTCGACCGACCAGAGCGACTTGTAGTCCTCGTTCTCCACGCTGTAGCCGCACACGTACGCGCTCGCCGGAGCGGCGTTCGCGGTGTGCACGACGGCGAGTCCCGTGAGCGCGAGCGCGGCTGCCGCGAGGCCCGTGGAGAACCGCATGCCGCGGCTCGTCGAATTGTCCTTCATGGTCCCCCCAAATGGTGATGAATGCCGGGGTTCGGATTCACCCACGCGCATTCCCGTCCTCTCGGACCGGCGTCAGCATTCCATGGCCGTCGTCGTGGAGTCAAGGCGCGGAAATGGGCGCTAGCATGGTCCGGGCCGTCGACGGATCAGGGGATGAAGCGATGATCGGAATGACCACGACCAAGCGCACGTCCGCGACCGCGGTGGCGAGCATCGTGCTCCTCCTCGTGGTCCTCGGACTCCGCCGGCAGGAGGTGCTCGCCGATCCCGTCGCGGTCGTGCTGGTCCTCGTCCTCGGGCTCGCGTTCGCCCTCGCGACGACGCTCACGGGTCTGCGGACCGCTCGGGCGGCGCGCGAGCGTTCGGCTGCCGAGGCGGCCGCGACGGGCGACAGCCGCTCTGTCTGACGGAGGCCCGGCGGACGCCGCCCGGGCAGCAGGTCGTCCGCGCGAGGATGGACCCGTGCCCTCGGACGCCTTCGCCCGCTGGCTCCGCGCGCAGCCCTCGCTCACCGGAGCCGCGCCGCCGCTCGACCTCGACGCGCTGCCTGCCGACCCCGAGGCCCTCTTCCGCACGTGGATCACCGCCGCCGCCGACGCAGGCGTCCCCGAGCCGCACGCCGCGACGCTCGCGACGGTCGACGCGGACGGCCTGCCCGACGCGCGCACGCTGATCCTCAAGGACGTCGGCCCGCGTGGCTGGGCCTTCGCGGGTACGCGCTCCTCGGCGAAGGGCGCGCAGCTCGCCGCGACCCCGGCGGCGGCGCTGTCGTTCTGGTGGCAGCCGATCGTGCGCGCGGTGCGGGTGCGCGGATCCGTCGAGGAGGCCACGGCGAAGGAGAGCGCCGCCGACCTGGCCGCGCGCTCGTCCGCGGCCCGCGCCGACGTGGATCCGGGCGACTGGGTCCTCTGGCGCATCCGCCCCGTGCACGTGGAGTTCTGGCAGGGCTCGCCCGACCGGCGGCACGCGCGGATCCTGTTCGACCGCGTCGGCGAGACGTGGACGCGCCGCGGAGCCGACGGCGAGGGTCGCGCCTAGACCAGCGACGCCACCCCGAACACCGCCGTCGCGATCGCGAAGCCCATGACGCCGATGGTGGTCTCCATCACGGTCCAGGTCTTGAGGGTCGTCTTCACGTCCATCTCGAAGAAGCGGCCGACGAGCCAGAAGCCGGAGTCGTTCACGTGGCTCGCGACCACGGATCCGCCGGCCACCGCCACGACGAGCGCCGCGACCTGGAACGCGTTGAAGTCGCCCGCGAGGATCGCCGGCGAGACGAGGCCCGCGGCCGTGGTGAGCGCGACGGTCGCGGATCCCTGCGCGATGCGGAGGATCGCCGCGATGAGGAACCCGGCCAGGATGATCGGGATGCCGAGGTCGCCCAGCACGTCGGCGAGGGCGTCGCCGATGCCGCTGGTGCGGAGCACGCCGCCGAACATGCCGCCGGCGCCGGTGATGAGGATCACCGAGCAGACCGGGCCGAGCGCCGACTCGAGCGTCTTCTCGAGGGCCGACTTGTCGATCCCGCGGCGCCGGCCGAGCACGAACGCCGCGAACAGCAGCGCGATGAGGAGCGCCACGGGCGTCTCGCCGATGGTGCGGAGGATCTGGTACCAGGCCTGGTCGCTCGTGCCCTCGGGGAGGATCCCGCCGGTGGACGCCGCGTTGAGGCCGGTGTTCAGGAAGATGAGGAGCAGCGGGAGCAGCAGCACGGCGACGACCGTTCCGAACCTCGGCGGGTTCGACTCGGCGTGCGCGTCGGCCTCGCCCATGAGCGACGGGATCGGCAGCACGTACTTCTTGCCGACCCACAGGCCGTAGAGGTACGCGGTGACGTACCAGGTGGGGATCGCGGCGACGAGGCCGACGATGATCACGATGCCGACGTTCGCGCCGAAGAACTCCGACGCCGCGACGGGGCCGGGGTGCGGCGGCACGAAGATGTGCATGACCGAGAAGGCGCCGGCCGCGGGGAGGCCGTAGCGGAGCACGCCGCCGCCGAGGCGACGGGCCACCGAGAAGACGATGGGCAGCATCACGACGAGCCCGGCGTCGAAGAAGATCGGGAAGCCGAAGATGAGCGACGCGACCCCGAGCGCGAACGGGGCGCGCTTCTCGCCGAATATGCGGATCAGGGTGTCGGCCAGCGTCTTCGCGCCGCCGCTGGTCTCGACCAGGCGGCCGAGCATCGCGCCGAGTCCCACGAGCAGCGCGACCGTGCCGAGCGTGGAGCCGAAGCTGCCCACGAGCACGGTGACGATCTGCGAGGTCGGGATCCCGGTGGCGAACGCGGTGGCGAGGCTCACGAGGATCAGGGCGACGAACGCGTGGACGCGCAGCGTGATGATCAGGAACAGCAGCACGGCGATGGCGCCCGCGGCGATCAGGAGGAGCGGACCCACGGTGAGGGTCTGCGTCCAGTTGTCGATGGTCATGTTCTCTCCGTTGATGAACCGTGCAGGGGGCTGGTGGGGTGCGGCTGGGCGGGCGGGCGCTAGCTCGCGACGAGGCCGAGCTCGTCGACGATGCGGGTCGTGACCTCGTCGGGCGTCCCGGTGTTCTCGAGCGTCAGGCCGCGCTCGCCGTCGTCGAGCGGTTCGAGCGTGCTGATCTGAGAGGGCAGCAGCGAGGCCGGCATGAAGTGGCCGCTCCGGGTCTTCATGCGCTCGCGGATCAGCTCGGTGTCGCCGGAGAGGTGCACGAAGCGCACGTCGCCGTCAGCGCCGTCGAGCAGGTCGCGGTAGGAGCGCTTGAGGGCGGAGCAGGTGACGACGGTGCTGCGGCCGGCGCGGGCCTCGCCGCTCATCCACTCGCGCATGGCCTCGAGCCATGTCCAGCGGTCGTCGTCGGTGAGGGGCGTGCCGGCCGACATCTTGGCGATGTTCGCCTCGGGGTGGAACTCGTCCGCCTCCGCGAAGGTCCAGCCGAGCCGTTCGGCGAGGGCGGTGGCGATCGTGGTCTTGCCGGATCCGGAGATCCCCATCACCACGACGTGGCGGGGCTGTGCGGCCATGCTGACTCCTTCGTCGACGCGGGCGGCGCTCGCTCGTCGGCCGCCGTCCGGCCAAAGGTAACACCATTGCGGAGCGCTCCGACGACCACCCCAGGAGCGGCGACCTATGCTCATCGAGGCGGCCCGCCGGTCGCCGCGCACCCGGAGAGGACGATGACGACGCAGTCAGTCCCACCCTCGGCTCCCGCCGGCGCGGTCCCCGCCGCCACGGTGCTGGCCACCCGGATCATCGAGGAGCTCGGCCGCGACATCGTCGACGGCACGCTCGCCGAGGGCACGCGCCTCACCATCGAGGACCTCCAGCAGCGTTTCGGCGTCTCCCGCACGGTGGTGCGCGACTGCGTGCGCGTGCTCGAGGCGATGGCGCTGATCGTGCCGAAGCGCCGCGTGGGCCTCGTGGTGCAGGGCCCGGATCGCTGGAACGTCTACGACCCGCGCATCATCCGCTGGCGCCTCACCGGCCCCGGCCGCTCGGACCAGTTCCGCTCCCTCACCCAGCTGCGCCGCGCGGTCGAGCCGGTGGCGGCGTCACTCGCGGCGCGCTACGCGACGGCTGCCCAGCGCACGCGCATCGCCGAGCTCGCGGTGGATCTCCGCGGCCTCGGCGAGGCCGGCGCCCTCGTCGACTTCCTCGCCGCCGACATCGAGTTCCACCACCTGATCCTCGAGGCCAGTGGCAACGACATGTTCTGCGCCCTCCGCGAGGTGATCACGGAGGTCCTGAGCGGTCGCACGCACCAGGGGCTGATGCCGCGGACGCCGCGTCCTCATGCGTTGGACACGCACGAGCAGGTGGCGCACGCGATCCGCGACGGCGACGCGGCGACGGCGGAGGCGGGGATGGCGTCGTTGTTGGCGGAGGTCAGTAGCGCGATCCGCTGACCCGACGATGTCCGCGTATCCCGCTCCATGCGTGGGGTGCGAGCACGCCACTGACGATGCGGTCATGCGCGCCCGCGAGGAGCCGACCCGGACGTGTCGCTGCCGGGCCGGCTCCCCGCCGCAGAGGGAGCTGGGGATCAGTTGGTGCCGCAGGCCTCGGTGCTCTCCTCATAGGCGGATGCCGTTCCCGTGGAGCCGGTCGGGAAGGTCCCGGTATTCCGCACGATCATGCGGAAAGTCGTGTCCCGCAGGTCATCGCACTTCCGGATGACATTCCTCTGCGTGATCGTTCCCTGACCGACGTTCGAGCTGGTGAACGGGCCGGCCACCTTCTGCAGACCCCACCACACTGTCTTGTAGAGAGTCGTCGTCTGCGTCATGCGCACCATGAGCGTGCCGCAGGTCGTCGTCGGCTTGCCCCCGACAGCGCCATAGGGGAAGCCGCGACCGGACGCGCGCTTGTAGACGTCGCCGGTGTTGATGGTGCATCCCGCCCCTGACGAGACCGCATCGACATCCGAGGACGCCTGAGTCGCGGGATCCCGGTACGAAGGGGCGCTCTCGGTCACCTCCTCTACTTGGGCCCACGTCAGGTCTCCCGACGAAGGTGGAGCGATGCGGGGGTCGTACGCGGGTGCATGCTCGGTGACGGCCGTCGATGGGAGGGGCCTCTCGACTGCCACGGCTGGTGCTGCTAGAGCCATCGCGCCCGCGACCGCTGCTGCGGTCATCGCGGCCATGAAGGTCTTCATCATGATTGCTCTCCTGACTTCTGCTGTAGGCGACCCGACCGGGTCGCGAGCAGTCAGTCAGAGTGCAACCGCTCCACGGGGCTGGAGTGCACAGGCCTACTGTTGCTGCATGGTCTCTGAGGTATGGATCGTCCAGCACGATGAGTCACCCGACAACACCGTCCTCGGCGTCTTCGCCACTCGCGAAGAGGCGCACGACTTCGCAGAGGAAGTGACCGATCGATTCCCGAACGGCGCGTTGACCACGCACTATCCGATCGGCTTCCGCTACGACAGAGGAACCCGTCAGAGCACCTACGAGCCTCAGGACTGAGTCCCGCGACTGCTGCTCAGCGCACGCGCATCGCCGAGCTCGCGGTGGATCTCCGCGGCCTCGGCGAGGCCGGCGCCCTCGTCGACTTCCTCGCCGCCGACATCGAGTTCCACCACCTGATCCTCGAGGCCAGCGGCAACGACATGTTCTGCGCCCTCCGCGAGGTGATCACGGAGGTCCTGAGCGGTCGCACGCACCAGGGGCTGATGCCGCGGACGCCGCGACCGCATGCGCTCGACACCCATGAGCAGGTGGCTTTCGCGATCCGGGATGGGGATGCGGCGACTGCGGAGGCGGGGATGGCGTCGTTGCTGGCGGAGGCTAGCAGCGCGACCCGCTGACTGCTCCGAGGTATGGCACGTCGATCTGGTGTGCCCGCCAACTCGGCGCGTGTGCGTCATCAGCTTCCGCTCAATCCGATCCTCACCTCACCCCGTCGATGACACACGTGTGAGATACAGCGGAAGGCGTAGCGTTAAGGAGGTACCTCGAGGATTTCCGTGATGTGCTGCCGACGACGATTTTGGCTTCCGCGGTTGCGAGGGTCAATCTTGTGCCCCACAACGACGTGACGCCTGAGGAGCGTCCTGCGTGCCCTGCTCTGGGGGTAAGAGGAGGCCCAATAAGCAGGGTTGTCTATAGTCAGTCCCGTTGTTACCCCGGTAGTTTGGCGGAATGACCGACAATAATCCAGACGCAAGCGCTCGTGTAGCCCACGCTGGAACGCCTGCTACCGATCTCGTTAGATTCGAAGAGGGCGTCAGGGGCATGCTAGAGCAATTTGGCCTGCCGACTGAGCGACTCTTTGTGCCTGTCGGCGAGCGCGCAGCGATGGTAAGTAATGTCGGAAGCGTCCTCGAAGAGCTTGACCCCCTTATTCGCTCTCGCGCACATTACGTCTCAAAGATGGTGGCGGCAGCCACCGTGGGGTTGTTCGATGCTGCGTTGAACTACCTATGGGATGAACTGGTTTCAGCATTGCGATCCCGTGTGACCGGGTTTGACATCGCATACTTTTTTGACATTGCTGCGGGAACGAACTCTGACCTGCGGAAGGCGCTCAAAGCCGAAGAGGACCTACCGTCTATTGATGATGCACGTCTCCTACGGGCCGCGATGACCATTGGGCTACTTAGTGACGTAGGATTTGCGCGTCTCGACAATATCCGATTCATGCGCAATCATGCGAGTGCCGCCCATCCGAACCAAAACGAACTTACGGGCCTTGAGCTCGTGACTTTCTTGCAGCTGTGCATTCGCGAAGTCATCAATGTCCCAACGGATAATGTGACCGCCCACACAGGCCGACTACTCGCAAATATAAAGAGAGACGTTCTTGATCAGCCCGCTGTGGATTCCGCGGCAGCGTTCTTCGACCAGCTGCCCTTAGACCGGGCTGATACGCTCGCAAATGGGCTGTTCGGTCTCTACACTGCTCCGGATCGAACGCCCACAGTCGCCGACAATGTTCGTCTTCTCTGGCCGCGTCTGTGGCCATTCGTCCAAGACGCGGCGCGAAAAAGCTTCGGCTTACGTCACGGTCGGGCAAGCGCGAGTGCTGAAACGGATTTCGCTAGCGCAGCGCGCGAGCTGATTGACCTTGTAAACGGATCTGCTTACCTGACCAATGAGGTGCGCGCCATAGATATGAGTGATGCTCTCGATCTCTTGAGTAGTGCTCATCACGGTTCTGACAATTTTTACAATGAGCCCACGCCTGCGCGGAGAGTGCTTGATCTTGCCGGTGAACAAGGGGACGTGCCCGCGCAGGTTCGCGAGCGATATGTTCGCGTCATT
This sequence comes from Clavibacter capsici, assembly GCF_001280205.1. Lineage (NCBI taxonomy): Bacteria > Bacillati > Actinomycetota > Actinomycetes > Micrococcales > Microbacteriaceae > Clavibacter > Clavibacter capsici. The sequence continues at coordinate 2,979,290 of NZ_CP012573.1, read as the reverse complement.
GTTGATTGCTATTTGGGTAATGGCTATGGGGTCAGTGTTGCCGCCGTCGTTGCATATAAGAAAATGATTTCCAGATTCTCAACATCGGACGCGCGGATTGCCCTTCGGCTCTTTTTGGAGCCGTCAGTAGCGTCGCTACTCACTAGTAACGTAGGCCGAAATCAATGGACGCTGCTTCTAGATCTGCTTGAACCGAAACTGACGAGCAACACCGATCGCGCCCTCATGTCTGCTATTCGTCAATTTTCTGGAACGCCGGATCAATTGCGATTTGATTCCGGTGTAAAGCGCCTAGCGGAGGCGGCCATCTGATCTAGCCATGCGGTGCATGGACCTCCGTCCGGGCCATTTTTGGCGTACTAGGGACCCGGATGGCCAAGCGTCGAGACTAGATGCCCGCAAGCGTGCTGCCGCTTGCCGGCGTAGTAGCGGCACGAGTCTCTTGCATCTAGGTGATTGCCAAGGGTTCATGCAACTGGATAGACTTCTTACTATGACATTTCACATGAATCCCGACTTTCCACGTCAGCTAGCGGAGCAGATCAAGCGTCTTGGTGCGGCATTGGCTTCGGTCTCATCCAAATATGCGGGACGGCCTGTCGCTGAAGTCAGAAGAGCTTTGCTGGAAGCCGTTAGTGCGGTAGGCAATGGGGCTTCTATCTCGGACCCCGAACTGTCCGTCGTAGCCACTCGCATTAGCGAAGGTAAGCGAGTTTGGATTACAGAAACTGGTTCCATAATGTCGGACGACTAGGGGCCGCGATTATATATTTCAAATATCGACACTAGCGTAGTCGCGCTCGAAGAATCTATTGCAAAGCGCCCCAGCATAAGTAAATGCTAAATTTAGCGGCAACTATATGCACGACTTGCTAAATAAATGGAGCGAGTGACGGGAATCGAACCCGCGCTATCAGCTTGGGAAGCTGAAGTTCTACCATTGAACTACACTCGCGCGACCGGCCTGGAGCCGGGTCGAGACCACAGCCTAGCAAGAGTCCGGCCGGGCGCCACCCCGCGCCGGTAGGCTCCTGCCGTGCTCCTCTCCGACCGTGACATCACCGCCGAGCTCGACGCCGGACGAGTGGCCCTCGATCCGTACGACCCCGGGATGCTGCAGCCCGCGAGCATCGACGTGCGCATCGACCGCTTCTTCCGGCTGTTCGACAACCACAAGTACCCCTACATCGACCCCGCCGAGGACCAGCCCGAGCTCACGCGCCTCATCGAGTCGAAGCCGGGGGAGCCGTTCATCCTGCACCCGGGCGAGTTCGTCCTCGGATCCACGTACGAGCTGGTCACGCTGCCCGACGACGTCGCCGCGCGCCTCGAGGGCAAGAGCTCTCTCGGCCGCCTCGGCCTCCTCACGCACTCCACCGCCGGCTTCATCGACCCCGGGTTCTCCGGCCACGTCACGCTCGAGCTGTCGAACGTCGCGACGCTGCCCATCAAGCTCTGGCCCGGGATGAAGATCGGCCAGCTCTGCTTCTTCCGCCTGTCGTCGCCCGCCGAGAAGCCCTACGGATCCGGCGAGTACGCATCCCGCTACCAGGGCCAGCGCGGCCCCACGGCCTCCCGCTCGTACCTCAACTTCGTGCACACCGACGTGACGGTGACGGACGCGGGGCAGTCGGGGGAGTAGCCCGCACCGACTAGTCAGCTAGTCAGCTGGTCGTTCCGGCGCAGGGCGGGCGGCCGACGCCGCATCGGCCGCCACCTGCACGGCATCCACGGGATCCCGGCCGAGCAGCATCGCCAGGTCGCCGCTCGTCTCGGCGAGGAACCCGTGCCGCACGGCCGTGTGGATCGACATGAGCATCGCCGGCTGGAACGGCTTCAGCCCGGCACCCTCGTAGGACGCCCGGCGCGCAGCGAGGTCGAGACCGTCGAGCGGCGCACCCACCCGCTGCGCCACCGAGGCCGCCGTGATGGGCCTGCCCACGAGGTCGTACCGACGGCCCGCGTGATCCTGCGGCGCGCGGGCGACGACGGCCGCCGCCTCCGCGAGGTCCCCGCGCGCGACGGCCGCGAGGGCCCCGTCGCCGAACGCCGACTCCAGCCGCGACCCGCGCCACGTGAGCAGGGCCCCGAACAGCTCCGCGTACAGGCCGTTCCGCAGCACGGTCGACGGCACGCGGCTCCGGGCGAGGCGGCGCTCGGTCCAGCGGTGCGCGAGCGCGAAGGCGAGGTGGTCCCCGCCCGCCCCGACGCTCGTGTAGATCACGTGCCCGACGCCGTCGCGCTCGGCCGCGGTGATCGCGGCGTCGTGCCGAGCGGTGACCACGTCGTCCTCGGCCTCGCCCGCCGAGACGAGCACCAGGGTGTCGACGCCGGCGAAGGAGACGGTCGCGGGGTCGTCGAGGTCGATCCGACGCATGCCGTCGGCGCCGGAGCGGCTGCTGCCGATCGCGTCGGCCCCCGTCGCGCGGAGGTGCTGGAGGATGGCGGAGCCGAGCTGGCCCGTGGCGCCGGTGACGAGGATCATGGATCCACCTCTCGTGGTTCTGTCGGTGATGTCTCCGAGCGTGCTGCGACCCCCGACCCCTCACAAGGAGGCACTCCCGTGTCACCCACGCACACCGCGGTGACCGCGGACCTCGAGCCCTGCGGCCGCGCGGACCACCTCGACTGCGGGATCCGCGACGTGCTCGACCGCGTCGGCGACACCTGGTCGGTGCTCGTCGTCGTCGAGCTGGCGTCGGGGGAGCGGCGGTTCCGCGAGCTGCAGCGCGCGGTCGAGGGGATCTCGCAGCGCATGCTGACGCTCACCCTCCGGCGGCTGGAGCGCGACGGCCTCGTCGCCCGCACGGTCTTCCCGACGGTGCCCGCGCAGGTCTCGTACGCGCTCACGCCCTCGGGCAGCCGGCTCACCCACCTCGTGAAGGCCCTCGCCGACTGGGCTCTCGCGGAGCGCGCGGGCATCGCGGAGTCGCGGGAGCGCTACGACGCGGAGCACCCGGGGCACGCGATCCGCTGAGCCGCCGACGCCGCCGAGCTGGTCGGCTCCATCCCGGCCCGCCCGCCCCCCCGTGGAGAACCCGCCGACCCCGCCCCGCCCGCATGCCATCCTCAGCCGCCGGGTCCGCTTCCCCTGTCGCGACCTCGGCAGGGGCGCCCCTCCGCACCACCTCCACGCACCAGCCAGCGATCCACCTGGGGCGCTTCGTCCGCACGTCGCCGGGTCGACGACCGTCGCCCGGCTCCGTCCCACGAAGGAGCAGGCCATGTCGTCACGCCCAGGCAGCAGCAGCAGCAGCAGGAGGAGGTGGCTGGCGGCGCTCGTCGTCGGCACCGTCCTCGCCACCGGATCCGCCGTGGTCCCCCATCCCGCCGACGCGCAGGCGGAGGCCGCGACCACGTACCCGTACACGCTGAAGTCGAGCAGGATCCGCGCGGGCTTCGCCGCCGACGGCTCGCTCCAGTCGCTGAAGATCCCGGGCGACCTGCACGACACCGAGTACCTCATGAACCCGACGACCGCGCCCGACCAGGCCGCGGATCCGGACGTCGGCAACCGCCAGTGGCTCGGCAACCTGATGTTCTCCTACGCCACCGGCGACGGCGCGATCACGAAGGACGGCGTCGGATCCACCGCGTGGAAGACCGCGTGGACCACGCGCTCCGGCGATGCCCGCACGGTCACCGCCACGCCCACCAGCGTCACGGTCACGTACGCGGACTCGAAGGACCCGCGGGGCATCTCCGGCTTCACCGTGCGGGAGACGTACTCGATCGCCGCCGACGGCTCCCTCACCTGGAAGCAGGACGTCACCAACTCGGGCAGCCAGCGCCTCGTCATCGGCGACTGGGGCATGCCCGTCCCCGGCAACGAGCTCTGGAAGGGCGGCGACCGGATCTACGAGCGCCGCGTCCTCACCCACTCCTACGTGGGCGAGAACGGCTCCTACCTCACGCTCGAGCGGCCCAGCGGCCAGGGCCCGTTCCTCGCGATGACCCCGGACACCGCCACCGGATCCGGCTTCGAGTACCAGGACCGCTGGCGCACCCAGGAGGTCGGTGACACCCCGTGGGCCTGGAACGAGGACAAGGAGGGCTCGATGGTGAAGGGCCTCAACGTCTACTACGCGCACTCCATGGCGATCCAGAGGACGAACCGCGGGTACCTCCCGTCGACCAGCCTCGCCCTCGCGCCCGGGGCGACGAAGAGCTACACGTACCACCTCGGCTCCGTCGCCGACGATCACGCCATGAAGCAGTCCATGTACGACCAGGGCCTGCTCGACACCGCGGTCGTGCCCGGGTACATCGTGCCCGTCGACCGGAAGGCCGAGATGGCGTTCCGCGTGAAGGGCACCATCACGTCGGTCACCGCGCACAACCGGAACGACCTGCACGGAGCGCACCCCACGGATCCGACCGTCACGTCCTCGCGCAGCAACGGCGAGTACCGGATCTACGACATGGCGTTCGACCGCACGCAGCTCGGCGCGAACGACGTCACGGTGGCGTACACCGACCAGACGGGAGCCGCGCGCACCTCGGTGCTCCAGTTCTCGGTGATCGACGACATCGCGCACCTGCTCGACATGCACGCGCAGTTCATGGTCGACAAGATGCAGTGGACGCCGAAGGACGGGATCGCGCCGTCCGACATCCGGGACTACACGTTCGACGACTGGATGATGAACGCGAAGGACGGCCGCGCGCCCTCCGCCTCGAATCCCGCGGAGGGTCGCCGGAACGTCTACGACGGATACTGGGGCCTCGGCGACGACTGGGGATATCCGCACGCGGAGTTCCTCGCGGAGAAGCAGGTCGTCCGGCCGGATGCGCACCAGATCCAGGCGCTCGACCAGTACCTGCAGAAGGCGGTCTGGGAGCACCTGATGGGCAACACCTCGCCCACCGCGCCGCCGAGCTACGTGATCCACGACTTCTTCGAGCAGGGCAAGCCGGGCAGCCAGAACGACACCCCGATCGGGCGCGGCTACGCCTACCCGCACATCTACAACACGTTCCTGTCGATGTACGAGGTCGCGAAGGAGAACCCGAACGCGATCGCGTACCAGCACCCGGCGGAGTGGTACCTCCAGGCGGCGTACGGCGTCTTCACGGAGCTGTACGACGACAAGGACGTGTTCTACAACTACGAGACCGGCCTCATGGGCGAGCAGTCGACGCCGCGCCTCATCGAGGATCTCCGCGCCGAGGGCATGACCGCGCAGGCCGACGACATCGTGAAGAAGATGGCGACGAAGTACGCGAACGTGTCCGCGGCGAAGTACCCGTACGGATCCGAGTACACCTACGACAACACGGGCGAGGAGGCCGTCTACATGCTCGCGCGCACGAACGTCGACGCGGATCGCACGAAGGCGCTGAGGATCATGCGCGACATCGTGTCGAAGACCGAGGCCGACCGCGGCCGGATGCCCGTCTGGTACTGGAACTCCGTCCCCACCACCATCACGGGCGAGAACACCTGGCAGTTCCAGTACACGGCGGCGCTCGCCGGCTACACGATGGACGACTACATCAACCACACGGCGGCCCTCGAGACCGGCCAGCAGGCCATCTCACCCGCCCGCCGAGCCGAGCTGCAGCGGCTGAACTACGCCGGGAAGGTGGCCGAGCTCGCGACGGTGAACGCGGGACAGATCAGCGACGCCCCCGAGAACATCGGCGCCTCCGCCTGGACCTACCAGTCCGAGCGCGGCAACCTCGGCACCACGGGCGTGGGCGGCGGACCCGACGTGGCGCTCCTCAACGGCTGGCGCGGCATGACCGGCGAGAGCGACCTCGGGCTCTGGGGCGCGATGCAGACCCTGAGCGCGGACGTGGTGACCGACGATCCGATCTTCGGCACCGTCGCCTACGGCGCCGACGTGACGGCGACGGCGGGATCGCAGACCGTCGTGCCGAAGGACGGCCTGCAGCGACGCCTGCACCTGGTCACGCAGCAGCTCTCGGTCGACCTGGAGGACGACGCGTACGCCCGCGCGACCGTGAGCGCGGACAACGCCGACCTGCGCCTCGCGATGCTCGGCCGCAGCGGCGCCGCGCATTCCGGCGTGGCCGAGGTCAGCGGTCTCGCGTCGGGCACCTACGCGGTGGTCGTGGACGGGGTCACGCAGCGCACCGTCACGGTGCAGCGGCCGGGCGCGGCGACGGATCCCCTCGCCCCGCCCACGCGCATCGCGTACGACGCGCCGGCCAGCGGCACGTTCGACGTGCACGTCGTGCGCACGGCCGGCTGAACCGGTCGGGGGATCCGGCGCGTTCGCGATCTAGGCGCCCGGATCCCCCACCGCCGGCCCCGAGTGGTGGTGGTCGAACACCACGCTCGTGCGGGTCGACGCCACGGCCGGGTGCGCCGACAGGTGCTTGAGGACGAAGTCGCGGAGGTGGTCGCTGTCGCGGACGGCGATGTGGAGGATGAAGTCCTCGGATCCGCCGAGGAAGAAGAGCTGCACCACGTCGGCGAGCTCGCGCATCTCGGACGCGAACGCGGCCATCTCGTGCCGGGCGCCCGCGCGGATCGCGATGCTGATGAGCGCCTGGAGTCCCACGCCCACCGCGTCCGCGTCGATCGTGGCGGTGAAGCCCGTGATCACGCCGCGCTCGACGAGGCCGCGCACCCGGGTCACGCAGGTCGACGGCGCGATGCCCGCCTGCTCGGCGAGGCGGCTGTTCGGGGTGCGCGCGTCGGCCCGGAGCAGGGCGACGAGCTTCCGGTCGATCGCGTCGAGCGGCTCGGGGGTCCGCAGTTCCTTCGTCGGCATGGGCCGCCCGTCCTCTCGCGCCGCAGCATCGCGCCGGATGCGGCGCATGCGCCGAAGATCCTACGCACTTCACGAGCCGGAAACGCACGATGGCCATATTGGGACTCGCCCTCCCGCATCGCTGCCGCCGGCCGCACCTCGCGGGGAGACGAGACGGAGCACGCGCATGAAGGTCGGGATCCCCACCGAGGTCAAGAACAACGAGAACCGGGTCGCCGCCACGCCCGCGGGCGTGCACGAGCTCGTGCGCCGCGGCCACGAGGTGCTCGTGCAGGAGGGCGCGGGGCTCGGATCCAGCATCACCGACGCCGACTACGTCGAGGCGGGCGCGACCATGGTAGCCACGGCCGACGAGGTGTGGGCGGCGGCGGATCTGCTGCTCAAGGTCAAGGAGCCCATCGCGGAGGAGTACCCGCGCATGCGCGCCGGCCAGACCCTCTTCACCTACCTGCACCTCGCGGCGTCCCGGCCCTGCACGGACGCGCTCGTCGCCTCCGGCACCACGGCCATCGCCTACGAGACCGTGCAGCTCCCGAACCGCCAGCTGCCGCTCCTCCAGCCGATGAGCGAGGTCGCCGGCCGGCTCTCCACCCAGGTCGGCGCGTACCACCTCATGCGCGCGGCCGGCGGGCGCGGGATCCTCCTCGGCGGCGTGCCCGGCACCCCGAAGGCGCGCGTGGTCGTGATCGGCGGCGGCGTCGCGGGCGAGCACGCGGCGGCGAACGCGCTCGGCATGGGCGCCGACGTCACGATCATCGACCTCTCCATCCCGCGCCTCCGCGAGCTCGAGATCCGCTTCGGCGGGCAGGTGCAGACGCGCGTCTCCTCGGCCTACGAGATCGCGGCGCAGCTCACGGACGCCGACCTCGTCATCGGCTCGGTCCTCATCCCCGGCGCGCAGGCCCCGAAGCTCGTGACCGACGCGATGGTCGCGACCATGAAGAAGGGCTCCGTGCTCGTCGACATCGCCATCGACCAGGGCGGCTGCTTCGAGGGATCCCGCCCCACCACGCACGACGACCCGACCTTCGACGTGCACGACAGCGTCTACTACTGCGTCGCCAACATGCCGGGCGCGGTGCCGGAGACCTCCACGCGCGCGCTCACGAACGCGACGCTGCCGTACGTGATCGCGCTCGCCGAGAAGGGGTGGAAGCGGGCCCTCGCGGAGGATCCGGCGCTCGCCCTCGGCCTGAACGTGCACGACGGGCACGTGACCAACTCGCACGTCGCGGCGGCGCTGGAGATGCCCCTGACGCCGGTCGCGGACGTCCTGGCGGACTGAGCGCGCTCCCGCTGCCGGCTGTGACCTGAACGGGAGGCGGCGGCGCCCCGAACTGGTGCCACGATCTGGTCATCGACCTGTGCATCGGCTGGCAATCTCGGACCATGACCCAGTACGCCCCACCTCCTGCATCCGCACCCGAAGCGCCTCGCAAGAACGGCCTCGGCCTCGCCGCCCTCATCATCGGCATCGTCGCCCTCGTCGGTTCCGTCATCCCGATCGTCAACTACGTCTCCGGCTTCCTGGCATTCGTCGGCCTGGTCCTCGGAGCGATCGGCCTGTTCCTCAAGAACCGGCCGAAGGGCATGGCGATCGCCGGGACGATCATCAGCGTCGTCGCGCTGATCCTGTCCATCGTCCTCGCCATCACCTACACCGCCGGCTTCGCATCGGGTGTCTCCGACGCGATCGAGACGTCGCAGGCGGAGGCCTCGGCGGCCGCCGAGCGCGAGGTCACCGTGACCTACGAGCTCACGGGCTCGGCTACCTCCGTGACGGCGACCTACTCCACCTACACGGACGGCAACTCCGGCTCCGAGCAGGCCACGGAGCAGGCGCTGCCGTTCTCGAAGGAGATCGTCGTCAAGGCGGGCGGCGCGTTCGACTTCTCGAGCTTCACGCTCAGCGGCACCTCCGGAACCGAGGGCGGCGACGTGACATGCCGCATCCTCGTAGACGGCGCTCCGGTCTCGGAGCAGACCGCAACCGGTGCCTACGCGTCCGCGTTCTGCACCGCCAGCTCCGAGGACATCCAGGGCGAGTGATCCCCACGTAGCGGAAGGCCCTGTCGCATCGCGGCGGGGCCTTCTCTCATCGGTGCGCACCCCCGGGCCGTCAGGTCGGGCCGTCGCGGGATCGTGACCCCGCGACGGCCGGATCCGCCCGCGGGCCTGGCAGGGTCGATGCATGACCTTCCGCTACGCCCCCGAGCCCGAGCCGACCGCGCCCCGCGAGCGGAGGACCGTCAACGGCGTCGGCCTCGCCGCGCTCGTCGTCGGCGTGCTGTCGCTCATCGGATCGGTCATCCCGCTCCTCAACTACGTGTCGGGGTTCCTCGCGGTCGTCGGCATCGTGCTCGGCATCATCGGCCTGATCCTCCGCGACCGGCCCCGGGGCATGGCGCTCGGCGGCCTCGTCCTGGGCGTGGTCGCGCTGATCCTCTCGATCGTGCTCGCGATCGTCTACACGGTCGGCATCGCGACGGTCATCGGCGACGCCGTGGAGGACGCGCGCTCGTCGACGAGCCCGGTGCCGCTGCCCGAGCCGCAGGGCACCGGGCCGCAGGACGGCCCGACCACGGCCGGCGACGTCGCGGTCGCCTACGAGCTGAGCGGGACGGTCGCGACCGTGAGCGCCGCGTGGACCAGCCTGGTCGGCGAGGTGCTCGGCACCGAGGAGGCGGAGGCGCAGCCGCTGCCGTTCACGCGCGAGGTCGTGCTGCCGGGCGGCGGGTCCGACGACGAGCGCCTGATCCTCGTCGGCACGGGCGGCCCGGAGGCGGGCGACGTGACCTGCCGGATCCTCGTGGGCGGCGTCGTGCTCACCGAGCAGACGGCGTCCGGCCCGGCCGCGCGCGCGGCGTGCGTCGTGACGGCCGACGAGGTGCGCGCGGCGGCGGGGGAGTGACGGCGTGACGGGAGAGGGCGTGCCGGGAGAGGACGTGCCGGCCGGGGCGAGACGGCCGTCACCGTACGGTCCGGCCGCGGGTCCCGCGCCCCTGCCGTCGCCCGCCGCTACGGCCCCGCGACGCCCGGAGGTCGACGACGAGGTCGGCCGGGTCGCGGTCGTCTCCGGGGCGATCGTCGCGGGCGCGTCGATCGTGCCGCTGCTGAACTGGTTCACCTGGATCGCGGTGCCGGTGCCCCTGGTGATCGGGATCGTCGGCCTCTGCCTCCGGCGTCGGCCCCGCCGTCGCTCGGCCGTCGGGATCGGCCTGGCCCTCCTCGCGACGCTCCTCACCGCGGTGCTGCCGCCCGTCTACGCGGGCCGGCTGGTCGGCTCGATCTGGTTCCTCGACGACGGGAGCGTCGCCGCGCCGACGCCCACCTACGTCGACGAGGAGGCCGCGAGCGTCACGCCCTTCACGCTCACCTACGAGGTGACGGGGACCGCGGCCGGCGTGCAGATCATCTCGTCCGACGGCGTGCAGCTCCACTCCGGGGTCGAGCTGCTCGAGGACCAGCCGCTGCCGTGGACGCGCGACATCGAGGTGCGGGTCACGCGCGACGCGCGGGCCGTGCCGGTGAGCCTCCTCCTCAGCGCGCTCCTGCCCGAGAAGGGCGGCGAGGCCGCATGCCGGATCCTCGTGGGCGACGAGGTCATCGCCACCGGCTCGGCGTCGGGCCCGGGCGAGTACGCGAGCTGCGAGACCGACGCGTACGCGCTGCGGGGCTTCGTGCCGTGATCCGCGGGGCCCGCCGCGCCGGCCGGCTCCACGATGGCCGGGATCAGCCGGCGCTGCGCGCCGCGCCCGCGGTCGCCGAGCTGCCGAGGTCGTCCTTCGGGAGCGGCTCGCCCGCGGTGACCGCCGCGATCCACGCGTCGGTCGTCGCGACGGCCGCGAAGTTCGAGTGCAGCAGCGCGAGCAGGGTGCCGTGCACGGTCGCCGCGTCGACGGATCCGGCCGCGTTGGCCAGGGCGATCGCCCCGGTCGCGTCGGAGAGCACCTCGGCGGCGACGTCGAGCCCCTCGGCCTCCACCGCCGACGCGATGATGCAGTTGTTGGTCATGTAGCCGACGAGCGTGATCGTGTCGACGCCCTCGGCGCGCACCCACTCGACGAGGTCGGTGCCCGCGAAGACGGAGCCCTTCGACTTGGTCACGGCCTTCCACGCGTCCGCGCGGCGCGACTCCACCTCGGGGTGCAGGCGGAAGGCGTCGCTCGTCGGGTCGAAGACGGGCGCGCCCTCGCCGGAGTCGTGCTGCACGACGATGACGGGGATCCCGGCCGCGGTGGCGGCGTCGATCGCGCGGGCGATCACGCGCACGGAGTCGGCGGGATCCGGGTGGCGGATCTCGAGCGGACCGGCGAAGTACTCCTGCTGGACGTCGACGAGGACGAGGGCGCGACGGGGTGCGGGCATGGTGGCTCCTCAGGTGGGCGGGCGGCGCCGTTCGACGCGACCCCTCGATCATCTCCCGCGGGGGCGAGGTCCCCGATCCCTCCCTCGTCGTCCGACCGGCACGTGGTGGTGAGCTGTACCCGTGCACCGTTCCCGGTGCGAGGTGCGGGGCTGACGTGTGCTCGGCTCTCGCCGGGTGCGCTGCCCTCCGCGCCACAGGGGATCAGGTTGCCCGCTGATCCGCCGGGGTGTGCCCGCTCCGGACGACTACCGACTCGCCCCTACGCCTCCTCGACCAGCTCCACCTCCCAGTTCGCGCGCTGGATCCGGGCGTCGAGCTCCCGGAGCTCGCGCGCCGCGTCGTCGGCCCGGTCGCGCACCTCGCGGATGGGCAGCGCCGAGAGCTGCCGCAGCTCGCTCCGCATCTGCCGCGGCGCGTACGAGCCGCCGCTCGCGCCCCCACGACCGGAGGCGGCGTCGGCCGCGGCGGTGAGGATCCCGTGCCGCGTCCGCAGCGCGTCCCGCCGGGCGAGCGCCGCGGTGAGGGGCGTGCCGTCGTCGAGCGCCGCGGCCGTGTTGGTGAGGTTGATCCGCGTCACGAGCGCCGCGAGCAGGTCCGCCGTCTCGACCGCCTCCTCGAGCAGCGCGGCCGCGTCCTCCGCGGGATCCTCGCCCTCCTGGTAGCGGGCGGTCGCCTGGACCCTGCTCCGCAGCGACTCGACGCGCCTCTGCAGGTCGGACCGTTCCATCAGCGCCTCGGCGAGTCTCATGCGTCCACCGTGCCACAGGGCCGCCGGTCCGCGGACGGGCACCGGGATACGATTCCCGTCATGCCGTCGACCCCGCCGAGCGATCGGCCCGCCCTCGGCCGCCCCGCCGCGATCGACGCGCAGGAGCTCGCCCGCGTGGCCATCGGCCTGTTCGCGGAGCGCGGCTACGAGGCCGTGAGCATGGCCGACATCGCCGAGGCCGCGGGCGTCGGCCGCCGCAGCCTCTTCCGCTACTTCCCGACCAAGGCCGACCTCGTGTGGGCCGGTGCCGACGTCGTCGGCGCGGAGCTCGAGCGCCTCCTCGGCGAGGGCCCGGGCGACCGGCCGCTGGGGGAGGCGTACGCGGACGCGTTCGTCGGTGCGCTCGGACCGCGCTTCCTCGACCTCGGCATGACGCGGGTGCGGCTGCGGATCATCGACGCGCACCCGGATCTGCACAGCCGGTCGTCGCCCCGCATCACGGCCGCGTCGCCCGCGCTCGCCGAGTTCGTGGCGCGCGGGCTGCCCGGCCTCCGCGGCACGGTCGAGGCGGCAGCGGTGACCGAGGCGCTCGCGTCGGCGAGCCACACGGCCCTGCGCTGGTGGGCGACGCGATCCGACGACGAACGGCCCGACGACGCGATCCGCCGGGCCGTCCGCGCGCTCGCCCTCCCCGGCGACGCCCGCTAGATCGCGGACCAGCCGCCGTCGGAGGCGAGGATCACGCCGGTGACGTTGCTGGCCTGGTCGCTCGCGAGCCAGACCACCGAGTTGGCCATCTCGTCGGCCTCGACCGGCGCCGGCACGATCGTCTGCATGATCGGCCCGAGGACCCGGCCGGTGAGCTCCGAGCGCATGGGCGCCTCGATCGCCGTGTTGGTCGCGCCCGGCGCCACCGCGTTCACGCGGATGCCCTGACCCGCGTAGAGCACGGCCGTGTTCTTGGTCATGCCGGCCACCGCGTGCTTCGAGGCGGTGTACGCGAGCCCGGCGGCGGATCCGCGGAGGGCGGCCTCGGAGGCGATGTTGACGATCGCGCCCTTCCCGGCCTCGACCATGAGCGGCAGCACGGCGCGCGTCAGGCGCATCACGGCGGTCACGTTCACCGCGAACACGAGGTCCCACGTGCGGTCGTCGACCTCGGCTGCCGGCAGGAAGCCGTCCATGATCCCGGCGACGTTGGCGAGCACGTCCACGCGCCCGTCGGCCGCGGCGACGATCGCCTGCACGCCGTCCTCCGTCGTGATGTCGCCCGTGACGGGCACGAGGTCGAGGTCGGGGTGCTCGGCCACGAGCGCGTCGAGGCGCTCGGCGGAGACATCGGCGGCGATCACGCGCGCGCCCTCCCGGGCGAGGCGGAGCGCCGAGGCGCGGCCGATGCCGCTGCCGGCTCCGGTGACGATGGCGGTGCGTCCGCCGAACTGCTGGTCCTGGGTCATGTCGTTCCCTCGCTGTCGGGCCGGCCTCGTCGCCGGCCCGACCATTCTGGCACGCGGTGCCATATGTGGGGGAGGGTCACTCGGCGACGGCCTCCGCGCTGCGACGACCCGGCCCGCGCGAGGGCCACCAGAACCGGTCGCCGAGCAGGAACACGAGCGCGGGCACGAGGAGCGTCCGCACCACGAGCGTGTCGAGCAACACGCCGATGCAGACGATGACGCCGATCTGCGTGAGCGCCACCACCGGCAGCACCCCGAGCACCGCGAAGACCGCCGCGAGCAGGATCCCCGCGCTCGTGATCACGCCGCCCGTGGACGCCAGCGCCCGCACCATGCCCTCGCGCGTGCCGTGCAGGCGCCGCTCCTCGCGGGCCCGGGTCACGAGGAAGATGTTGTAGTCGACCCCCAGCGCCACCAGGAAGAGGAACGCGAACAGCACCACGTTCGCGTCGAAGGCGGGGAAGCCGAGCACCCGCTGGAACAGCACGTTCGCCGCGCCGAGGCTCGCGAAGAAGGTCGCCAGCACGCTCGCGATGAGGAGGACGGGCGCCACGAGCGAGCGCAGCAGCAGGCCGAGGATCGCGAACACGATGGCCAGGATGATCGGGATGATGAGCCCCTGGTCGCGCTCCGACGACGCGGCCGTGTCGGCGGCCGTGGCGTCGCTGCCGCCCACGAGCGCCGCGGACTCCGCGCCCGGGGCGCCGGCGTAGGCGTCGCGGAGGTCCTGCACGGCGGCGAAGGCGGCCGCGCTCTCGGGCTCCGCGTCGAGCTGCACGTCGATGCGCGTGAGGCCCTGCGCGGACTCGCCGGCCCGGGCGCCCTCGACACCGGGCACCGACTCGGCGGTGGCGACGGCGTCCGCGACCACCGCGTCCGGCGCGAGCACCACGGTCTGCGCGGTGAGGCCCGCGGAGAAGGAGGCGTCGACGACCTCCTGCGCCCGCACCGACTCGGGCTCCCCGAGCAGCTGGTCCGTCTGCGAGAGCCCGACGCGCGCGCCGACGAGCCCGAGCGCGAGCACCCCGACGCCGGCGAGCGCGACGACGGCCACGACCGCCGGCCGGCGTCGGACCCCCATGCCCAGACGACGCCACACGCCCGGCTTCCCGCCGTGGTCGGCGTCGGTGCTGGCGCGCGGCACGAACGGCCAGAAGAGTCCCCGCCCGCACACCACGAGGGCGGCCGGCAGGACGAGGAGCGCGGCGGCGATGGCGATGACCACGCCGACGGCGCACGCGAACCCGAGCGCCCGGTTGCCGGAGAGCTCCGCGGCCAGCAGCGTGATGAGGCTGAGCGCGACCGTGCCGCCGCTCGCCGCGATGGCGGGACCCGCGCTCGTGACGGCCGTGAGCATCGCCCGGTGCCGGTCCTCCTGGCGCGTCAGCTCCTCGCGGTAGCGGGCCACGAGCAGGAGGGCGTAGTTCGTGCCGGCGCCGAAGACCAGCACCGAGAGGATCCCGCCGATGGACGCGTCGATCGTGATCCCGAGCGGCTCCGCCAGGGCCGTCACGACCACGCGCGCCAGGCCGTCGGCCGCGCCCACGACGACGAGCGGGACGATCCAGAGCACGGGGCTGCGGTAGGTGACGATGAGCAGCACGGCGACCACGAGCACCGTGACGAGCAGGAGCCGGAGGTCGGCCCCCGCGAACGCGTTCGAGATGTCGGCCTGGAAGCCGACGGGGCCCGTGAGCTGCGCGGTGAGGCCGTCCGGCAGGCCGTCGGAGGCGGTGGCGCGGAGCCCATCGGCCGTGGCCGCGACGTCGTCGGCGGCCTCCGTCGCGTCGAGCGGCACGGCGACGAGCGCCGCGCGCCCGTCCTCGCTGACCTGCGGCACCACGGCGCGCGGGGCGATCGAGCCGGCGGCCAGGGCCTCGGCGCGCTCGGCGACGGCGGCCCGGTCGGCCGCGGTGAGCGCGGCGCCGTCGCGGCTGAAGACGAGGATCCCTACGGTCGTGTCCGCGCTCGGGAACCGCTCGAGGAGCTCGCTCACCTGCCGCGCCTGGCTGGACTCGGGCAGGCCGGACGGCGGGAAGGCGTCGGCCTCGCCCTTCGGCAGGAAGGCGAACAGGGCGGCCACGGCGGCGGCGGCCAGCGCCAACGCGATCCACGCGGTGCGGCGGGCGCTGACGAAGCGGGCGATCGATCTCACGAGTCCTCCAGGGGGGTGAATATCGTCAGCCTACTGACTGTCAAGCGCCTTAGCTACTTCCGCCGTACGATGGGCGCATGCCCCGCTCCCGTCCCGCTGCCGGCGCGGGGGCGCCCGACGCCCTTCCGGCCCCCGGCGCCGGCGTGCCCGCCGAGGCGGGGGAGGCGGGGGAGATCGGCCGCGTGCTCCGGGACGTGCTCGGCCTCGCCGCCGGCTTCGAGCGTCGCCTCGGCACCGTCCTCGAGGTCAACGCCACCGACATGAAGGCCATGGAGCACCTGATCCAGGCGGGGTCGCTGTCGCCCACCGAGCTCGCGGGCCGGCTCGGGATATCCACCGCCGCCGTGACCCTGGTCGTGGACCGGCTCGTCGCGGTCGGCCACGTCGACCGCCGGCCGCACCCGCACGACCGCCGCCGCGTGGTGGTCGTGCCGCGGCCGGCGTCCGTCGGCCGGGCCATGGACGAGCTGATGCCCATGATCGGCGGCGTCGCTCGCGCCGCCGACGCGCTGACCGAGCGCGAGCGCGCGACCGTGCTGCGCTTCCTCGGCGAGGTGCGCGAGGTCTACCGGGTGGCCGCCGGGGGGCCGGACGGCGCGCCGAGCGGCACCGTGGATCCACCGGCCGCGCGACGCTGACCCGGCGGCGTCCACCGCGTGTCCACCGCGCCCTCGGCCGCCGTCCATCGCGGCCGGGGATGATGGACCCGGATCCACCACCACGTCCACCACCACCGCGCGCACGCGCACACGAAGAGGAGAACCATGACCGGTACCGAGCGGGACACGACCACGGCGACACGGGGACTGGTCCTCGGCGGCGGCGGCGTCGCCGGCATCGCGTGGGAGACCGGCCTCCTCTCGGGGCTCATCGCCGCGGGCGTGGACCTCGGCGCGGCCGACACGGTCGTCGGCACCTCGGCCGGATCCGTCGTCGCGATCAACCTGCGCGCGGGCGCCATCGACGCGGCCTACGACGAGCACTTCGTCGACGTGGCCGGCATGGCGGAGCCCACCGGCAGCCGCGACCTCTCCCGCACCGTGGAGGTCATCGGCGAGGGCGTCGTGAGCACGGCGGGCGAGATCCCCACGCGCCAGCGGATCGGCGAGTTCGCGCTCGAGGAGTACGACCCCGAGGTGGACGACGCCGCGAGCGTCGAGCGCATCGGCCAGCTGCTGCCCATCCGCGACTGGCCCGAGCAGGACCTCCGCATCACCGCGGTCGACGCCGGCACCGGCCGCTTCACCGTCTTCGACAAGGACTCCGGCGCCGACCTCGTGCGCGCCTCCGCCGCGAGCTGCGCGGTGCCCGGCGTCTTCCCGCCCGTCACCATCGACGGCCGCCCCTACATGGACGGCGGCATGCGCTCCGGCACGAACGCCGACGTCGTCGCCGACCACGAGCGGATCCTCGTCATCGCGTGCGGCCCCGAGGCGCCGCAGAGCGGCATGGGCCCGACGCTGTCCACCGTCGTGCAGCAGCTGCGCGGCCGGGCCGAGGTGCTCGTGATCCAGGCCGACGAGGAGAGCACCCGCGCCTTCGGCGAGAACTCGCTCCTCCTCTCGACCCGCACGGCCTCCGCGGAGGCGGGCCGCCGCCAGGCCGAGCGCGTCGCCGACGAGGTCCGCGCCTTCTGGGGCTGATCCCGCCCGCACCACGACGAGGGGCCCGGCCGCGCAGCGCGGCCGGGCCCCTCGTCGTCGGAGGGCGCCGATCAGGTGGCGGGCACCGCGTCCGCCAGCCCCACGTGCGCCGCGTGCTCCGGGTACAGCAGCGGCAGCTGGAGCGTGAGCCACGGGCTGAAGGCCCACGGCGTGAGGGCGACCGCGGAGGTGAGCTGCTCGGGATCCACCCACTGGTACTCGCCGACCTCCTCGGGCCGCGGATCCACCGGCGTGGCCGCGACCGCGCGGAAGACGGGGCAGATCTCGTTCTCCACGATGCCCGCGGCGTCGGTCGCGCGGTAGCGGAAGTCGGGCAGCACGAGCTCGACCGAGGCGAGGGTCAGCCCGAGCTCCTGCTCGGCGCGGCGGTGGACGGCCTCGCGCATGTCCTCGTCGGGTGCCGGGTGGCCGCAGAACGAGTTGGTCCAGACGCCGGGCCAGGTGAGCTTGCCGATGGCGCGGCGCGTGACGAGGATCCGTCCCTCGGCGTCGAACACGTGGCACGAGAACGCGAGGTGCAGCGCGGTGTCGCGGGTGTGGACCGTCGCCTTGGGCGCCGTCCCGATGGTCTCGCCGTCGTCGTCCAGGAGGACGACGAGCTCGGTGTGCTGTGGCATGCGCTCCCTGCTTTCCGTTACCCCCACGATGTTAGGTTTCATCCGTGGACGCCACCAACCTCGCTGCCGTCTCCACATCGAGGCAGGCCCATGTGAACGGCGTCCTGGACGCGTTCTTCGCGAGGTCGCTCGTGCGCGCCGAGGTGATGGGCTCCGAGTACGTGAAGCTCTGGCGGACGCTCGAGTCGAACACGGCCGGCGGCAAGCGCTTCCGTCCGCGCATGGTCATGGCGGCGTACGACGGCCTCGGCGGCCAGGACGTGCAGGCCGCGGCCCACGTCGGGGCCGCTTTCGAGATGCTCCACACCGCGCTCATCGTCCACGACGACGTCATCGACCGCGACTTCACCCGGCGCGGCGGCCCGAACGTCTCCGGCGCCTACCGCGACATCGCCACCACGCAGGGCCTGCCCCAGCC
The DNA here is from genome assembly GCF_001280205.1 of Clavibacter capsici. Classification (NCBI taxonomy): domain Bacteria; kingdom Bacillati; phylum Actinomycetota; class Actinomycetes; order Micrococcales; family Microbacteriaceae; genus Clavibacter; species Clavibacter capsici. The sequence goes on along the minus strand of NZ_CP012573.1, from coordinate 2,961,158 downwards.
GCTGGCCGAGCACCGCGGCATGTCGGCGGCCGTCATCGCGGGGGACCTGGCGCTCGTCAACGCGTACCGCCTCATCGACGCGAGCGGCGTGCGCGACCTCACCCGGTCGCACCTCATGGAGATCCTCGACGACGCCGTGTTCGCATCGGCCGCGGGCGAGCTCATCGACGTCGAGTTCTCGCTCACCGCGGACGTGCCGAGCGTGGAGGAGATCCTCCGCATGGAGCGCCTGAAGACCGCCGTCTACTCGTTCGAGGCGCCGCTGCAGGCGGGTGCCGTGCTCGCGGGCGCGCGTCCCGAGGTGGTCGCCGCGCTCGGCGACTTCGGCCGCGACATCGGCATCGCGTACCAGGTGGTCGACGACGTCCTCGGCGTCTTCGGCGACGAGCAGGAGACCGGCAAGACCAACCTCGGCGACCTCCGCGAGGGCAAGCGCACCGTGCTCATCGCCCACGCCGTCCGCTCGTCGGAGTGGGGCGAGATCAGCTCGCTCGTCGGCAAGGACGACCTCTCGCGCGGCGAGGCGGCGCTCGTCCGCTCGGTTCTCGAGAGCTCCGGCGCCCGGGCCTACGCCGAGGGCGTCGCGCGCGACCTCGCGGTCGCCGCGTGCGCGCGCCTCGACGACCCGGTCGTGCCGGACGCGCTCCGCCGGGAGCTCGCGCCCGTCGCGGAGTCCGTGCTCGGGCGCATCCGATGACGGGTCGACGCCCCGGCCGACGCGGTCCCGCCCCCGAGCCGCCCACCGGCCTCGAGAAGTACGACCGCGTGGCGCAGGACACGGCCTCCGTCGTGATCCGCCGCTACTCCACCTCCTTCGGGCTCGCCTCCCGCCTCCTCGGCGCCGACGTCCGCCAGCACATCGAGAACGTGTACGCGCTCGTGCGCATCGCCGACGAGATCGTCGACGGCGCCGCGGCCGGTGCGGGGGTGGATCCCGCGCACGTCGAGGACCTGCTCGACGCCCTCGAGCAGGAGACCGAGGACGCGATGCTGCGCGGCTACAGCACCAACCTCGTCGTCCACGCCTTCGCGATCACCGCCCGCCGCGCCGGCTTCGGCGCCGAGCTCACCGCGCCGTTCTTCGCCTCCATGCGCATGGACCTGCGCCGGATGGAGCACACGCCCGCCTCCTTCACCGAGTACGTGTACGGATCCGCCGAGGTCGTCGGCCTCATGTGCCTGCGCGCGTTCCTCCTGGGCCACGCGACGACGCGCCCCGAGCGGATCCGGTTCGAGGAGGGCGCCAAGCGCCTGGGCGCCGCGTTCCAGAAGGTCAACTTCCTCCGCGACCTCGCGGCCGACCACGAGGCGCTCGGCCGCAGCTACTTCCCCGGCGTCGACGTCCAGACCTTCTCGGAGGCCGACAAGGAGCGCATCCTCGACGACATCGACGCCGACCTCCGCATGTCCGGTGCCGTGATCCCCGACCTCCCCGCCTCCAGCCGCCGCGCCGTCGCGCTCGCGCAGGGCCTGTTCGCCGAGCTCGCCGTGCGCCTGCGCGACACCCCCGCGGCCGAGCTGGCGCGCACGCGCGTGCGGGTGCCCGATCCGGTCAAGGCCCGCATCGCGCTCGCCGCCGCCACGGGCGCCGAGCCCTCCGGCGTCGACGGCCGCCTGGTGCGCCGCTCGCGCGGGCCCCGCGCCGACGGCGTCCGCCCGACCCCGCCTCCCGTGCCACCCCGACCGAGCCCGCCCCGTCCGACCCCGAGCAGCAGGAGAGCGCCATGACCGCACCCACCGCCATCGTGATCGGCGGCGGGATCGCCGGCCTCGCCTCCGCCGCGCTCCTCGCCCGTGACGGCTACCGCGTGACCCTCGTCGAGGGCCGCGACGAGGTCGGCGGCCGCGCCGGCTCCTGGGAGAGGGACGGCTTCCGCTTCGACCTCGGCCCCAGCTGGTACCTCATGCCCGAGGTCTTCGACCACTTCTTCAAGCTCATGGGCACGAGCGCCGCCGAGCAGCTCGACCTCGTGCGCCTCCCCGGCTACCGCGTGCTCTTCGAGGGCGATCCCGAGCCCATCGACATCCGCGACTCCCGCGAGGCGAACCTCGACCTGTTCGAGAGCGTCGAGCCCGGGTCCCGCCCCGCGATGGCCCGCTACCTCGACTCCGCGAAGGACGTCTACGAGGTCGCGAAGAAGCGCTTCCTCTACACGACCTTCGCCGACTACCGGCCGCTGCTGAAGCGCGACGTCGTCACCCGCACGGGCACGCTCGGGAAGCTGCTGCTCACGCCGCTCGAGACGCACGTGGCCCGCTACGTGAAGGACCGCCGCCTCCGTCAGATCCTCGGCTACCCGGCCGTGTTCCTCGGCTCCTCGCCCAAGCTCGCGCCGAGCATGTACCACCTGATGAGCCACCTCGACCTCGAGGACGGCGTGCTGTACCCGCAGGGCGGCCTCATCACCGTCATCGACGCGATCGAGCGGGTCGCGCGGGCCGAGGGCGTCGAGATCCGCACCGGATCGCCCGTCTCCCGCATCGTCACCGAGCCCGCGAGGGCCGGGCGGGCGCGGGCGCGCGGCGTGCAGATCACCACCGACGCCGGCACCGAGACCCTCGAGGCCGACGTGGTCGTCTCCACGGCCGACCTGCACCACACCGAGACCGAGCTCATCCCCGAGGCGTTCCGCACCTACCCGCAGTCGTACTGGGACAAGGCCACCGCCGGCCCCGGCGCCGTTCTCGTCTACCTCGGCGTGAAGGGCGGCCTGCCGGAGCTGCACCACCACACGCTGCTGTTCACCGAGGACTGGGACGAGAACTTCTCCCGCATCTTCCCGCCGAAGGGCGGCACGACCTCGGTGCCGGATCCCGCGAGCATCTACGTCTGCAAGCCCAGCGCCACCGACCCCTCGGTCGCGCCCGACGGCCACGAGAACGTCTTCATCCTCGTGCCGATCCCCGCCGACCCGACCATCGGCCGCGGCGGCATCGACGGCGCGGGGGACGCGCGGGTCGAGGAGATCGCCGACCGCGCCATCCGGCAGATCAGCGACTGGGCCGGCATCCCCGACCTCGCCGAGCGCATCGTGCTCCGCCGCACCTCGGGCCCCGGCGACTTCGCCGCCGACCTGCACTCCTGGAAGGGCACCATCCTCGGGCCCGCCCACACGCTCGGACAGTCGGCCATGTTCCGCGCCGGCAACACGAGCAAGAAGGTCGACGGGCTGCACTACGCGGGCGGATCCACCATCCCCGGCATCGGCCTGCCCATGTGCCTCATCAGCGCGGAGATCCTCGTGAAGCGCCTCCGCGGCGACGTGTCGACCGGCCCCGGCGCCGAGCCGCTCGTGCGCACGGTCGGCCGCCCGGTGGTCTGATGGGCCTCGTCTACCTCGTTCTGCTGCTGGTCGCGCTCGGCTGCATGATGCTCATCGACCGGCGCTGGCGCCTCTTCTTCTGGCGCGACCGCACGGCCGCGGCGCTCACCACCCTCATCGGCGTCGCGTTCTTCCTCGCGTGGGACGTCGCGGGCATCTCGCAGGGCATCTTCTTCCGCGGGGAGACGGCGATCATGACGGGGATCCTCGTCGGCCCGGAGCTGCCGCTCGAGGAGGTCTTCTTCCTCACGCTGCTCTGCTACCTCACGATGAACCTCGTCAACGGGTTCAGCCGGCTCGCCGACCACCACGTCGCCCGGGCGAGGGAGCGCGCGAACCGATGAGCTACCTCGTGCTCGACCTGCTGTTCCTCGCTCCCGTCGCCGTCGTCGGGTTCCTGTTCCGCCGCCTGCTGCTGCGGGAGGCCGCCGCGGTGCCGTACGGATCCAGCCGCTTCGACTACCCCGAGTACTACTGGTACCGGCGGATGCCCGTCGCGATCCTGCTCGTGATGACCCTCATCTTCGACAACATCATGATCAAGGTCGGCCTCGTCGGCTACGACGAGGACAAGCTGGTGGGCCTCATGCTCGGCTACGCGCCCGTCGAGGACTTCGCCTACGCCATCGCCGCCCTCGTGCTGCTGCCCGCGGTCTGGTACCTGCTGCGTCGCCGCCGCAGCGTCTCCGGCATCGAAGCGCATGAGTGACGTGCGCGCGCGTCCCGGCGCCGTCGAGACGCTGCGCACGATCCTGCTCTCCTCCCGCCCGCTCTCCTGGGTGAACACGGCGTTCCCGTTCGCGGCCGCGTACCTCACGGTCACGCGCGAGCTCGACCTCACCGCGATCCTCGGCACCGTCTACTTCCTCATCCCGTACAACCTGGCGATGTACGGCATCAACGACGTCTTCGACTACGAGTCCGACATGCGCAACCCGCGGAAGGGCGGCGTGGAGGGCGCGGTGCTCGCGCGCGCGATGCACCGGCCGGTGCTGGTCGCGGTGCTCGCGACCAACGTGCCCTTCCTCGTGTACCTCGTGACCGTGGGATCCGCCGCCAGCGTCGCCGTGCTCGCCGTGAGCGTCTTCGCCGTGGTCGCGTACTCGCTGAAGGGCCTCCGCTTCAAGGAGCGCCCGGTGCTCGACTCGCTCACCTCGAGCACGCACTTCACGTCCCCCGCTGTCTACGGGATCGTGCTCGCGGGCGGCGCCTTCACGCCCGCGCTGTGGGCGATCCTCGCGGCCTTCTTCCTGTGGGGGGTCGCCTCGCACGCCTTCGGCGCGGTGCAGGACATCGTGGCCGACCGCGAGGGCGGCATCTCCTCCATCGCGACCGTGCTCGGCGGGGCCGTCACCGTGCGGATCGCCGTGCTCGCCTACGCCGCCGCCGGGGTCGCGATGCTCTTCACGGGCTTCCCGGGGATCATCGCGGCCGTGCTCGTGGTCCCGTACGTCCTCAGCACCGCGCCGTTCTGGTCGATCCGCGACGAGGACGCGGAGGCCGCCAACCGCGGCTGGCGCCGCTTCCTGGGCCTCAACTTCCTCTGCGGCTTCGTCGTGACGATGCTGCTCATCGCGTACTGGGCCACCACCGCCTGAGGCCCGGCGCCGCGGGCCCGCGGTCAGTAGTGCGTCGGCATCATCCCTATCGCGAGCTCGCGCCGCCGCCTGGCGTGCTCGCCCGCGAAGGAGAGCAGCTCCATGTCGTGCTCGCGCATCCACGCGATCGCGGCCTCCAGCGTGACCGCGGTGGAGACCCAGACGCGACGGCCCGAGTCGTCGACCGCGTCGGCGTAGACCTCGAAGACGGGATCCGCCCCGGGCGTGCGCTCCGTGGGCACGACGTAGCCCAGCACGGGCTGCGACGCGACCTGGACGCGCCAGGCGCCCTGGTGGAAGCGGGCGTGCGGGTGGTGGACGAGGGGCTCGGGCTGGCGGGTCATCTTCTGCTCCAGGGGAGGGGACGGGGGCGCGAGCACCCGGCCGGGCTCCTGGACGACGATAGGCTCGGCGTCCGACACGGGGGCGTCGGCGCACGATGGAGACCACGCCCCTCACGACCCCAGGAGCCCATGTCACCGCCGATCCGCCTCCTCCACCAGACCGTCCGCCCCTTCGTCGCGGCCGGCCTGCGCGGAGGCATCCCCACGCCGCTGACCGCGGCGGTGCCGACGGACGCGCCCGTCGGCGTGGTGCCGGGACCGGACCCGGACCGGATCCTGGCGCTCGGCGGCATCGGCGGATCCGGCGTGGGCCTGCGGACGCACGCCGAGGGCGTCGCGGCGCAGTCGGCCCGGGCGCTCGCCGCGCTCACCGGCCGCGGGGTCGAGTGGCGCACCGTCCCGCTCGCCGACCAGCACCTCACGGCCACGCAGGAGGCCGTGCGGCAGATCACCGAGCTGCACCGCTACGACGTCGTGCTCGTGATGCCCGGGGTCGCCGACGCGCTCGAGCTCGCGCGCATCACGCCGTGGGTCCACCGTCTCGAGGACCTGCTCGACCACCTCGTCGAGCAGACCGCCGACAACTCGACGGTGCTCGTCTCGGACGTGCCGCAGGTGTCGCAGTACGTGGAGGCCGGCTCGTTCGTGCGCGGCCTCTTCCGCGACCACGCCATGTACCTCTCGCAGCGCAAGGCCGAGGTCTGCGCGCGCTTCCCGCAGGTCGCGTCGGTGAAGCTGCCGGACGCGGGTCCGGTCGACTTCGAGGGCGGCGAGTTCCGCTACGCGTCGATGTACCGCCGCTGGGGCGAGCACGTGGGCCGGGTCATCGCCGACCTGCAGGCGGAGCGCGGCGGGGTCTGAGCTCGCCCCTCAGCGCGCGTCGGCAGCCCCTTCGAGGTGGATACGGAGCGCATCGGCCGCCAGACGCGCGGTGCCCTGGCCACCGAACAACCGGTGGAAGTCCGGATCCGTCTCGTAGGAGTGCGCGACCCCGCGCACCATGGCGGCCGCCTTCTCCGGCGGACCGTCGCGAGTGGGCGTCCCCGGGATCGCCGCGAACCACCTCATGTGACGAGCCGCGTGCTCCTGCGCCTCGGCGGAGGCGGCCTCGCTTCCCGCATCGCCGAGCTCGCGCCATCGGGCGACGAGCGACTCGGAGTCGCGCTTCCACGCACGCTGCCGGTCGATGCCCATGCCGTGCCACCACCCGTTCGCGGCCTCGTATGCCGGCCGGCCCCAACGATCCACGACCTCGGACTCGAAGCGGTCGTTGAAGCCGTCGAGCATCACGTCCATCGGAGGGCGACGGCCTTCCCTGCGCATGGCCAGAGTGCGCTCGACGGCCTGGATCCTCCGCTCGACCGTCTCCCGCTCGCGGACCAGCTGCTCGAGGTGCTCCTCGAGCGCGCGGATCTCCTCCGTCGCGCCGCGCGTGCCGTGCTCGGGTCCGGCGTCCGCGCGCTCGCTCTCGAGCACCTCGGCGATCCGCGACAACGGCATGCCGGTGGCCCGCAGCAGCAGGATCCTCTGCAGACGCGCTACGGCTACGGGTCCGTAGTGGCGGTAGCCGTTGACCCCCACGCGGTCCGGCGCGAGGAGCCCGATGCGGTGGTAGTGGCGCAGGGTCCGTCCGCTCACGCCGGCCCGGTCGGCGAGCTGCTGCACGGTCCACTCCACGGCCCGGGCCTCCTCGGTCATCGTGCCCCGTCCTCGCCGAGCGACGGCCCGGCTCCCGTCGCCGGCAGCGGGTGGGGCAGGCCGAGCCGCTCCGTGGCGACGCGGATCACCTCGGCCGAGGAGGCGCGCACGCTCGCCGCCGCCGTCAGGCCGGTCACGTCGAGGTACGCGCGGACCAACCGCAGGCCGACCGCGTAGCCGGCGCCCGTCGGGAGGCCCACCGGTGGGATCCCGAGCCGCTCCGCGCTCGCGTCGCCGAGGACCCACGCGAGCAGGCCACCCATCCCGCGCGTCCCGAGCCCGCTCGCGACGAGTGCCAGCACGGCGTCGTCGCGGCGGGTCGCCTCCGCGACGAAGTGGGTGGGGCCGAGCGCGCCGTGCAGCTCGGACGCGAACGCGTCGGCGAGCCCCTCGGCCACGACCTGCTCGCCGACCGTCACCCTCGCCGGGTCCCAGACGACGCCGCCCGGGGAGTACCGCACGTTGTGGTGCAGCTCGTGCACGGCGATCGCCTCCAGCCGCGCGAGGACCTCCGGGGTGGGATGCAGGACGAGGAGGATGCTCCCGCTGATCCCGCCGAACGCCGACAGACCCCCGACCTCCCGCACGAGGTGCTCGTCCCGGGAGTCGGCCACGATCAGGAGGACGTGGATGTCGGGGAGCACGGCCCCCGGATCGGCGCGGTGGATGGCCTCGAGACCCGCCGCCAGCGCTGTCTCCATGCGTGCCCATGCGTCCGCCCGCACGAGCGCGTCGAGACTGCGGCGCGTCTCGTCGAGGTCGCGGTCCCAGGGGAAGCCGGAGACCCCCCGATGCGCTTCCGCGAGATCCACCTCGCCCGGGGCGAACCGGTACATGCCGGCCAGCGGCGCCCACATCTCACGCACCAGCCCCGCGCGCTCGCCTTCCGGGGAGTCGAGGATGCGCTGCATCGCGGAGGCGGAGTCGATCATCGTGATGGTCATGTCACGGGACGCTAGGGGGTGACGCAGCGTCAAGGTCCAGCCGCGGTCAGCGTGCGCGTCGCTGGCCGCGCGGCGGGGGAGTGCGCTTGCCGCCGCCCTTCGGCGCGGGCTTCGACCCGCCCTTCGCGCCCGCGGCGCCCGGCTTGCCCGCGGCCTTGCGGGCGGTCTTCTGCGCGGCGGTGGGCTTCCGGCGGTCGCGCTCGTCGTCGTCGCGCTGCGACCGGGAGCTCGCGGCCGTGCGCCCGCGGACGATGCCCACGAGCTCCTCGATGTCGGGGGACGCGTCGCCCTCGCGCCAGGCCACGGCGATCCGCGTCTCGGGCAGGTCGTGCACGGGCACCGCGACGACGTCCTTGCGCGCGTGCAGCCGGCCGAGCGCGTGCGGCACGACCACGAAGCCGACGCCGGCGGCGACCAGCTCGACGGCCGCGGCGACGTCCTCGGGCAGGGGCACCGGATCCGCGCCCGCCGTGCGCCCCGGCCAGCCCGGCACCGCGTCGGCCGGCTGGAGCAGCAGGTCCTCCGCGAGGTCGGCGAGGGCGACGGCGTCGGCGGTGGCGTGCGCGTGGTCCTTGGGCAGGATCGCGACCTGCACCTCGCCGTAGAGCGGCACGATCGTGAGGCCGCGCCCGTCGACGGGGAGGCGGAGGAACGCGACGTCCGCGGATCCGTCGAGGAGGGCGGGCACGGCGGCCTCCTCCGCGAGCGGCGCGACCCGGAGCGGCACGTCGGCGACGCGCTCGTCCCACGCGCGGGTCCACTTGGCGACCGTGACGCCGGGCACGATCGCGACGACCAGCCCGCGGGGCGGCGCGGCGGCCTCCTCCGCGAGGCGCGCGTCCTCCGCGGCGATCGCGGCGCGGGCCTCCGCGAGACGGGCCTCGCCGTCGGGGCTGAGGCGCGTGGGGCCGTCGTCGCGCACGAACAGCTCGACGCCCCAGAGGGCCTCGAGGTCGAGGACCGAGCGGCTCACGGCGATGCGCGAGACGTTGAGGGCCTTGGCGGCACGGGCGAAGTGCAGCTCGTCGGCGACGGCGATGAAGTGCCGGAGGGCGGTCGGGTCGGCGTCCACGGGAGTCCCCTCGATGGCCCGCTCGGTGGTGGCGCGGTGAGCGGCGGCGGGTCCGATCCAGGCTAGTGCAGGGCGCCCGGGGCCCCGACGGTACCCTGGGCACATGACGAGCTCCGGATCCAGCCAGACGATGAAGGCCGCGACCGCGGCGAAGAAGCTGGGCGTGCACCTGCCGGCGACCCCGGTGGAGTTCCAGGAGTCGACCCCGTCGCGCGCGGAGCTCGCCGAGATGACCGCGAACCCGCCCGAGTGGCTCGCCACGCTGCTGCGCGACGGCCCGCACCCGCGCCCGGTCATCGCCGGCAAGCTCGGCGTCTCCATCGCCGGCCTCGCCCGCGGCGGCGTGACGGAGGCGCTCACCACCGCGCAGATCAAGGAGCTCCTCCAGGCCCCGCCGCAGTGGCTGGTGCAGGAGCGCGCGACGCAGGCCGAGGTGCGCGAGGAGCAGATCCGCGTGAAGAACCGCGACGCCGGCCGCGCCGCCATGGCCGCCGAGCGCGAGCGCCAGGAGGGCGACGGCGGATCCCGCCGCTGAGCCGACCCGCGCTGAGCGGATGACGCGGGGACCGCACCCGACCCGTCCCGGCCCCGCGTGAGACCCTGTCCTCCGTGACCAGTCCGAACGCCGCCTCACGACGCCGCCATGCCGCCGAGGCCGAGTCGGATCCCGCCGGCGTCCTCCCCGCGCCCGTCACCGGATCCCGCGTGCCCGGCACCGTCGGCTCGGTGGTCGTGGCCGCGCTGGTCACCGCCGTCTACGTGCTCCACTCGGCGCTCGAGTGGCGCCGCTTCACCGTGAAGTCGTGGGACACCGGCATCTTCACGCAGCTCGCGCAGGACTACTCCCGCCTCCAGGCGCCCATCGTCTCCATCAAGGGCGACGGCTTCAACCTCATGGGCGACCACTTCCACCCGATCCTCGTGCTGCTCGGCCCGGTCTACGCCGTGTGGCCGCACGCGTTCGCGCTGCTCGTGGTGCAGGCGGTCCTCATCGGGATCTCGGTGGTCGGCGTCGGCCGCCTGGCCGGTCGCGTCGTGGGCCGGTGGGGCGCCATCGTGGTGGCGGCCGCGTACGGGCTCAGCTGGGGGATCCAGGGCGCCGTCGCGTTCCAGTTCCACGAGATCGCGTTCGCCCTGCCGCTGCTGGCCTTCGCGCTCGACGCGGTGATCGCCCGCCGCGCGATGGCGGCCGCCGCGTGGGCCGTGCCGCTCGTGTTCGTGAAGGAGGACCTCGGCCTCACGGTCGCGGTGCTCGGCGCGATCATCGCCCTCGCGCTCGACCGCCGCGTCGGCATCGCGCTCGCCGGCTGGGGCGTCGCGTGGTTCGTGCTCGCGACCACGGTGATCCTGCCGGCCTTCAACCGGGAGGCCCGCTGGGACTACGCGTCGAAGCTCGACGCGGGCAGCGCCCTCGCGGATCCGCTCGGCACGGTCGCCGGGCTCTTCGTCGCGCCGAAGCTCGAGACGGTCGCGTTCCTCCTGATCGCGGGCGCGCTCATCGCGCTGCGCTCGCCGCTCCTGCTGCTCGTGGTGCCGACGCTCGCGTGGCGCTTCCTGGCGCCCACCGAGGCGTACTGGGCGCCCGGCTACCACTACGACGCGGTGCTCATGCCCATCGTGTTCGCCGCCGCGATCGACGGCGTGGCGCGCGCCCGGGCCGGGCGGCAGCGCTGGCTCGCCGCGGCGTCGCGCGCCACCGTGCCGGTGCTCGCGATCGCCGCCGTCGTCCTCTTCCTCCGCTCGCCCATGGCGGAGCTCACGAAGCCCGCGATCTGGCAGCCGGCCCCGCGCGCCGCCCAGGCGCAGGCCGCGCTCGACCAGGTGCCCGCGGGTGCCTCCGTCCTGAGCGACATCGGCCTCATGTCGTACCTCGTCGACGACCACGAGGTCTTCTGGCTCGGCAACCCGGGCAACCCGGCGCCGCAGTACGTCGTGATCGACACCGTCGGCGGCGGCCTCGGGCAGGGCGCCCTCAACGCCGACCAGTACGGCGAGGCGACGCAGGCGGGTACGGCGTACGAGATCGTCTACGCCGACGCCGGGTACCAGGTGGCCAGGCGGATCCGGTAGCCCGCACGCGCGGAGGCCGGGCGCTCCCCCGAGCCGCCCGGCCTCCCGTGCGCGCCCGCGAGGGGCGCCTCCCGATCAGATCGGGATCGCCGCCGTCAGCACGCCCACCGCGAGCATCAGGAGCGAGACCAGCACGGCGCGCCACAGCACCTTGCGGTGGTGGTCGCCGAGGTTCACGTCGGCCAGCGACACGAGCAGCAGGATCGCCGGCACGAGCGGGCTCTGCAGGTGCACCGGCTGCCCGGTGATGGACGCGCGCGCCATCTCGACGGGGTCGATGCCGTAGTTCGCCGCGCTCTCCGCGAGCACCGGGAGCATGCCGTAGTAGAAGGCGTCGTTGCTCATGAAGAAGGTCATCGGGATGCTGAGCACGCCCGTGATGACCGCGAGGCCGGGGCCGAGCGCGTCCGGGATGATCGTGACGAGCCACGCCGACATCGCCGACACCATGCCCGTGCCGTTGAGCACGCCGATGAGCACGCCCGCCGCGAGCACCATCGAGACCACGCCGACCACGCTGGGGGCGTGCGCTGCGATGCGCTCGCCCTGGTCCTTGAGCACCCGGAAGTTGACGATGAGCGCGACCGCGGCGCCGACCATGAACACGTAGGCGAGGGGCAGCTGGTCCATGATCAGCAGCACGAGCACCACCAGGGTGAGCCCGAGGTTGAACCAGATCAGGCGCGGGCGCAGGGTCTCGCGGTCGGGGTCGAGCATCGTGGTGCCGAGCGTGGAGACGGCGGCCGTCTCGGCGCGGACGAGCGACGGGGCCATCGTGATGAGGCCGCCGCGCGGGGTCGCGGGGGCGCCGCGGCCGGCGCGCCACCAGCCGGATCCGCCGGTGGATCCACCGGAGCCGGTGCCGCCCGCGGCGTCGAGCCCGCCCTCGGCCCGCGCCTCGCCGAGCGCGGCCAGGCGGCTGCGCTCGCGGAGGCCCATGGTCCAGGCGAAAATCATGACGAGCGCGAGGCCCACGAGGAGCGACGGGATCATCGGCACGAAGATGTCGGTCGGCGAGACCTTGAGGGCCGCCGCCGCGCGCACGGTCGGGCCGCCCCACGGGACGATGTTGAGCGTGCCGTTCGCGAGGCCCGCGGTGCAGGTGAGCACGACCGGGCTCATCCCGAGCTTGCGGTAGATGGGCAGCATGGCCGCCGTCGTGACGATGAAGGTCGTGGATCCGTCGCCGTCGAGCGAGACCGCGGCCGCGAGGATCGCCGTGCCGAGCACGATCTTCGCCGGGTCGCCGCCCGCGACGCGGAGGATGAGGCGCACCAGCGGGTCGAACAGGCCGACGTCGATCATGATGCCGAAGTAGATGATGGCGAACATCAGCAGCGCGGCCGTGGGCGCCAGGTCGCCGAGCGCCTCGATGACCATGTCGCCGATGCCGAGGCCGGCGCCCGCGAAGAGGCCGAAGATCGTCGGCACGAGGATGAGGGCGACCATGGGCGTCAGCCGCTTGGTCATGATGAGCGCCATGAAGGTGAGGACCATGGCGAAGCCCAGGAATACCAGCACGCGTGACTCCTTCGTCGGTGGGCGGGACGCCCGGCTGAACACCACACGCTAGGTGGGCATCCGCGGTCCGTCGCGCTTGTGCCGCTTGATCGCGATAGTGCACGTAGACGACGTTCTGCGCATTATGCTCACGGGGTGGATCGGGCGACGGGGCGACGGCGGGCGGGGCTCGACTTCGCGCGCCGCACCCTCGTCCTCCAGCTGCTCGTGGTGCTCGTGGTGGTCGGCATCGCGACCGTCGCCTACGGGCTGCTGAGCTCGTCGGAGAACCGCGAGGAGGCGCAGGACACCGCGCTCGCGATCGCGCGGACGGCCGCCGAGGATCCCGCGCTGCGGGCCGCCGTGACCGCAGAGACCGCGGATCCCGCGACCGCCTCCGCCGCCGACCTCGCCGACGGCCCGGTGCAGCGCACGGCCGAGGCGGTGCGCGAGCGGACCGGCGCGCTCTTCGTCGTGGTGACCGACGACCGGGGCCTGCGGCTCGCGCACCCCGACCCGGCCGAGCTCGGGGAGCGCGTGAGCACGGATCCGACGGTCGCGCTCGCGGGACGCGAGGAGGTGACGTGGGCGACCGGCACGCTCGGGGAGTCCGCGCGCGCGAAGGTGCCGGTGCGGGCGCTCGCGACGGCGGGCGCTCCCGACGGCGGCGGATCCGGCCGGGTCGTCGGCGAGGTCAGCGTCGGCTTCGCGGCGGCCACCGTGCGCGACTCCATCGGCGTCGACGTGGCGGCCATCGCGGTCGTCGCCCTGCTCGCGCTCGGCGTCGGGGCGGTGGCCAGCGGGATCCTCTCGCGCCGGCTCGCACGCCTCACCCTCGGCCTCCAGCCGTCCGAGCTCGCGGGCCTCGTGCAGGACCAGGCGGCGGTCCTCACGGGCATCGGCGAGGGGGTCGTCGGCGTCGGCCCCGACGGCCGCGTGACCGTCTGCAACCCGCGTGCCGCCGAGCTGCTCGGGCTCCGGGATCCGGTCGGCCGCACGCTCGCGGAGCTCGGCGTGCCGCCGGTGCTGCGGGACGCGGTCGCCCGGGCGCAGGCCGCGCCGCCCGCCGCCGGATCCCCGTCGCTGCGCGCCGTGGTCGACGACCGGCTCCTCTTCGTCGACGTGGCCCGCGTCGCCCGCGACGGGCGCGACCTCGGCACGGTGATCGTCGTGCGCGACGAGACCGACATCGAGGCGATGAGCCGCCGCCTCACCGCCGTCACCGCGATGTCCACGGCGCTCCGCGTGCAGCGGCACGAGTTCGCGAACCGCCTCCACGTCGTGCGCGGACTCGTCGCCACCGGGCGGGTGGACGAGGCCGACGCCTACCTCACGGGCGTGCTCGAGCAGGGGCCGGTGGCGTTCCCGACGGTGGACGCGGGGCTCGTCGACGAGCCGTACCTGCAGGCGTTCCTCGGCGCGAAGGCCCTGGAGGCCGAGGAGCGGGGTGTGGCGCTGCGCGTGGGGCCGGGCACGCTCGTGCGCGGATCGCTCGTGCGGCCCGAGGAGGTCACGACCGTGCTCGGCAACCTCGTCGACAACGCGGTGCACGCGGCCGTGCGCGGATCCCGGGCCGACCGGTGGGTGGAGGTCGAGGCGCTCGACGACGGCGCCGACCTGCACCTCGCGGTGGCGGACTCGGGCGACGGGCTCGGCGCGGCGGATCCCGCGGGCGTCTTCCGGCGACGACCCGACGACGTGGGGGCGGCGGCGGAGGCGCTGGCGGCGGGCGGGGGAGCGGATCCCGCGCACGGCCTCGGCTTCGGCCTGCCGCTCGTGCGCGACATCGCCCGGCGCGACGGCGGCGACGTGTGGGTCGCGGATCCCGGCGGCCCGCCGCCCGACGCGGAGGCGGGCGCCGTCTTCTGCGCTCGGCTCGCGGGCGTCGTGGAGCCGCCGGACGCGGATCCGCCCGACGCCGCCGACCCCCTCGCCCCCGACGCCCTCGACCCCCACGGAGCACGCGCATGACCGACGACCTCACCGTCCTCATCGTCGACGACGACTTCCGCATCGCCCGCCTGCACGAGGGCATCGTGGAGCAGGCGCCCGGGTTCCGCGCCGTCGGCACCGCGGGCAGCGTGCGGGCGGCGCTCGCCGTGCTCGACACGTCCCGCCCCGACCTCGTGCTCCTCGACGCGTACCTGCCCGACGGCAGCGGCGTCGACCTGGTGCGCCGCATCGAGCCCGACGTGATCCTCGTCACCGCCGCCGACGATCCCGCCACCGTCCGCCGCGCCCTCCGCGGCGGCGCCGTCTCCTACCTCGTGAAGCCGTTCGCGCCCGAGCTGCTCACCGCGCGCCTCGCGGCCTACGCGGCCTTCCGCGCCGGGCTCGCGAGCGACCGCCCGCTCGACCAGGCGGGCATCGACCGCGCGATCCACGCGCTGCGTCCCGGCCGGGCGTCCGCGCAGGCGCGCCCGGCGACCGAGCAGGCCGTGCTCGACGCCCTCTCCGCGTCCGACGAGGAGCTCAGCGCCCCCGAGATCGCCGAGCGCGTCGGCGTCTCCCGCGCCACCGCGCAGCGCTACCTCGGCGCCCTCGCCCGCGACCGCGTCGTCGACGTGCAGCTCAACTACGGATCCACGGGCCGCCCGGAGCACCGGTACCGGATCCTGCGGCCGCGGTAGGCGCACGACGGCCCGGCGCCGCGCGTGCGGGGCCGGGCCGTCGGGGATGAGGAGCGCGGATCAGCTCCCGACGGCCACCGGCAGCGGCACCTCGTCGGCCGCGAGCTCCTCGCGGGTGGATCCGAGGACCTCGCGGACGGACTCGCGGATGATCCCGAGGCCCTCCTCGACCTCGTCGTCGGTGATGGTGAGCGCGGGCAGCACCTTCATGACGGTGCCGCCGGCGCCGCTCGTCTCCATGAGCATGCCGCGCTCGAACGCCGCCCGGCAGACCGCGCCGGCGAGCTCGCCGGAGGGGAACTCGATGCCGCGCGCGAGGCCGCGGCCGCGCACCTTGAGCGTCATCTCCGGCGCGGCGGAGGCGGCGATCTCGGTGAAGACCTCGTGGATCCGCTCGCCCTTGCGCAGCGTGGACGCCTCGAGCTCGCCGTCGGCCCAGTAGAGCCGCAGCGCCTCGGCGCCGGTGAGGAACGCGGGCGCGATGCCGCGGAAGGTGCCGTTGTGCTCGCCCGGCTTCCACTGGTCGAGCTCGGGCTTCAGCAGCGTGAGGGCCATGGGCAGGCCGTAGCCGCCGATGGACTTGGAGAGCGTGACGATGTCGGGGACGATGCCCGACTCCTCGAAGCTGAAGAACCCGCCCGTGCGGCCGCAGCCCATCTGCACGTCGTCGACGATGAGGACGATGCCGTGGCGCGAGGTCAGGTCGCGCAGCTTGCGGAGCCACTCGGGGGTGGCGACGTTGATGCCGCCCTCGCCCTGGACGGTCTCGACGATGACACCGGCGGGCGTGTCGAAGCCCGACCCCGAGTCGTCGAGCAGCTTCTCGAAGTACGCGAGGCTGTCGGTCTCGCCGCCGAGGTAGCCGTCGAACGGCACCGCGACGGCGTGCTGGAGCGGGTGGCCGGCGCCGCCGCGCTTGAGCGCGTTGCCGGTGACCGCGAGCGCGCCCTCGGTCATGCCGTGGAACGAGTTCGTGAAGTGGACGATCGTGGTGCGGCCGGTGACCTTGCGCGCCAGCTTCAGCGCGGCCTCGACCGCGTTGGCGCCGCCCGGGCCGGGGAACATGATGCGGTAGTCGAGCCCGCGCGGCTGGAGGATGACGTCCTGGAAGGTCTGCAGGAAGTCGCGGCGGGCCTCCGTGAACATGTCGAGGGAGTGCGTGACCCCGTCGCGGAGGATGTAGTCGACGAGCTTCTGCTTCAGGGCGGGGTTGTTGTGCCCGTAGTTGAGCGCGCCGGCGCCCGCGAAGAAGTCGAGGTAGCGGTCGCCGTCGGCCGTGAACATCTCGCTGCCCACCGCGCGGTCGAACACGACCGGCCAGCCGCGGCTGTAGCTCCGGACCTCGGACTCCATCTGCTCGAAGATCGTCATGCCGTCTCGCTCCTTGATGCTCATCGGCGATCTCGGTGGATCACCGCACGTCGGGCGGGCTCGTGGCTCCGGGCGACGGGGAAGGGGCTGCGATGCGCAGCCCCTCCATCGTCGCACCTCCTCCCGACAACGTAGGAATCCCTCGCGCGGGGGATCTCGATAGGGTCGCGGCATGGCCGCATCCGGGGACGTCGATCCGCTCCGGGCCCCGGGGACCGCGATGACCGACGTCGGCGGCCGGCAGGTGCGGCACCGCGTGACCGGCTCCGGGGATCCGCTCCTCCTCCTGCACGGCATCGGCCGCAGCCTCGAGGACTGGGCCGAGCAGCACGACCGCCTCTCCGCCGGCCACGAGCTGCACAGCCTCGACCTGCCGGGCTTCGGCTGGTCGGATCCGGTCGCGGGCCCCACCACGCTCGAGTCGCTCGCGGACGCGCTGCCCGGGTACCTCGACGCGGCGGGCGTCGCGGGTCCGGTGACGGTGGTGGGCAACTCGCTCGGCGGCGCCGTCGCGATGACCCTCGCGACCCGGCACCCGGACCGCGTGCGCGCCCTGGTGCTCGCCGACAGCGCGGGCTTCGGGCGGCAGGTGACCGTGGGCCTCCGGATGCTCGCCTTCGACCCGCTCGCCACGCTGCTCATGCGGCCGACGCCCGGCAACTCGCGGCGCTCGACCCGCACGATCTTCCACGACCCGGCGCTCACGACCGACGAGCGCGTGCGGCACGCGCAGGAGCTGTCGGCCCGGCCGGCCCACGCGGCCACGATGCTCGACATCGCGCGCGGCCTCGGCACCGTCCGCGGGGTCAGCTCGGCCTGGCGCCGCCCGCTCGTGGAGGCCGTGCGGCTCTCGGGCCTGCCGGTGCTCGCGGTGTGGGGCGACCGCGACCGGATCCTGCCGCCCGCGCACCTCGCGGCCGTCGCGCGGGAGCTGCCCGACGCGCGCACCCGCCTCATCCCCGACTGCGGGCACATGCCGCAGATCGAGCGGCCGGACCTCTTCGCCGAGCTGGTGGAGGACTTCCTCGCGTCGCTGCCGGCGGATCCCGCGGAGCGGCCCGGGAGCTAGGAGCGGTCGGCGTCCACGTCGGCGGAGTCGTCGCTGTCGTCGCTGTCGTCGTCCCCCGTGACGGCGCTCGCCTCGGCCGCCGCCTGCGCGTGCCGGCCGGCGGGGGAGAGCACCTGCTCGTGCCGGGCGGCGAGGGCCTCGAGGCCGTCGTGCGCGGCGACGCGGACGGAGGTGTCGGGATCCGTGAGCGCGCGGCGGATGACGTCCTCGTCGGCGGGGGAGCCGACGGCGCCGAGCGCGCGCAGGGCGGCGCCGCGGACGCGGGCGTTCTCGTCGGTGACGAGCACGGTGAGGGCGCGGACCAGCGGCAGCTGCCGGGTCGCGACGACCTTCGCGCACGCCTCGCGCACGCGCCACGCGCGGTTCGTGAGGTTCTTCTCGACGACCTTCGCGGCCTCGGGGGTCCAGGCGTAGAGGAGGGCGCGGGCGCCCCAGGCCTCGGGCCAGTAGAGGGGAGGCGCGCCGTTGAGGATCCCGCGGGCGTGGCGCCCGCCGACCAGCAGGAGGAAATCGTCGCCCTCGTACAGGCCGTCGAGCAGGCCCATCGCCCGCAGGGCGACCTCCCGCTCGCTCGTGCGCGCCACCGCGTCGCTCATGCGCGTCGCGAGGGAGTCCTCGCGACGGCGGGGGTCATCTCCGTCAGCCATGCGGACAACCGTATCGGCTGCGGCCGGGCGGTCCCGCCGCCCGGGAGCGGCGGGAGGCCGGATCAGCCGACCTGCGTGTTGAAGAGCAGCCCCAGCAGGTAGGTGGCGCCGGCGGCGCCGAAGCCGATCAGCAGCTGGCGGCCGGCGCGACGCAGGGGCGGGCCGCCCGACAGGAGGCCGGTGACCGCGCCCGTGATCGACAGCGCGATCGCGACGAGCACGCACGCGAGGGCGAGGGCCGCGATGCCCTGGAGGCCGAAGAGGTACGGGAGCACCGGGATCACGGCGCCGGACGCGAAGAAGCAGAAGCTCGACAGCGCCGCGCCCCATGCGGTGCCGACGCTCTCGTGCTCGTCGTCGGAGGCGGCGACGCCCGCGATGGTGACGGGGATCGGCCGGGTCTCGGCCGCGAGGTCGCGCAGCACCTCGTCGGCGTGCGCGAGCGCCTCCTCCTCGGTCATGCCGCGGGCGCGGTAGACGAGGGCGAGCTCGTTGGCGTCGACGTCGAGGTGGGGGATCGCGTCGCGGGTGCTGGGATCCGGGGCCGAGGCCTCGAGCAGCTCGCGCTGGGAGCGCACGGACACGAACTCGCCCGCGCCCATCGAGAGCGCACCGGCGAGGAGGCCCGCGAGGCCCGTGGCGAGGATCACGGCGTTGGGCACGCCCGTGGCCGTGATGCCGAGCACGAGCGCGAGGTTGCTGACGAGCCCGTCGTTGGCGCCGAAGACGGCGGCGCGGAAGGTGCCCGAGAGGCGCATCCGGCCGCGGGTCGCGAGGCCGCGCACGACCTCCTCGTGCACGCGCTCGTCGGCGGCCATCGCGTCGGTCGCGTCGTCGTCGTCCGCGTACGGCGAGCGGCTCTCGGCGCGCTGGGCCAGGGCGAGCACGAAGACGGATCCGAAGCGGCGCGCGAGCAGGCCGAGGATCCGGGTGCGGACGTCGCCGCGGACGGGCTTGCCGACGCGGTCGCCGAGCAGCTCGATCCAGTGGTCGGCGTGGCGGCCCTCGGCCTCGGCGAGGGCGAGCAGGATCGCGCGCTCCTCGCCCGTGCGACGGCCGGCGAGGTCGCGGTAGACGGCGGCCTCGGCGCGCTCGTCGGCGAGGTACTGCCGCCAGCGGCGCACCTGGGCGGGCGTCGGATCGGGCATGCGGGCAGGGGGCATGGCGGTCATGGGTGTCCTCCGGTCGGGCGACGACCGGGACGCGGGGGTCTCCGGCCGACGCGACGGCGCATCGCGCGCCTGTCGTTCGTCTGGCCGAAGGTCTCGTCCGCCCGCCTCGCTCGTGCGCGGTGGCGGGTGATGCACCGGGCCCGGGGGCCAGCATGTCGACGCATCGCCGTCCGGCCCGAGGGCCGGGGGGACTACTCCCCTTCGAGAGGAGACCCTATCGCACGGCCCCGCGCGGCCCGACGCGGTCCGGCGGCGTCGGCGCTCACGCGGGCGGCAGCAGCACGATGACCACCGGCAGCACGGGGAGCGCGCACGCGACAGCGCACAGGAGCCGCAGGGCGACGCGGTGCCCGCCGCGCGGGTGGCGCATGCGCTCGGCGCGGAGGGCGGAGAGGCCGCCGTCGGGATCCAGCTTGACGAGGGCCGAGGCGACCGTGGCCGGTCCGGAGACGCGGGCCGCGTGGTCGTCGGCGATGAACTCGATGGCGATGGTGGTCGAGAGCGCGAGGCGCTGGCTCGCGGGCAGCGCCGGGAGGATCGAGCGGGAGACCTGGGCGATGCGCACCGCGAGGGCGTGGCGCTGCTCCAGGTGCGCGGTCTCGTGCTCGAGGACGGCCGCGAGCTCGTCGTCGTCGAGCCGGGCGCGGGTCTCGGTGGTGAGGAGGATCACGCCGGTGGCGGGCGAGAGCGCGGCGAGCGGCACGTCCGACTCGACGATCCGCGCGTCGCGCCCGGCGACGCGGTACGGCCGCGAGGCGAGCAGCAGCGTCGCCACCTCGCCCGCGCGATGCCGGGCCTCGCGCACCACCCGGCCGCCCTCCTCCACGAGGCGGAACAGCAGCACGCCGAGCACGCCCGCCGCGACGTACGCGAGCGGCACCGCGGCGACCGCGGCCTCCTCCGGCCGGGCACCCGCCTGCAGCGCCATGCCCTGGTGGATGAGGAGGCCGAGGCCCGACCCGAGGCTCAGCACCGCGGTCACGAGGAAGCCGTGCCAGGCCGCGAGCATCGCGACGGGGCGCTGGGCGACGAGCTGCAGGCGCCCGAGGAGCAGCGGCGCGAGGAGCGTGACCGTGACGTAGCACTCCAGCAGGAGCACCGCGCGGACCGTGTCGCTCACTGGTCGCGCTCCGATCGGGTGGTGCGGGTGCGGGGACGCGCTCGGGCGGCGCGGGTGGTGCGGGTGACCGGTCAGATGGTCTCGGGCAGCGCCTTCGCGTTGTCGATGACCTGGCTCAGGACGGTCTTGAGGCCCTCGAGCTGCTCCTCCGTCATGGAGAGGCGGTCGCGGATCTGCTGCGGGATGGAGACGGCCCTCTCGCGCAGGGCGCGGCCCTGGTCGGTGAGCCCGATCTCGAGCACGCGCTCGTCCGTCGCGCGACGCACCCGCCACACGTGCCCCATGGCCTCGAGCCGCTTCAGCAGCGGCGAGAGCGTGGCGCTGTCGAGCTGGAGCTCGTGGCTCAGGTCCTTGACGGAGCGGGGCCCGCGGGCCCAGAGCGCGAGGAGCACGAGGTACTGGGGGTGGGTGAGCCCCAGCGGATCGAGGATGGGTCGGTAGAGGGCGGTCACGCTGCGCGCGGCGACGACCAGCGAGTAGCTGACCTGCTTGTCGAGCGCGAGCGGGTCCTGCAGGTCCTGCGGTGTTGACATGGTTCCTCCGCCGGTCATTCTGTCACTCCGTGTTGCTAACCCCTGGGCGAACGGGGGTCAGCGGCCGGATCTGTGGAAAGGCTCCTGCTTGTGAGGGATTCGGAGCGGGCGCCTCAGGCGGCGGGTCGAGCGGCCTCGGGCGTCAGGATCGCCTCCAGCTCGGCGGCCGTGTCGACCACCGCGATGGTGCCCGCGGCCTCCGCCGGGCTGCCGTAGCCCCACCCCACCATGACCGTCGGGATCCCGTGGGCCGCGGCCCCGAGCACGTCGTGCTCGCGGTCGCCCACCATCACCACGTTGCCGAGGTCGACGCCCGCGGCGCGCAGCCGCCGGAGCGCCTCCTCGATGACGTCGGCCTTCGCGGAGCGCACCTCGTCCTCGCTGGCGCCGCAGATCTCGACGAAGAGCCCCGTGAGGCCGTAGTGGTCGAGCACGCGGCGGGCCTGGGACTCGGGCTTGCTGGTGGCGAGGGAGATCGGGATGCCGGCCGCGTGGATCGCGCGCAGCACGTCGGGCACGCCGTCGTAGACCGAGCTGTCGAAGACGCCGCCGCCCGCGTAGCCCTCGCGGTAGTGGGCGAGCGCGCGCTGCTGGGCCTCGTCGTCCATGCCCGCGAGGTCGCGGAAGGACTCGAGGATGGGCGGACCCACGTACTCGAGCAGCTGGGCGGGGCCGGGGACCGGCAGGCCCATGAAGACCAGCGTCCTCGCGAGCTGCGCCGTGATCCCCGGGGCCGAGTCGGTGATGGTGCCGTCGAGGTCGAAGAGGACGCAGCTCCAGGGCGCGGAGCCGGATCCGGGGGACGTGTCGGGTGCGGACGTGTCGGGTGCGGTCACCCGCCCACCCTACGAGCCTCGCGCGGGAGGCGTCCGGGAGCCTCCCGAGGGCCGGTCAGAAGAGGCGGGCGTGCCCGTCGTCCATGCCGCGCATGGCGTCGTAGTCGAGGAGGAGGCAGCGGATGCCGCGGTCCTCGGCGAGCGTGCGGGCCTGGGGCTTGATCTCCTGCGCGGCGTAGACGCCCGTGACCGGCGCGAGGTGCGGATCCCGGTTCATCAGCTCGAGGTAGCGCGTGAGCTGCTCGACGCCGTCGATGTCGCCGCGGCGCTTGAGCTCGACCGCGACGGACCTCCCGTCGGCGTCGCGCGCGAGGATGTCGACCGGCCCGATGGCAGTCATGTACTCGCGGCGGACGAGCTCGTGGCCGTCGCCCAGGAGGTGGATCTGCTCGGCCAGCAGCTTCTGCAGGTGCGCCTCCACGCCGTCCTTGACGAGGCCCGGGTCGACGCCGAGGTCGTGCGCGGAGTCGTGCAGCACCTCGTGGATCGAGACGACGAGCATGTCCGCCGTCTTCGGCTGCACGACGCGCCAGATCTCGCGGACGCCCGCGAGCGCCTGGTCGTCGTCGGGCTCGACCTCGACGATCGTGCAGGGCGGGCTCATCCAGTTGAGGGGCTTGTAGGAGCCGCCGTCCGAGTGGACGAGGAGGCTCCCGTCGGCCTTGACCATGAGGAGGCGGGTGGCGAGGGGGAGATGCGCGCTGAGGCGGCCGGCGTAGTCGACGGAGCAGCGGGCGATGACGAGACGCACCCGGCGAGCCTAGCCGGGCGTCGGAGGGGTGCGCGTCGCGCCGGGTGCCGTGCCGGGAGCCGCCGCGGCCCATGCGGCGGTCGCGGCGGCGTGGGCGGCGGATGCGCGTCCGCCGCGCCGCAGCCCCTGGGAGAGGAGCACGCCGAGCAGCACGAGGACGGCGCCCGCGGGCTCGTTCCAGTGCAGGGACTCGCCGAGCACGAGGATCCCGAGCGCGACGCCCACGACCGGCGTGATGTACGTGACGGTCGAGGTGGCGGTGGGCCCCCAGGCGAGCAGCACGTTCATGTTCCAGAGGTAGGCGAGGCCGGTGCCGACCACGCCCAGCACGACGAGGCTGAGCACCACGGGGAGGTCGAGCGACACCGGGCCGGTCGCGAGGAACGGGGTGGCGAGGACCATCGCGGCGGCGCCCATGCCGATCTGCATGAAGGCGGTGACGACGCCGGGGATGCCGCGGTGGGTGAGGAAGCGGCGGAGGTAGCTGAACGTGATCCCGTAGCAGACGGCTGCGCCGAGGCAGGCGAGCTGGCCGGCGAGCTCGAGGAGCGGCTGGCCGGACGCGGACGCCTCGGCGCTCGGGGTGAGGCGCCACGGCCCGATGATCACGACGACGCCGACGATGCCCAGCGCGATCCCCGCGAGCTGCCGACGGCCCAGCTTCTCGACGCGGAACGCGAGGGTCGCGAGGAGCGCGGTCATGATCGGCGTGGTCGCGTTGTAGATGCTCGCGACGCCCGAGGTGACGTGCTGCTCGGCCCACGCGAACAGCGAGTACGGGATGGCGGATCCCACGACGCCGACCACCGCGAAGTGCAGCCAGACGACCCGCTCCTTCGGCAGCGGGAGGCGGCGCCCGGCGACGATGAGGCCGAGCGCGAGGGCGCCGAGCACCAGCCGCGTCCACGAGACCTGGCCGAACGAGACGCCCTCGAGCGCCACCTTCATGAAGAGGAAGCTCGCGCCCCAGACGGTGCCCATGGCGGCGAACTGGACGGCGATGCGGCGGCCGCCGGGGAGCGCGGCGGAGGTGGCGGCTGCGGAGGGCGTCGGGGCGCCGGGGGGTGTCACGTCGTCACTGTATCGGCGGGGTGCGACGGCGCCGTCGGACGCGGTCTCCCGGCTCGATGCATGGGAGGCTCGGGCGATGACGACGACGCCGGCCCCCGTGCTCGCCACGGCGCGGTTCGCGCTCGAGCCGCTGGTGGTGGCGCACGCGAGGGAGATGGTCGGGGTGCTGGCGGATCCGGCGCTGTACCGCTTCACCGGGGGCGAGCCGCCGTCGGCCGCCGCGCTCGAGGTGCGGTTCGCGCGGCAGGCGGCGGGGCGGTCGCCGGACGGATCCGCGCGGTGGCTGGTGTGGATCCTCCGCGAGCGCGCGTCGGGACGCGCGGCGGGGTTCGTGCAGGCGACCGTGACGGGCGAGGCGCCGGCGCGCGTGGCGGAGGTCGCGTGGCTCGTCGGGACCGCGGCGCAGGGATCCGGCGCGGCGGCCGAGTGCGCGGCCGCGATGGTCGCGTGGCTGCGGGAGGACGGCGTCGACATCGTGCGCGCGCACATCCACCCGGATCACGCGGCGTCGGAGGCCGTGGCGCGGCGGCTGGGGCTCGCGCCGACGGACGCGCGCGTCGACGGCGAGGTGCGCTGGGAGCTGGGCGCGGGCTAGGCGTCGGCGCTCGACGGATCCCGGAGGTCGCACGTCATCCAGACGGTGTCGCCGTGCTCGGGATCCGGGGTGACCCGGCCGCTGTCCGTGAAGCCGGCCTTCTCCAGCACGCGGGCGGACGCGGCGTTCCACCGGCGCACCGTCGACCAGAGCCGGACGCGGCCCGTCTCCCGGGCGGCGTCGACCACGGCGCGCGCCGCCTCCGTCGCGATGCCCTGCCCGTGCACCTCCCGCAGCAGCTCGAAGGCCATCTCGGGCTCCTCGACCGAGGCGCTGCCGACGATGAGGCCGCAGTACCCGACGACGCCCGGCGCGTCGCGGCGCTCGATCGCGAGCAGCCCGATCCCGGTGCGGAGCGACTCCTCCGCCTGCACCGTCAGCCGGTCGCGCACCTCGTCGCGCGACGGGTGGCCCTCGTCGTCCACGCGGCGGCTCGCGGGGTGGCGGGGATCCCGCTCGGCCCAGAGGCGCTGCACGACGTCGACGTCCGGCGGCCCCAGAGGCCGCAGCCGGAGGCGGGCGGTCTCGAGGCGCGCGGGCAGCGGGGACGCGGTCATGGCCTCACGCTACGGGGGTCGCCCCGGGAGCGACGGGATCGGTCGCCGACCGGATCAGTGGACGGCCAGCTCCACCGCGAGCACCGCGACGCCCAGCACCGCGACGCCCGCCAGCACCAGGAGCTTCACGCCGAGCCGGACGCGAAGCCGGCGGACGGCGATCAGCGTCACGAGCACGAGCGTCGCCACGAGCACGATCGAGATGATCCGCAGGGCCGCCGCGAGGTCGAGCGCGCCGAGCGCGGCGAGGCCGAGGATCGCCATGGGCACGGGCAGCACGGCGAGCGAGCTCGCGCACACGTAGAGGATGTGGCCGACGTCGCGCCGGTCCGGCACCTCGCCGTCGCGCACCATCTGCGCGATGTACTCCGCCACCGACACGGCGAGCAGCGTGCCGACGACCGTGAGCAGGAGGGTGAGCGCGGTGCCGCCGACGGTCGCGTGCTCCGCCTCGCGCACGGTCGCGATGGTGACCGCGAGGGCGGTGAAGGTGACGTAGATCCGCTCCTTCAGCGCCTCGGACCGCTGCTCGGCGTCGGGGATGCGGCGGCCGCGGGCGTCTCGGGCGGGCGGCTGGTGGGGATCGTCGGTCACGGGATCAGGCTAGGGCGACGTCGGCCGCGGCCCGCCCGCGTGGGAGCATCGGATCCATGAGCGATGCGACCGCGCCCGTCTCCCCGCCCGACCTCGCGGCGGCCGCGCGGATGTGGGCCGCGTACGCCGACGCGCACCCGCAGGCCGTCGCGGCCGGGCCCGAGCACACGGTGGAGCACTTCGGGGATCACGCCCGCCTCGCCGACGAGCTGCTCGGGATCGTGCTCTCGGGTCGGAAGCGCGCCACCGCCGAGCTCGTCGCCGACTTCCTCGCGCGCGGCGACGAGGTGCCGCGGATCGGATCCCACTGGATCGCGTGCGACAGCACCGGGGCGCCGCGCATCGTGATCCGCAGCACCGAGCTCCGCGTCGGCCCGTTCACCAGCGCCGACGCCGCGTTCGCGCGCGACGAGGGCGAGGACGACCTCTCCCTCGAGAGCTGGCGCACGCAGCACCGCATCTACTGGGAGCGCGTGAGCGCGGCCCGCGGCGCGGCCTGGTCGGAGGACGACGAGATCGTGTTCGAGCGCTTCGCTGTGGTCTGGCCGCCGGAGCACGCGGACCCGCGGTGACGCGGCCGGCGCATCTCCTCTCCGCGCGCACCGCCGCCCGCCTGTGGTTCGCCGCGCAGGCGGCGGGCGGCGCCGCGTGGTGGATCGCCGTGCCGACGATCCCCGCGGTGCGCGTCGCGACGCTCGGGTCGCTGGATCCGCTGCCCGTCGCCCTGCTCGACGTCCCGCTCTTCGTGGTCGGGTCGGCGCTCGCCGCGGCCGGGATCCGATGGGCCGCCGCCGTCGCCTCCGCGTGGACGCTCCTCGTCGCCGTCGCGCTCGCGGCGTACGCGACCGTGACGACCGAGGCCGGGATCGGGGTCGTGATCATGGCGGTCGCCGCCCTCGGATCCCTCGTCGCCTGCGCCCTGCTGCTGGTCGGCCGGCTGCCGACCCGCTGGGCGCTGATCGGCCCGTTCGCGGCGCGCCCCGCCGACGCGACCGCCGCCACCTCGCGGCACGTGCTCGCGACGGCCCTGCAGATCGTCGTCTTCTGGGGCTCCTTCCTCGGCGTCGCGCCGCTCGCGATCCGGTGGCTCGAGCTGCGCTGGCGGGTCGCGGTGCCGCTCCCGTCGGCCGCGCTGCCCGTCGGGATCGTCGTGCTGGTGCTCGCGAGTGCGCTCGGGATCTGGTCGGCCGCCGCCATGTCGACCCGCGGCGGCGGCACCCCGCTCCCAGCCGCGACCGCCACGCGCCTCGTGATCGCCGGCCCCTACCGCTTCGTCCGCAACCCCATGGCCCTCGCGGGCGTCACGCAGGCGGCGGCCGTCGGGCTGATCCTCGGATCGTGGCTCGTCGTGGCGTACGCCGTCATCGGCTCGTCGCTGTGGAACCACGTCGTGCGGCCGGGCGAGGAGGCCGACCTCGAGGCCCGCTTCGGCGATCCGTTCCGCCGCTACCGCGCCGCCGTGCGCTGCTGGGTGCCGACGTTCCCGGGCGTCGAGGCGACGCCGCGCTGACACCCCGGCCCGATCAGCGCAGGATGGACGCGATGGCTGACACCGAGATCCCCACGACCACCTTCCCCGACGGCCGCAGCACGGTCGCCCTCGCGCAGGGCACCTGGAACATGGGCGACGACCGCGGCGCCCGCGCGACCGAGCTCGACGCCCTGCGCGCCGGGATCGACGCGGGCCTCACCGCGATCGACACCGCCGAGATGTACGGCAGCGGGCGATCCGAGGAGCTCGTCGGCGAGGCGATCGCCGGCCGCCGCGACGAGGTGTTCCTCATCAGCAAGGTGCTCCCGTCGAACGCGTCCCGCCGCGGCACCGGCGAGGCCGCGCGGCGCAGCCTCCAGCGCCTCGGCACCGACCGGCTGGACCTCTACCTGCTGCACTGGCGCGGATCCCACCCGCTCGCCGACACGGTCGCCGCGATGCAGGAGCTCGTCGAGGAGGGCCTCGTCCGCGCGTGGGGCGTCAGCAACCTCGACGCCGACGACCTCGACGAGCTCGCCGCGATCCCCGGCGGCGACGCCGCGCAGACCGACCAGGTGCTCTACAACCTCGCCCAGCGCGGGCCCGAGGTCGACGTGATCCCGTGGGCCGGCCGCCGCCGCATGCCCGTCATGGCCTACTCGCCGCTCGACCAGGGCCGGCTCGCGTCGGATCCGACGCTCGCCGCCCTCGCGGAGCCGCTCGGCGTCAGCGCCGGCCAGCTCGCGCTCGCCTGGGTCGTCCGCCAGGCGCCGCACGTCTTCGCGACCGCCAAGGCCGCGACGCCCGCCCACGTCGCCGACAACCGCGCCGCGCTCGACCTCGTGATCCCGGACGAGACGATCGCCGAGCTCGACCGGGCCTTCCCGGCGCCGACGGGCGCGGGGCCGCTCGCGATGTACTGAGGCGCGCCGCGGCCGCTCTCCCTCCCCAGGTCGTCCCGATCCCGGCACCGCTCCTCCTCGACCTCGCGGGTGAGGATGCCGCTCCCGCGTGTCAGGGTGCGCTGTCGCGTGGCAGCTGCGCCGCCGACGCGGGCGGAGGTCCGCCCGCCCGCGAGGAGACGAGGTGCCCGTGATCCATGCCGAGGCGGTGACGGCTGCGGTCCAGAGCGCGGCCACGCTCTGGGCCGCGGTCATCGCCGGCGGGGCGGCCCTCCTCTCGGCCGTGCTGTCCGCGGTGGCCGCCCACCGCTCCGGTCGGTGGACGCAGCGCGAGCAGTGGTGGCAGCGCTTCACCTGGGCCTGCGAGAAGTGCATCAGTCGAGAACCGGGGGCGTCGGAGGTGGGCGCCTCCGTGCTGGACGCCCTCATCGCCGTGCCCTGGGCGTCGGCCGCCGATCACGAGATGGCACTGGCGATGAGCAACGTCATCGTCGATCATGTGCGGGAGCCCGCCGCGCCGGCAGGAGTCGTGGGCAGGAGGAACCGGAGGAGATGGTGGCCCGCATGACGCCCTACAGCGCCGAGGCCCAGCGCAGGGCGCACCGGCTCGCCGCCCACGCCGCGGAGAACCTCCGCCGCTTCGGCAAGAGCGTCTACTTCGACCCGGGCGAAGGGCGGTACGTCGTCGTCGACGTCGACGGCGAGGTGGACGCCGGATGGGTCCGCGTGGCCGACGCCCCCGATGCGTGGGCCCTCCGTCGGGCCCGGCTGCGCCGCCGCCTCGGGCGCTGAGGCACCGGGCGCATCGGCCGCGGACGTCAGGCCCGCGCGACCCCCGTCACGATCCACCGGTCGCCGCGCGCCCGCAGGCCCAGCGTGAGCGCCCGCGCGCCGATGTAGACGAGGCCGAAGGCCGCCCACAGCGCGAGGAGGGCGGGCGTGCCGGCGACGCGGCCGGTCTCGGTGAGCCAGGCCACGAGGATCAGCGCGGGCGCGTAGATCGCGAGGTTCACGAGGCCCGCGAGCGCGAGGTAGCGGGCGTCGCCGGCGCCGATGAGCACGCCGTCGAGGACGAACACGTACCCGGCGACCGGCAGGCCCACCGCGAGCACGAGGGTCACGGCGGCGAGCATGCGGTGGATCCCCGCATCGCCCGTGAAGACCGGCCCGAGCAGCGGCGAGAGGGCCGCGAGCACGAGGCCGAGGATCGCGCCGAGCCCCACGCCCCACTGCACGAGGCGCCGGGCGACGGCGCGGACGCGCGGCACGTCGTCGGCGCCGAGGCCGTGGCCGACGAGCGCCTGGCCGGCGATCGCGAGCGCGTCGAGCACGAACGCCACGGTCGAGAAGAGCGTGAGCGCGATCTGCAGGGTCGCGAGCCCGGTCACCCCGAGGCCCGCGCCCACGGCGACCGTCGCGAGGATCGCCGCGCGGAGCGACGCCGTGCGCACGAGCAGCCAGCCGCCCGACGCCGCCGAGCGCGCGACCCCGCGGAGGCCGGGCCGCAGGGTGGTGCCCGTCTCGCGGGCGGCGCGCACGGCGATCAGGACGAAGACCGCCGCCATGCCCCACTG
Organism: Clavibacter capsici; assembly: GCF_001280205.1. Classification (NCBI taxonomy): domain Bacteria; kingdom Bacillati; phylum Actinomycetota; class Actinomycetes; order Micrococcales; family Microbacteriaceae; genus Clavibacter; species Clavibacter capsici. Next base: position 2,931,716 of record NZ_CP012573.1, on the reverse strand, counting down.
CGCGAGGACGGTGCCCCACGCGGATCCGGCGATGCCGAACCCGAGCCCGTAGATGAGGAACGCGTTGAGCGCCGCGTTCGCCGCGAAGCCGGAGACGGCGACGACGAGCGGGGTGCGTGTGTCCTGGAGGCCGCGGAGGAGGCCGGTCGCGGCGATGACGAGGAGCATCGCGGGCACCCCGGCGAGCGAGATGCCGAGGTAGGTGCGCGCGGCGTCGACCACGGCGGCGGTCGCGGCCGGGTCCGCGTCGGCGCCGCCGGTGTCCGCGAGGGCGCGCACGAGCGGATCCGCGACCACGAGCCCGACGACCAGCACCACCGCGCCGAGCGCCAGCGCGAGCCACAGGCCGTCGATGCCCGCGCGGATCGCGCCCGGCCGGTCACCCGCGCCGAGGCGCCGCGCGACGGTGGGCGTGGTCGCGTACGCGAGGAAGACCAGGAGGCCGACGATCGTCTGCAGGATCACGCTCGCGATGCCGAGGCCCGCGAGCGGCGCGCTGCCGAGGTGGCCGACGAGCGCCGTGTCGGTGAGGAGGAACAGCGGCTCGGCCACGAGCGCCCCGAGCGCGGGCACGGCCAGCGCGAGGATCTCGCGGTCGAGCGGGCGGCGGATCCGCGGGCGTCGCCCGGTGGATCCGCCCGCCGCACCGGGCTCGGGCGCGCCCGTCAGCGGACCGCGTGCGCCAGGCGCTGCACGACGCCCGCGGTCGCGGCCGTGAAGGCGCGCGCGACCTCGGGGTCGAGCGAGGCGAGCGAGATCGGCCCGCGCTCCGCGATGTGCGCGTCGTACGGCACCGTGAAGATCTGCGCCGGGCGGGCGTCGTCGAGGATCCGGTCGATGCGCGCGACGACCGCCGGGTCCTCCGGGCGCCCGTCGTGCAGGCGGATGATGACGGCGTTGTCCGCCAGCATCGCCGCGTGCCCGCCGAGCTCGCGCAGGAAGTCGAGCAGCGCGACCGCCTCGAGCACCGCGTCGCCCGCGTTGAGCACGGGGACGACGAGCACGTCGGTGACCTCGATGGCACCGCGGAAGGCGGACGACGACGGCTGGTTGCCGGAGTCCATCACGCGCACCGCGTAGTACTCGTCGATGAGGCGGGAGACGCCGATGACGTCGTCGCCCGTGAGCTCGCGGCGCGGCCCGACCGACGCGACGACGGAGGCGAAGCTCGTCTGCGGCGCCGTGTAGCCGGCGAGCTGGCCGGCGCTGTGGATCTCGTCGCGATCGCGCACGAGCTCGCCCAGACCGCGGGTCGGCTGGCCCTCGGCGCGGTAGCCGAGCGCTCCGGGGTCGTCGGTGACCTCGACCACGGCGACGGATCCGCCGCGGATGGAGCCGAGAACGCCGCCCAGGATGAGGGAGGTGGGCGTCTTGCCGACGCCGCCCTTGCGGTTCGCGACCAGCACGCTGACCGCGCGCGACCAGGTGGCCTGGCGGATCACGCGCTCGTCGCCCTCGCGGCGGGCGACCTCGGCGTTCGCAGCGGCCTCCTCGGCGCCGGGGCCGATCTTGAAGACGCCGCCCGTGACCGTGTTCACGAAGCCGCGGAACCCGGTGCGCGCGACGACGGGGCCGCGCGGCGGGCGCTGGCCGGTCTGCTCGGGGAAGAGGCTGAGGGTGCTGGAGGTCTGGTCGGCGCGCGGGGTGCGCATGACGTAGCGCTGCGGATCCGCGTCGGGGAACGCCGTGAGGTCGGTGCCGGGGCGGCGCGCGTCGGCGGGCTCCTCGACCTCGTCGGGCGCCGCGGGCAGCGAGGCGACCGGCGTCGGCTGCGGGGCGGTGGCGGCAGGCTCGGGGAAGGCGGGGGAGGGGAGCGCGGACGCGTCGGCGGCCGGCTGCGCGTCGTCGACGGGCCGCGCGTCGGCGTCCGTCGGCTCCGTGCTCGGGCGCAGCGGCATGCGGAAGGGGTGGGCGTTGACGACGTGCGGGGTGGGCACGCTCCACGCGGATCCGGCCTCGGCGGAGACGACCGCGTCGAACGGGGTCGCTGCGGCGGACGAGGGCCGGGCGTCGTCGTCCGCGTCGGCGGCGGGCTGCGCGGCGGCGGGCGTCGCGGCGTCCGGGACGCGGTCCTCGGGATCGACGTCGTCGTCCTCGGCGTCGTCGAAGAGCTCGTCGAAGGCGCGCGTGCCGACGACCTCGACCTCGGGGTCGCCCTCGGCGGGCTCCGCTTCCGCCGGCTCGCCCTCGGGCGCGGTCGGCGCGGGTGCCGCGCTGCCCGGGCGCACGCGGTCGGGGCCGAACAGGCCGCCCTCGGAGGTGCGGGGGACGGCGGGGAAGGGATCCACCCACCGGTGCGCGTCGCCCGACGCGTCGGTCGAGCGGTCCCTCTCCATCTCCTGCTGGCGGCGGCGCAGCTCGCGGCGGCTGAGGAGGGGAGGCTCCGACGCCCCACCCTCTCGGTGGCCGGTGTCGTGCGTGTCGTCGGTCATGTGGCTCGCCTTCATCGTCCCCGCCTGCGCGGACGAGGCTACCAGGGGGTGCCGCCGCGCCCGGATCCCGCGGGTCGTCGCCCGCCCGGCGCCCCCGTCGCGACGCCCCCACTCCCCGCCCGTGGCGCCTCCGCGTGACGGGTGCGCGGATCGGGGTCGGTTAGGGTCTCCCCGTGATGTCCGGAACCGCCGACGTGCCCGCGCCCGCCGACGACCGCTCGGCAGCGGTGTCCTCCGTCGCGTCCGAGCTCGCCGCCCTCCTCATGTCGATCCGCTCGCTGCGCATCGAGGAGGCAGCCGTCTTCCACCCGGGTCTCCAGCCCGGCGCCTTCGCGGTCGCGCGCTGGATCCGCACCGACGGGCCCGCCTCCGCCGGCGCCGTCGCGGCCGGCCTCCTCATGGACAAGAGCTCGGTGAGCCGGCACCTCCGCGTGCTGCGCGAGGCCGGCTACGTGCAGGACGAGCCGGATCCCGAGGACCGCCGCTCCACCATCCTCACCCTCACGCCGCTCGCCGAGGAGCGCCTCGAGCAGGTGCGGGCGGGCACGCGCGAGCGCCTGCAGAACCGCCTCCACGCGTGGGACACCGCCGAGGTCGAGCAGCTCGCGGGCCTGCTGCACCGCTTCAACGTGTCGCCGCGCGACAAGCCCGCCGACGCCTGATCCGAAGCGGGCCGATCACCCCGCCTGGTGCACCGCGTAGCTCGCCACGAATCCGAGCACGGTCACGAGCCCGGTGAGCGCCTGCGCCTTGCGGAACGCCTCGGGGATCATCGTGTCGCAGATCATCGCGAGGATCGCGCCGGCCGCGAAGGCCATCACGACCGACTGGCCGCTCTCGGGCAGGCCGCCGAGCAGCGCGTACCCGCCGAGGGACGAGAGCGCGCAGATCACGGCGATGGAGGTCCAGAGCCCGAAGACGTAGCGCGCGCTCCGCCCGGACTGCTTGAGATCGGCCGTGCTCGACATGCCCTCGGGGAAGTTCGAGATGACCACCGCCACCAGCACGCCGATGCTGAGCGCCCCGCCGCCGGTGAGGCTGAGGCCCTGCACGGCCGTCTCGGGCACGCCGTCGAGGAGGGCGCCGAGCGCGATGCCCACGCCGGTGCCGCCCCCGCCGCCCGACTTCCCGTGGTGCTTCCTCCGGAACCCGCCGTGCTCGAGGATCTGGTCGAGCACCACGTACACGACCGCGCCCGCGACGAAGCCGCCGAGCGTGGGGATCACGCCGCCGCTCGCCGACGCCTCGTCGACCAGGTCGAACGACAGCGCCGAGATGAGCACCCCGGCGCCGAACGCCATCACGAGCGCCACGACCTCGCGCGGCACCTTCACGAACCAGGCGACGAGGGATCCGACGACGAGCGACAGCCCGGAGAGCAGACCGGCGAGACCGGCCAGGAGGAGAGGCGACATGCCTCCGAGGATGCTCCCTCCGCGCCGCGTCCGTCACCTCGGCCGGGCGCTCGCGATCAGCGCCCCGCCGACACCCCCGCGTCGCGCAGCGCGAGGTCGGCGAGCTGGCGCACGACGCGCGGGTCGCCCGCGCGCCAGGCCGCGACCGGATCCGGGTGCGCCGTGAGCAGCGCCGCGGGCTTCCGCGAGGAGAGGGCCCGCAGCGCGAGCAGCTCGGTGCCGCCGGGCGTCGACGCGAGCGAGCGCGCAGCGGCCGCGCGGCGCACGAACGAGACGCGGCGCAGCAGCCAGTGCCGCACGATGAACGCGATCGGCACGAGCGCCACGAGCAGCCCGAGCACGAGCGCGATCGTGCCGACGAGCGCCTGCTGGTCGCGGCCGGCCTGCACGAGGCCGGATCCGATCCCGCTCGCGTCCTCGAACGGCCCGCGCGCGGCATCGCCCACGAGCGGCAGGCGGCCGAGGGCGTCGGCGGCGTCGGTCATGGATCCGCTGAGCTGCGTGCCCGACCGCTCCATGCTGCGGCCGAGGTCGCCGAGCGGACGGATGAGCGCGGCCATCGCGATCCCCACCAGCACCGACACGACGATGCCGGCGAGCGCCGCGGTGTCGGCCGCGATCTGCCGGGCGCGGACGAGGGGGAGCGCGGAGTAGAGCTGCATGCGTCCAGCCTGGCCCGCGGGCGGGTGGGCAGCGCGCGTCAGGTCGCGGGGTGGTCGAGCGCGTCGAGCTCCCGCAGCGCCGCGTGCGCCCGCTCGAGCCGCGCGTCCTCCGGCTCGTCCCACCAGCGCGGGCCGCGCTCGCCGAGGCCGTGCTTCGCGAGGCCCACGCGCTGCCGGGCCGCGGCCACCGCGTCGTCATCGCCCCGCCGCTTCGCGGCGCCGACACCCGACCGGCCGCGCCCGAGGTGCGACTTCAGCGCGTCCACCACGTCTGCCGGGAGCGACGGATCCGTGCGCGGCCAGCGCCGCCCGCCCAAGACCAGCCAGCGCTCGTCGTCGGTGGAGGCGTCGCCGGGGCGGTCGCCCGCGTCGTCGGGATCCGCGGGCCGCTCGCTCATGCCTCGACGCTAGCCCCGCCTGCCCCCGTCGCAGGCGCATGCACGAGGGCCGGGGCGCCCGCCCCCGGTCGTCAGAAGAGCAGTGACGAGGACCCGCGGATCTGCTACTTTGCCCGTGCGCGTCGCAATAGCGGCTCGAAGTGAGCTCGGCAGCCTTCCGGACGGTCGGTGAGCCGGGCTTCGCGCTTTAACGCGTCGGATCGTCTGCCGCCTCCAGCATCGGCGCTATCCGTCGCCGCCAGTCCCCGCCCTTCGTCCAACTCCACGCCAGCGCATCGGCCGCCCAGAGGAGCGGCTCCTGGTGAGCCGTCTCGTGGGTGTACGACAGGGCTCCTCGGAGGCCTCGCCGGTGGACCTGGTCGAAGAGGAAGCGCCGGTCGATCTGCTCGATGGAGTCATCGCGCTCCAACACGATGCGCGCGTCCCGCCGGTATGCAGCCAGGTCCACGACGGCGGCGAGGCACGACAGCCGGGCCGCCAGCTCGCTGCGGTCATCGGAATGGACGACGTCGGCTCGTATGCCGAGGTCGCGAAGCCTCGCCAGCACGGCCCTTCGGCGAGAGTCGCTCTCATTGGTGAAGTGGATGCGTCGTTGCCCGGGCAGGACGAGCGCACGCACCTGCTGCCGCAGGGCGGGGGCGTCGTGCGCCGCCACGGCGACCGCGACCATCGTGTATCCCTTGGCCTTCGACTCGTCCACGAAGAGCGTGCTCACGAGTGGGCCCTCGCGGCGGTTGCGTCATCTGCCTCGGGCACCGGGGGAAGGTACCTCATCCCGATCCCCCGCACGCACGAGGGCCGGGGCGCACGCACGCCCCGGCCCTCCGATCGGCCCCCCCGATCAGCTCAGCGGGTCACCCCGCGAGCGGCTCTCCGCGGATCAGCCGCGGAACACCTGGATGACCGACGGACGCGGTCCGCGCCAGGCGCCCTTCGGCGGGGTGACGCCGGCGGGCACGTAGTCCGGGAAGAACGAGTGCTGCTCGGCGAAGGTGCCGTCCTCGCCCGGGTGCTGCACCGCGACGAACACCATGCCCTCGGTGTCGTGCACGACCGGGCCGCAGGTCTCCGCCTCGGTGGGCACCGAGAGGAACTGCTGCACGTGGCCGCGCTCGGCGCCCTCGACGGGGACCTTGAACAGGCCGTCGTTGAGGCCGATGGTGCTCGGGGCGCCGTCGGTGGAGATCCAGAGGTTGCCCTCGGAGTCGAACGCGACGTTGTCCGGGCAGCTGATGGGCGAGACCTTCTCCTTCGGGAAGCCCGCGAAGTAGGTCGAGCCGTTCTTCGCCGGGTCGCCCGCGACGAGGAGCAGGTTCCACGTGAAGGTCGTGGAGCGGGCGTCGCCGCCGTCCTCGGTGATCTCCACGATGTGGCCGTCGCGGTTGGTCGTCCGCGGGTTCATCTCCGTGGCGCCCTCCTTGCCGGCCTTGCCGCGGTCGGTGTTGTTGGTGCAGGCGACGTAGACCTTGCCCGTGACGGGGCTCGGCTGCACGTCCTCGCAGCGGTCCATCTTCGTGGCGCCCGCGGCGTCGGCGACGAGGCGCGTGTGCACGAGCGCCTCCTCGGTCGTGAAGCCGGGCACCTGGCAGACGCCGTCGACCACCAGCGGGATCCACTCGCCGATGCCGTCGAACTGGCCGTCGGAGGGGAGCTGGCCGGTGCCCGTGATCTCCGCGACGGGCGAGTCGCCCGTGAAGCGCGCCACGTAGAGCGCGCCGCGCGTGAGCAGCTGCTTGTTCTTGCGGCGGTCCTGGCGCGAGGTGCCCACGACCATCGTGTCGTGCGAGACGAACTTGTAGAGGTAGTCGAAGCGCTCGTCGTCGCCCATGTACGCGGCGACGTGGCCGCTCTTGCCGAGGATCACGTTCGCGCCCTCGTGCTTGAAGCGGCCGAGCGCGGTGTGCTTGACGGGCGCCTCGCCGGGCTCGAACGGGTCGACCTCGACGATCCAGCCGAAGCGGTTCGGCTCGTTCTCGTAGCCGGGGGTGCGCGCGTCGAAGCGGGGGTCGATGGCCTCCCAGCCGCGGGTCGTCGCCTTGTCGGCGAGGCCGTAGCGCTTGTCGGCGGCTGCGGTGCCCGCGGAGCGGAAGTAGCCGTTGAAGTTCTCCTCGCCGGAGAGCACGGTGCCCCAGGGGGTGGTGCCGCCGGCGCAGTTGCCGAGGGTGCCGAGGATCCGGGTGCCCTTCGGGTCGTCCTTGGTGCGCAGCGACGCGGATCCGGCGGCGGGGCCCGACACGGTGAAGGGCGTGTCCGCGGTGATGCGGCGGTTGCGGTGGTGGCCGACCGTGTACGTCCACGGCTGGCCGACCGTCTTGCGGCGGAGAGCGACGACCGACATGCCGTGGGAGGCCTTGCCGATGCGGCGCTGCTCGTCGAGCTCGGCGGCGTCCGCGGCGGGCGGGAACATGATGTTCTCGTTCGTGTACTCGTGGTTGGCGACGAGGAGCGCCTCCTTGTTCCGCGAGTTGATCGGGATGATGTCGAGGTAGTCGTTGTTGTAGCCGAACTGGCGCGCGGCGAGCTTCGCGGTCTGGTTGTCGGCGTCGAAGTCGTCCGCGTAGCTGAAGAGCGGGTCGCCCCAGCGGATGATCGGCTGCCAGCGGTAGCCGGTCGGCACGGTGAACTGGTCGACGGACGCGTCGACGGGCGTGATCGCGGTGAACGGCAGGTTCGACGCGGCCTGCGCGGCGGCGGCCTCGGCGCCGGGGGCGGCGGCGTTCTGCGCCACGAGGATCGCGAGGGCACCGGCGCCCGCGCCGCCGAGCAGCGTGCGGCGCGAGAGGGCACGGCCCGCGATGTCGCGGAAGTAGGAGTTGTCGGTGATGTTGGGGACGGGCTTCGTGCACGCGTCGTCGCACTTGAGGTGGCACGTGACGGTGCTGCGCTTGCCGCGGGCGTGGGGGTCGCGCGACAGGACCGGCAGCAGCCGGTGGTGGGTCTCACGGGTGAGGGTCATGTGGGGTCTCCATCGATCTCGGGCGTCTGCTCCGGGTACCGGCGGACGCATCACACCCGAAAGGTATTCGCGCCCCCGAGCGCGCCCCCGACGCCCGGGTGGACGCCGGGTTAACCCGGGATGGCCGGATCGTGCGGGCGTACCGTCGAGCTGCGGCGTGGATCCGCGTCGCAGCGACCCGAGGAGGATCCCCATGGCCAGGTTCGACACGAAGACCGCGCTCGTGACAGGCGGAGGCAGCGGCATCGGCGCCGCGATCTCCCGCGCGCTCGCCGCGGAGGGCGCGTCGGTCGTCGTCACCGACATCCAGCTGGAGGCGGCCGAGCGCGTCGTCGCCGAGATCGAGGCCGCGGGCGGCGCCGCCGTCGCGTTCCGCCAGGACACCTCGAGGGCGGAGGACTCCGAGGCCGCCGTCGCGCACGCGGTCGCCACCTACGGCGCCCTGCACCTCGCCGTGAACAACGCCGGCATCAGCGCGCCCGCGGCCGACATCGGCGACTACGACATCGCCGCGTGGGACCGCACGCGCGCGGTCGACCTCGACGGCGTCTTCTACGGCCTCCGCTACCAGCTCCCCGCCATGGTGGAGGCGGGCGGCGGCGCGATCGTCAACATGAGCTCCGTCCTCGGATCCGTCGGCATCGCCCAGAACGCGGCCTACGTCGCGAGCAAGCACGCCCTCGTCGGCCTCACCAAGGTCGCGGCGCTCGAGTACACGGCCCGCGGCGTCCGCACGAACGCGGTCGGCCCCGGCTTCATCGACACCCCGCTCGTGCGCTCGTCGCTCTCGCCCGAGTCGCTCGCCCACCTCGAGGGCCAGCACGCGACCGGCCGCCTCGGCACCGACCAGGAGGTCGCGGCCCTCGTGCTCTTCCTCCTCAGCGACGACGCGTCCTTCATCTCGGGCAGCTACCACCTCGTGGACGGCGGGTACTCGGCGCGCTGATCCGCGGCCACCCGGCGCGTCGAGACGCCGGGCGGCCGCGGGGTCGTGATCCCGCCCGTCAGACGGGCGCGAGGAACGTGAGCTGCGACCCGTCCTCCACGATCAGCGGCCCGAGCGCCGCGTTGAACTCGGCTCCGTACGGGGCCCCGATGTGCGCCTGGAACGCGGCCTCGTCGAGGTACACCTCGTGCACGACGAACCGCGCCGGATCCTCCACCCGCCGGTAGGGCTCGAACACGACGTTGCCGGGCTCCGCGCGCACGAGCTCCGCGAGGCCCGCCATCATCCGTGCGACCTGCTCCTCGTTCCCCGGCAGCGCCGTGAACTCCGCGTACAGCACCGTGGCCGTCATGCGGTGGCCGCGCCCGTCATGATCGCGACCGCGTCGGTCATGGAGTGCGACTGCGGCGTGATGGTCGCGGCCTTCTTGCCGAGGCGCTGGATGTGGATCCGGTCGGCGACCTCGAACACCTGCGGCATGTTGTGGCTGATGAGGATCACCGGGATGCCCCGGTCGCGCAGGTTCCGCACCAGCTCCAGCACCTGGTTCGACTCGCGCACACCGAGCGCCGCGGTGGGCTCGTCGAGCACCACGACCTTCGACCCGAACGCGGCGGCGCGCGCCACGGCGACCGCCTGCCGCTGCCCGCCGGAGAGGTTCTCGACCGGCACGGTCACGTCCTGCAGCGTCGAGATGCCGAGCTCGGTCAGCTCCGCCTTGGCCTCGCGGCGCATGCCGGCGGTGTCGAGCATGCGGAAGACGGATCCGAGGATCCCCTTCTTCCGCTTCTCCCGCCCGAGGTAGAGGTTCGAGGCCACGTCGAGCGCGGGGGAGACGGCGAGGTTCTGGTACACCGTCTCGATGCCCGCGGCTCGGGCGTCCTGCGGCCGCTTGAACGACACCGGCTTCCCGTCGAGGAACAGCTCGCCCTCGTCGGGCGTCTCCGCCCCCGTGAGGCACTTGATGAGGGTCGACTTGCCGGCGCCGTTGTCGCCGATGATGGCGAGCACCTCGCCCGGGAAGAGCTCGAGGCTCACCCCGTCGAGGCCGACGACGCGGCCGAAGGTCTTCACGAGCCGCTTCGCCTCGAGGACGGGGGTGCGGGTCGCGGCGGGGCTGCTCCCCGCGGGGTCGATGAGGGTCACTTGCGCACCTTCCGGATCCACTGGTCGACCGAGACGGCGACGATGATGAGGACGCCCACCGCGAGCGTCTGGTAAAGCACGTCCAGCCCCGCGAGCGAGAGCCCGTTGCGGAACACGCCCACGATGAGCGCGCCGAGCAGCGTGCCCCACACGGTGCCGCGGCCGCCGAAGAGGCTCGTGCCGCCGATGACCACCGCGGTGATGGAGTCGAGGTTGAGGTCGGCGCCCGCGTTCGGGCTGGCCGCGTTGCTGCGGCCGATCTGGATCCACGCGCCGACCGCGAGGATCGCCCCGGCCGCGAGGTACACGCTCATGAGCACGCGGTTCACGCTGATGCCCGCGAGGCGCGCGGCCTCCTTGTCGTCGCCGACCGCGTACACGTGCCGGCCCCAGGCGGTCTTGCCGAGGATGAAGGCGACCACCACGTAGAGCACGAGCATGAGCACCACGCCGAAGCTGATCTTCACGCCCGCGAGGTCGAACGTCCGGCCGGTCCACGAGAGCGCCGCCGGCATGTCCACGCCGCGGACGGTCGCGCCGTTGGAGTAGAGGAGCGTGAGCGCCACGAAGATGTTGAGCGTCCCGAGGGTGACGATGAACGGGGGGAGCCGCAGCCGCGTGACGAGCAGGCCGTTGAACGCCCCGGCCGCGAGGCCCACGACGAGCCCGGCGAGGAGCGCGGCGGGCGCGGGCAGGCCGTTCTGGCTGGCGGTCTGCGCGATCACCATCGACGTCAGCACCATCACCGCGCCCACCGACAGGTCGATGCCCGCGGTGAGGATGATGAGCGTCTGTGCCACCGCGAGCGTGCCGACCACGGCGACCTGCTGCGTCACGAGCGACAGGTTGGCGGGGTCGAGGAAGCGGTCGTTGAGCAGGCCGAACACGATGATCGCGAGGACCAGCACGACGGCCGGGCTCACGGCGGGGTAGCGGTGGAGCACGCCGCGGATGCGGTCGACCGGCGTGCGGCGGTCGAGGAACTCGTTCGCGAGGTCGAGCGACGAGGTGGGCGGGTTCGGGTCGGCTGTCCGCTGGCTCACGGTCACTCGCCCCAGCACTTCGTCGCGGCGTCGTCGGCCGTGATGCTCTCGAGGCCGTCGACGGGGGTGTCGGTGACGAGCGCGGATCCGGTGTCGAAGAAGTCGAGGCCGCTGCTGGTGGAGGGCTTGGTGCCGTCCTTCGCGAGCTGGGCGATGGCCTCGACGCCGAGCTGCGCCATCTTCACGGGGTACTGCTGGGCGGTGGCGCCGATGACGCCCTCCTCCACGTTCTTCACGCCCGCGCAGCCGCCGTCGACCGAGACGAGGACCACGTCCTTCTCCTTGCCGGCCGCCTGCAGCGCCTGGTACGCGCCGAACGCGGCGGGCTCGTTGATCGTGTAGACGACGTTGATGTCGGGGTCCTTCGACAGCAGCGTCTCCATCGCCGTGCGGCCGCCGTCCTCGGCGCCCTGCGTGGCCTCGTTGCCGACGATCTCGTAATCGCCGCCGCTGTAGTCGCCGGTCTTCGCCTCGTCGCCGTTCTTGGCCTTGTCCGCGACGTCGATGCCCATGCCGGTGAGGAAGCCCTGGTCCCGGTCGTAGTCGACCGACACGGCCTTGTCGTCGTAGAGGTCGAGGAGGGCGATGGTCGCCTTCTTCCCGCCGAGCTGCGCCGCGGCCCACTTGCCGATGGACTCGCCCGCGGCGAAGTTGTCGGTGGCGAACGTGATGTCGACGGAGTCGGCCGGGTCGGGTGCCGTGTCCAGCGCGATGACGAAGAGGCCGGCGTCGCGCGCCTTCTGGATGGCGTCGACCACCGAGGGGCCGTTCGGGGTGATGAGGATGCCCTTGTCGCCCTTGGAGATGGCGTTCTCGATGGCCTGGATCTGGGTGTCCTCGTCGCCGTCCTCCTTGCCGGCCGCCAGCGTGAGGGCGATGCCGGAGGATGCGGCGGCGTCCTTCGCGCCGTCCTGCATCGCGACGAAGAACGGGTTGGTGGTCGTCTTCACGATGAGCGAGACGCCCACGTCGCCGGAGGAGCCGGCGCCGCCGCCCGAGCCGGAGCTGGAGCAGCCGGTGAGCCCGACCGCGGCGATGAGGGCCGCCGAGCCGAGGGCGATGGTGCGCGTGAGACGCGGGGATCGGTTCGTCATTGATGGATCCTGTCCTTCGGTGGGAGCACGCTCCCGACAACGTTGTCAGGGAGAGGTCTATCGGGTGCGAACCGGTATGGTCAACCCATCGCACAGAGAGCGAGATCCATTCGTGACACCGATGTCATCCCCCGAGGGCTCGCCCTCCGGCGCGCGGCGCCCCACGATGAAGCACGTCGCCCGGCTCGCGGGCGTGGGCGTCAAGACGGTGTCGCGCGTGATCAACGGCGAGCCGAACGTCTCCGCCGCGATGACCGAGCGCGTGCGCGCCGCCGTGGCGCAGCTGCAGTACCAGCCGGACCTCCACGCGGGCAGCCTCCGCCGTGCCGACCGGCGCAGCGACACGCTCGGCCTCCTCGTGGGCAGCGTGGCCAACCCGTTCTCGGGCGCGCTGCACCGCGCGGTGGAGGACGTGGCGAAGGAGCGCCGCGTCGCCGTCTTCGCCTCCAGCCTCGACGACGACCCCGACCGCGAGCGCTCCTCCGTCGACGCGTTCCTCGCCCGCCGGGTCGACGGGCTCATCCTCACCACCATCGCGCCCAGCCAGTCGTACCTCGGGGTCGAGACCGCCCGCGGCACGCCCGTCGTGTTCGTCGACCGCGTGCCCGTGGGGCTCGCGGCGGACGCGGTGGTCGTCGACAACGCGGCCGGCGTCTCGCGCGCCGTGGCGCACCTCGCCGACCGGGGCCACCGGCGCATCGCGTTCCTCGGCGACCGGCCGGAGATCTTCACGGCGCGCGAGCGCGAGCGCGGCTTCCTCGAGGAGATGGCCCGGCGCGGCCTCCCCGTGCTGCCCGGCCACGTGCTCGACGGCGCGTCGGACGAGCACGTCGCCGACGCGCTCGCCGAGCGCCTGCTCGCCCTGCCGGAGCCGCCGACCGCGATCGTCAGCGGGCAGAACCTCATCACCATCGGCGTCATCACGGCCCTCCGGCGGCACGACGCCCACCGCCGCATCGCGCTCGTCGGCTTCGACGACCTGCCGATGGCCGCGCTGCTGGATCCGGCCGTCACCGTCGTCGCGCAGGATCCGTCGGCCATCGGCCACGCCGCCGCCGAGCGCGTCTTCGCGCGGCTCGACGGCGACCGGGGTCCCGCGCAGACCGTCGTCGTCCCCACCACGCTCATCGTCCGAGGCTCCGGAGAGGTCCCCCGCCATGCATGACCAGCCCATCGTCGTCGTCGGCGACGCCCTCATCGACCTGATCCGCGAGGACGGCGAGGAGACCCCCTTCGTCGGCGGCGCGGCGCTCAACGTCGCCGTCGGCCTCGCGATCCTCGGCCACCGGGTCCAGCTCGTCGCGATGGTCGGCGACGACGAGCACGGCCGCCGCATCCGGGCCGAGCTCGAGGCGCACGGGGTCGAGCTCATCGCCACCGTCGGCCCGTCCGGGTCCTCCGTCGCGGTGAGCGAGCGCGTCGACGGCGAGCCGCGGTACACGTTCAACGAGGCCGCGTGGAACCGGCGCGTGCGCATCGGCGAGGCGGAGCGGGCGGCGCTGGACGCGGCGTCGCTCGTGGTCGTCAGCTGCTTCCCGTACGACGACCACGCGCAGGCCGACGAGCTGCTGGCCGCCGTGCGGGATCCCCGCGAGCGGCTCCTCGTCGACCCGAACCCGCGCGCCGGCATGCTGCACGACGCGGGCCGGTTCCGCGACGGCTTCGCGCGCGCGGCCGCGGAGTCGCTGCTGGTGAAGATCGGCGACGACGACACCGGGCTGCTCGGCCTGGGTGCGCTCGCCGACGCGCGGGCGGCCCTGCACGCCGCGGGCAGCCGCCTCGTGCTGGCCACCGACGGCGCGCGCGGCGCGTCCGTGCAGCTCGAGGGCGGCGAGGTGGTGCAGGCGGGCATCGCGCCGGATCCGCGCCCGATCGTCGACACCATGGGCGCCGGCGACGCCTGCCTCGCCGCGGCGGCCGACGCCATCGCGCGCCGGGGAGCGCCGCGCACGCCCGCGGAGGGCGAGGCGATGCTGCGCACCTGCATGGCGATCGCCGCGGCCACGTGCCGCGAGCAGGGCGCGCTGCTGCGCATGCCGACCGCCTGACGTCGGCGCGGGTCCCCGCGCGCCGGACCACCACGCGCCCGAGCGCCCTACCAGCCGTGCGGCGCGAGCGGAAGGCCGTGGCCCGACGCCCGCGTGGGGCGTAGCGTCGCCGCGAACGAATCGATCGAACCGCCGAGGGACCCCTCGGCGGCGGTGCTCGAGCAGGTCATCGCCGTCCTCCGTGACGCGTCTGCCGACGACACCTTCCTCGGCGGACGGCTGCGGGCCCTGCGCCCGGCACCGATGGAGCAGACGAGGAGGATCACCATGGACGACGCACGGACCCTGATCATCGGCGGGACCGGGACGGTCGGCTCGGCCGTCATCGCCGAGGCCCTCCGCCGCGGGATGACCGGACTGAGGGCCATGAGCCGCGACGCGCGACGGCTCGCGGACCTCCCCCACGGCGTCGACGGCGTGGTGGGCGACCTGGGCGACCCCTTCGACGCGAGGCCGGCGTTCGACGGCGTCGAGCAGGTGTTCCTGGCCCTGACGGGGACGCCCACCGAGCTGTACGAGACGACCGTCGCGGTGGACCACGCCGTCGCGGCGGGGGTCCGCCGGATCGTGTACCTGTCCGTCCAGGACCTCGACCGGGCGCCGCAGGTGCCCCACAACTCCGCGAAGCTCGCGGTCGAGTCCCTCCTCGAGCACAGCGGCGTCGAGGCCTGCTTCCTCCGGGTCAACAACTTCTTCCAGAACGACGTCTGGTACCTCGACGCGATCCGCGACGGCGTGTACCCGCAGCCCCTCGGCGGGACGGGCGTCTCCCGGGTGGATGTGCGCGACATCGCGGAGGTCGCGGTGAGCGCCCTGACGCCGGGGTCGGAGGTCGTCGGTCCCGTCGACGTGGCCGGCCCGACCGCGTGGACCGGCGAGGCGACGGCCGCGGCCCTGTCCGAGGCGCTCGTGAGGACGGTGACGTACGGGGGAGACGACCTGGCGGCGTGGCGCGCGTCGTCCCTCGCGTCCATGCCCTCCTGGCTCGTGTACGACTACGAGCGCATGTACTCCGGGTTCCAGCGGGACGGCCTGATCGGGAGCCCCGAGGCCATCGCCCGTCTCACCGGCATCCTCGGGCACGCGCCCCGCTCCTACGAGGACTTCGTGCGCGAGGTGCTGGTGCCCGCCTCGTAGGGCGGTGCGGTCCGGATCCACCGTCGGCTCAGCGGGCGAGCGCGAGGGCCAGCGCGGCCAGGCCGGCGCACGCGGTGAGCGCGGCCACGAGGGCCGGGAGCGCGCCGCCGGGGAGGCCCGCGGTGCCGGGGTCGGCGGATCCCGAGGTGAGGACCCGGTGCACCCGGCGGTAGCGACGGTGCGCGGACGCGAGCACGGCGAGGGCGGCGATCACGCCCGCCGCGGCGACGACCAGGCCGGCCGCGCCGAGGAGGGCCGGCAGCACGCGGAGCCCCAGCAGGGATCCGACGACGAGCGCCAGCGCCGTGCGCCGCCAGGCGAGGGCCGTGCGCTCGGGCTGGAGGCCGGGGTCGGAGGGGCGCCCGGCGGGATCGGCGGCCGGATCCGGAGCGCTCACGCCGTCAGCACGCCCAGCAGCACGAGCACGCCGGCGGCGACCACCGCGATCCCGAGCGGCAGCGACAGCGCGGCGGACGGCAGCGGGCGGTCCCGACGGAGGGCGCGCTCGGTGCGCATCCAGCCGATCCAGGCCTGCGCGGGCGCGGCGATCCCGGTGACGATCAGCACGATCGAGGCCGCGAGCCGGAAGCCCGGCTGCAGCCCGAGGGCGAGCGCCTCGAGCGCGACGCCGCCGGCGAGAAGGGCGAGCGAGGTGCGGATCCAGGCGAGGAACGTGCGCTCGTTGGCGAGCGAGAACCTGACGTCGGGCTCGGTGCCCTCGCGGTAGACGCTCCGCGGGAAGCGGCGGTCGGGGGCGGTCATGCGGCCATCCTGCCGTGCGCGGCCCGGGGGCGCGGCCGGCCGTCAGCCGCCGATCCCCTCCAGCTCCGCGAGCGCGTCCTCGGGCAGCCGGATCCGCGCGCCCGCCACGTTCTCGCGCAGGTGCTCGACCGACGACGTGCCCGCGATGACGAGCACGTTCGGCGACCGCTGCAGGAGCCAGGCGAGCGCGACGGGCAGCGGGGCGGATCCGAGGTCGGCGGCCACGCGCGCGAGCGTCTCCGACTGCAGCGGCGAGAACCCGCCGAGCGGGAAGTACGGCACGTAGGCGATGCCGTCGGCGGCGAGCTCGTCGATGAGCGCGTCGTCGTCGCGGCGGGCGAGGTTGTAGTGGTTCTGCACGCTCACGATCGGCGCGATCCCGCGGGCCTCCGCCACCTGCGCGGGGCTGACGTTGCTCACGCCGAGGTGCCGGATCAGCCCCTCCTGCTGCAGCTCGGCCAGGGCGGTGAACGGCTCCTCGATGGATCCGTCGGTCGGGCTGTCGAACGCGCCGACGCGGAGGTTCACGACGTCGAGCACGTCGAGGGTGAGGTGCGTGAGGTTGTCGTAGACGGCCTGGCGGAGCTCGGCGGCGGAGAGCGCCTGCGGCCAGCGGCCCTTCGCGTCGCGCAGGGATCCGACCTTGGTCACGATGTGCAGCCGCTCCGGGTACGGGAAGAGCGCCTCCTCGATGAGCGCGTTCGTGTGGCCGGGGCCGTAGAAGTCGGCGGTGTCGATGTGCGTGATCCCGAGCGCGACCGCCTCGCGCAGCACGGCGCGGGCGGCGTCGGGATCCGCGGGCGGCCCGAACACGCGCGGCCCCGCGAGCTGCATGGCGCCGTAGCCGAAGCGCGTGACGGTGAGGTCGTGGGCGAGGGGGAACAGCCCTCCGGGCAGGTCGGTGGACATGGGGATCCTCTCGGCTGGCGGGTGCGCGTCCACCCTCCCGCGGGCGGCGACGCGCGCGGCGGCACTCGCAGGAGCCCGTGAGGGGATCCGCCCCGCGCGCCCCCTAGGAGGAGGCGGTCGCGGCAGGCAGGGACTGCGCCGCCGGGTGCGCGCGCCGGGTCGCCAGCACGCGCGAGAACACGAGCACGAGGAGGCCGGCGGCGGGGATGAAGATCAGGCCGAAGCGGAGCGACGAGGCGTCCGCGATAGCCCCGACGACGGGTGGCGAGACGAGGAAGCCGAGCCGCAGCAGCCAGCCGACGATCGTGAGGCCGGTGCCGGGCTTGAAGCCGGGCAGCTCGTCCGCGGCCTGCATGGCGGCCGGGATGAGGGTCGCGACGCCGAACCCGGCCACGCCGAAGCCGACGATCGTGCCGACGACGCTGGGGAACGCGAGCGCCGCGCCCATGCCGACGAGCACCAGGACGCCGCCGAGGCGGGCTATGGCGCGCTGGCCGAAGCGGTCGACCATGCGGTCGCCGAGCATCCGGCCGATGAACTGCATCCCCTGCAGCGAGATGAAGCCGAGCCCGGCGACGAAGGCGCTGGCGCTGAGGTCGCGCGAGAGGTAGATGGCCGACCAGGTGCTGCCGGCGTCCTCGACGATCGCGCCGCCGGACGCGATGATCACGAGCGCGAGCAGCACGCCGTACTTGGCGACGAGGCCGAGCGCGCGCGGGGAGGCGGCGCGCGCGACGTCGCCCTCGGGATCCGGCGCGTGCGCGTGCGCGGCCCCGCCCTCGCCGGGCTCCGGCTCCGGGCCCTTCAGCAGCCACAGCAGCGACAGCACGGCCAGCGCGCTGAACACGACGGCCGAGATGGAGAGGTGCACGACGAGCGGCAGCCGGATCTGCGCCGCGGCCGCGCCCATGATCCCGCCGGCGACCGCGCCGATCGACCAGACCGCGTGGAACGAGTTGTTGATCGACCGGCCGTAGAGCCGCTGCACGCGCAGCGCGTGCGAGTTCTGCGCCACGTCGGTGATCGCGTCCATGGCGCCCGCGAGGAACAGGGCCATCGCGAGCACGAGCCAGCCGGGCGCGAGGCCGGCCAGCAGGATCCCGAGGGAGGCCACCACGGTCGCGGCGACCGCCACTCGCGCCGAGCGGAACCGGCGGATGAGCACGCCCGCCGCGAGCCCCGCGATGAGCGCCCCGAGCGGCGAGGCGGCGACCGCGGCCCCGAACTCGACGTTGGCGAGCCCGAGCTCCGCCTTGATCGACGGGTAGCGCGGCAGCAGGTTCGCGAAGATCGCGCCGTTCGTGAAGAAGAGGACGCCGACGGCGACGCGCGCGCGGCGGACGTCGCGGGTCGGGGCGGGCGTGCGCGACAGCGTCGGCGCGGACGGGGAGGGCATCGTCGGTCTCTCTCTGGCCGGGTGGCGCCGTGGCGCGGGCGGTCGGCGCCGGATCCCCCGGCTGCCGGATCCAGCCTAGGGTCGGCGCGACGCCAGCGGGGACGTGTCCTCGGTGATGTCCATCACGAGGTCCATGAGCGGGACGAGCCGGGCGCTCACCTCGTGGCCGAGCTCGGTGAGCCGGTAGTCGACCCGCGGCGGGATGGTGGGCTGCGCCTCGCGGAGGACGAGCCCGTCGTCGGCGAGCGTGCGCAGCGTGGAGGCGAGCATCTTCTCGCTGATGCCCTCGATCTCGCGGCGCAGCTCGCCCCAGCGGTGCGATCCCTGGCCGAGCGCGAGCAGGACGAGCACGCCCCACTTGCTCGTCACGTGGTCGAGCAGCGTGCGCGACGGGCAGTTGGCGGGGTAGCGCCCCTCGGTCACGCCGGGTCGGTCGCGGGTCACCCGGAAGCTCATCTGCGTCACACGGACCAACTTACCGGAAAGTGGGTACCTCCCTGTGGGAAGTTATTCGGCGACGGAGTCGTTGACCCCGGCGTACCGCACCTCCCGACTCGAAAGGCATCCCATGACCATCGTCGTCACCGCCGCCACCGGCCGCCTCGGATCGCGCATCGTCGCGTCCCTCCTCGCCCGCGGCGCCGCCGCCTCCGACGTGCTCGCCACCGCGCGCCGCCCCGAGGCCCTCGCGGACCTCGCCGCGCAGGGCGTCCGCACCGCGCGCCTCGAGTACACCGACGCCGACAGCGTCGCCGCCGCGATCCAGCCCGGCGACACCCTCGTCCTCGTCTCGGGCAGCGAGGTCGGCCAGCGCGTGCCGCAGCACACCACCGTCATCGAGGCCGCCAAGGCCGCGGGCGTCGGCCGGATCCTCTACACGAGCGTCCTCCGCGCCTCCACCACCGAGCTCTTCATCGCGGGCGAGCATAAGGCCACCGAGGAGGTGCTCGCCGCCTCGGGCGTGCCCGTCACGCTCCTCCGCAACGGCTGGTACACCGAGAACTACGCGGGCACGGTCGACTCCGTGAAGCAGTCCGGCGCGCTCCTCACGAGCGCGGGCGACGGGCGGGTCGCGAGCGCCACCATCGCCGAGTTCGCGGAGGCCGCCGCGGTCGCCGCCCTCGACGACTCGCTCGCCGGGCAGACGTTCGAGCTCGCGGGCGACGAGCGCTGGACGCAGGACGACCTCGCCCAGGCGGTCTCCGGCATCGTCGGCCAGCCCGTCCCCGTCTCGCAGGTGTCGGGCGACGAGCACGCGCGGATCCTCGGCGACGCCGGCCTCGACGAGGGCACGATCGGCTTCCTCGTGGGCCTCGACGCCGCCACGCGCGCCGGCCAGCTCGACGACGAGACGGGCGACCTGTCGCGCCTCCTCGGCCGTCTCACCGCGTCGCTCGCCGAGGGCCTGCGCCAGGCGGTCGCCGGCGCCTGATCCCGCCCGGATCCGCGCCCGAGGCGCATCCGCGCATGACGACGGCCCGTCCCCTCGAGGGGGACGGGCCGTCGTGTCGTGCGCGCGGGTCGGTCAGCTGACCGTGTACTCGACCCAGGTCGCGCCCTGCACCGTGCCGTACACGGTGGTCGGCGCACCGAGCTGGCCGGCGCTCGTGCAGGTCCGCGTGGTGCCCGACCACGAGATGTCCTCGAAGCCGTAGGTGGAGGTGAGCGTGCCTCCGGCGGGGACCTCGATGGGGCCGAGCGTGGATCCCGCGTCCCAGGACTGCGACTCGGTGGCGGTCGCGCTGACCTGCGCGGTGATGGACCCCATCAGGAGGCTGGCCGACGCTCCGGCGGAGAACTCGGATCCGCGGGTGGCGGAGCTCGCGACCGTGGCCGACAGCGGTCCGCCGGTCGTGGTGGTCGCCGTCTGCGACCCCGCCACGATGCGCTCGCTGGAGTCCTTGGTGAGCGAGTTGGTCACGGTGCCCGGCTCGCACTCGGTGGGTGCGGCGTTGGCGGCGGTCGGGACGGCGAGGCCCACGGCGACGAGGGCGGCGGCGGCCCCGACGGATCCGAGGCGGCGGGCGGTGCTGCGGGTGATGGTCATGCGGATCGTCCTCCTGTCGGGGCTCCCCAGCGGAACCCGGTCATCGGTTCGATGTGATGGATCCATCCCGCTCCGCGTCCCTGGGCGCCCGGTGGGAAGCCTCCGCATCCCCTGGGAGCTCCTGCGACGGTCGTCGTCCGCGATGCCCGCGGCCATGGGCGACGGCGCGGCGGAGGGCGGCGCGCGGTTGGGGCGCTTCCCGTTGCGCGATCCGCGTCCGCGCGGCAGGGTGCGCACCCGTGCGCGCCGCGGTCAGCCCACCGCGTCCCGCATGCGCCGGATCCCGTCGGGCCCGACCCGGCAGCAGCCGCCCACGAGCGACGCGCCCGCCCGGATCCACGCGTCGACGGACGGCAGCGCCGGGTCGCCGCCCCAGCCGCGCGCGACGGCGTCCCAGCGCTCGCCGGAGTTCGGGTAGACGACCACCGGCCGGTCGGTGACGCTCCGGGCCGCGGCGATCGCGTCGGGCACCTCGTCGGGGTGCGCGCAGTTGATCCCCACGGCCACGATCTCGTCGGCGCCCTCCGCGAGCCGGAACCCCTCGGCCATCGGCTCGCCGGAGCGCAGCCGGCCGTCCGTGACCGTGAACGCGAGCCAGGCGGACGCGCCCGAGCCGCGCGCGAGGTCCACGAGCGCCCGGCCCTCGTCGAGGCTCGGGATGGTCTCGCAGGCGAGGAGGTCGGCGCCCGCGTCGGCGAGCACGGCGAACCGCGGGGCGTGCCAGCGGCGGAGCTCCGCGCGCGTGCGGCCGCTGGATCCCGCGTACTCGGAGCCGTCGCCGAGGGTGGCGCCGTAGGGGCCGACGGACGCGGCGATCCACCGGTCGCGCGGCGCCTCGTCGTCGCGCGCGACCTCGTCCCGCGCCTCGGCCGCGAGCCGCACGCTCGCGCGCAGCAGCTCCTCGGTGTCGGCGGCGCTGAGGCCGCGCGCCGCGAAGGCGTCGAAGCCCACCTGGTACGAGGCCGTGATCGCGACGTCCGCGCCCGCGCGGAAGTACTCGGCGTGCGCGGCGCGGATCGCGTCGGGCTCGTCGGCGAGCACGCGGGCGCTCCACAGCGGATCCGACAGGTCGTGCCCGCGCGCCTCCAGCAGCGTGCCGAGGCCGCCGTCGAGCACCAGGGGGCGGTCGGGGAGGGGGAGCGGCCGGGTCATGCGGACATCCTGCCGGAGCCGGGCGGCGGATCCGCGGTCCGCGACGCCCCGCGACGTCGCCCCCTCCGCCGAGTGCCCAGCCGCCCGCGAGCCGCCGTCGGCCCGGGTACCGTGGACGCGACGGTGGGGAGTCCCGATGAAGGATGACGACGACGTCGACCTGGTGATCGACGCGTGGGGCGCCGCCATGCCCGACGTCGACTTCGCGCCGCTCGACGTGGTGTCGAGGCTCCGGCGCCTGCTGCCGCAGATGCAGCGGATCCGCGAGGGCGCGTTCGCCGCGGAGGGCCTCACCACGAGCGAGTTCGAGTTCCTCTCCATCCTGCGCCAGCAGGGCGACGCGGGCCTCACGCGCGCCGGCCTGGCCGAGCGCCTCGGCACCGACACCGGCAGCCTCGTGCACCGGGTGAACCGTCTGACCGCGCGCTCCTTCATCACGCGCGAGGAGGATCCCGCGGGCGGCCGCAGCCGGCTCGTGGTGCTCACGCCGTTCGGCATCGAGCGCGTCGACCGGGCGATGCGCCGCCTCGTCGCCGACGAGGACGAGGTGCTCGCCGACCTCAGCCGCGAGCAGATCGCGACGCTCATCGACAGCCTCCGCATCATCGCGCGCACGACCGAGCGGATGCGCGCCCGCCGCGGCTGACGCCCGGGCGCCCCGTCCGGGTCGCACGGAGGCGCGGCGGAGCACGATGGATGCATGGCCGACATCGCATCCACCCCGCCCGCCGTCCTCTTCGACATCGACGAGACCCTGATCCACACGGGCGGCTCCGGCGCCCGCAGCTGGGCGATGGCCTTCCGCGACCTGCACGACGTGGAGGCCGACATCGGCGAGCACTCGTCGGCGGGGGAGACGGACCCGCAGGTCGGCACCGCGACGTTCCGCGGCGTGATGGGCCGCGATCCGGAGCCCGCCGAGCTCGCGCGCCTCTACGCCTCCTACCTCCGCCACCTCGCCGACGACATCCGCGTCTCCGAGGGCTACCGCGTGCTCGACGGCGCCGAGGCGCTGCTCGACCGCCTGGCCGACGCGGGCGTCGTGCTCGGGGTCGTCTCCGGCGCGATGGAGGGCGCGGCCCGCACGAAGATGGAGCCCGCCCGGCTCGGCCGGTTCTTCGTCTTCGGCGCCTACGGATCCGACTCGCCCGACCGCGTCGACGTCGTCCGCCGCGCCATCGCGACCGCCGGCACCCTCCGCGGCGCCGAGCCCGCGCGCGACGAGGTGCTCGTCGTCGGCGACACCCCGAACGACATCACCTCCGCGCACGACGCGGGCGCCACCGCCGTCGGCGTCGCGAGCGGCCACTACTCGGCCGACGAGCTGCGCGACGCGGGCGCCGACCTCGTGATCGACTCGCTCGAGGACCCGGCGCTGGAGCGGCTGCTCGGGTTGTGAGCGCCTAGCCCGCGGCCTCGTCCCCTGAGGCCTCGGCGGCCTCCTCGGCCTCCGCGCGCAGGAGCGCCTCGAGGGCCGCGCACGCGTCGACGCGCGTGGCGTCGATGTGCCGGCGCGCGAGATCCGCCGCCCGCTCGCCCTCCCGCCGCTCCGCGAGGGCGAGCAGCTCCCGGTGGTCGGCGAGCGAGTCGGGCCGGCGCGCGCTCGCCGTGGGCAGGTAGTGGAAGCGCACGCGCTTCGACATCGACTCGACGACCTGGGCCAGCGTGCTGTTGTGCGCGGCGGTCGCCAGGGCCACGTGGAAGTCGTAGTTGAGGCGCGCGAGGTCGGCGGGATCCTCGGTGCGCTCCTGCAGGCGGATCACCCGCTCCAGCTCGCGCAGGTCGTCGGCCGTGCGGCGTCCGGCGGCGAGCTCCACCGCGCGCGGCTCCACCAGGGCGCGCGCCTCGAAGAGGTCCACCAGCTCGGACAGCGCGCGCGGCCTCACCGACATGCCCTCGTGCGCGCGGTGCACGACCCAGCCGTCGGCCTCGAGCGCCCGCAGCGCCTCGCGCACCGGGATGTGGCTCGTGCCCATGCGCAGGGCGACCTCGTCGGCCTTCACGCGGGATCCGGGGGCGATGACGCCGCCGAGGATCTCCTCCTCGAGCAGCACGCGCACGCGCTCCGCGGCGCCGAGACGGGTGGGGACGAGGGAGGCCGCGGGCATGACCCGATTATAGGATCCGCCCGCGGACGGCCACCCAGACGTGTTTCACATCCTGGAAACACCGGCGAAACGCAGGTGTGCGGCCGGGCTGCTCCTATAGGACGCAGCCGGATCCCCGCCGGTGCCACCCGACCCCTGGAGAACCCATGCCGCTCCCCGCCGCCGCGGATCCCGTCGACCGCCCCGTCTTCTCGGAGTACGAGTCGGAGCCCGTCCCGCCGCACGCGCGCCGCCGCACCTCGTCGGTCGCCGCCGTGTGGCTCGGCTTCCCGATGATCCTCACCTGCGCCGTGTTCGGCGGCCTCGTCGTCCACTCGCTCGGCTTCTGGCCGGGCATGGGCGCCATCGCGGTCGGCACGCTCGTGCTCATGCTCTACGTGGGCGCGCTCAGCTACCTGGCCGGCCGCAGCGGCGAGAGCTTCGCGCTCATGGCGATGCGCACGTTCGGCGCGAAGGGGTACGTCGTGCCGGCGGCCTTCCTCGCCACGGTGGTCATCGGCTGGTTCGCGTTCCAGACCGGGCTCACCGGATCCACGCTGCACGGCTCCCTCGGCTGGGACCAGACGGGCACCACGCTCGTCGCCGGGATCCTGTTCGTCGCGGTCACGCTGCTCGGCATCCGCGCCCTGTCCTGGATCGGCGTGATCGCCGCTCCCCTCTACCTCGTGCTCGGGGCGGTCGCCATCGTGATCGTCGCGACGCGCCCCGGCGGCGCGGACCTGCAGGCGGCGCCCTCCGCGGGCGCCGGCGCGCTGAGCTTCGGCGCCGCCGTCACCCTCGTCGTCGCGCTCTTCGCCGACTCGGGCACCATGACCGCCGACTTCACGCGCTGGGCGCGCTCGGGCCGGCAGGCCGTGCTCGCGTCGCTCGCCGCGTTCCCGTTCGGCAACGCCGTCGCGCTCGTGGTCGGCGGCCTCGTCGTCGCGCTCGGCGGGGCGGCCGACCCGGGCACGGCGGGCGGCGACTTCCTCGGGATCCTCGTCGCTCAGGGCGGCGCGCTCGTGCCGCTCGCCGTGCTGTTCGTGGTGGTGAACCTCGGATCCGTGTGCGCGCACTGCCTCTACAACGGCGCGGTCGGCTGGAGCCAGCTCACCGGGATGCGCATGCGCCGCACCACGCTCGTGCTCGGCGCGGTCGGCGTGGTGCTCGCGGTGGCCGGCATCTGGTCGTACTTCGAGACCTGGTTGAACCTGCTCGGCGTCATCGTGCCGCCCATCGGCGCCGTGCTCATCGTCGACCAGCTGCTGCTCGCGCCCCGCCGCGCCGCCGCATCGGAGCCCGTCGCCCGAGGACCGTGGCGCGCGCCCGCGTTCGTCGCCTGGGCCGTCGGCGCCGTGGCGGCGCTCGTGGCGCACGCCTACGCCGACTTCCTCTCCACCGCGGTGGTCGGCCTGGTCGTCGCGGCGGTCGCGCTCGTCGCCGCCGACGCGATGGGACGCGTGCGCGCCCCGCTCGGCGCCGCCGTCGAGGCGGGGGAGGCGCGCTCGTGAGCATCGCGCCGTTCACCGCGCCGGTCTCCGGCACCACGGCCGTCGCGGCGGATCCGTACGCCTGGCCCTACGACGGCGCCGTCGACGTCGCGCGCACCGCCGTCGTCTGCATCGACTGGCAGGTCGACTTCTGCGGCGTCGGCGGCTACGTCGACCGCATGGGCTACGACCTCGCCCTCACCCGCGCCGGTCTCGCGCCCACGGCCCGGCTGCTCGAGCGCGTGCGCGCGCTCGGCATGACCGTGATCCACACCCGCGAGGGCCACCGCCCCGACCTCTCCGACCTGCCCGCGAACAAGCGCTGGCGGTCCGAGCGGGCGGGCGCCGAGATCGGCAGCGTCGGCCCGTGCGGGCGGATCCTCGTGCGCGGCGAACCCGGCTGGGAGATCGTCCCCGAGGTGGCCCCGCTCCCCGGCGAGCCCGTCATCGACAAGCCGGGCAAGGGCGCCTTCTACGCGACCGACCTCGACCTGGTGCTGCGGGCGCGCGGCATCGACCGGCTGATCCTCACGGGCATCACGACCGACGTCTGCGTCTCCACGACCATGCGCGAGGCGAACGACCGCGGGTACGAGTGCCTCGTGCTCTCCGACTGCACGGGTGCCACGGATCCGGCGAACCACGACGCGGCCCTCCGCATGGTCACGATGCAGGGCGGCGTGTTCGGTGCCGTCGCCACGTCGGACGACGTGCTCGCGGCGCTCGCAGGGGCGGGGATCCGCGCGTGAGCGGCGTCGCGGTCGCGGCCGTGCCGGGCACCGGGCTGCCTCCCGTCGGATCCGCGTCCGTCGTCGACCGCGTCGAGGCCGCGTACGCGCGCATCGCCGAGGTCGACCGGCCCGAGGTGTGGATCACGCTGCTCGACCTCGAGGAGGCCCGGGAGCGCGCCGCCGAGCTCGACCGGCGCATCGCCCGGTCGCCCGACGGGTCGCTGCCGCTGGCCGGCTGGCTCGTCGCCGTGAAGGACAACGTCGACGTCGCCGGCATGCCCACGACCGCCGCCTGCCCATCCGCCGCGACGTCGCCCGAGGTCGACGCGCCCGCCGTCGCCCGGCTCCGGGAAGCCGGTGCGCTCGTCGTCGGGAAGACCAACCTCGACCAGTTCGCCACCGGCCTCGTCGGCACGCGCAGCCCCTACGGCGCCGTGCGGCACGCGACCCGGCCCGACCGCATCTCCGGCGGATCCAGCTCGGGCTCGGCGGTCGCCGTGGCGCTCGGCCTGGTCGACGTGGCGCTCGGCACGGACACGGCCGGATCCGGACGGGTCCCCGCCGCGCTGCACGGGCTGGTGGGGATCAAGCCGACGCTCGGCCTCGTGCCGACCACGGGCGTCGTCCCCGCCTGCCGCTCCTACGACACGGTGAGCGTGCTCGCCGCCGACCTCGCCACCGCGCAGCGCGCGCTCGCCGTGATGGTCGGGCCCGACCCGGCGGATCCCGCGAGCCGCGACTGGCCGTCGACCACCCGGCTCGCCCCGCGCGGGGCGCCCGTGATCGGCGTGCCCGCCGACCACGACCTCGCGCCGCTGTCGCCCGGCGCCCGCGCGGCCTTCCGCGCGGCGGTCGAGCGGATGCGCGG
Source organism: Clavibacter capsici (assembly GCF_001280205.1). Lineage (NCBI taxonomy): Bacteria > Bacillati > Actinomycetota > Actinomycetes > Micrococcales > Microbacteriaceae > Clavibacter > Clavibacter capsici. The sequence goes on along the minus strand of NZ_CP012573.1, from coordinate 2,904,997 downwards.
CTCCGGTGCCGTCGTCGAGACGGTCGAGCTGGGGCCGTTCCTCCGCGCCGCGCTCCTCCTCTACGAGGGCGCGCTCGTGGCCGAGCGCTGCGAGGCGGCGGGGCCGTCGGTGCTCGCGGACGCGCCGGACCTCGATCCCACCGTCGCGGGCATCGTCCGGGCGGCGCTGGGGATCCCCGCGCACCGGCTCGTGGAGGACCGCGCCCTCCTCGAGCGCCTCCGCGTCACGGCCTGCGCGGTGTTCGACGCCCCCGGCGACGCGCGCCGCGGGATCGACGCCCTGCTCCTGCCGACCACCACCGAGCACCCCACGCTCGCCGAGGTCGCCGCCGAGCCGGTCGCCGTGAACGCGCGCCTCGGCACGTACACGAACTTCGTGAACCTCTTCGACCTGTGCGCCGTCGCGGTGCCCGCGGGCGAGGCCGACGGATCCCCGTTCGGCGTCAGCCTCGTCGCGCCCGCCTTCGCCGACCAGGTGGTGCTGGACCTCGCCGGCCGCATCACGGGCGATCCCGCGCGGCCCGCGCTCCTGCCGACCGACGCGGTCGACGTGGTCGTGTTCGGCGCGCATCTCGGCGGGCAGCCGCTGCACCGCCAGCTCAGCGAGCTGGGCGCGCGCGCCTCCCGCGAGGTGCGGACGAGCGCCGCCTACCGGATGGCGCACCTCCCGGGCGTACCCGCGAGGCCCGGCGTCACCCCCGCGCCCGACGGCGACGGCGTCCCGCTCGCGGGCGAGGCGTGGACCCTGACGCGCGCCGGCCTCGCGGCGTTCCTCGCCGGCATGGTCCGGCCGATGGCCCTCGGGCCGGTCGCGCTCGACGACGGCACGGAGGCGATCGGGTTCCTCTGCACCGACACGGCGGATGCGCCGGACATCAGCGCGCACGGCGGGTGGCTGCGCTACCTGGCGTCCGGCGGTCAGGCCGTCCCGGTCCCCTGATCCGCGGACGACGGCCGCCACGGGCTCAGCTCGTGCGCGCCGGCGGGGGTCGCGGTCGGCGTCGTGCCGGGGGCGCGCGACGCACCCGTGCCGGGGGATGCGCCCGCCGCCCGCGCCGCGCGTCCCGCCCGCACGCGCGCCGGCCCGTCCGCCGCCGTCCCGCGCAGCCGCACGAGCTGCACCACGGCGACGCCCAGGAGCGCGATCTCGCCGAGGTCGCGCAGCGTGATCACCCCGACCATCACCGGCACCGCCTCGAGCAGCAGCAGGTACGCGTACGGGTAGACGAGCTGCGTGAGCGCGGCCACCACGAGCCCGAGGCGCGCCACGTGGGCCGTGCCGGGGGAATGGCGGTCGTGCACGAGCATCACGATGATCGGCACGGCGAACCACGACACGTACTGCGGCGAGCCGACCTTGTTCGTCACGATGAGGGCGGCGACGAGCGCGAGCGACAGCGGCCCGATCAGCGCGGCGGGCGAGGCGCCGCGGTGGTGCGCGCGGATCCCGAGCAGCGTGATGACGAGCACGACGCCGACCATGATCGGCGTGAGCGCCGCCGCGACGGCGTCCACCCCGGGACCGGCGACCTGGAACGTGATGATGCCCAGGTCGTCGTACACGCGGTAGCGGTCGTCGCCCGCGACGATGCGCCACAGGTGGTACAGCGCGGCGGTCGACTCGACCTGCAGCCCGCGGCCGGTCTGCTGGCCCACGAAGCCCAGCACGTTCGCGCCGCTGCCGAGGGCGAGGGATCCGGCGACCACCACGGCCGTCGTGCCGAGCGCGGTGGCGACGACCGTCCCGCGCGCGAGGCCGCGGCGGGCGATCACGGCCGTGAGCAGGAGCGCGGCCGGCCACACCTTCACCCAGGCGCCGACGGTGAGGAGCGCGGAGGCGAGGGCCGGCCGCGTCGCGAGCACCAGCAGGCCGGCGAGGGCGAGGGGCACGGTGACCGCGTCGATCCGGCCGAGGGAGATCGGCCCGAGCGCCACCAGGAAGCCGAGCCACCAGGCGGCGGGCGCCTGGCCGCGGCCGCGGCGGATCCGGAGGAGCAGGGCGAACGCGGCGGCGTCGAGCAGCGTGATCAGCGCGAGCCAGACCGTGCCGAAGAAGACGGTGCCGCCGGCGAGCGAGAGGAGCATCGGCACGGCCGCGAGGATCGGGTACACCCACGGCAGGTCGACGCCCACCCAGCCGCCGCCCGCCATCCCCTGCTGCATCCAGGTGCGGTAGATGCCCGTCACGTCGCCGAGCGCGGAGGTGGGGCCGATCAGGTTGAGCGTGATGAGCCAGAGGTGGCAGAGCGCGAAGGCCAGCCACGGGCGCGCCATGATGCCGCGGGCCGGCGGGCGGACGGCGTGCCCGGCGAGGGACGCGTCCGCGGTCACCGGGCGGCGCCCTCTCGGCGCGCAGGCGGGTGCATGTCGGGTGGTACTCCTGCGGTCGGGACGGACGGGGACGCGACCCGCGGGGCCGGGCCCGGCTCGCGGACGCCCGTCGTGCGGGCGGTGCTCCCGCGATGGTAGGACACGCGGTCGGCGGCCCGCCGTGAGCAGACGGGCCGCGCGCCCGGCCTAGTCGGTGCCGCGCAGCCGGGCGACCGTGTGCATCACGTGGTAGACGACGATGGCCGCGACCGTGCCGAGCGCGATGCCGTTGAAGGAGACCGTGCCGAGCGTGAAGGTGAACGGCGCGATCGCGACGATGAGCGCGGTCGCCGCCGTGAGCTGGTTGACGGGCTTCGCGAAGTCCACCCGGTTGTCCATCCAGATCTTCACGCCGATGATCCCGATGAGCCCGTAGAGCGCGGTCGTCACGCCGCCGAGCACGCCCGGCGGGATCGTGTTGATCACGGCGCCGACCTTGGGCGAGAGGCCGAGCAGCACGGCGAAGGCGCCGGCCACCCAGTACGCCGCGGTCGAGTAGACGCGGGTCGCGGCCATCACGCCGATGTTCTCGCCGTAGGTCGTGGTGCCGGATCCGCCGCCGAGGCCCGCGAGCACGGTCGCCAGGCCGTCGGCGAGGAGCGCCCGGCCGGTGAGCTTGTTGACGCTGCCGTCGGTCATCTGCGCGACGCCGCGGATGTGCCCCACGTTCTCCGCGACGAGCACGAGCACGACGGGCAGGAACGCGGGCAGCAGCGCCCAGAACTGCGGCGTGATCTCGGGCGCGTGGAACTCGGGCAGGCCGATCCACGCGGCCGCCTCGATCTTCGAGAAGTCCACCTCGCTGCGGATGACCGCGACGACGTAGCCGACGACCACGCCGAGCACGATCGAGAGCCGGCCGAGGATCCCCCGGAACAGCACGGTGGAGAGGATCACGGCGGCGAGCGTGATGGTCGCCGTCACGGGCGCCAGGACGAAGTTGTCGCGCGCGGCCGACGCCAGGTTGAAGCCGATGAGCGCCACGATCGCGCCGGCGACGACGGGCGGGAGGAGGGCGTCGATCCAGCCGGTGCCCGTGAGCTGCACGATGCCGCCGACGACCGCGAGCATCACGCCGACCGCCACGATGCCCGCGAGCGCCGCCCCGATGCCGCCGCCGCCCGTGGCCGTCGCCGCGTTGGCCGCGGTGATCGGCGCGATGAACGCGAACGACGACCCGAGGTAGCTGGGCAGCCGGTTCCTGGTGATCAGGAGGAACAGCAGGGTCCCGATCCCGGAGAAGAACAGCGTCGTCGTGGGCGGGAAGCCCGTGAGCACCGGCACGAGGAACGTCGCGCCGAACATCGCGACGACGTGCTGCATCCCGAGCCCGATCGTGCGCGGCCAGGTGAGGCGCTCGCCGGGGCCGACGACCGCGGAGGCGTCGACCGCCTTGCCGTCGCCGTGGAGGGTCCAGATCTGTCGGGCCATGATCGCCTGCTTCCGCGCGGGTGTGTGGGGAGACGCCCCGATCCGCGAGCGTACCGAGGCCGTGTTGCGGTGGCGTTTCCGGGAGCGGATCCGGCGCTTCCCGCGGGAGGCCGGCTCGACCGCCGGTCCGGTCCGGAACCTCCCGGGACGCGCGCGGACGACGCCCCTAGGCTCGACCCCATGAGCGCCGAGACACCTCCGACCGGGATCCGCACCGACGAGCTGGACCAGGGGGTGCGCCCGCAGGACGACCTCTACCTCCACGTGAACGGCCGCTGGCTCGAGCGCACAGAGATTCCCGACGACAAGGCCCGCTGGGGCTCGTTCCACCAGCTCGCCGAGGCGGCCGAGGAGGCCGTGCGGGTGATCATCGAGGAGGCCGTCGACGCCGAGCCCGGCACCGAGGAGCGCAAGGCCGGCGACCTGTTCACGAGCTTCATGGACGAGGAGCGCGTCGAGCGGCTCGGCGTCGAGCCCATCCGCGACCAGCTGGACGCGGCGGCCGCCGTCACCGACGTGCCGTCCTTCCTGCGGACGCTGGGCACCCTCGAGCAGACCAACGTGAGCGGCCTGCTCGGCCTCTTCGTCGACAACGACCCGGGGGATCCCGAGCGCTACGTCGTGCAGGTCGAGCAGGGCGGCATCGGCCTCCCCGACGAGAGCTACTACCGCGAGGAGGGCCACGCCGCCATCCGCGACGCCTACCGGGCCTTCGTCGAGCGCATGCTCGGCCTCGCGGAGCTCGACGACCCCGCGGGCCGCGCCGACCGGATCCTCGACCTCGAGACCCGCGTCGCCGCCGCCCACTGGGACAACGTCCGCACGCGCGACAGCCAGGCCACCTACAACCTCGTCACGTGGGCGGAGCTCCGCGAGCTGGTCGCGACGGCCGCCGGCGCCGACCTCGACGTGTGGCGCGACGCCTTCCAGCCGCCCGCGGCCGCGCTCGACGAGGTCGTGCTCCGCGAGCCGTCCTTCGCCGAGGGCCTCGGCGCGCTGCTGGCCGACGCCGAGGTCCCGGCCCTCCGCGACTGGCTGACCTGGCAGGTCATCCGCTCGAACGCGGCGCTCCTGCCGAGGGCGTTCTCCGAGGCGTCCTTCGACTTCTACGGCCGCACGCTCACGGGCGCGCCCGAGCAGCGCGTGCGGTGGAAGCGCGGCGTCTCGCTGGTCGAGGGAGCCATGGGCGAGGCCATCGGCCGCGTCTACGTCGACCGCCACTTCAGCCGCACCGCGAAGGCCGAGATGGACGTGCTCGTCGGGTACCTCGTGCAGGCGTACCGCGACTCCATCTCCGGCCTCGACTGGATGACGGCGGAGACGCGCGGCCGGGCGCTGGAGAAGCTCGAGAGGTTCACCCCGAAGATCGGCTTCCCCGACCGGTGGCGCGACTACTCGGCGCTCGAGATCGACCCGACGGACCTCGTGGGCAACGTGCGCGCGACCGCCCGGTTCGAGACGCGGCGCGAGCTCGCGAAGATCGGCGCCCCGCTGGACCGCGACGAGTGGTTCATGACGCCGCAGACCATCAACGCGTACTACAACCCGGGCTTCAACGAGATCGTGTTCCCGGCCGCGATCCTGCAGTTCCCGTTCTTCGACGAGGCGCGCGACCCGGCCGCGAACTACGGCGCCATCGGCGCGGTCATCGGCCACGAGATCGGCCACGGCTTCGACGACCAGGGCTCGCGCTACGACGGCGACGGCCGTCTCACCGACTGGTGGACCCCGGCCGACCGCGCCGCGTTCGAGGAGCGGACGGCGTCGCTCATCCAGCAGTACGACGCCCTCGTGCCCGCGCAGCTGACGGCCGACGACGCCCCGCACGTCAACGGCGCGCTCACGATCGGCGAGAACATCGGCGACCTGGGCGGCCTCTCCATCGCGTGGAAGGCGTACCTCCTCTCGCTCGAGGGCGCCGAGCCGCCCGTGGTCGACGGGCTCACGGGCGCGGAGCGCTTCTTCCTCTCCTGGGCGCAGGCCTGGCAGCAGAAGGGCCGCGACGCCGAGGTGATGCGGCTGCTCGCCATCGACCCGCACGCGCCGAACGAGTTCCGCTGCAACCAGATCGTCCGCAACATCGACGCGTTCTACGACACGTTCGACGTGAAGCCGGGCGACGGCCTCTGGCTCGACGAGGAGGCCCGCGTCACCATCTGGTGACGCGCGTCCGGCGATGACGGATCCGAGGCACGCGCCCGACGCCGACCGCCGCCCCCGGCACACCGGGGGCGGGCCCGCGCGCCACGCGGGGCAGGAGCCGACCGACGGCTTCCGCTCCGCCTTCCGCGCGCTCGGCGGCCTCGCCCTCGACGGGATGCGCGTCGCGGCCCGCGCGACCGACCTCGACTCGGGCGGCGTGGTGCTCGCGGTGGACGACCACGTCGCGCTGCCGGCCGCCGGCCTCGGCCGCGTGCTGCTCCTCGTGGAGCTCTCCGCGCGCATGACGGGCGGCGACCTCTCGCCGCTGCACCTCGTGGATCGCGGGGCCCACGACGAGGGCGGCACCGCGGGCCTCTGGCGCCACCTCGTGGTGCCGTCGCTGCCCGTCACGGACCTCGCCTCGCTCGTCGGCGCGACCGGCGACGCCGCCGCGACGAACGCGCTCCTCGGCCTCGTCGGCCTCGACGCGGTGCGCTCGCGCGCCGAGTCGCTCGGCCTCCGCCGCACGGCGCTCCTCGACGTGGCGCGCGGCACCCGCGGGCCGGACGACGCCCCGCAGCTCTCCGTCGGATCCGCCCGCGAGCTCGCGTCGCTGTTCGCCTCCCTCGTGCACGGCGAGGTCGTGGACGAGGAGACGAGCACGCGCGTCGTCGGCTGGCTCGCGCTCAACACCGACCGGTCGATGGTCGCGGCGTCCTTCGGGCTGGACGCGCCCGTCGGCCGCGGCACCGAGCACGGCATGGCGCTCGTCGACTGCACGGGCGTCGACGCGGGCGTGCGGGCCGAGGCGGGCGTGCTCCGCGGGCCGCGCGGTGCGGTCGCGTACGCCGTCATGGTCCACTTCGACGACGCCGACCTCCGCGCGCGCCTGGCGGTGCGCGACGCCCTGGGCGTGGTCGGGCTCGACCTGCTGGAGCACGTGCACTGAGCCCGGTGGATCCCGCCGCCCACCGGCCGCGGATCCGCCCGGGCGTAGAGTCGGATGTCGCCCGCCACCCGCCCGGACGACGGAGGAGACCCCGCATGACCGGCATGAACCCCGCCACCGCCAAGCGCCTCGCCCGCGACGACGTCGCCCCGATGTACGCGGAGGTGGATGCCGCCATCGCGCGCGCGGAGATCCCCGGCACCCCGGAGTGGCAGGAGAAGGTGCGCGGCCGCATCGTCATGGTGCGCCACGGGCAGACCGAGTGGAGCGTCAACGGGCGCCACACCGGGACGACAGACATCCCGCTCACCGCCACCGGCGAGGAGCAGGCCCGTGCGGTCGGCGCCGTGCTCGGCGGCACGCAGTTCGGCCTGGTGCTCGCGAGCCCCCGCTCGCGCGCGCAGCGCACGGCCGAGCTCATCGGCTACGGCGACCAGGCCGAGGTCGACGACCGGCTCGTCGAGTTCGACTACGGCGCGTACGAGGGCCGCACCACCGCCGACATCCAGTCCGAGCGCGGCCACTGGGACCTCTGGACCGACGGCGTCCCCGCGGGCGACACCCCCGGCGAGACGTCCCAGCAGGTCCGCGACCGCGTCCTCCAGGTGCTCGAGCGCGTGCTGCCCGTGCTCGAGTCCGGCCAGGACGTGCTGCTCGTCGCCCACGCGCACGTGATCCGGGCGCTCGCCGTCGCGTGGGTCGGCCTGCCCGCGGAGGCCGGCGGGATCCTCACGCTCTCCACCTCCACGCTCAGCGAGCTCGGCTTCGAGCACGGCCGCCACGCGATCATGCGCTGGAACTGCCCGGCCGACGGCTGGGCGCCGTCGCCCGTGGGCGGCAGCCGCTAGCTCGGGCCCTGTCCGGCGCGGTCGCCGGGCACCCCGCCGCGTAGGATCGCCCCTCGTGGCACAGAAGAAGAAGCGCACCCGGCAGGCCCCCTCGTCCGCAGCACGCACCCGGCCGGCGTCGCCCGCGAAGGCGCGCTCGGGCAACCCGGCGAAGGCCCCGAAGGCGACCGCGCGCGACTGGATCTCCGGCGCCCGCATCCGCACCCTCCCGCTGGCCGTCGCCCCCGTCGCGATCGGCGCCGGCGCTGCCCGCGCGCTCGGTCCGGACGAGGGCGTCTCCCTCGGCCTCGCGCTCCTCTGCCTCGCCGTCGCCGTGCTGCTGCAGATCGGCGTGAACTACGCGAACGACTACTCCGACGGCGTGCGCGGCACCGACGACGTGCGCGTCGGCCCCGCCCGCCTCACGGGATCCGGCGCCGCGAAGCCCCGCACGGTGCTCACCGTCGCGCTCACGTTCTTCGGCCTGGCCGCGGTCGCGGGCCTCGCGATCGTGCTGATCACCGGCCACTGGTGGCTGCTCGCGGTCGGCGCGGTGGCCATCGTCGCGGCCTACTCCTACACGGGCGGCAAGCGCCCCTACGGCTACGCCGGACTCGGCGACGTGGTCGTCTTCGTGTTCTTCGGCCTGGTCGCGACGGCGGGCACGCAGTTCATCCTCATCGGCATGATCACGGGCGAGGGCTGGCTGGGCGGCGTCGCGGCGGGCGGCTTCGCGTGCGCGGTGCTCATGGTCAACAACATCCGTGACATCGAGCAGGACGGCAAGGTCGGCAAGCGCACCCTCGCGGTGCGGCTCGGCCCGCGCGGTTCGCGCATCGTCTACTGCATCGAGGTCGCGATCGCCTACGGGGTCGTGGTCTTCTTCTTCCTCTTCTACCCGAAGGCGCTGCTGGTGCTGTTCACGCTCGTGCTGGCGCTGCCTGCCGCGATCATCGCGTGCACCGGCCGCACCCCGAAGGAGCTGATCCTCTCGCTGCAGCTCACGAGCATGGCCGCGCTCACGTTCGGCCTGGGGCTCGGGGCGGCGTTCGCGTTCTGAGCGGGATGGATCCCGCGCTCGTCGCGGCGCTCGACGCCGACCACGAGACGTGGCCGACCGACGATCCGCGGCTCCTCGCGATCCGCGAGCGGGCGGGCGCGCGTCGACGGGCGGTGCTCGTGGTCGACGCGTCGCTCCGCACGTGGTGGGCGGAGCGCTGGGCCGCGGATCCCGGGCGGGCGGGCGCCGCGCTCGCTGCGTACGTCTCCCGGGCGATGGCGGAGGCGCGACCGGGGGAGCGGTACCTCGTGCTCGACGGCGGGCGCCTCACGCCGTCCACGCGCGCGACGCCGCCCGCGGTGCGCGACGCGACCCCGCCCACGACCGGCCGATGGGTCGCCTACGTGCCGATCGAGCGCGACGGATCCGCGGACCCGTCCTGACGCGCGCGGCTCAGCTGCGCTCGGCCTCGCCGTCGACGCGCGGAGCGGCCGCGGCGGTGTCCGGGGTGCCTGCGTCCGGCGTGCCCTGGGAGCCGGTCGCGACGTCGGCGGATCCGGCCGCGCGGGCCCGGCGCTCGGCCGCGTCCACCGCGGCGTCCTCGGAGTCGTCGTCCTCCACGGGCGCCTTGCGGCCGGCGGCGATCGCCGCGAGATCCGCCGCCATGGCCTCGCGCTGCTTGCGCAGGAAGATGTAGGACCCGCAGAACGACACGACCGCGCCGATGACCGCGGCCAGCGGCCAGAAGTCCGGGCTCACCGCGACCACCAGGCCGAACGGCACGGCGAAGAGGAGGATGCGGACGACGGTGTAGACGAGCCAGTAGCGACGGGAACTCACCGGGTCAGCATAGGTCGGGCGGCTGGGCGGGGCCCCGACCGTGCACGCCGCTGCATCCAGCCGCGGCCCGGCGCGCGCCCCCTTCCCGCTCGCTGGACGCCCGGCGTCCTCCCCGGTTGCGGAGCTACCATCGGGAGATGCCCCGCCTGTTGATCGGTCTCGCCGTCGTGATCGTGTTCTTCACGGTCTTCGTCATCGTGGACACCTCCCTGACGCCGCGGACCCGCATGCGCGGCCTCCCGAAGCCCGCCTGGATCGCGGTGGTCGTCCTGGTGCCCGTCATCGGCGGCATCCTCTGGCTCACGATCGGCAAGGACCGCACCGACCTCGCCCGCGCGTCCGGCCGCCGCCTCGGCCCCGACGACGACCCCGACTTCCTCTCCGGCCTCGGTCGCACGCGCTCGGAGGAGGAGCGGATCCGCCGCCTCGAGCAGGAGCTCGCCGACCTCGACAGCGACGGCGCGGGTCCCGACGACCCGCAGGCCCCCGGCACCGCGGGCGGCCCCACGCGGCCGAACCGCGACGACGACGACCGCGCGCCGGGCCGCCGGGACGCCTGACCGCCGGTGACGCAGACCCCGCCCCACCCCGTCCGCCCGTCCGCCGCCTCCCCCCGCACCGGCAACCCGTCCACCGACCGCGCCATCGCGATGCTGCTCGCGCTGGTCGCGGAGGGGGTCACCGACGTGGTGCTCTGCCCCGGATCCCGCTCCCAGGCCCTCGCGCTCGTCGCGGCGGAGCTGGAGCGCGTCGACGGCGTGCGCCTGCACGTGCGCATCGACGAGCGCGCCGCCGGCTTCCTCGCGCTCGGCCTCGGCGTCGAGTCCGGCCGGCCCGCGCTCGTCATCACGACCTCCGGCACGGCCGTCGCCAACCTGCATCCGGCCGTCCTCGAGGGCTGGCACTCGGGCGTCCCGATGCTGCTGCTCACGGGCGACCGTCCGGCGGAGCTCCGCGGCATCGCCAGCAACCAGACCACGCGGCAGCCCGGGATGTTCGGGGACCGGGTCGCCGTCGTCGACGTGCCGGCACCCGAGGAGACCGACGACGACCTCGCGCGGGACGCCGCCATCGCGCGTGACTCGTATCGCCGGGCGCGCGACGAGCGGACGCCCGTGCACGTGAACGTGGCGTTCCGGGATCCGCTCTCCGTCGCCGTGCCCGACCTCGCCGACGCCGCCGCGGAGGCGCGCGCGGGCGCCGAGGCCGCCGGGTCCCCGTCGGCAGCCGCCGAGCCCGCCGACGTCCTCGACCTCCCGCACGGCCCGCGCACCCTCGTCGTCGCCGGCCACGCCGCGGGCGAGGCCGCCGAGGAGCTGGCGCGCGCAGGCGGCTGGCCGCTCGCCGCCGAGATCTCCAGCGGATCCCACTTCGGCCCGAACCTCGTCGTCTCCTTCCGCGAGCTCCTCGCCCGCCCGGGCTTCGGCGACCGCGTCGAGCGCGTCGTCGTGTTCGGCCACCCCACGCTCACGCGCGAGGTGCCGCTGCTCGTGGGGCGCGACGACGTGGAGGCGATCGTCGTGGGATCCACCGGCGGCGAGGACTACGACCCGCGCCACCGCGTCACCGCCCACCCGGCCGCCGTGCGCGTGGTGGGCGAGCCCGCGGATCCGACCGAGGCCCGCCGCTGGCTCGGCACCTGGGTGCGGGAGAGCCGCGCGATCCTCGACGAGGCCGCCGCCGCCGAGGCCGCGCCGCGCGTCCCCTCCGGCACCACGCCCGCCGAGCGCCGCGAGTTCGCGCGCGCGGAGCTCGCCGCCGTGCGCGCCGACGTCACCCGTCGCAGCCTGGTCCGCGCCGTCTGGCAGGCCACCTGGCCGCACGACCGCCTCGTGCTCGGGGCGTCGCGCCTCATCCGCGAGGCCGACCGGGCGCTGCCCGGCAAGCGCGTGCGCGTGCACGCCAACCGCGGGCTCGCGGGCATCGACGGCACGATCTCCACCGGCCTCGGCATCGCGCTCGCGTCGCAGGCGGGGCCAGGCACCTCCGCCGCGGGCGTCACCCGCGTGCTCGTCGGCGACCTCACGCTCCTGCACGACGTCGGCTCGCTGCTGCTCGGCACCGGGGAGCGGGTGCCGCGGATCCAGGTCATCGTCGGCAACGACGGCGGCGGCACCATCTTCGACGGCCTCGAGGTGTCGCGCACGGCCGCACCCGACGCCATCGACCGCGTCATGTTCACGCCGCAGCGGGTGGATCTCGCGAGCCTCGCCGCGGCCTACGGCTGGACGCACCTGCGCGCGTCGACCCACGGCGAGCTGGAGGCGGCGCTCACCACCGCGTCCGAGGCGCCGCTGCTCATCGAGGTGCCGCTGGTCCGGTAGGCCGGTCCGCCGGGTCAGGTGCGCGAAGTCGGGCTCACGCCGGGATCGCCCCGCGCCACGTCCGCAGCGCCTCGCGCTCGGAGTCGATGAGGGCGGCCGCGTCGAAGAACATGTCGAGGTCGATCCCCGCCATCGCCTCGCGGAACGCCGCCTCGCTCGTGGTGCCGCGCTCGGCGAGGAACGCCTCGATCGCCGGCTCCATGTCGGGCTGGCCGGTGTTCGCCGCGCGCTCCGACCCCCGGCGCATCGACTCCAGGTAGTCGTCGACGACGTCGTCCGGCTCGGCGCCCACCGCGAGGAGCAGCAGCAGGGCGACGAGGCCCGTGCGGTCGCGTCCGGCGCCGCAGTGGAACAGCACGCCGCCCGCCGGGGCGTGGGCGATCGTCCGCAGCGCGGCTCCGGCGCGCTCCGGCAGCGCGGCGAGGTGCGGCAGGTAGTAGAGCGGCGTGCCGACGAGGCCCGTGTCCCAGTACGGCACCCAGAACGCGGGGTGGTCGTCGAGGCCGTCGAGGTCGACGTGCGCGGAGTGGATCCACTCGGGCCGCGGATGCCTGTCGCGGGCGCGCTCGGCGGGCTGGCGGAGGTCGAGCACCGTGCGGAAGCCGAGCTCGCGGAGGCGCTCCCATCCGGCGTCGGTGATGAGGTCGGCGTCCTCCGAGCGGGCGAGCACGCCCGTCGGGGTGGTGCCGCCGGTGCGGAGGCGGATGCCGCCGAGGTCGCGGGCGTTCACGAGGCCGTCGATCGGGAGGGTGCGGTCGGATGCGGTCATCGGTCGAGTCGAGCACGCCGACTCGCAGGCTGACGTCCGCCGCGAGAGTGATCCGCGACCTCCGATGCTCCTAGCCCAGCGCCTCCACGACCGGCCGGAACTTCATCGCGGTCTCGGCGCGCTCGCGCTCCGGGTCGGATCCCGCGACGATGCCGGCGCCCGCGTGCGCGACGATGGCGCCCGACGGATCCACCTGGGCGCCGCGCAGCGCGATGGCCCACTCGCCGTCGCCGTCGGCAGCGACCCAGCCGACCGGTCCGGCGTACCGCCCCCGGTCGGTGGGCTCGAGCTCGGCGATCAGCTCGAGCGACGCGGCGGTCGGGTGCCCGGCGACCGCGGCGGTCGGGTGCAGGGCGCCCACGAGGTCGAGCGACGAGGATCCGTCGCCCAGCGTGCCCGTGACGTCGCTCGCCAGGTGCCACAGGTTCGGCAGCTTGAGGGTGAAGGGCGCGTCCGTGGTGGAGAGGTCGCGGCTGTGCGGGCGGAGCGCGTCGAGGACGCTGTCGCGGGCGAACGCGTGCTCCTCGTTGTCCTTGGGGCTGGCGGCGAGGCCGGCGGCCGCGGCGGCGTCGGCCTGCGCGTCCGTGCCGCGCGAGACCGTGCCCGCGAGGACGCGCGCACCGACCCGTCCGCCGCCGACGCGCACGAGCGTCTCGGGGCTCGCGCCGATGAGGCCGTCGACCGCGTAGGTCCAGCAGTCGGGGTAGCCGAGCGCGAAGCGGCTGAGGGCGAGGCGGAGGTCGCCGCCGAGGGGCAGGCGGCCCACGAGGTCGCGCGCGAGCACGACCTTCTGCACGTCGCCCGCCTGGATGGTCGCGACGGCGCTCGCGACGGCGGCCTCGTAGTCGTCGGGGCCCATGGAGCCCGGCCGCAGGTGCAGCCGGTACTCGGCGCCGGTGCGCTCGGGCACGGGGAGGGCGCCGGCCGCCAGCGCGTCGAGCGGGGAGGCGACGTCGCCGTCCTCCTGGTCGGCCAGCCGGATCCGCGTCACCCACGACACCCCGTCGCGACGCCCGACGACGATGCGCGGCACGACGAGCACGCTGGCGGCCGCGGAGTCGTCGGCGAACGCGAAGGCGCCGAACGCGATGAGGCCGGTGCCGGGGATCCCGAGCGGATCCGTGACGCGGGCGGCGGCCGCGACCTCGCGCCACGCGGCGGCGGCGTCGCGCACGCGGTCCGGCCCGCGGAACTCCAGCCGCAGCGCCTCGCCGATGCCCCCCATCCCGGATCCGTGCCGCAGCCACAGGAGCGGGTGGCGGGCGTCGAGGAGGGGGACGAGCCGGGCGATGGAGTCGACGGGGGTGGTGTCGACGAGGAGCGCTCGGACGCGGGTGGCGGTCACGGACGCCAGCCTACCGCCGGGGATCCGGGCCTCCCGGGGAGCCCGGGGAGCCGCGCGCACCGCCCGGCGCCGCCCCTCCGCCCCCGTCCTCTGATGGCCCCCTGGGCATCCGGCCCCCGCCCACCGCGAGCCCAGCGCGCCCGAATAGACTGACCGCGTGATGCGAGCAGACCTCAGCAAGAAGCCCGGCCAGGTGTCGGCCATGTTCGACGAGGTCTCGAGCGCCTACGACCGCACGAACACCTTCCTCTCGGTAGGGAACGACCAGCTCTGGCGCGTCGCCACCACGCGGGCCGTCGCGCCCGTCGCGGGCGAGCGGATCCTCGACCTCGCGGCCGGCACGGGCACCTCGAGCGCGGCGCTCGCCGCGTCGGGCGCGCACGTGGTCGCGGCCGACTTCTCCGAGGGGATGCTCGAGGTCGGCCGCCGCCGGCACGCCGGCAACCCGCGCATCGAGTTCGTGCACGCCGACGCCACCGACCTCCCCTTCGACGACGACTCGTTCGACGCCGTCACCATCTCCTTCGGCCTCCGCAACGTCGTCGAGCCGCGGAAGGGCCTCGACGAGCTGCTCCGGGTGCTGAAGCCCGGCGGCCGCATCGTCATCTGCGAGTTCAGCACCCCGCCCGTCCCGCTCGTGCGCCGCGGCTACGACCTCTACATGAGGACGGTCGCGCCGGCGCTCACGAAGCTCGTGAGCTCCAACGCCAGCGCGTACGAGTACCTCAACGAGTCGATCCAGGCCTGGCCCGACCAGGCGACGCTGAGCTCGTGGCTCCGCGAGGCCGGGTTCGCGTCGGTCGAGCACCGCGACCTCACCGCCGGGATCGTGGCGCTGCACCGCGGCGTCAAGCCCGCCGGCCGTCACGCCGCTCCCCGTCCCGCCGCGTCCTGACCGCGCCTGAAACCCGACAGACAAGGACGCCGACCATGAGTCCGAGCATCCCGCTCGCCCGCCGCGGCACCTCCGTCGCCTCCCACGCCAGCCTCACCGAGCGCCTCTTCTCGTCCTCGGGCGACCGGCGCATGGCCCGCAGCATCGACGACGGGCTCGCGCTCGTCGAGGAGCAGCTCCTCCGCGAGGTGCGCTTCGCCGACGACGTGGCCGACGTCACCACGCGCTACCTGCTGGATGCGGGCGGCAAGCGCGTGCGCCCCATGCTCGCTCTCCTCATCGCGCAGCTCGGCGAGGGCAACACGCAGCAGGTGGTGGACGCCGCCGTCGCCATCGAGATCACGCACCTCGCATCGCTGTACCACGACGACGTCATGGACGAGGCGGACATGCGCCGCGGCGTCCCGAGCGCGCAGGCCGTGTGGGGCAACTCCATCGCCATCCTCGCGGGCGACCTCCTCTTCGCGCGCGCCAGCAAGATCGTCGCCGACCTCGGCCCGCGCGCCATCCGCCTCCAGGCCGCCACGTTCGAGCGCCTCGTGCTCGGCCAGCTGCACGAGACCATCGGCCCGCGCGAGGACCAGGACCCGATCGAGCACTACCTCGACGTCCTCGCCGACAAGACCGGCTCCCTCATCGCGTGCGCCGCGCAGATGGGCGTCATCTACTCCGGCGCGGATCCCGAGCTCGAGCCCGCCGTGCTGGCGTTCGGCGAGCGCACGGGCGTGGCCTTCCAGCTCGTCGACGACGTGCTCGACCTCGCCGACCAGCCCGAGGAGACCGGCAAGCTCGCCGGCACCGACCTCCGCGCCGGCGTCTCGACGCTGCCGCTGCTCTACCTGACCCGCCTCGCGGCCACCGACCCGGACGCGGCGGCGCTGCTCGCCCGCATCCAGCGCGACGTGGAGCACGAGGAGACGCCCGAGTCCGAGGCCGACCTCACCGCCGCCATCGCGGAGCTCCGCGACCACGAGGTCACGGCGCGCACCATCGCGGAGGCCCACCGCTGGGCCGCCGAGGCGGTCGACGCGCTGGCTCCCCTCCCGGAGGGCCCGGTGAAGAAGGCGCTCACGCGCTTCGCCGACACCATCGTCGAGCGCACGCGCTAGCTGCCGCTCGTCCCCGCCGGCTCTCGCGGGGATCCGCATCACCACGCCCCCGACGGCCGGCACGGGGACGACGACGAACCGAGGACACCAGTGACCAAGCTCAGGCTGGCCATCGTGGGCGCAGGGCCCGCGGGCATCTACGCGGCCGACATCATCCTGAAGGCCGAGAAGCAGTTCGACGTCTCCATCGACCTCTTCGAGCGCCTCCCCGCGCCGTACGGCCTCGTCCGCTACGGCGTCGCGCCCGACCACCCGCGCATCAAGGGCATCATCGGCGCGCTCCGCGACGTGCTCGACCGCGGCGACATCCGCATCTTCGGCAATGTCGACTACGGCCGCGACATCACGCTCGCCGACCTGCAGAAGCACTACAACGCCGTCATCTTCTCCACGGGCGCGATCCGCGACGCCGAGCTCGACATCCCCGGCATCGACCTGCCGGGCTCCTACGGCGCGGCCGACTTCGTCAACTGGTTCGACGGCCACCCGGACTTCCCGCGCGACTGGCCGCTCGACGCGCGCGAGGTCGCCGTCATCGGCAACGGCAACGTCGCGCTGGACGTCGCGCGCATGCTGTCGAAGCACGCCGACGACCTCCTGCCCACCGAGATCCCGGACAACGTCTACACGGGGCTCAAGCGCTCGCCCGTCACCGACGTGCACGTCTTCGGCCGCCGCGGACCCGCGCAGGTGAAGTTCACGCCGCTCGAGCTCCGCGAGCTCGGCGAGGTGCCCGACGTCGACGTCATCGTCTACGACGAGGACTTCGGCGTGGATCCCGCCGCCGAGGAGGCCGCGAGGACGAACAAGCAGGTCATGGTCATCAGCCGCGTGCTGGAGAAGTGGCGCACGCGCGAGGCCGGCACCGCATCCCGCCGCCTGCACCTGCACTTCTACTCGCGCCCGGCGGAGGTGCTCGCGTCCGACGACGCCGAGCCGCGCGTCGCGGCCTTGCGCATCGAGCGCACGCGCCCGGACGGCCACGGCGGCGTCGAGGGCACGGGCGAGTTCCGCGACGTGCCCGTGCAGGCGATCTACCGCGCGGTCGGCTACTTCGGCTCGCCCGTCGACGGCATCCCGTTCGACGAGGTCCGCGGCGTGATCCCGAACCACGAGGGCCAGGTCCTCGACCTCGACAACACGCGCATCCCCGGCGTCTACGCCACGGGCTGGATCAAGCGCGGGCCCATCGGCCTCATCGGCCACACCAAGTCCGACGCCATGGAGACCGTCTCGCACGTGCTCAACGACCAGGGCGACTGGTGGACCCCCGAGGCGCCGGAGGAGCAGGCGATCGTCGACCTCCTCACCGAGCGGGGCATCGAGTACACCGACCTCGACGGCTGGCACGCGCTGGACGAGCACGAGATCGCCCTCGGCGAGCCGCACGGCCGTGCCCGCATCAAGGTGGTCGAGCGCGACGAGATGCTCGAGGCGTCGAAGCCCCGGCAGTCCGCCTGATCCGCACCCCCTGATCGACGCCGACGGGCGCCCGCGGTCCTCCCGCGGGCGCCCGTCCGTCGTCCGTCCCCAGGTGGGTCCCGACCCGCCCGCTCGTCGCATCGCAGCCCCTAGGGTCGCCGCGTGATCCCCGCCCCCGTCCCCGCGCTCGTCGTCGCGGGTGCCGGCCTCGCAGGTGCCGCCGTGGGCGCCGCGTCCCCGCGCCTCGCCCGCATCGCGCTCGCCGGCGGACGCCGCGCGGGAGGCCTCGACGCCCGCCCGCTGCATCCGCTCCCCGCCCTCGGCCGCCCGGCCGCCGTCGTGGCCGCGCTCGTGACGGGGATCCTCGCGGCCGCGGTCGTCGCGGAGACCCCGGCGGCCCGCGTCCCGGTCGCGCTGCTCCTCGTGGTCGTCGGACCGGTCCTCGTGCTCGCCGACCTCGCCGCGCACCGCCTGCCCGACCGCGCGACGGCCCCCGCCGCGGTGATGGCGGCGGCCCTCGCGCTGGCCGTGGGCGGATCCGGCCTCCTGGCGCAGGCGGCCGCGTGCGGAGCCGCCGCCGCCCTCGTGCTCGCGCTCCTGCAGGCCGCGACCGCCGGCGGCCTCGGCACCGGCGACGTGAAGCTGGCGGGCGTCCTCGGCCTGGCGCTCGGGCAGCTCGGGCCCGGGCAGGTCGCGCTCGGCCTCGCCGCCGGCACGCTCCTCGGCGGCGTCGCGGCGACGGCCATGCTGGTCGGCGGACGGGCGCGCGCGTCGACGGCCGTCCCGTTCGGCCCGTGGCTCCTGCTCGGCGCGCTCCTCGTGGCGGCCGCTCCCACTACGCTCGCGTGAGCGCACGACGATCCCGGCCGATGATCGCCTGTGCGTGGATACCCTCGCGCCCCGAGGGGCGTACGGTGGAGACAGTGTCCAAGACCCCGGCATCGACGTACTGACGAGCCAGAGGAAAAGAGACATGACGGAGAGATCCCTCGCACTGCTGCAGGACGAGACGGGCGTGCTCCTCGCCGCCGCCTCGCGCGCGGTGGTCTCCCTCTACCGGCCGCTGCTGCAGCCGCTGAACCTCACGCATCCCCAGTACCTCGTGCTCCTCGCGCTCGACGAGGAGGACCCGCAGGCCGTCGTCGACCTGGCCGAGAAGCTGCACCTCACGCCCGGCACGCTGTCGCCGCTGCTCAAGCGCCTCGAGGTCTTCGGCTACGTCACCCGGTTCCGCGACGCCTCCGACGAGCGCCGCCTGTCGGTCGGCCTCACCGAGGCGGGCCGCGACATGCTGCCCGTCATCTGGCGCGTGGGCGACCGGGTGCGCCAGGACATCGCGGGGGAGGAGCCGTACGGATCCGAGCTGCGCGAGCTCCTGCACGACGTGCTCGACCGGGTCACGGCGCGCGAGCAGGCCGATGCGGCCGCCCAGCCCGCCGATGTCGAGGACTGACGCGGCCGGATCCGCGCCCGTCCCTCGCGGACGGCTCCCGACCTACTGCACGCCCGAGGTCAGTCGCGCGAGGTTGTCGAGCACGGTGCTGAAGCGGGACCGGTGGCTCCACTCGTCGATCGTGAGCTCGCGGCTGCGCGCCCGGTAGCCGTCCTCGACGCGGCGCATCTCGCGCACGAAGCGGGGTCCGCGCACCATCAGCGACACCTCCATGTTGAGGCTGAACGAGCGCATGTCCATGTTGCTGGATCCGATGACGGCCACGTCGTCGTCGATCGTGAAGTGCTTGCTGTGCAGGATGTACGGCGCCCGGTACATCCAGATCCGCACGCCCGCGTTCAGCAGCTCCTCGTAGTAGGAGCGCTGCGCGTGGTAGACGACGGGCTGGTCGCCGATCTCGCTGACGAAGAGCTCCACCGACAGGCCGCGCTGCACGGCCGTCGTGATGGCGTACCGCATCGAGTCGTCCGGCACGAAGTACGGCGACGTGATGACGATGCGCTCCTGCGCGTAGTAGAGCAGCGCGTTGAACAGCCGCAGGTTGTTCTCGCCGGGGAACCCGGGGCCGGACGGCACGACCTGGCAGTCGAGCTCCTCGTCGTCGTCGGACGCCGCGATCTCGATGGGCTCCGTCTCGCGCACCAGCAGCTGGTCGGTCTCCGCGTACCAGTCGGTGATGAAGATCGCGTTGAGGCCGCTGACGATGGGGCCCTCGAGCCGGGTCATGAGGTCCTGCCACTTGAGGCCGCGCTTGCGGTTGACGACCTTGTTGTAGCTGCGGTGGACCATGTTCTGGGATCCCATGAAGCCCACGCGCCCGTCGACCACGAGCACCTTGCGGTGGTTGCGGAGGTCGGGTCGCTGGTAGCGCCCGCGCAGCGGCTGCACGGGCAGCATGAGCTGCCACTCGGCGCCGATCGCCGTGAGCTTGCGCGTCGTGCGCTTGTAGCCGGGCGCGCGCAGCGAGGCGATGTGGTCGAGGAGCACGCGCACGGTGACGCCGCGCTGCACCGCACGCTCGAGGGCGTCGAAGAACGGCGCGCTCGTCACGTCCCACGCGAGGATGTAGAACTCGACGTGCACGTAGCGCGTCGCCTTCTCGACCTCCGCGGTCATGGCCGCGATGGACTCGTCGTAGTGGCTGTAGAGCTTCGCCCGGTTGCCGCCGACGAGGGGCATGGATCCGAGGGTCCGGTTGAGCTCCACCACGGAGTCGAGCCACGCGGGCCACGAGTGCTCGCGCGTGACGCGCTCGATGCCCTCGGTCGACTCGATGATGAACCGGTTGATCTCCTGCTGCTTCTCCCGGCGCCGCTTCGGCAGCCGGGTCGAGCCGATGAGGAGGAAGAGGAGGATGCCGAGGTACGGCAGGAAGAACACGGCCATGAGCCAGGCCACGGCGGTGGACGGCCGGCGGTTCCGGGGGATGACCAGCAGGGCCGTCACGCGGACGACGAAGTCGACGACGATCGCCAGACCCGCCAGGATCAGGGTGGTCATCGAGGGGTCCATCAGCCGGAGTCTATCCGGCGGCCCGCGGGCGCCGACGGGGCGCGGGGCGGGCCGGACAGGCGCCCGGGCGGGCGGGTCGCCCGCCCGGCGGGATCAGCGGAAGTTGACGAACTGCAGGTCGAGGTCCACGTCGGCGCCCTTGAGCAGCGCGATGGTCTGCTGCAGGTCGTCGCGGCTCTTGCTCGAGACGCGGAGCTCGTCGCCCTCGACGCGGCTCTTGATGCTCTTCGGGCCCTCGTCGCGGATGATCTTGCCGAGCTTCTTCGCGTTCGCCTGGTCGATGCCCTGCTTGAGGGTGACCTCGATCCGGTGCGCCTTGCCCGAGGCGAAGGGCTCGCCCTCCTCGAGGCTCTTGAGGCCGATGCCGCGCTTGATCATCTTCGACTGCAGCACGTCGAGGATCGCCTTCACGCGCTCCTCGCTCGAGGCCTTCATGAGGATGGTGTCGCCGCTCCACTCGATGGAGGCGCCCACGTTCTTGAAGTCGTAGCGCTGCTCCACCTCCTTCTGGGTCTGGTGGACGGCGTTGTCCGCCTCCATGCGGTCGACCTTGCTGACGACGTCGAACGAGGAATCTGCCATGCCGACCATGTTAAGGGACGCGCGGTGGGAGGGACCGGCGGACGAGGCGGGCGGATCCGCGCGATTTCGGTTCGCGGGCCGGCGACCGCTATCATCGACGAGCGTCTCCGGTCCGTGATCACACAGGTCGGGTGCGCATGGCGAGTTACCCTAGCGGCCAAAGGGATCTGACTGTAAATCAGACGGCTCAGCCTTCGGGGGTTCGAATCCCTCACTCGCCACCGAACGGAACGGCCCCGCGATCGCGGGGCCGTTCGTCTGCCCCGCCGCATCCGTCGGGGCCCGCCCGTGCCGGCACCGTCGCCCGCGCGCCCGACGACCTGGATCCCTGAGTGCAGTTCCCCGCCGCCCCCGGCCCTTCCACGCGCGCCCTCGGCACGTCCGGCGTCGTCGTCTCCACCCTCGGCCTCGGCACGAGCGGCTTCGGCTGGACCGCCGACCGCGAGGCGGCGTGGGCCATCCTCGACGCCTACCGCGAGGAGGGCGGCACCTTCGTCGACACCGCGTCGTCGTACTCGCAGTGGGTGCCGGGCCACGCGGGCGGCGAGTCCGAGACGATCATCGGCGGCTGGCTGGCCGCGCGCGGCTGCCGCGACGCGGTCGTCGTGGGCACCAAGGTCGGCAAGAGCAGGGACGCGCCGGGCACCTCGGCCGCCTCCATCCGCCGCGGGGTCGACGCGTCGCTCCGCCGGCTCGGCACGGACCACGTGGACATCGTGCACGCCCACCTCGACGACACCCGCACGCCGCTCGAGGAGACCGTCGCCGCGCTGTCCGACCTCGTGAAGGGCGGCAAGGCGCGGGTCGTGGGCGTCTCGGGCTTCACGCCCGAGCGGCTGGAGGAGGCGCTCGCGCTCGCCCACGGATCCGGCGCGGTGCCGGTGGGCGTGGTGCAGGAGGAGTACAGCCTGCTGGCGCGCGAGCGCACCGAGGGGCGGCTGCAGGCGGTCGTCCGTCAGGAGGGCGTCGGCCTCGTCGCCCACAGCGTGCTGGCGAAGGGCTTCCTCACGGGCAAGTACCTGCCGGGCGCGCCCGCGGTGCCGTCGGCCCGCGCGCTCGACGCGGAGCAGTACATGTCGCCCGGCGGGCACGCCACGGTGCGGGCCGCCGAGGAGGTCGCGCGGTCGCGCGGCGTCACGGTGGCCGAGGTCGCCATCGCCTGGGTGCTCGGGCGGCCGGGGATCGCGAGCGCGCTGGTCGGCGCGCGCACGGTGCGGCAGATCCGGCAGCTGATGCCTGCCGGGCAGCTCGTGCTCGACGACGACGAGGTGTCGCGGCTCGCGTCGGCGGCGGCGCGCGCGGTGCGGGACGAGACGACCTGATCCAGGGGCCACGGAGGGACGCCCCCTAATTTGGGGCGCCATCCGTCCCGACATCGAGGAGATCTCCCATGCCCCGAGACCGGCCCCATGGCGCGTACATCGCCGCCCTGCTCGTCCTGACCGCCGCCACCGGAGCGATCGACGGCGTCAGCTACCTCGCCCTCGACCGCGTGTTCACCGGCAACATGACCGGCAACGTCATCTTCATCGGCTTCGGCCTGGTGGGCGTCGCCGGCGTCCCCGTGCTCAACAACGTCGTCGCGCTGCTCGCGTTCATGGCCGGCGCGGTCCTCGCGGCCCGCATCACCTGCCGCGCGCCCACGGACCTGCGCCTGCCGCGGTCCGCCGTCGGGATCCTCGTCACGGGCACCGTGGCCACCTTCGCGCTCGCGGGGGTCTGGTTCGCGGTCGGCACGCTCGACAAGGGCGTGATGATCCTCATCACCGGCCTCTTCTCGCTGCTGCTCGGCGCGCAGGCGGCCTCCGTGAAGAGCATCGGCCTGCCCGACCTCTCCACCGTGGTCGTGACGATGACCGCCGTGAGCCTGTCCGCGGACAGCCGCATCGCCGGCGGCTCGGGCGCCGCATGGGCCCGCCGCTTCGGCGCGATCGCGAGCATGGCGATCGGCGCGCTGGTCTCGGCGCTCATCACCACGCGCATCGGCGCCCCGTGGGCGCTGCTCGTGGCGGGCACGCTCATGGCGGCCGGGGTCGGCATGCTGGTGGACGCGCGCCGCCTCGAGCGGCGGCACGGGACTCCGGACGCCGCCGGCGCGTGACGTCCGCGGCGGTCGGCCGGCTCTAGGGTGAGGGGATCCGCCGCCCGACCGCCGAGGAGATCCGCCCGTGTCCCGTCCCTGGCCCGAGGGCTCGTACATCGCCGCCCTGCTCGTGATGACCACCGCGACCGGCGCCATCGACGGCGTGAGCTACCTCGCGCTCGACCGCGTGTTCACCGGCAACATGACCGGCAACGTCCTCTTCATCGGCTTCGGCCTCGCGGGCGTCGCCGACATCCCCGTGCTCAACAACCTCGTGGCGCTCGTGGCCTTCATGCTCGGCGCGGTCATCGCGTCCCGCATCACCCGCCGCGCGCCCACCGACGTGCACCTGCCGCGCTCCTCCGTCTGGATCCTCGTCACGGGCACGCTGCTGACCCTCGCGCTCGCCGTGGTCTGGCTCGCGGTCGGCGTGCTCGAGACCGGGGTCATGATCGCGATCACGGGCTTCCTCGCGCTGCTGCTCGGCGCGCAGGCGGCGGCCGTGAAGAGCATCGGGCTGCGCGACCTCTCCACCGTGGTCGTGACCATGACGATGGTGAACCTCTCCTCCGACAGCCGCGT
Source organism: Clavibacter capsici (assembly GCF_001280205.1). Classification (NCBI taxonomy): domain Bacteria; kingdom Bacillati; phylum Actinomycetota; class Actinomycetes; order Micrococcales; family Microbacteriaceae; genus Clavibacter; species Clavibacter capsici. The sequence continues at coordinate 2,881,362 of NZ_CP012573.1, read as the reverse complement.
GGCGGGCGGCACGGGCGCCGCGTGGGCCCGCCGCATCGGCGCGATCGTCTGCATGGGGCTCGGCGCGCTCGTGGCCGCGCTCATCACGACGCATGCGGGCGGCGCGTGGGCGCTGCTCGCGGCGGGCGTGCTGATGGTCCTGGGCGTCGCACTGCTGTGGAACGCGCGCCGCGTCGAGCGGAAGGGCCTCCGCGAGGACGCGACGGCGGCCCCCGTGGTCGACGAGCGCACGGGCGTCGCGCCCGCCTGATCCGCGGCGCACCGCCCGGGTGCTGCCGCGCCGCCGCCCGCGGCACCTCTGGCAGGGTGGGAGCATGACCTCCCCCGGCGACGCCGCGCTCCTGACCATCGCCCGCGACATCGCCACCCGCGCCGGGGAGCTCGCGCTCCGCCGCCGCCGGGAGGGGGTCGAGGTGGCCGCGTCGAAGTCCAGCCCCGAGGACATCGTCACCCACACCGACCGCGAGACCGAGGACCTCATCCGGCAGGCGCTCCAGGAGGTGCGCCCCGACGACGGCTTCCTCGGCGAGGAGTCCGAGGGCACGACGGGCAGCTCGGGCCTCACCTGGGTCGTCGACCCCATCGACGGCACCGTCAACTTCCTCTACGGGATCCCCGCGTGGGCGGTGAGCATCGCCGTCGTCGAGGGCGAGGCGGATCCGCTGACCTGGACCGCGCGCGCCGGCTGCGTCGTGAACCCCACGCTCGGCGAGGTGTACGCGGCCACCGCGGGCGGCGGATCCACGCTGGACGGCCGCCCGCTCGCCGTGAACGCGGGCGTGCCCCTGTCCCTCGCGCTCGTCGGGACGGGCTTCTCCTACGGGGCGGCGAAGCGGATGGAGCAGGGCCGCGTGGTCACCGACCTGCTCGGCGAGGTGCGCGACATCCGCCGCATCGGCGCCGCGTCGCTCGACCTCTGCAACGTGGCGGCGGGCCGCGCCGACGCCTACTTCGAGCGCGGGCTCAAGCCCTGGGACCACGCGGCGGGCGCGCTCATCGCCGCCGAGGCGGGTGCGCGCGTGACCGGGATCGGCGGCGGACCCGCATCCGCCGAGCTGCTCATCGCGGCGGATCCGGAGCTCGCGCGCGCCCTCGAGGAGCGCCTGGCGCGCCCCGGCGCATAGCCCCTCAGCGCCTCGTCGCGCATCCCCCGGGTGGCGCGAATCCCTTCCTCCGGTTAGCCTTTACCGATCCGTTACCTTGCGGCCGGCCTCGAACCGGTCGCACGCGCACGCCCCGACGCACGTCGGCCGGCACCGCGCAGCACCTGTCCCCTGCACGAGGAGTCCTCAGATCCTGTCCGTCCTCCACGCCTCGCGTGCCCCCCAGCCCTCCGTCCGGCGGCCCTCGTGCTGACCCCCGACGAGACCGCAGGGGTCGTGTACCCGACGCGACGCGAGCGACGCGAGGCCGAGCGCCGTGCGGCCGAGGCGACATCGGGTGGATCCGCGCCCCAGGTGATCGACGAGCAGGCATCCACCGAGGCCGAGCCCACCGCGGACGCCGTCGAGCAGCCCGCCGCCTCCGCGCCGGATGCCCCGGCCGTGTCGCCCGCCCGCACCGTCCCCGTCGCGGTCGAGGCCCCCGCCGTCCCCACGACCCACCTGCCCGCATCCGCCGAGCCCGCCTCCGCGTCCGCGTCCGTCGACGCCGTGCCGCTGTCGACCCGCGCCCGCCGCCTCCGCACCGCGGCGGCCGCCGCCCCCGACTCGCGCCGCTCGTCCTTCGTGCCCGCGAAGCGCGCCAGCGTCCCCGCCGCCGCCCCGCACGTCCGGGTCCGCGGGCGCCGCGTCCCCGTCTCCGCGCGCCCGGCGCTCGCCGCGCCGTCCCCCGAGGCGGCTGCCGGCCGTCGCCGCTCGAACGCGTCGCGCGGCCTCACGCTCCTCACCATGGCCTTCGTCGCCACGGTCACCATCGCCACCTCGCTGCCGTCCTCGGCGTTCCTCACCGGCCAGGACATCGCCCAGGCGAACGTCGTCACGGACGCGCCGGCCACCTCGGCCCCGAGCCAGAGCATCGCGCTCTCGGCCGCCCCCGAGGCCGTCGTCGTCGGCGGCACGGACGACGCCTTCACGGCCACGACGCCGCAGCAGATCATGCTCGCGCAGACCTCCAAGGGCGCGGCCGCCTTCACGAACGACATCAACGGCACGATCCAGTGGCCCTTCGCCTCGGGCGTGCCCATCAGCGGCGTCTTCGGCAAGCGCATCGCGCCCTGCTCCAACGGCTGCTCGAGCAACCACCAGGGCGTCGACTTCGCGCCGGGCATGGGCGCGCCGATCCAGGCGATCACCGACGGCGTCGTCCGCGAGTCCGTCAACAGCGACACCGGCCTCGGCGTGCACCTCGTCATCGACCACGTCATCGACGGCCAGCTCGTCACGAGCGTCTACGGCCACATGCTGCCGGGATCCATGCGCGTCAAGGCGGGCGACCCGGTCAAGGTCGGCCAGCAGATCGGCCAGGTCGGCAACACGGGCGCGTCCACCGGCCCGCACCTCCACCTCGAGATCCGCATGGCGGACGGCACCGCGGTGGATCCCTTCGCCTGGCTCCAGGAGCACGCCAACTAGCCCACGCGCCGGGCCCTGCGCCCCGCATGACGACGCCCCCTCGCCCGAAGGCGAGGGGGCGTCGTCACGTCCGCAGGGTCGGCCCTAGTCGCGGACCATCCACACGGTGGTGTCCGACGGCACGGCGTCGCCGTCGAGCGGACGGCTCGCGAGCAGCACGCGACCCTCGGGCAGCGGCACCGACGCGGCGCCGAGGTTCGCGATGACGGTGACGCCCGCGCTCTCGAACGCGATGACGTCGTCGCCCTCGGCGGTGATCCACGCGAGGTCGCCCAGCGCGAGGCCGTGCTCGCGGCGCAGCAGCAGCGCCTCCGTGTAGAGCGAGAGGGTGGAGGCGGGATCGGCCTGCTCGGCGTCGCGCGCGAACCGGTCCCAGTCGCCGGGCTGCGGCAGCCAGCTGGCGTCGCCGTCGCTGAAGCCGTACGACGGCTTCCCGGCCTCCCACGGGATCGGCACGCGGCAGCCGTCGCGGCCGTAGCGCTCGCCCGCGGTGCGGTGGAACGTCGGATCCTGGCGCGCCTCGTCGGGCAGGCGGGTGTCCTCGGGCAGGCCGAGCTCCTCGCCCTGGTAGATGTACGCGCTGCCCGGGAGCGCCAGCATGAGCGCGCTGGCGGCGCGGGCGCGGCGCAGGCCGAGCTCCTCGTCCACCGTCACGGTCGACTTCGGCCCGATGCCGACGCCCTGCGGGTTCTCGCCCGAGAGCGCGAGCCGGCTCGCGTGCCGCACGACGTCGTGGTTCGAGAGCACCCACGTGCTCGGCGCGCCCACGGAGGAGAAGGTCGCCAGCGACGCGTCGATGGTGCGGCGGAGCGCCGCCGCGTCCCACGGCGTCTCGAGGTAGCTGAAGTTGAAGGCCTGGTGCATCTCGTCCGGGCGGACCCAGTCGGCGAGCTTCGCGAGCGGCTCGACCCACGCCTCGGCCACCATCGCGCGGTCGCCGTCGTACGAGTCGAAGATCTCGCGCCACTCGCGGTAGATCTCGTGCACGCCCTCCTGCGCGAAGTACGGCGGCGGGGGAGCGGGCTGGTCGTCCACGCCGCCGGCGCCGCCCATGCTGCCCTGGCCCTCGGGCGGCGTGTAGTCGGGCAGGCCGGGCGCCTTGACCATGCCGTGCGCGACGTCCACGCGGAAGCCGTCGACGCCGCGGTCGAGCCAGAAGCGGAGGATCTCGCGGAAGCGCTCCCGCACCCACGGGTTCGTCCAGTCGAGGTCGGGCTGCGAGGAGTCGAACAGGTGCAGGTACCACTGGCCGGGCGAGCCGTCGGGCTCGGTGAGGCGCGACCAGGCCGGGCCGCCGAAGATCGACTCCCAGTTGTTCGGCGGGAGCTCGCCGTCGGCGCCCTTCCCGTCGCGGAACATGTAGCGGGCCCGCTCCTCGCTGCCCGCGGGGGAGGCGACGGCCTCCTGGAACCAGCGGTGCGCGGAGGACGTGTGGTTCGGGACGATGTCGACGATGACGCGGAGGCCGAGCTCGTGCGCGCGGCGCTGCATCCGCTCGAAGTCGTCGAGGGTGCCGAACAGCGGATCCACCTGGCAGTAGTCGGCGACGTCGTAGCCGGCGTCGTTCTGCGGGGACAGGAAGAAGGGGGAGAGCCACACGGCGTCGACCCCCAGCTCGCGGAGCGCGGGGAGCCGCTCGGTGATGCCGGGGAGGTCGCCGATGCCGTCGCCGTCCGAGTCGGCGAACGAGCGGGGGTAGATCTGGTAGATCACGGCGGTGCGCCACCACTCGGATCCGGTGCCGTGCGCGTCGTCGCCGTCGGGGCGGGCCAGGATGTCGTCCCGGGCAGCCGGGGCGGGGGCTGTGGGGGATGCCGGAGTCATGCGTCGAGCCTAGGCGACGGGTCGGGAGCGCTCCCGACGCGGGGGACGGGAGGGAATAGCGGGCGACCCGCCTGCGCTGGGGAGGGTGGCGGCCACGGCGGCCGCCACCGGACGAAGGAGATCAGCAATGACGGACCCCGCACGCGTGCCCCTCGGATCCAGCGGCCTGGACGTGTTCCCCCTGTCCTTCGGCGGCAACGTCTTCGGCTGGACCGCCGACGAGGCGACCTCGTTCCAGCTGCTCGACGCCTACGTCGAGGCCGGCGGCAACTTCGTCGACACCGCCGACGTCTACTCCGCGTGGAAGCCCGGCAACTCCGGCGGCGAGTCCGAGGAGATCATCGGCCGCTGGCTCGCCGCGCGCGGGCGCCCCGACGACCTCGTCATCGCGACCAAGGTCGGCGCCCACGAGGCCGCGAAGGGCACGTCGCGCGACAGCGTGCGTCGCGGCGTCGAGGCCAGCCTCCGCCGCCTGGGCGTCGACGCGATCGACCTCTACTACGCGCACGTGGACGACCAGGAGACCCCGATCGAGGAGACCGTCACCGCGCTCGCCGAGCTCGTGACGGAGGGCAAGGTCCGCGCGATCGGCGCCTCCAACTTCACCGCCGAGCGCCTGCAGGCCGCGCTCGACGTCTCCGCCCGCGAGGGGATCGCCCGCTTCGAGGTGCTGCAGAACCGCTACAACCTCGTCGAGCGCGGCGCCTACGAGGGCGGGCTCACCGACCTCCTGGTGCGCGAGGGCATCGCCTCCGCCCCGTACTCGAGCCTCGCCAGCGGCTTCCTCACGGGCAAGTACCGCGGCGGCGACGTCGACAGCCCCCGCGCCGGCACCGCGTCCAAGTACCACGACGACCACGGCCGCGCCCTCCTCGAGGTGCTCGACCGCGTCGCCGAGGCGCACGGCGTCTCCGTCACGACGGTCTCGCTGGCCTGGCTCCGAGCCCAGCCGTCGGTCACCGCGCCCATCGCCAGCGCGCGCGACCTCACGCAGCTGCCCGACCTCCTCGCCTCCGTGGAGCTCGAGCTGACGGCCGACGAGATCCGGGACCTCTCCGCGGTCTGAGCCCGCGCCGTCCGGCCGTGCCCCGGTCCGGGGCCGTCACGCGTCTCGCGGGCGGTCCCGGACCTGCTATCGTCGTATGGTTCCAGCGCGTCTCCGACGCGCCCGGGCACGCCCCCATAGCTCATTGGTAGAGCACTTCCTTGGTAAGGAAGAGGTAGTGAGTTCAATCCTCACTGGGGGCTCGATCCCTCGGCCGGCCACGGTCGGCGTCGAGGGTCATGGCGGGGTAGCTCAGGTGGTTAGAGCACACGGCTCATAATCGTGGTGTCGCGGGTTCAAGTCCCGCTCCCGCTACGGAAGCGCGGATCCCTCGGGGTCCGTCCTCCTCGATAGGCCCCGGACACCTCTCGCCAGGTTCCGGGGCCTTTCCCCTGCCCGCGCATCCGCCGGCCGCATGTCCTCCCGCGGCGCCCGGCCTTCCGGCGCCCTCCGCCACGGCGTAGCCTCCGGGCATGACCCACCACGAGTCCACGGACCACGCGAACCACGACCACGCCTCGGGCGCCGAGCACGACGACGTGCTCTACAAGACCCAGGGCAACCCCGTCCCCGACGCGCACGACGAGGAGCGCCGCGAGGCCCCCGCCGGCGGCGACTACACCGCGAGCGAGTCGGAGGAGGAGAAGGAGGCGCGCGAGGCGCGCGAGTCCTGATCCGCATCCCGCGCACCGAGCGCACGAGGGCCGACGCGACGCGATCGCGGCGGCCCTCCGCGCGTCCGGACGCCCCCGTCTCCGCGCGACACGCCCGTCCTCCACGGAGCCGAGCGGCGGTCCGGGCGGCCGGATCCGCATGACGACGCGGAAGCCGCCGCGACACGCCGAACCACTAGATGTAGTGGAATGACAGGTCTGTAGTTCGGGTTATATAGTGGAGAACCTCACCGCCCCACCGGGTGGCCGAGCACACCGGATCCTCGCGAAGACGCGGATCCGGAGGCCATCGGGGCGAGAGCCACGAGACCTGAGGAGCCGCACCGGCGGCTCCCGACACGACACAACGGGAGGCACCCATGGACTACGACAACAACGACACCGTCGGCGGCTACGCGATCCCCGTCGACCCCATGGAGCTCCTGCAGTGCGACTCCTGCCAGTAGGCATCTGACGCCGCACGAGCGGCATCGCGAACCCGGGCCCCGGTCCCCACGAGAAGTGGGGGCCGGGGCTCTGGCGTTGCCGCGCGGTCGGCGCCCGGGGTCCCGCGGGCCCGCCGCGTAGGATCGACCGGTGCCAGTGAATGCAGAGATCCAGGGCCGCGTGCTCCCCGCCGCCGCCCCGTACCTGGTGGGACGCGAGAAGGTGCGCGAGTTCGCCCGCGCCGTCGGCGCCACCCACCCCGTCCACCTCGACCCCGAGGCGGCGCGCGCCGCGGGCCACGCCGACGTGGTCGCGCCGAGCACGTTCCCCGTGGTCGTGCAGGAGGCGACCCTCGCGCAGCTGCTCGCGGAGCCGGACGCGGGCATCGACTTCAGCCGCGTCGTCCACGGCGACCAGGCCTTCACGTACTCGCGGCCCGTGGTCGCGGGCGACGAGCTCACCGCCACGCTCACCGTCACGAAGGTCGCCTCGCTCGGCGGCAACGCGATGGTGACGGCCGAGTCCGCGATGGTCGACGCCTCCGGCGCGCACGTGGTGACCGCCGTCTCCACCCTCGTGGTCCGCGGGGACGACGCGTGAGCGCCGCAGCCGCGGCCGGCGCCGTGCCGGTGCTCGCCGACCTCGCCGTGGGCGACGTCGTCGCCGAGCGCTCGATCCGCCTCACGCGCGACTCGCTCGTCCGCTACGCGGGCGCCTCGGGCGACTTCAACCCCATCCACTACCGCGACGACGTGGCCGCGTCGGTGGGGCTGCCGGGCGTGCTCGCGCACGGCATGCTCACCATGGGCCAGGCCGTGCAGCCCGTCGCCGACTGGGCGGGGGATCCCTCGCGCATCGTCTCCTACGGCGTGCGGTTCACGCGGCCCGTGGTCGTGGATCCGGCCGACGGCCAGGAGCTGACGATCGTCGCCAAGGTCGGGGCGATCGACGCCGAGGCCGGCACGGTCCGCGTCGACCTCGCCGTGTCCGTCGACGGCAAGACCGTCCTCGGCCGCGCGCAGGCGCAGGTCCGGCTGGCGTAGGGCCCCCGTGACGATCGAGACCCACCGCGACGCCCCGCTCGCCGACCTCACGACGCTGCGCGTCGGCGGGCCCGCCGAGGAGCTCGTGACCGTGAGCGCGCGCGACGAGCTCGTCGACACCCTCACCGGCCTCTGGGCCGTGGGGGAGGACTGGATGGTCCTCGGCGGCGGCTCCAACTCGCTCATCTCCGACGCGGGCGTCGAGGGCACCGTCATCCGCATCGCGACCCGCGGCGTCGAGGTGGGCGACGCGCGCGCCGACGGCACCGTCCTCGTGCGCGTGCAGGCCGGCGAGCCGTGGGACGCGCTCGTCGCGCGCACCGTGGCCGACGGGCTGGCCGGCCTGGAGGCGCTCTCGGGCATCCCCGGATCCACCGGAGCGTCGCCCGTGCAGAACATCGGGGCGTACGGCCAGGAGGTCGCCGACGTCCTCGAGGGCGTCGAGTTCCTCGACTACGAGACGGGGGAGGTGGAGCGCCTGACGGCCGCCGACCTCGGCCTCGGCTATCGCACCTCGGCCCTCAAGCGCGGTCGCGTCGGCGTCGTGCTGTCGGTCGACTTCGCGCTCACCCGCGGCGAGGGGCCCGACGCGCTCGGCCTGCCGGTCGCCTACCCGCAGCTCGCCGGCGCGCTCGGCGTGGAGCTCGGCGACCGCGTGCCCGTCGCCCGGGTGCGCGAGACCGTGCTCGCGCTGCGCGGGTCCAAGGGCATGGTGCTCGACGACGCGGACCACGACACCTGGAGCGCGGGGTCCTTCTTCACCAACCCCATCGTCAGCGCCGCGTTCGCGCGCACGCTGCCGGCCGACGCCCCGCGCTGGCCGCAGGAGGATCCGCCCGAGGACCTCGTCGTGCCGCTCGGCGACCAGTGGGAGGTGGCCGAGGCGATCGAGCGGGAGGCCGCCGCGCGCCGCCGCCGCGAGCCCGCGGGCGTGAAGCTCAGCGCCGCGTGGCTCATCGAGCACTCCGGGGTGCGTCGCGGCTTCCGGCTGCCGGGATCCGGCGCGGCCGTCTCCTCGAAGCACACGCTCGCGCTCACCAACCGCGGCACCGCGACCGCCGAGGACGTCGCCGCCCTCGCGCGCTACGTGCAGGGCCGCGTGATGAGCGAGCACGGCGTGATCCTGCAGCCCGAGCCCGTGCTGGTCGGCCTCTCCCTCTAGGAGCGGGCCGGCCAGCCGGGGCCGGGCGGCGGATCAGGCCAGCAGGTCGCGGATCCGGCGCACGCCCTCGAGCAGCGCCTCGTCGCCGAGCGCGTAGCTGAAGCGCAGGAAGCCGCTCGGGCCGAACGCCTCGCCGGGGACCGCGGCGATCTCCGCCTTCTCCAGGAGCACGTCGGCCACCTCGAGCGACGTGGTCGGCGTGACGCCGTCGATGTCGCGGCCGAAGAGGCCGGTCACGTCGGGGTAGACGTAGAACGCTCCCTGCGGCGTGGGCGTGACGAAGCCGGGGATGGCGTCGAGCTCGGCCACGATCGTGCGGCGGCGGCGGTCGAAGGCCTCGCGCATCCGGTCGACGGTGTCGCGCGGTCCGCGCAGCGCCGCGATGGCCGCGCGCTGCGAGACGTTGGAGACGTTGGAGGAGAGGTGCGACTGCAGGTTGCCCGCGGCCGTGATGGCGTCGGCCGGGCCGACCATCCACCCCACGCGCCAGCCGGTCATGGCGTACGTCTTGGCGACGCCGTTGACGAGGATCGTGCGGTCGGCCAGCGCCGGCACCACGTCGACGATGCTCGCGGCCTCCGCGCCGTCGTAGACGAGGTCCTGGTAGATCTCGTCGCTGATGACCCAGAGGCCCTTCGCCTCGGCCCACTCGCCGATCTCGCGGGTCTGCTCGCGCGAGTACACGGCGCCGGTGGGGTTCGAGGGGGAGACGAACAGCAGCACCTTGGTGCGCGGGGTCCACGCGGCCTCGAGCTGCTCGACGGTGACGAGGTAGCCCTGGTCGGCGCCCGCGAAGACGTCGACGGGCACGCCGCCCGCGAGGCGGATGGCCTCGGGGTAGGTGGTCCAGTAGGGCGTGGGCACGAGGACCTCGTCGCCCTGGTCGAGCAGCGTCTGGAACGCCTGGTAGACGGCCTGCTTGCCGCCGTTGGTGACGATGATCCGGTCGATGCCGACGTCGAGGCCCGAGGACGTGCGCGTCCTCTCGGCGATGGCCTCGCGCAGGTCGGGGAGGCCGGCGGCCGCGGTGTAGCGGTGGTTGCGGGGATCGCGCGCCGCCTCGACCGCGGCCTCGACGACGTAGTCGGGCGTCGGGAAGTCGGGCTCGCCCGCGGCGAAGCTGATGACGGGGCGCCCGGCGGCCTGCAGGGCCTTGGCCTTGCCGTCGACCTTGAGGGTCGCGGACTCGGCGATGGATCCGATGCGGGTGGAGACGCGGCTGAGGGGGACGGTGCTCTGCGGTTCGGCCATGCCCCGAGCATAGGGATCCGCGCGGGGCGCCACGCGGGCCCGCGCAGGGGCTTCGGCGACCGGCCCGACCGGGCGGGCGCGGATGCTGGTACACTCGTCCGGGTCGGTATCTCCGCCATGCTATTCCGCGCCTTCTTCCCCCCGTGCTCGCACGGCCGGAGGGCGCAGGGGCAGGCGGTGGTCGACGCAGAGGGTGGTGGCTCAATTGGTAGAGCAGCGGTCTCCAAAACCGCAGGTTGCAGGTTCGAGTCCTGTCCGCCCTGCTAGATGGAACGGGTCCCCGGGCGCGTGACATCGCGGCTGGCCCGAACTCCGGGCGCAGCCGAGCAATGCAGGAAGGGACCCACGCGTGGCGCGGAAGATCGTCGACGAGCCGAGCGAGGAGATCGTCGCGCACGCTCGCGAGCAGCGGGACGCACGACGCAACCCCTTCGCCCGGCTGGTGCTCTTCATCAAGCAGGTCGTGCAGGAGCTCAAGAAGGTGGTCACGCCCACCCGCAAGGAGCTGCTCACGTTCACGGGAGTGGTGCTGGCCTTCGTCATCGTCATGATGGTGATCGTCTCGCTCCTCGACCAGCTGTTCGGGTACCTCGCCATCGTGGTGTTCGGCAACGGCGCCTAGCACCAGGGCCTCCTCCGGAGGCGGCACGGGCCGGACGGCGGGCTGCGCACGGGATCCACGGATCCGATGCGCCGCGGAGCACGGACGGCCGGAGCGCGGCGGATCCCGACGGGTCCGCGTCCACGCGGCCCGGCGCCCGGATCAGCACGGCACGCACACGGCAACGCACGACGAAGAACGAGGGAAGTAGATCCATTGGCTGAGAGCAAGCGCGACGACGTCGACCTCGCCCCCGCGGCGGAGCAGTCCTCCGAGGTGGACGAGGTCCAGGAGGGCCACGCCATCGAGTCCTCCGAGGAGAGCTCGGACGCGGCGGAGCACACCGCCCTGCACGTCGAGGGCGACTCGGTCGAGACCGACCTGACCGCCGCGCTCGACGCGATGGAGTCCGTCGAGGACCCCGAGGCCGACGCCATCGTCGAGGACGCGCTCGACATCGACTCCGCCGACGAGGCCGAGGCCGCCGTCGAGGCGACCGACGACGAGGCCGAGGAGGAGGCCGCCGAGGAGGCGCTGGAGCCCGCCGACGTCACGCCCGCCACCGCCGAGGACGTCGCCCAGGCCGAGGCCGACCTGGTGCCCGACGAGGACGCGTCCGCCGAGGGCGACCCCGACGTCGACCCCTACGAGGACTTCCGCAAGGAGCTCCGCTCCAAGCCGGGCAAGTGGTACGTCATCCACTCCTACGCGGGCTTCGAGCGCCGCGTGAAGAGCAACATCGAGAACCGCATGGTGTCGCTCAACATGGAGGACGACATCTACCAGATCGAGGTCCCGATGGAGGACGTCGTCGAGATCAAGAACGGCCAGCGCAAGATGGTCAACCGCGTGCGCATCCCCGGCTACGTGCTGGTGCGCATGAGCCTCAACGAGGACAGCTGGTCGGTCGTCCGCCACACCCCCGGCGTCACGGGCTTCGTGGGCAACGCCCACAACCCCACGCCCCTCCGCTTCGAGGAGGCCTTCTCCATGCTGAAGAGCCTCGTCGAGATCAAGGAGGTGGCGCAGGTCAAGGGCCAGCCCACCAAGGGCGGCGGACAGGCCCAGCGCGTCGTCGCGGCCGAGGTCGACTTCGAGATCGGCGAGACCATCACGATCAAGGAGGGCTCGTTCGCGGGCCTCCCCGGCTCCATCAGCGAGATCAAGCCCGAGAGCGGCAAGCTCACGGTCCTCGTCTCCCTGTTCGAGCGCGAGACCCCGGTCGAGCTCAGCTTCGACCAGGTCACCAAGCTCTAGGCGGTCGGGCCGCGCGGCCCGCTCGATCTAGCAATCAAGAAGAAGGAAGAGAAATGGCACCGAAGAAGAAGGTCACGGGTCTGATCAAGCTGCAGATCAAGGCCGGCGCCGCCAACCCCGCACCGCCCATCGGGCCGGCGCTGGGCCAGCACGGCGTCAACATCATGGAGTTCTGCAAGGCGTACAACGCCCAGACCGAGGCTCAGCGCGGGAACGTCATCCCCGTCGAGATCACCGTCTACGAGGACCGGACGTTCACGTTCATCCTCAAGACGCCCCCGGCTGCGGAGCTCATCAAGAAGGCCGCCGGAGTCGCCAAGGGCTCGGGCACGCCGCACACGGTCAAGGTCGCGAAGCTCACGATGGACCAGGTCCGCGAGATCGCCGAGCAGAAGCAGGCCGACCTCAACGCCAACGACATCGACGCCGCGGCGAAGATCATCGCCGGCACCGCCCGCTCCATGGGCATCACGGTCGAGGCCTAGCCTCCACCACCCCCGCGGAGCCCGTCCGGGATCCGCTCCCAGCAACACGCGGGAGAGCCAGCCAGGCTCACATCCACCGCACTCTCGAAACAGGAGACACGAATGGCGAAGTCAAAGGCCTACCGGGCCGCAGCCGAGAAGATCGACGCGACGAAGGCGTACACCGCCGCCGAGGCCGTCGAGCTCGCGCGCGAGACCGGATCCAGCAAGTTCGACAGCACCGTCGAGGTCGCGCTCAAGCTCGGCGTCGACCCCCGCAAGGCAGACCAGATGGTCCGCGGCACCGTCATCCTTCCTCACGGTACCGGCAAGACCGCTCGCGTCATCGTCTTCGCGACGGGCCCCGCGGCCGAGGCGGCCATCGCCGCCGGAGCCGACGAGGTCGGCGGCGACGAGCTCATCGAGAAGGTGGCGGGCGGCTACACGTCGTTCGACTCCGCCGTCTCGACGCCCGAGCTCATGGGCAAGGTCGGTCGTCTCGGCAAGGTGCTCGGCCCGCGCGGCCTCATGCCCAACCCGAAGACCGGCACGGTCACCCCGGACGTCGCGCGCGCGGTGTCCGACATCAAGGGCGGCAAGATCGAGTTCCGCGTCGACAAGCACGCCAACGTCCACTTCGTGGTCGGCAAGGCGAGCTTCTCGCCCGAGCAGCTCTCCGAGAACGTCGGCGCCGCGCTCGAGGAGATCGTCCGCCTCAAGCCGTCCTCCTCCAAGGGCCGCTACGTGCAGAAGGCCACGGTCTCCACGACCTTCGGCCCCGGCATCCCGGTGGACGTCAACTCCATCTAGCCCCACCGCGCGACGAGCGCACGCACGACATGCAGGACAGGAAGGGCCCGCCTCGGCGGGCCCTTCCGTCGTATCCGGGGGGGGTGGACGCATGGCTCGGCGGGCCCTTCCGTCGTATCCGGGGCGCGCGCGTGCCTAGGCTCGTCGGGTGAGCACCCCCGATCCCACCGTCCCGTCCTTCCGCGTCGCGACGCCCGCCGACGCCGACGAGGTGGCCGCCGTCGCCGCCCGCACCTTCGCCCTCGCGTGCCCGCCGTCCACGACGGCCGAGGCGATCGCGGAGCACATCCGCACGGTCCTGTCGCCGGCGCGCTTCCGGGCGCACCTCGAGGATCCCGCGCACCGGGTCGTGCTCGCCGAGGTCGACGGGCGCGCGGTCGGCTACACCATGGTCGTGGCGGCGCCGCCCGCGGATCCCGACGTGGCGGGTGCGCTGCGGCTCGTGCCCGTCATCGAGCTGAGCAAGGTGTACGTGGAGGCGGGCTCGCACGGCGTCGGGGTCGCACGGCCCCTCATGGCGGAGACCCTGCGCATCGCCCGCGGGCTGGCGGGGGAGGCGGGACGGGACGCGGACGCGGGCATCTGGCTCGGCGTCAACGAGCACAACGCGCGCGCCATCCGCTTCTACGAGCGCAGCGGCTTCCGCATCGTGGGCACGCGGTCGTTCCGGCTCTCGGACGCCGTGGAGACGGACCACGTGATGGAGCGGCCGCTCGCCGAGCAGGCGGAGGGCTGATCGTCCGCCCGCGGCTCAGCCCCGCGCGACGTTGAGCACGACCTTGCCGCGGGCGTGGCCGCTCTCCATGTGGCGGTGCGCCTCGGCCGCGTCCTCCAGGTCGAACACCTCGTCGACGTAGACCCGGATGTCCCCCGACTCGAGCAGCCGGGAGATGACGGAGAGCGTCTGGCCCTCGGGCGCGACCTCGTAGTGCGTGGCGCGCACGCCCACGGCGGCGGCGTCCTGCACGAGCGTCGGCCAGCCGCGCGTGGGCGAGCTCACCAGCAGACCGCCCGGCCGGAGCACCCTCAGGGAGCGGGTGCCGGTGTCGTCGGTGCAGTTGCCGACCAGGTCGATCACCACGTCGACGTCGGCGAGCACGTCCTCGAAGCGCCCCTGCGTGCGGTCGATGACCTCGTCGGCGCCGAGCTCCGCCAGCCAGTCGACGTTGCGGGGCGAGCCGGTCGCGATCACGCGGGCGCCGAAGTGCCGCGCGAACTGGACCGCGAAGTGGCCGACGCCGCCGGCGGCCGCGTGCACCAGCACGACCTGGCCCTCGTGCGCCCGGCCGATGTCGACCACCATGCCCCACGCGGTGAGGGCGCTCACGGGCGTCGCCGCGGCCTCGACGTGCGAGAGCCGGGCGGGCTTCCGGGCGAGGCTGACGCTGGGGACGGCGATGTAGGGGGCGTAGCTGCCGGGCATCCGCGGCACCATCGCGAGGCCGAACACCTCGTCGCCCGGATGCAGCGCGTGGTCCTCGTAGGGCGACTCGACGACGACGCCGCTGAAGTCGCGGCCGAGCACCGCGGGCAGGCTGCCGAGCGTCGGCCCGCCGGGCTCGCCTGCGCGGAGCCGCAGGTCGATGGGGTTGACGCCCGCCGCGACGACCTTCACGAGCACCTCCGAGTCCTGGCGGTGCGGCACCGGCACGTCCGCCACGTGCAGCACCTCCGGCCCGCCCGTCTCCGTGACCACGACCGCGCGCATGGTCGCGCCGTGCGGCGCGAGCGCGACGGCCGCGGCCGCCCGATCCCGCTGGGCCTGGGCGGCGACGCCGGCTCTGGACTGGATGACCTGGCTCATCGTGCGACCCCTCCTCGGACGCGGCGGCGTGGTGGATCCCCTCGCGCCCCCGCTCCTCCAGTGAAGTCGGCGTGTGAGTCGGGCGTGTTTCCGCGGTGTTCCCCGGGCGAGAAGAATGCGGCGGGGGCCCGCGGCTGGCAGGCTCGCGGGTGCTCATCTGTCTCAACGGGACCTTCGGCGTCGGCAAGACCCAGGCCGCCGCGTCGCTCCGGCGGCGACTGCCGGGATCGGTCGTGGCGGACCCGGAGGAGGTGGGCTTCGGGATCCACCGGATGCAGCCGCGCGCGCTCCGCGGGGACTTCCAGGACACGCCGTGGTGGGAGCCGACCGTGACGGGGATCCTGCTCGACCTCCTCGCGCGGCACCCGGGCGACGTGATCGTGCCGATGGCGCTCGTGGACGAGGGGCGGCACGCGCGGATCCTCGGCGCGCTCCGCGAGGCGGGGCACGACGTGCGGCACGTGACGCTCCTCGCGTCCGAGGCGACGGTGCTCCGGCGCCTGCGCACGCGGCTCGAGGGGCCGGACGGCTGGGCGGCCGCGCAGCTCCCGCGGACCGCCGCGCTGCAGGGGCCGCGGTTCGCCGACCACGTGGACACGGACGGGCTGACGCACGCGCAGGTGGTGGAGGCGGTCGCGCTGGTGGCGGGCGTGCGGATCGGGCCGGATCCGACGGGGCCGTGGCGGCGCGCGGCGGAGCGGATGCGGCTGCGGATCGGGCACGTCCGCTGAGGACGGCGGGGCCGGCGCGTCCGCGGCTCAGGCCAGCCCGCGGGCTCCCGCCGGCGCGTTGGCCATGCGCACGATCAGCGCGATGAGGTCGTTCGCGCGCGCCACGAGCGCCGCGATCTCGGCCTCGTCGCGGTCGATCCACTTCCACTTCGGGATGTCGTGCACCGGCACGAAGTCGACGTGCTGCTCCCACACGATGAGCGAGCGCTCGGCGCCCAGCACGTACTGCTGCCACCAGATCTGCCGCAGGTAGTTGCGCGGGATGCTCCGCCAGGGCTTCGCGGTGGTCTTGATCTCGGCGAGCTCGAGCCGGCCGTCGGCGCGGAGGCCCACGCCGTCGGGGGTCGCGAGGTGGCGGCGCTGGCCCTCCGCGTGGAACAGGTGCGCGCTCGGGACGATGCCGTGCTCGGCCTCGACCCAGCGCGCGATCTCGGGCTCCCGCTCCCGCCCGTGGTCGGTGTAGCGGTTGCCGCCGAAGCCGGATCCGTGGAGCTTCTCGATGGCGACGGCCTGCAGCGAGGCGTCGGTCGCGAGGCGCGCGACGTCGGTGGCGGTGATCCCGAAGCTCCGCGCGCGGAGCCAGGCGACCCGGTCCGACGAGTGGGCGACGATCCGCGTCAGGTGCGGCGGGGGAGGAGGCGGCGCGGGGGCCGCGGGGGCGAGGTCGTCCTCCCAGGGGAAGGCCAGCATCTCGTCCGTCACGGGCTCCAGGGTACGCGCCGGATCCGACGCGGGACGCCGCGACGCGGGCGGATCATGCTGCCCCGGGAGCCGCTTGTCAACAGGCATATCGTATCCGCCCAGGGCACGGAGGATCGTACTAGAAAGGCGTCGTCCCACCCACCTGAGAGGAAGGAACGGCAATGTCACTGCTCATGGAGACGGCGGCCCAGGCTCCGTCGACCACCACCGCACCCGGGTCCGCGCCCGGAGCCGACGACGCGTCCGACGCGCTGCTGGCGGAGGCCTTCGGCTTCACCATCACGCACCGCGGCGCGGAGGAGGAGCTCGTGATGGGCGACGTCACCCTGTGCTGCAGCACGACGTGCTCGTCGAGCGGCGGCGGCCGGCAGCAGCCTCGCTGATCGCCCGCGCATGGACCCGTCGACCACGTACTCGGTGAGTCCCCGCTACGCCCTCGGGGAGGTGGAGGACACCCTCCACCTCCTCGGGGGTCGCGAGCTGGTCTCCCTGCAGCTGCCCTCGGGCGACGCCGTCACCGCGGTGTCGCAGCTCCTCTCCCGTCCCTTCACCCGCGCCGACCTCGAGCGGGCCTTCCCCTCGCATGCCGACGCCGTCGCGCGCCTGGTCGATGAGCTCGTGCTGCGCGACGTCGTGGTCGGCGCGCCGACCGACGGCTCCGCGGGATCCGTGCCCGACGAGCTCGCGCACGTCCTCGACGAGGCGCGCCGCAACGGCGGCGACCGCACCGGGCTCGGGCCCGTCGTCGATCCCGCGACGCCCGCCCGGGTCGCGCTCGTGGGCGACATGATCCCGTCGCTCCTCACGGGCCTCGCGGAGGCGCTGCCCTCGGCGGAGCTCGGCGACGAGGCCGACGCCGACCTCGTCATCGCGGCCGGATCCCGGTCCGTCCTCCGCGACGTCGGCGCGCGCATGCACGCCGCCGGGCGCGCGTGGCTCCCCGTGCACCCGTTCGACGGCCGGTTCCAGCTCGTCGGGCCGGTGGTCGTGCCCGGGGAGGGGCCGTGCCTCGAGTGCGTCGCGCTGCGCTGGGCGTCGACCACGCCGTTCGCCGCGGATCACGCCGCGGCGGCCGACGCGGTCGCCGTCGTGCCGCGCGACCCCAGCCTCGACGCCATCGCCGCCGGGTTCGCCGCCCGCTACGCCGCCCGGTGGATCCACGCCCACGACTGGCTCGTCGCCAGCACGGTGCTCGTGGTCGAGCCCAAGGTGATGGAGGCGGAGGCGCACGCCGTGTACCGCGTCGCCCGCTGCGGCACGTGCGGCCCCCGCCCCTACGCGGGCATCGTCTCGCCGTGGCGCGCGTGAGCCGCGGCGGCCCGGGCGTCGTCAGCCCGTACACGGGGCTCGTGGAGCACGCGCACCCCATGGCGTTCACGCCCGACGCCATCCCGGACGCGCTCTACTCGGGGCGCTCGGCGGACACGGGGTTCCTCACCGGCACGGACTCCGAGCGCTTCAGCATGGGGCCGGGCGGCTCGCGGATGGAGGCCCGCCGCTCCTGCATCGGCGAGGCGGTCGAGCGCATGTCCCTGGCGGGCGCGCCCGGCGGCTTCCGCGCACCCCTCGGTGCCGACGTCCGCCAGGTGGCGCCGGAGGCCTTCCAGCGCTTCCACCCGACGCAGCTCGACGATCCGTCCTTCCACTACGAGCGCGCCCGGCAGGGCGACCTCCTCACGTGGATGCCGGCCCGCTCGCTGCACCGGGGCGAGGCGGTGCACGTGCCCGCGCAGATGGTGGTGTTCGACGACCCGCATCGGGCGGACGGGCACCGCGAGCCGCACGTGGAGCCGGCGACCTCGTCGGGGGTCGCGGCGGGGCCGCACTTCGGGTTCGCCGCCGGGCGCGCGGTGCTCGAGCTCATCGAGCGGGACGCGTTCCAGCGCGCGTGGCTCCGCGGATCCACGCCCCCGGCCTTCGACTGGCGCGCCAGCCCGCGGCTGACCGCCGCGACCCTCCGCGAGCTCGAGCGCCTGGAGGAGCTGTGCGGCCGGTACGAGGCGTCGTTCACCGTGCGCGTGCTCGACGCCGCGGCCGACGTGCCCGTGCTGCTCGCGGTCATGCGGAGCGACCGGATCGGGGTCGCGGTCGGCTGCGCGGCCGACTTCCGGCTCGACCGGGCCGTCCTCAACGCGGTCCGCGAGGCGCTGCACACGCACAACTGGTGCCTGCGGCTGCTGGCCGAGCCGATGATCGAGCCGGCGGACGTGGTCGAGTTCGAGGACCACATCCGGCTGCACTGCCGCCCGTCGGCGCGCCCGCTCACGGCTGCGCTCGACGCCTCGGACGAGCGGGTCGCGGCCGTCGGCGGCCCGGCCAGCTGGGGGGAGGTGGTCCAGGGGCTCGACCGCGAGGGGATCGACGTGCTGCTCGCCGACATCACCGCGCCCGAGGTGCGCGCCGCCGGCTTCCACGTGGTGCGCGCGCTGAGCCCGGACCTCGTGGCGCTCGACGTGGTGCACGCCGCGCGGTTCCTCGGGCACCCGCGCCTGTACCGGCTCTGGCGCGACGGGCCCGCGCTCGCCGGGCCGGAGGACCTCGTCCCCACCCCGCACCCGTTCCCGTGACGGCCGGCACCGCCCGTCCCCCCGCCCGCCGCACCAGGAGGATCCCATGAGCACCATCGAGACCGACGCCGCCGCCGACCGGGTGGGCGGGCAGCGCGACCCGTCCGCGCCCGCGGATCGTGCCGCGCCCGCGCGCTCCCTCGGCAGCGTCGGCCCCATCTACAGCGTCGGAGGCGCGGTGGACCGCCCGGCGGGCGACCCCGCGGAGGACTTCCACGAGGCGTCGAAGATCACGCGCATCACCCACCCCGGCTGGACCGACGTGCGGTACGCGCACCAGATGGCGCAGGAGGCGCAGGGCAAGGCGGACGCCGGGCCGGGAGGCGCCACCTCCGCGCCGCGGCTGCTCCCGGCGACGCCCCTGCCGCGCGCGCTGCCGCTGCGGCACGAGCTGGGCGCGACGCTGGCCGCGCGCCGGTCGGCGGAGCCGCGCACGCTCGGGCGTCCGGTCGACCTGGCCGAGCTCGCGACGGTGCTGCGCCTCGCGTACGGCCCGCGCGGCGACGGCACGCCGGGGCGGTACGTGCCCTCGGGCGGCGGGCTGTACCCGCTCGACCTGCACGTGGTCGCACGGTCCGTCACGGGGCTCGAGCCGGGGATCCACCAGCTCGACCCGCTGGAGGAGACGCTCGTCGACGTGTCCGGGCTCGAGCGGGCGTCGCGGCTGGCGCGCTTCCGCCGGGCGGCGCCGTCGCTCATGGCGCCGATCCCGGAGACGGCGGCGGTCACGGTGGTCATCACGGGCAGCTTCGAGCGCTCGCGCTGCAAGTACGGGCTGCGCGGCTACCGGCTCACCCTGCTCGAGGCGGGGCACGTGGGGCAGAACGCGCTCCTCGTCGCGACCGCGCTGGGGCTGCCGGTGCTCGGCTGGGTCGGCTTCGTCGACCACGAGCTCGACGCGGTGCTCGGGCTCGACGGGGTGACGCAGTCGTCCCTCTACGCGATCTCGTTCGGCGGGGCGGATCCGGGTGCCCGCCGGTTCGCCGAGGAGGAGGCGTCGCATGACTGACGCGGTGGAGCTCGAGGGGATCACCCGCACCTTCGGGCGCACGCGCGCCCTCGACGCCGCGTCCTTCTCGCTCGCGCCGGGGCTCGTGCACGCGCTGCTCGGGCCGAACGGATCCGGCAAGACCACGGCCATCGACGTGCTCACCGCGACCCGCCGCCCCGACGCCGGACGGGCGCGCGTGCTGGGCCACGACGTGCGGCGGGGCGGCCCCACGGCGGCGCTGGTCGCGGTGATGCCGCAGGCGCTCGCGTTCCCCGAGTACCTCACGGTGCGCGAGGTGCTGGCCCTCGCGCTGGTGCCGCACGCCGGCGCGCTCACGCCGGCCGCCGCCGTCGACCGCTTCGACCTCGACCGCCTCGCGTCGCGCCAGACCGGCGGGCTCAGCGGCGGCGAGCGGCGCCGGGTCGCGCTCGCCTGCGTGGTCGGCGCGGGCACGCCCGTCGTGGTGCTCGACGAGCCGTCCGCCGCGCTCGACATCCCGGGCCGCGCGGCGGTGCGCGACGCCATCGCCGCGGTCCGCGACTCCGGGCGCACCGTCCTCCTCGCGTCCCACGACATGGAGGAGGTCGCCGCGCTCGCCGACACCGTCGTCTGCCTCGACCACGGGTGCGTCGTCGGCCACTGGACGGCGGCCGACTTCCGCGGGCTGGCCGGCGTCCGCCGCGTCGCGTTCCACGCGACCCCGCACGAGGCCCGCCCGTTCCTGCCCTGCGGCGCCCGGCCCGAGCAGCTCGCCGAGCCGCTCCCCGGCGAGCGGGTGCGCTGGATCATCGACACCGACCGCTCCGACGCCCTCGCGGGTCTGGTGCTCGCCGGCGTCTCCGAGCCCGAGCTCACCGTCACGGAGCCCGGCCTCGGCGAGATCGTCGAGCGCGTGCTCGCGGGCGGCGCGGGATCCGCCCTCCCCGACCCGACCGCCCCACCGCACCCGAGGAGCCCCGCCGATGACCAGCGCTGACCTGCACGCCGCCCCTCCCGCGCGATCCCCGGCCCGTCGTCGGCTGGCGATCTACCGCGCCCACGTCGTCAGCGAGCTCGCCCAGAACGCCCGCATGCCCGCCTTCGTGCTGCCGCTGCTCGCGTACCCCGTGCTCATCTACGCGGTGGTCGGGCTGCCGCAGGGTGGGTCGCCGAGCGCCCGGCTCGGCGTCCTGCTCGGCTACGTGCTGTTCTCGGTGCTCGGGACGGTGACGTTCCAGTTCGGCGTGGGCGTCGCATCCGCGCGCGAGTCGCCGTGGGAGCGGTGGCTGTTCACGGCGCCGGTGCCCGCGTGGATCCGGCTGGCGGCCAAGCTCACGGTCGCGTGCGTGTTCGGGGTGGTCTTCGTGATCCCCGTCGCCCTCGTCGGCATCACCGCCGGCGGGGTGCGGGCCGACGCGGTGACCCTCGGCGCCGTCGCGCTCGCCGTGCTGGCCGGCGCCGTGCCCATGGCGCTGCTCGGGCTCGCGATGGGCTACTGGTTCCCCGCCCGCGGCGCGCTCGGCCTCGCCAACCTCGTGTACCTGCCGCTCTCGTTCGCGGGCGGCCTGTTCACGGGCGGCGACACGAGCGGCACCCCGTGGGAGTCCCTCACGGTGCTGCTGCCGACGGGCGCGTGGAGCACGCTCACGAGCGCGGCTGCCCGTCAGGACGCCGCGGTCATGAGCCTCCCGCTGGTGATCCTCGCGGCGTGGGCGGTCCTGCTCGGCGGCATCACCCTGGCGGGTTACCAGCGCACGCAGTCGGCGAACTTTCGCTGACGCGGACCCGTGAGAGGCCGCGGCCCGGTGTGTAGCGTGGATCCCGCGCGCCGTCACCGGGCCGCCGCACCGTCACCCGTCACCGTCGACGAGAGGGAACCATGCCCCAGATCACCAACCCCGTAGCGCTCTTCACCGGCCAGTGGGCCGACCTGCCGCTGGAGGAGGTGGCCCGGCTCGCGAGCGGCTGGGGGTTCGACGCCCTCGAGATCGCCTGCTCCGCCGAGCACCTCGACGTGTGGCGCGCGGCCGAGGACCCCGAGTACCTGCGCGGCCGTCGCGAGATCCTCGAGCGCCACGGCCTCCAGGTGCACGCGCTCTCGCAGCACCTCACCGGCCAGGCCGTGTGCGACGACCCGATCGACTTCCGCCACCAGGCGATCCTCCGCTCCAAGGTGTGGGGCGACGGCCAGGCGGAGGGCGTCCGCCAGCGCGCCGCCGAGGAGCTGAAGCTCACCGCGAAGGCGGCCGCCGGGCTCGGGGTCACGCGCGTCACGGGCTTCACCGGATCCCGCATCTGGCCGTACGTCGCCATGTTCCCGCCCGTGCCCGAGTCGGTCATCGACGCCGGGTACCAGGACTTCGCCGACCGCTGGAACCCGATCATCGACGTGTTCGACGACGAGGGCGTGCGGTACGCGCTCGAGGTGCACCCGAGCGAGATCGCCTACGACTACTGGACCACCCGCCGCACGCTGGAGGCCATCGGGCACCGCCCCGGCTTCGGCCTCAACTGGGATCCGAGCCACATGATGTGGCAGGACATCGACCCCGTGGGCTTCCTCCTCGACTTCGCCGACCGCATCTACCACGTGCACGCCAAGGACACGAAGGTGAGCACGTCCGACGGTCGCGGCGGCCGGCTCGGGTCGCACCTCGGCTGGGGCAACCCGCGCCGCGGCTGGGACTTCGTCTCGGTCGGGCACGGCGACGTGCCGTTCGAGCGCGCCTTCCGCGCCCTCCGCAGCATCGGCTACGACGGCCCGGTCTCGGTCGAGTGGGAGGATGCGGGGATGGACCGACTCCACGGCGCCCCCGACGCCCTCGCGCAGGTGCGCTCCCTCCTCTGGCCGACGCCCGACAGCCTGTTCGACTCGGCCTTCGCCAACAACCGGGACGACGCGCCCGCCGGCCCGGCCGCGTGACGCTGCGCGACGGCCAGCTCGCCCGTCTCCTCGTCGTCGACGTGGAGACGGGCGTCGAGCGCATGGTCGCCGAGTCGGCCGTGCTGCACATCGAGGCGCCGAACTGGACGCCCGACGGCCGCTGGCTGGTCGTGAACGCGGAGGGCGGCCTCTGGCGGCTGCCCGCGCCTCTCGCCGAGGAGCCGGATCCGGACCTCCCCGAGCCCGCGGCCGACTTCCAGGCGGTCGACCTCGGCGGCGTCCCGCCCATCAACAACGACCACGTCATGTCGCCCGACGGCGCGCACGTGTACGTCTCGGGCCGCGACGGCCACCTCTACAGCGTCCTCTGGAACGACGGCGCGGGCGGCGAGGGCCGGCGCATCACCGCCGACCGGGATCCGGCGCTCGGCTTCAAGAACTACCTCCACGGCGTCTCGCCCGACGGCTCGACGCTCAGCGTGATCGGCGGCCAGCTCGACGCGCGCGGCGAGTGGACCACCAACATCCACCTCGTGCCCGTCGACGGCGGCCCCACCACGCAGCTCACCGACGACGGCTTCCCCGACGACGGCGCCGAGTTCTCGCCCGACGGCGGCTGGCTCTACTTCAACTCGGAGCGCGGATCCGACCTGCCGGGCCACGCGCAGCTCTTCACGATGCGCGTCGACGGCACCGACACCCACCAGTTCACCTCGGACGAGCGCGTCAACTGGTTCCCGCACCCGTCGCCCGACGGCGAGCACATCGTGTACCTGTCCTTCCCGCCCGGCACGCTCGGGCACCCGGCCGACCGCGACGTGATCCTCCGCGTCATCGACCGGCAGAGCCACCGCACGCGCGACCTCGCGTCGTTCCCCGGTGGCCAGGGCACCATCAACGTCACGAGCTGGGCGCCGGACTCCCGCCGGTTCGCCTACGTCGCGTACCCCTTCGAGGCGCCGAGCCTGACCTGACGCCGGCCGGTCGGCCCGCCAGGAGGGCGACCGGCCGCGGCACGCACGATCCGGGGAGCGTAGGCGCAGGCATTTCCCCGGTCTGGGGAGATCCCGCATGGGATCATGGGGATCCGCGCCACCCGCCGTCCCGATTCCCGTCGGCCTCACTTCCGGAGACCCCCGTGAACATCACCACGACCACCTGGCTCATCACGATCGCGGTCACCATCGCGTTCTTCGTCTACGAGTTCTTCACCCACGTGCGCAAGCCGCACGAGCCGAGCATCGGCGAGTCCGCCCGCTGGTCGGCCTTCTACATCGGCCTCGCCCTGATCTTCGGCGTCGGCATCGGCTTCACCAGCGGCTGGGGCTACGGCGGCGAGTACTTCGCCGGCTACCTCACCGAGAAGGCCCTGTCGATCGACAACCTCTTCGTGTTCCTGCTGATCATGACCGGGTTCGCCGTGCCGCGGAAGTACCAGCAGAAGGTGCTGATGATCGGCATCGTCATCGCGCTGATCATGCGCGCCGGCTTCATCGCCCTCGGCGCCGCCCTCATCGAGAACTTCTCCTGGGTCTTCTACATCTTCGGCGCGCTGCTGTTCGTGCTCGCGTACCAGCAGCTCAAGGGCGACCACGGCGGCAACGCGGCGGACAACATGTTCGTGCGCATCGCCCGCCGGATCCTCCCCGTGCACGACGACTTCGTCGGCGACCGCTTCACCACGAAGATCGACGGCAAGCGCTTCGTCACCCCGCTGCTGCTCTGCGTCATCGCGATCGGCTTCGTCGACCTGGTGTTCGCGCTCGACTCGATCCCCGCCATCTACGGCCTGACGAACGAGGCGTACATCGTGTTCACCGCGAACGCCTTCGCCCTGATGGGCCTCCGCCAGCTGTACTTCCTCATCGGCGGGCTGCTCGAGCGCCTCGTGTACCTGTCGCAGGGCCTCGCGGTCATCCTCGCGTTCATCGGCGCGAAGCTCGTGCTGCACGCGATGCACGTCAACGAGCTGCCCTTCATCAACGGCGGCGAGCCGATGCTCTGGGCGCCCGAGATCCCGATCTGGTTCTCGCTCCTCTTCATCGGCGCGACCATCACGGTCGCCACGGTCGCGAGCCTCGCGAAGACCCGCGGCGACAAGCAGAAGGAGGACCGGAAGACGGTCGAGGGCGAGCCCGTCACGCGCGCGACGGAGGACAAGCACTAGCCTCCCGCACCTCCGCACGATCCGGGCCCGGCGCACCACGCGCCGGGCCCGTCGTCGTCCAGGATCCACGTCGAGGTCGCTCCATGGCCCGCTCATGGTCGGTTCATAGGAACTTGCGGATGATGGATCCCGTGACCACCGCAACGCCCTCCGGCTTCCAGCCCGCCGCCGCACAGCAGCCCCGCCTCACCCGCGCCGACGGGTCGCCCATCCGGGTGCTCGTCGTCGACGACGAGGCGTCCCTCACCGACCTGCTCCAGATGGCGCTGCGCTACGAGGGCTGGCAGATCCGCACGGCCGAGAACGGGCACCAGGCGCTCGCCGCCGCGCGCGAGTTCAAGCCCGACGCCGTGGTGCTCGACATCATGCTCCCCGACCTCGACGGCCTCCAGGTGCTGTCGCGGCTGCGGGCCGACGCCGAGGACATCCCCGTCCTCTTCCTCACCGCCAAGGACTCGCTCGACGACCGGCTCGCCGGCCTCACCGCGGGCGGCGACGACTACGTCACCAAGCCGTTCAGCCTGGAGGAGGTGGTGGCCCGGCTGCGCGGCCTCATCCGCCGCTCGACGCTCGTGGTCAGCGACACCGTCGACCCCGTGATCCGCGTCGGCGACCTCTCCCTCGACGAGGACAGCCACGAGGTCTCCCGGGCGGGCGACCCGATCGAGCTGACCGCCACCGAGTTCGAGCTGCTGCGCTACCTGATGCGGAACCCGCGGCGCGTGCTGAGCAAGCTGCAGATCCTCGACCGGGTGTGGAGCTACGACTTCGGCGGCAAGTCGAGCGTGGTCGAGATCTACATCTCCTACCTGCGCCGCAAGATCGACGCCGGGCGGGCCCCGATGATCCACACGGTGCGCGGATCCGGCTACATGCTCAAGGCCGCGGAGTGACCCGACCGCCGGGGACGCAGCCGCTGCGGGACCGGCTGGCGGCCGCCGCGCGGGGCATGACCCTGCGCCGCCGCCTGGTCCTCAGCGTCGTGGGCCTGCTGGCGCTCGCGAGCGTCCTCATCGGCGCGGTCAGCATCCTCGCGCTGCGGGCCTCGCTCGTGCAGCAGGTCGACCAGCAGCTGCAGGCCACGGCGGCGCGCTCGCAGAGCTTCGTCGACCGCGATCCGGGCGACTACGGCAGCTTCCCCGGCGCCCCTCCCGGCGGGCTCGGCGCATTCGGGCAGCAGGTCGGCACGATCAGCGCCACCATCGTCGACGGCGTCGTCTCGGGCGGGTACATCGCCGACCGCGACGCCGCCGAGGGCGAACCGGGAGGCGCGGGCGCGGTGGAGCTCACCCAGCGGCAGAGCCAGCAGCTGCAGAGCGTGCGCACCGACGGGATCCCCCGCACGGTCGACCTCGGCGGCGCGCTCGGCCGCTACCGCCTGGTGGGCGACACCTCCACGACGGGCGCGACCATCGTCACGGGCCTGCCGCTGAAGCCGGCCGACGACGTGGTGGAGCAGCTCATCGTCGTGATCTCGGTGGTCGCGGCGATCACGCTCGCGCTCGCCGCGCTCGTGGGCGCGCTCATCGTGCGGCGCGCGCTTCGGCCGCTCGACCGGGTCGTCGACACGGCGACCCACGTGGCGGCGCTGGAGCTGGATCGCGGCGACGTCGCCCTCGAGGCGCGCGTGCCCGCATCCGACACCGACGAGCGCACCGAGGTCGGCCGCGTGGGCGCCGCGCTCAACGGCCTGCTCGGGCACGTCGCGGCGGCGCTGTCGTCGCGGCAGGCGAGCGAGGCGAAGGTGCGGCGGTTCGTGTCCGATGCGAGCCACGAGCTGCGGACGCCGCTCGCCTCCATCCGCGGCTACGCCGAGCTCACCCGGCGCGGGCCCCACGCCCTGCCCGAGGACGTGACGCACTCGCTGTCCCGCATCGAGTCGGAGTCGGTGCGCATGACCACGATCGTCGAGGACCTGCTGCTCCTCGCGCGCCTCGACGAGGGGCGCGAGCTGGAGTCGGATCCGGTCGATCTCACCCGGATCCTCCTCGACACGGTCGGCGACGCGAGCGCCGCGGGCCCGGATCACGACTGGGACCTCGACCTGCCGGAGGACTCCGTGTCCGTCCCCGGCGACGACGCGCGGCTCCGCCAGGTGGTCGTCAACCTGCTCGCGAACGCGCGCACCCACACGCCGGCGGGCACGCGCGTCGTCGCGTCGCTCGCCGTCGAGGGCGTGGGCCCGGATGCGCACGCGGTCATCCGCGTGACCGACGACGGCCCCGGGATCCCGCCCGAGCTGCAGGCCTCGCTGTTCGAGCGGTTCGTGCGCGGCGACGGATCCCGCGCCCGCTCCACCGGCGGCACCGGCCTCGGCCTGGCCATCGCGCAGGCGATCGTGTCCGCGCACCAGGGCGCGGTGTGGGTCGAGTCGGAGCCGGGCCGCACGGTCTTCGGCGTGCGGCTGCCGGTGGCGCGGCGGGCGGGGGAGGCGCGGGATGCCGCCGGCGCCGGATCCGACCGCTGGGCTCCGCCGTCCGGCGCGCCCGTCGTGGGGCGTCCGGGTCCGCGTGCGGGCGCCTGAGATGGATCCCGTCCGCCGTCTCATATTCTGGCTGCGCGTGCCGTTCGTCGCGGACGCGGCGCTCGTCGTCATCGGGATCGCGCTGCTCGTGGGCGGCGACGGGGTCGGCTGGTGGGTGCTC
This sequence comes from Clavibacter capsici, assembly GCF_001280205.1. Lineage (NCBI taxonomy): Bacteria > Bacillati > Actinomycetota > Actinomycetes > Micrococcales > Microbacteriaceae > Clavibacter > Clavibacter capsici. Next base: position 2,853,762 of record NZ_CP012573.1, on the reverse strand, counting down.
GTGTTCGCCGGGCTGCGCGCGGTGGTCGGCGTGGTGGCGATCGTGTGGATCGCGCCGCGGATGATCGCGCGGCTGGGTGCGGACGGGGAGCCAGACCCGCCCCGGACGCCCGAGCCGCCCGTCGCTAGGCTGGACCCCTGATCCGGGCGCCCGAGCCGCGGGTCGAGAGGTCGTCATCGTGAGCGCAGAGCAGGTCGTCGTCGAGTCCGCGGAGCCCGCAGGCGGCGTCACCGTGCGACGTGCGCGCACCGGCGACGTGCCCCGGATCCAGCAGCTCGTCGAGCCGCTCGTGATGGAGGGGATCCTCCTCGGCAAGGACCTCGTGGTGCTCTACGAGAACGTGCAGGAGTTCCGGGTCGCGGTCGACGCGTCCGGCGAGGTCGTCGGCTGCGGCGCGCTGCACGTGATGTGGGAGGACCTCGGCGAGATCCGCACCCTCGCCACCGCCCCGCACACGCGCGGCACGGGCGTCGGCCACGCGCTGCTCGAGCGCCTCGAGGACGACGCCCGCGAGCTCGGCCTCAGCCGCCTCTTCTGCCTGACCTTCGAGGTCGGCTTCTTCTCCCGCCACGGCTACCACGAGGTCGCCGAGTCGATCATCGCGCAGGAGATCTACTACGAGATGCTCCGCTCGCACGACGAGGGCATCGCCGAGTTCCTCGACCTCTCCCGCGTGAAGCCGAACACCCTCGGCAACACGCGCATGCTCAAGGCCCTCTGACCGGCGGGCGCGGCGACCGGGCCGCGCGCGCGGGCGACCGTACCCTGTCGTCATGTCCTCGACCTCGCCCGGAGGCCGCCCGTCCGCGGCCGTGTACCGCCGTCGCCGTCTGCTCGCCCTGCTCGTCGTGGTGGCGGTGATCGCGGTCGTCGTGATCATCGTCTCCAACCTCGGCCGCGGCTCGACCCCGACCGCCGACCCGGGCGCGACCCCGACCGCGGACGCCGTCGACGACGCGGGCGCCGCCGCCCCCGAGGCGACCCCGACGCCCACGCCGAGCGCGAGCGCCGGCACCGAGACGAACGCCGACGGATCCTGCGCCGCGGGCCAGCTCACCGTCACGCCCGTCACGGACGCCGCGTCCTACAAGGCCGGCGTGCTGCCGAAGCTCTCGTTCACCGTGACGAACACGGGGATGGAGCCCTGCACCGCGAACCTCGGGACGACCACGCAGGTGTTCACCATCTCGAGCGGATCCGACGTCTACTGGAAGTCGACCGACTGCCAGACGGGCGCCGAGGACGCGCAGGTCGAGCTCGCCGCCCGCACGCCGCAGACGTCGTCGCCCTTCGCGTGGTCGCGCCAGCGCTCGTCCACCACCACGTGCCAGGAGAAGGAGCGCCCGGCCGTCCCCGCGGGCGGCGCGACCTACACGCTGTCGGTCGAGGTCGCCGGGGTGAAGAGCACGCAGTCGAAGTCGTTCCTGCTGTACTGACCCGCGAGGCCGTGCGCACATGACCACGGTTCTCGATTGGATGCATCCATTGCAATCCATGCATGCGTCTGTCATCCTGGTGCTCCACCCACGGAAGGACGCACCATGACCGACACCACCGAGAAGCACGCCGAGCACACCGTCGCCGAGCACCAGCACGGCGCCGACTGCGGTCACGAGACCGTCACGCACGAGGACCACGTGGACTTCGTCCACGACGGCCACAAGCACGCCGAGCACGGCGACCACTACGACGAGCACTGATCCCGTCGCGCGGCGGAGCGCGAGGATCGACACGGGGACCGGCCATGGAGGCCGGTCCCCGTCGTCGTCTCCGGGCACCCGCCGCCATAGGATCGATCAGGTGACCTACCCACCCGCCGGCTTCGAGCAGGCAGCCGACCTCTTCAAGGTGCTGTCGTCGTCGTCGCGGCTCGGCCTCCTGGGTCTGCTCTCCACCCGGCAGATGACCGTCACCGAGCTCGTCGAGGAGTCGGGGATGACGCAGCCGCTCGTCTCGCAGCACCTGCGCGTGCTGCGGTCGTCCGGGCTCGTGACCGTGGAGCGCACCGGGCGCATCGCCCGCTACGAGGTGGCGGACACGCACGTGACGCACGTGGTGGACGACGCCGTCGCGCATGTGCGGGAGCATGCGGCCGGGCACGCCGACGCGAGCTGACCCCAGCGCCGCCGTTGCCGCTCCGCTCCGTTCCCGGGCGCTCCGCTCAGAACGCCTCGTCGAGCTCCTTCTCCCGCTCGCTCTTCGCGAGGGAGAACGCGCGGCCGAGCGCGGAGAACAGCGGCCCCCACTCGGCGTCGACGATCTGGGTGAAGCCGAGTCGCCGGGCCTCCGCCGCGCGCTGCGGCGCCGACGTGACGCCGCGGATCTCGCCCGCGAGGCTGATCTCGCCGAACGCCGCGAGGTCGTGCGGCATGGCCTTGCCGTTGACGGCGGAGACGAGCGCGACGGCGATGGCGAGATCGGCCGCGGGCTCGGTGAGGCGCACGCCGCCGACCGTGGAGACGTAGACGTCGCGGTCCGAGAGCCGCACGTTGGCGCGCTTCTCCAGCACCGCGAGGAGCATCGCGACGCGGGAGGCGTCCACCCCGTTGACGACCCGGCGCGGCTGCGGCGCCTTCGTGTCGACGACGAGCGCCTGCACCTCCACGGGCAGGGCTCGGCGGCCCTCCATCGCGACGGTGACGCACGTGCCGCTCACCGAGTGGATGCCGCGCGAGAGGAACATGCCGCTCGGATCCGGCACCTCGACGATGCCGTCGCCCGCCATCTCGAAGCAGCCGACCTCGTCGGTGGGGCCGAAGCGGTTCTTGAGCGCGCGGATGAAGCGCAGCGACGTCTGCCGGTCGCCCTCGAACTGGCAGACGACGTCGACCAGGTGCTCGAGGAGCCGCGGGCCGGCGATGGAGCCGTCCTTCGTGACGTGGCCGACGAGCAGGAGCGGCAGGTCGCGCTCCTTGCAGACGCGGATGAGGGTGACGGCGACCTCGCGCACCTGGCCGGGGTGGCCGGGCAGGCCGTCGGACGTGCTGCTCGACACCGTCTGCACCGAGTCGACGATGAGGAGGTCGGGCGCGACCTGCTCGATGTGGCCGAGGATCGTGCCGAGGTCGGTCTCGGCCGCGATCATGAGCGACTCCTGCAGCCCGCCCGTGCGCTCGGCGCGCATGCGCACCTGCGCGACCGACTCCTCCGCCGTGACGTAGAGGACCTTCGCGCCCTTCGCGGCGGCGCGCGCGGCGACCTCGAGCAGCAGCGTGGACTTGCCGACGCCGGGCTCGCCGCTCATGAGGATAGCCGCGCCGGGGACGATGCCGCCGCCGAGCACCCGGTCGAGCTCGCCGACGCCGCTCGGCATGTGGCTGGCGGACGCGGTGCCGACGTGCATGATCGATCGCGCCTGGCTGGATCCCGCGGGCGTGAGCGTGGTGACGCGGCCGGCCGCCGCGGGCGTCTGCGACACCTCGGCGACGGTGTTCCAACTCTGGCACTCGGCGCACCGGCCGACCCACTTCGGGGTCGTCCACCCGCACTCCGAGCAGCGGTACGTCGAGTGGGTGCGGGCCATGCGGGGGACTCTACCGGCGGCCGCCGACACCCTCGTCGTCGTAGGCGCGGGATGCGCGAACCCGGCTGTGCGCGCGGATGTACATGACGACGGCGAGGGCGAAGACGGCGGCCGGGATCCGCTGCGGGTGGACGGCACCCGTCACGAGCAGCGCGCCCGCGACGAGGCCGACATTCAGCCAGAGCGTGCCGGTGGGGCGGGCGTCGGGGCTGTCGTCGGCCATGGATCCACCCTACGGACGGGGGCGGATCAGGCGCGCGCGCCTCAGCGCCCCGACACCTCCAGCGCGCGGACAGTCGCCGGGAGGAAGGGCAGGAACGCGCTCGCCCAGACGCGGTAGCCGCGGTCGTTCGGGTGGAAGAGGTCGCCGGCCGCCTGGGTGAGCGCGAGGATCGCGGTCTGGCGGCGGGTGATGCGGTGCAGCGGGGCGAGGCGGAGGCCGCGGTCGGTGGCGAGGCGGCGGACGATCTCGTTGGCGACCCGCACCTTGCGCTCGCTCGCGGGGAAGTGGAAGCACGGCAGGTCGGCGACGACGGTGGTCGGCGGGACGGCGTCGAGGATCCGGCCGAGGTCGCGCTCGAAGGCGACCGGCTCGAAGGCGGCGATGTCGTTGGCGCCGATCGCGAGGGTCACGACGTCGGGCTGCAGCTTCGCGAGGCGGGGGAGCTGGTACTCGACGAGGTCGGCGACGCGGGCGCCCGAGACGCTGAGGTTGACGGTGCGGACCGTGCGGCCGCTCAAGGCGCGGATCCGGTCGGCGAGGATCCCGACGTACCCGTTGCCGGGGCGGCTCGCGCCGATGCCCTGCGCGGTCGAGTCGCCGAGCGCCACGTAGAGGAGGTCGCCCTCGGTCTTCGCGTGCTCGCGCCACCAGGCGGAGTTCACGGGGAGCGTCTCGTTGAGGACCACGGCCCGCTCGCGGCGGCCGGCCTCGAACCGGCGCGGCACGACGAGGGCGGCGGCGGTGAGGCCGCCGAGCGCGGCGGCGACGGAGGCGATGACGGCGGCGGGGCGGGCTGCGCGGGTGGATCTCGTGGGCACCACGGGAGCCTACGCTCGCGGATCCGGGTGCCGGCTGGTCGGCCGCCGGCCCGCCGCTACTCCTCGCCCGGCGCCCGCCCCGCCCCCGCCGGCACGAACCGGTACCCCATCCCGGGATCGGTGAGCAGGTGCCGCGGGTGCGACGGATCCGGCTCGAGCTTCTTGCGGAGCTGCGCCACGTAGAGGCGGAGGTAGCCGCTGTCGTTGACGTGGGTCGGGCCCCAGATCTCGGTGAGGAGCGTCTGGCGCGAGACGAGCCGGTCGGGGTTCCGCACGAGCAGCTCGAGCACCTGCCACTCGGTGGGGGTGAGGCGCACGCGCTGGTCGGCTCGGGTGACGACGCGGGCGGCGAGGTCGACCGTCACGTCGGCGAAGGCGACGACGGCCGAGCGGTCCTCGTCGGCGGCGGCACGGCGGCCGAGGGCGCGGATCCGGGCGAGCAGCTCGTCGATGGAGAACGGCTTGGTGACGTAGTCGTCGGCGCCCGCGTCGAGCGCCTCCACCTTGTCGGCGGCACCGGAGCGACCGGAGACCACCAGGATCGGCGCGGTCGACCAGAGGCGGAGCGCCTGGATCACCTCGACGCCGTCGAGCCGCGGCATGCCGAGGTCGATCATGTAGAGGTCGGGCTTCTCGGCCACGGCCGCGCGGATGGCGGCGGCGCCGTCGTCCGCGGTGACGATGTCGTAGCCGAGGCTCGTGAGGGTGATGCGGAGGGCCCGCAGGATCTGCTGGTCGTCGTCGGCGATGAGGATCTTCACGCGGACACCTCCGAGGACGCGGCGGCGGAGGGCTCGTCCGCGGGCGCCTCGGCGACCGGCTCGGCACCCGCACGGCACACCGGCAGCGCGACCACCATCGTCAGCCCGCCGCCCGGGGTGTCCTCCGCGGTGAGCGTGCCGCCCATCCCCTCGGTGAAGCCCTTCGAGAGCGCGAGGCCGAGACCGAGACCGGACGCGTTGTCGGTGTCGCCGAGGCGCTGGAACGGCACGAACATGTCGTCGCGGCGCTCGGGCGCGACGCCGGGGCCGTGATCCACCACGCGGATCTCCACGGACTCGGCGAACGCGCTCGTGCTGAGCCGCACGGGCACGCCCTCGGGAGCATGCCGCACGGCGTTGCTCAGCAGGTTGACGACCACGCGCTGGAGGAGGCCCGGATCCGCGACGGCGCCGGGCAGCGCGGGCGCGAGGTCGAGGACGGCGTCGGCGGGCCCGAGGTCGAGCTCGTCGAGGGCGGCGAGCACGACGTCGTCGAGGTCGACGTCCATGAGCCGCACGCCGAGGACGCCGGCCTGCACGCGGCTGACGTCGAGGAGGTCGGTGACGAGGTCGGCGAGCGTGCCGAGGCTCTCCTCGGCGGTGGCGAGCAGCTCCTCGCGGTCGCCGTCGGCCCAGGTCAGGCCGGGGGAGCGGAGCGCGGTGACGGCGGCGGTCGCGGCGCTGAGCGGGCGGCGCAGGTCGTGGCTGACGGCGGAGAGGAGGGCGGTGCGCACGCGGTCGGTCTGGGCGAGCGGGCCGACCTCGCGGGCGGTGTCGGAGAGGTCGCGGTGCTCGAGCGCGGCGTCGAGCTGCGCGGCGATGACGCGGAGGAGGCGGCGGCCGGACGCCTCGAGGTCGTCGCCGTAGAGCGTGAGGACGCCGCGGGATCCCACGGCCACGTCGGTCGCGGCGGCGCCGGTGACGACGCCGTCCCACGCGATCGTCTCGCCGCGGTCCACGAGCTTCACGCCCTGCAGGCCGAACGCCTCGCGGGCGCGGCTGACGAGCGCGTGCACCGCGCCCTCGCCGCGGAGCACGGATCCCGACACGGTCGCCAGCAGCTCGGCCTCGGCGGCCGCGCGACGGGCGAGGCGGGTGCGGCGGGCGGCCTGGTCCACGATCCAGCTGACGAGCAGCGCGATGACCACGTAGAGCACGAGCGCGAGCAGGTGCAGCGGCTCGTCGACGGTGATCGTGTAGAGCGGGTCGATGAAGAAGTAGTCGAGCGTGAAGCCGGAGAGCACGGCCGCGAACAGCGCTGGCCAGATGCCGCCGACGAGCGCCACCAGAACCACGAGCAGCTGGTAGGAGAGCACGTCGCTGGTGATGGAGTCGTCGGAGCGCGTGGCCGAGAGGAACCAGGTGAGCAGCGGTCCGCCGCCGAGGGCGAGCAGCGCGCCCAGGATCCGGCGGCGCATGCTGAGCGCGCCGCCCCGGATCCGCGGGAGGCGGAAGCGCCCGCCAGCCGCCGCGTGCGTGACGATGTGCACGTCGATGTCGCCGGACTCGCGGATCACCGTGGCGCCGATGCCGGGCCCGGTCGCGGCGGCGGCCAGGCGGCTGCGGCGGCTGACGCCGAGCACGAGCTGCGTCGCGTTGGAGGCGCGCGCGAACTCCACGAGCGCGCGCGGGATGTCGTCGCCGACGACCTGGTGGTAGCTGCCGCCGAGCGAGTCGACGAGGGCGCGCTGCGCCGCGAGCGCCTCGGGGCTGCCGGAGCGGAGGCCGTCCTGGCTGGAGACGTGCACGGCCATCAGCTCGCCGCCGGCCGAGCGGGCGGCGATCCGGGCGCCGCGGCGCAGCAGCGTCTCGCCCTCGGGGCCGCCGGTGAGCGCCACGACCACGCGCTCGCGGGCCTCCCACCTCGCGTCGATCCCCTTCTCGTCGCGGTAGGCGGCGAGCGCGGTGTCGACCTCGTCGGCGAGCCAGAGGAGCGCGAGCTCGCGGAGCGCGGTCAGGTTGCCGAGCCGGAAGTAGTGGGAGAGGGCCGCGTCGATCCGCTCGGCCGGGTACACGCGCCCGCCGGCGAGCCGGTCGCGCAGGGCCTCGGGCGCCAGGTCGATGACCTCGATCTGGTGCGCCTCGCGGAGCACGCGGTCGGGGATCGTCTCGCGCTGCGGCACGCCCGTGATCTTCTCGACCACGTCGTTGAGCGAGGCGATGTGCTGGATGTTGACGGTGGAGATCACGTCGATGCCGGCGTCGCGGATGAGGTCCACGTCCTGCCAGCGCTTCTCGCTGCGGCCGCCCGGCGCGTTCGTGTGGGCGAGCTCGTCGACGAGCGCGATGGTGGGGCGGCGGGCGATGACCGCGTCCACGTCGAGGTCGGTGATCTCCACGCCGCGGTGCGAGACCTCGCGCCGCGGCAGGATCTCCAGCCCCTCGAGCATCGCCGCCGTGGCGGCGCGGCCGTGGGTCTCCACGACTGCGACCACCACGTCGGCGCCCTCCTCGCGCAGCCGCTTGCCCTCCTCGAGCATCGCGTAGGTCTTGCCCACGCCGGGCGCCGCTCCCAGCAGCACCCGCAGCCGACCGCGCTTCATGTCTCCTCTTCCTTGCCCGCGTGGTGCGGGCGTCAGCCGCCGAGGCCGGCGAGCGCGATGTTCAGCTCGAGCACGTTGACGGTCGGCTCCCCGAGGTAGCCGAGGTCACGCGCCTGCACGTGCTGCTCGACGAGGTCCGCGACGCGCTGCTCGGGGATGCCCCGGGCCTCGGCGACGCGGGCCACCTGGAGTCGAGCGTATTCCGGGCTGATGTGCGGATCGAGCCCCGACGCGGACGCCGTGAGCGCGTCGGCCGGGATGGCGGCGGGATCCACGCCGTCGGACTCCGCGATGGCGGCCTTGCGGTCCTCGATGGAGGACACCAGGTCCTCGTTCTCGGGGCCGAGGTTCGAGCCGCTGGACGCGGAGGCGTCGTAGCCGTCGCCCGCGGCCGACGGCCGGGACTGGAACCACTCCGGGAGGGCGGCGCCGTCGGAGTCCTGGAAGGACTGGCCGATCAGCGAGGATCCGACGACCTTCCCGTCGACGGAGACGAGCGAGCCGTCCGCCTGCGCGGGGAGCGCGAGCTGGCCGATGCCCGTGACGACGGCCGTGTAGCCGACGCCGAGGACGACGGTGAGGACGGCCATCGCGCGGACGGCGACGCCGGCGGTGCGGAGGGACTGGCGGGGGGAGGACATGCGCTTCCTTCTCTGTGCTTCTCGTGCTCGGGGCTGTTCGGGGAGGTGGGGGTCAGAAGCCGGGGATCAGGCTGACGACGAGGTCGACGACCTTGATGCCGAGGAACGGCGCGATGACGCCGCCGACCCCGTAGACCAGCAGGTTCCGGCTGAGCACCTTCGAGGCGCTGAGCGGCCGGTACTTCACCCCGCGGAGGGCCAGCGGGATGAGCGCCACGATGATCAGCGCGTTGAAGACGATCGCGGAGAGGATCGCGGACGCCGGCGAGTGCAGCTGCATCACGTTGAGCACCGCGAGCTGCGGGAAGACGCCCGTGAACATCGCGGGGATGATCGCGAAGTACTTGGCCACGTCGTTCGCGATGGAGAACGTGGTGAGCGCGCCGCGGGTGATGAGCAGCTGCTTGCCGATCCGCACGATGTCGATGAGCTTCGTCGGGTCCGAGTCGAGGTCGACCATGTTGCCGGCCTCCTTCGCGGCCGACGTGCCCGTGTTCATCGCGACGCCGACGTCGGCCTGCGCGAGCGCGGGCGCGTCGTTGGTGCCGTCGCCGGTCATGGCGACCAGGCGGCCGCCCTCCTGCTCCTTGCGGATGAGCGCGAGCTTGTCCTCGGGCGTCGCCTCGGCGAGGTGGTCGTCGACCCCGGCCTCGGCGGCGATGGCGCGGGCGGTGAGCGGGTTGTCGCCCGTGATCATCACCGTCCGGATCCCCATCGCCCGCAGCTCCGCGAAGCGCTCCTTCAGGCCGTCCTTCACGACGTCCTTGAGGTGCACGACGCCGAGCACGCGGCCGGCGCCGCTCGCGTCCTTCGTCGCGACGACGAGCGGGGTGCCGCCGCCGTTCGAGACGGACTCGACGACCTCGGTCAGCTCGGCGTGCAGGGACGACGGCAGCGGCCGGCCGCCCTCCTCGAGCCACGCGATGACGGCCGACGAGGCGCCCTTGCGGACGACCGTGCCGTCGGGCAGGTCGACGCCCGACATGCGGGTCTGCGCGGTGAAGGGCACGTCCACGCCGCGGGGCAGCGTCGCGGTGTCGAGGCCCTGCGCGACCGCGAGGTCGACGACGCTGGATCCCTCGGGCGTCGGGTCCGCGAGCGAGGACATGGCCGCGGCCCGGGCGAGCTCCTCGGCGCCGACGCCGTCGACGGCCACGAGCGCGCTGGCGCGGCGGTTGCCGTAGGTGATGGTGCCGGTCTTGTCGAGCAGCAGCGTGGTGACGTCGCCGGCGGCCTCGACCGCGCGGCCCGACATGGCGAGCACGTTGCGCTGCACGAGCCGGTCCATGCCGGCGATGCCGATGGCCGAGAGCAGCGCGCCGATGGTGGTGGGGATCAGGCAGACGAGCAGCGCGATGAGCACCGGCACGCTCACGGTCGCCGCCGAGTAGGACGCGATGGGGTTGAGCGTGAGCGCCACGATCACGAACACGATCGTGAGGCTCGCCAGCAGGATGTTCAGCGCGATCTCGTTCGGCGTGCGCTGGCGCGACGCGCCCTCGACGAGGCCGATCATGCGGTCGACGAAGGTCTCGCCGGGCTTCGAGGTGATGCGCACGACGATGCGGTCGCTCAGCACCCGCGTGCCGCCGGTCACCGCGCTGCGGTCGCCGCCGGACTCGCGGACGACGGGGGCGGACTCGCCCGTGATGGCGGACTCGTCGATGGAGGCGATGCCCCACACCACGTCGCCGTCGCCCGGGATCGACTCCCCGGCGACCACGACGACCATGTCGCCGAGCGTGAGGTCGGCGCTCGACACCTCGCGGAGCTCCGCGCGCTGGGCGCCCGGGTCGCCGGACGCGTCGTATGCCGCGACGACGTGCGCCATCGTGCTCGTGCGGGTCTTCCGCAGGCTGTCGGCCTGCGCCTTGCCGCGGCCCTCGGCCACCGACTCCGCGAGGTTCGCGAAGACGACCGTGAGCCAGAGCCACAGGGCGATCCCGGCCGTGAAGGTCGCGGGCACGACGCTGCCGCCGGAGGACCCGGATCCGCCCGTGAAGGGCTCGGCGATCGCGAGCACGGTGGTGAACGCGGCGCCGACCTCGACGATCAGCATCACGGGGTTCCGCCACATCAGGCGCGGGTCGAGCTTCCGGAAGGCGCCGGGGAGCGCCTCGGCGAGCTGCTTCGCGTCGATGGCGCGGGCGCGCGACGGCTTCGCCTCGGACGCGGGCGATGCCGCCTCGCGCGGCTCGGCCTCGGGGGTGATGGTGGTCATGACTGCAGCCCTTCCGCCAGGGGACCCAGCGCGAGAACGGGGAAGTAGGTGAGAGCGGTCACGATGACCGTCACCCCGATGAGGAGGCCGACGAACTGCGGCCGGTGGGTGGGCAGGGTCCCCGAGGTGGTGGGGATGCGGTCCTGCGCCGCGAGGGATCCGGCGAGCGCCAGCACGAGCACGATCGGCACGAACCGGCCGAGCAGCATCGCGACGCCGAGCGCCGTGTTGAACCACGGCGTCGAGGCGGTGAGGCCGGCGAACGCGGATCCGTTGTTGTTGGACGCCGAGGTGAACGCGTAGACGACCTCGGACAGGCCGTGCAGCCCGCCGTTGAGGATCGAGGTGCCCTCGACGTCCTCGCGGACGGCGGGGATCGCGAAGCTCAGCGCGGTGCCGACGAGCACGAGGATCGGCGTGACGAGGATGTAGAGGCTCGCGAGCTTGATCTCGCGCGGCCCGATCTTCTTGCCGAGGTACTCGGGCGTCCGGCCGACGAGCAGGCCCGCGACGAACACCGAGATGACGGCCAGCACGAGCATGCCGTAGAGGCCGGATCCGACGCCGCCGGGGGCGACCTCGCCGAGCATCATGTTGAGCATCGGCATCATGCCGCCGAGCGCCGTGTACGAGTCGTGCATCGAGTTGACCGCACCGGTCGAGGTGAGCGTGGAGGTGGATCCGAACAGCGTCGAGGCGATGACGCCGAAGCGCTGCTCCTTGCCCTCCATCGCGCCGCCCGCGGCCATCGGGGCCGTGCCTGCGCCGTTCAGCTCGAACAGCGTGAGGGCGGTGAAGGAGGCTAGGAAGATCGTCGCCATGACGGCCGCGATCGCGGTGCCCTGGCGGGTGTCGCCGACCATCCTCCCGAACGTGCGGGGGAGCGAGAACGGGATCACGAGCATCAGGAGCACCTGGAACGCGCTGGTCCAGGCGGTCGGGTCCTCGAACGGGTGCGCGGAGTTCGCGTTGAAGAACCCGCCGCCGTTCGTGCCGAGCATCTTGATCGCCTCCTGCGAGGCCACCGGCCCGCCCGGGATCGTCTGCGTGCCGCCCGTGATGGTCGCCACGTCCTGGAACCCGGCGAAGTTCTGGATGACGCCGCCGGCGATGAGGACCACGGCCGTGACGAGCGAGAGGGGGAGGAGCAGGCGGAGCGACCCGCGGATCAGGTCGACCCAGAGGTTGCCGATGGTGCCGCTGCGCGTGCGGGCGAAGCCGCGGACGAGCGCGATCGCCACCGCGATGCCGACCGCCGCCGAGACGAAGTTCTGCACCGCGAGGCCGGCGAGCTGGACCGTGTAGCCCATGGTCGCCTCGGGCGAGTACGACTGCCAGTTCGTGTTGGTGACGAACGAGACGGCCGTGTTGAAGGAGATGCCCTCGGGCACGGCGGGGAGGCCGAGCGCGTAGGGGAGGAAGGCCTGGAGGCGCTGCATCCCGTAGACGATCAGGACGCCGACGAGCGAGAAGGCGAGCACCGCGCGGAGGTAGGCGGGCCAGGTCTGCTCGGAGCGGGGATCCACGCCGATGAGGCGGTAGATGCCGCGCTCGACGCGCAGGTCGTGGCGCGACTCGTACATGCGCGCCATGAGGTCGCCCAGCGGGCGGTGGACGAGGACGAGGACCAGGACGACGGACGCGACCTGGAGGATCCCGGCGAGCGTGTCCATCAGAACCTCTCGGGGCGGATCAGGGCGTACACGAGGTACACGACGGAGGCGATGCCGAGCACGGCGGCGGCGAGGCCGGCGGCGTCGGCGAACGAGGTGATCACAGCTTCTCCACCCCCCGGCCGACGAGGCCGACGAGGGCGAACAGGACGATGGCGCCTGCGATGTACACGAGGTCGAGCACGGGGGATCCTCCGGTGAGGGGTGCCGCGGCCGGTCGGACGCGGGTGCCCGTCGGGGGCACGGAGGACGAGTAGACACCTCGCGATCGGGCGTCCTCACGCATCCATACGGTTCCCTCACGGCGGCGCGGGGAACCTCACGACACTCCTACGCGGGGGTCGGCAGGGCGCGCGTCAGCCGGGGATGGGCAGCTCGACGGGAGTCAGGCGAGGTCGTCGAAGACGCCCCAGCAGATGCTCGACCGGGCGCGCTGGTCGGCGAGGACGGCGGCGCGGAGGCGCGCCGGGATCCGCTCGCGCTGCCAGGCGCGCTCGGCGTCGCGTGCGGCGTCGCGCTCGGCAGGAGGGGCGGCGGCGCTCGCCGCGCGGATCGCGTAGGCCGCGGCGCCGAGGTCATGCGCCGCGACGTGCGCGACCGCCACGGCCTGCCCGGCGGCGAGCGCGGAGAAGCGGGCCGGATCCGGCGACCCGCGACCGGCCGCGTTCGCCCGGAACGACTGCTGGTGCGCCTCCTTCATCGGCACGTCGCCGCGCACCCAGCCGCGCGCCACCTCGAACGTCTCGCGCAGGATCGGGTCGTCGGGCCGCTCCGCCTCGAACAGCGGCAGCACGTGCTCCGCGCAGGCGACCGCCCACAGGGCGAGCGCCCGGTGGTCGTCGTCGGTCAGGGCGCCGCCGCGGCGGACGGTGATGAGGGCGGGGTCGCGGTCCTTCGGGAGGATGGGCATGCGGGATCCTCTCGCTCGGCCGGTCGTCCCCGACCCTCCCATGGGCGGGCTGCGCAGCGCGAGCGTCGCCGTGCCTCCTTCTGGGGCGCGATCATGGCCGGGCAGCGCCGCCGACCACCCCTAGCGTGGGAGGCATGGCGAACCGATCCCCCTGGCTCCAACCCGGCCCCGCGAGGCGCTGCGCCCGGCTCGACGTGCTCTGGGGCGTGCTCGCCCTGCTCGCCGCCGTCCTCGCGGTCGCGTTCGTGGAGGCCCCGGTGTGGGGACGGATCTGCCAGGCGCTCGCCGCGGTCGCCTTAGGCGCCCTCGCCGTCGTGTACTACGCCAGCTACCGCGTGCACGCCCGCGACGGCCTGCCGGGCTGAGCCCGCCGCTCCCCACCGCCCACCGCCCTCCCCGTGCCCGTGCGCTGAGGCGCCGGCGTCAGGTCGACGTGTCGTCCGGCCCGCTGAGGTCGATCCGCGTCCTCGCGGTCGCCCACCCGCGTTCGACGGCCTTCACGTGCACCGCGTCCACGATGCCGTGCGCCGCTGCGACGAGCGTCGGATGGTCCGCGAGCTCCGCCGCCGCCGCGTCGTACGCGGCCGTGATCCCATCGCGGATGCGATCGATCCGCGCATCCGCGAGATCCGCGTCGACCTGCAGGCGCCGCGCCGCCTTCTGCAGGTGACGCCGCCCGATGGCCGACAGCCGGTACTCGTCCCCGACCTTCATCGCGGAACGCTCGGCCTGCGGCCCTCCGCCGTAGGGCGCGTAGGTGGCGAGGTCGTAGAGCGGTGCGAGCTGCTGGCCGTTCCCGCGCAGCATGACGGAGAAGTTCTTGGCATGCGCATCCGTCGCCCACGCCGCCACGTTGAAGACGACCGCGTCGAAGAAGCGCGATCGAGCGGCTGCGGCCTCCGCGGGGTACTCGAACTCGCTGAGGAGGTCGGCGGCCTGCGCGATCCCCGGACCGCCCTGGTCCTGGTACTTGCGGGCGGGCATGACGGAGAGCGCCTGGCAGAGGTCCTCCTGGTGGAGCCGGCGCCAGCGGCCGTCGACCTCGAGCCGGTCGTAGCGGTGCGACACCAGCACGGACAGGTCGTCTCCCAGGTCGAGCACATCGGTGCGCGCTGCGTCGAGTCCCAGCGCGGCGGCCGCCCGCATCGTCAGGAACTCGTTCACGTCGTGATGCGCGAAGCCCGGGATGGCCGGCTTCAGGATGTGCGTCGTGGGGGTGGAGTCGCGCGGGATCCCCCAGGCGCCCGAGGCCAGCCGGTGCAGCGCCGCCTTCCGCTGCGCGCCGGGCAGCGACCACCTCCCCTGCAGGGCCGCGGGCGTGGTGCCGGTGCCGGATCCCAGGTCGGACATGAGGCCGCGGAGCTCCTCGGCCGAGAGCTCCGTGACGTCGCCCTGCGCGCGGGCGTCGTCGTCCGCCTCCTCCGACTCGGGCAGGACCTGCACGGCCCCCGGGGCGTCGCGGCCGATGTGGCGGAGGACGGAGAACGCGTCGGCGCTCGTCCGGAGACCGTGCGTCCGTCGGATCTGCTCCAGCGCGTCGGCCCCCTCCGGGATGAGCCCCGAGAAGTAGGCGTCCACCGCCCGAGGCGGCAGGCGCGCGCCGAACGGGAGCGACATGGACAGCGGCGTCGCTCCGCGCCTCTCGGCATAGGCGGCGTCGTAGGTGAAGCCGACGCGGCCCGCGGTCGTCCGTTCGTAGCGACCGGCGTAGCGACCGTCGAGGTAGACGCTCAGGGCCTCACTCATCGTCGACCTCCCACGGCCGGTCGAACGGCGAGGGGGAGCTCGCATCCGCGGCCCGCGGGTCGACGGTGAGGCTCAGCTCGCAGCCGAGCGCGCGGACGACGCGCATCATCGATCCGATCTCCGACCCGGGCTTCCCGCTCTCGAGCCGCACGACGTACTCCCGCGACACCCCCGCGAGCCCGGCGACGCCGGCCTGGGTGAGCCCCCGCTCCTCCCGCCGGTGACGCAGCTCAGCGGCGAGCGTGCGCGTGGTCCTGGCCATCTCGTCTCCTCGGGTGATCGATCGATCACGTACGAGTATGTGATCGATCGATCACGACGTCAAGGGTGACCGATCGATCACGCCGTCCACTCCGCCACCACGTCCGACCCGACCTTCACGATCAGCACCGCCACCACCACGATGAACGCGACGCGGATGAAGCGGCTGCCGCGGGCGACGGCCATGCGGGATCCCGCGTAGCCGCCCACCATGTTCGCGACGCCCATGCCCAGCGCGAGCGCCCAGAGCACGTGGCCCTGCGGGATGAAGAAGGCGAGCGCGCCGAGGTTCGTCGCGACGTTCACGATCTTCGCCTTGGCGCTCGCGAGCACGAAGTCGTAGCCGAGCGCGGTGATGAGCGCGATGATCAGGAACGTGCCGGTGCCGGGTCCGATGAGGCCGTCGTAGAAGCCGATCACCACGCCGAGCAGCGCCGCGATCCCGTGGTGCTTCCGACCGGTGTGGCGGAGCGCGGCGACGTCGCCGAGCTGCGGGCGGGCGATCGTCACGACGGCCACGACGATCAGCGCGACCACCACGAGCGGCTTGAACACCGACGCCGGCAGGAGCGCCGCGAGGCTCGCGCCGCCGTACGCGCCGACCAGCGCCACCGCGGCCATGGGCAGCGCCGTGCGGAGGTCCGGGTGCGTGCGCCGGTACCAGGTGACCGCGCTCGTCGTGGTGCCGAACAGGGACGCGAGCTTGTTCGTCGCGAGCGCCTCCACCGGCGTGATCCCCGGCACGAGCAGCAGCGCCGGCAGCTGCAGGAGTCCGCCGCCGCCCACCACGGCGTCGATCCAGCCGGCCGCGAGCGCCGCCAGGATCATGAGCAGCGCGACCTCGAGCGTGATCTCGCCGAGGGATCCGCCGATGTCCATCCGAGTCCTCACGTCACCGGCGGCCGGGCGGCGCGCGCTCGACCAGCCTTCCACGCGGCGGGACCGCGGTCGCGTCAGACGGCGGCGAGCGAGTCCAGGTGCCGGGCGAGGGCGTCGGTGGCCCAGCCCGTGGGGTCCCGCGGCCCCTGGTAGACGAGGTGCAGCGCCAGCCCGTCGACGAGCGCGTGCAGCCGAGGCGTCTCGGCCGCGACGTCGAGGCCCGCGTACGCCGGATCCGTGGCGAGCGCCGTGAGCAGGTCGGCGCAGCCCGCGCGCAGGTCCTCCGACGCGCGGTCGTAGACGGGCCGGAGCGCCGGGTCGGTGAGGGCGACGGTGCCGATCACCAGGAAGACCTCCATCTCGAGGCGGCGCTCGGCGTCGAGCGGGAGGAGGTGCCGGAGTCGCTCCTCGACCGACGCGCGCACGGTGGCGCCCGGCGGCAGCGCCCGGATCCGCGCCTCGGCCCGCCGCGCGACGAGCTCGAGCGCGAAGACCCGCAGCGACGCCTGCGTGGGGAAGGTGTAGCGGAGCGAGCTCGCGGCGAGCCCGGCCTCGGCGGCGACGTTCCGCACCGAGAGCGCGGTGATCCCGTCGCGCACGAGCACCCGCCACGCGGCCTCGCCGACGGCGGTCTCGCGGGCGTCGTGATCCAGGCTCCTCGGCACCTCGCCATTTTCGCACGACTGTGCGAGAGTGTTTCCGCACACCCGTACGAGAAAGAGGCCCGCCGTGATCCTGACCGTCATCATCGCCTGCGAGATCGGCTTCTGGGTCGCCATCGTCTCCGGCCTCGCCGTGCGCTACGTGCTCCGACGGCCGCGCCTCGGCGCCGCCCTGCTCGTGTGCGCGCCGCTGCTCGACCTCGTGCTCCTCGGCGCGACGGCCGTGCACCTGCGGTCGGGCGCCGAGGCCTCGTGGGAGCACTCGCTCGCGGCGCTCTACGTCGGGTTCTCCGTCGCGTACGGGCACCGGCTGATCCGGTGGGCCGACGTGCGCTTCGCCCACCGTTTCGCCCACGGGCCCGCGCCGGTGAAGCCCTACGGGGCCGCGTACACGCGCCTCTGTTGGGGCGGCGTCGCGCGCACCCTGCTCGCGTCGGCCATCGCGGCGGCCGTCATCGGCCTGCTGATCCTCGTGGTCGGCGACGCGGAGCGCACCGCGCCCCTCACCGACACCTTCGCGCTGCTCGCGCTCATCTCGGCGATCGACCTGCTCTGGGCGATCTCGTACACGGTCTGGCCGCGCCGGGCGCCGGCCGCGAGCCGCGCCGCCTGAGGGTCAGGACGCGGCGGGGCCGGCCTCCGCATCCGCCGTCTCGAGCGCGACCAGGCGGCGGACCTCGTCCGCGTCCATGTTCACGCCGAAGAGCGAGCGGCCGGGCTCGAGCACGCGGCCGGCGGCGAGCGGGCCGATGTCGACCGGGTCGAAGCCGAACGCGTCCACGAGGGCCGCGACGGTCGCGCGCGCCGCGTCGTCGTCGCCCGCGACCGCGATGCCCTTGCGGCCGGCGGCGCCCGCGGGCCGGGGACCCTCGTCGAGGTCGTGGTACCCCATGTGGTTGAAGGCCTTCACGACGGTGGACGCGGGGAGGTGCTCCTGCACGAGCTCGCTCGTGGAGGAGGCGGGGTGCGCGAGGTCGTCGCGGTGGCCGTCGACCTCCCACCAGTAGTTCATGGCGTCGACC
The DNA here is from genome assembly GCF_001280205.1 of Clavibacter capsici. Lineage (NCBI taxonomy): Bacteria > Bacillati > Actinomycetota > Actinomycetes > Micrococcales > Microbacteriaceae > Clavibacter > Clavibacter capsici. The sequence goes on along the minus strand of NZ_CP012573.1, from coordinate 2,835,879 downwards.
ACGAGCTTGCCGCCCAGCTCCGCGACGGGCACGGACGCCAGCTTGCCGAGGGGGAGGGCGAGGATCACGACGTCGGCGCGGGCCGCCGCGTCGGCCGAGGTGGTGGCGACGGCGCCGGGCGCGAGCACGTCGACGATGAGGGAGATGCGCGACGGATCCCCCGAGCCCGAGATGAGGACCGGGTGCCCGGCGGCGATCGCGCGGCGGGCGAGGACGGTGCCGACCTTGCCGGCGCCGAGGATCCCGACGGTGACGGACCGCGCCGCCTCCGTCCGCTCGTCGTCGGGTCGGGCGGAGGTGTCGTCGGGATGCGTCATGGGATCCATTCTCCGCGGTCCCGCTCCGCCCCTCGTCGGGCCGCCGGCGGCGGTAGTGTGGCGCTGCGGTCGGTACCCCGTCCTCGCGCTCCGCGCCCCGCCGCGGAACCGACGGGCAATGGAGGCATTCGTGATCACGGTCATCCCCCCTCGTGCGGCGGCGGCGCGTGCCTAGCCGCGGCCTGGTGGCCGACGCCGCCGAGGCGCTCGAGCACGCGACGGCGGCGGGATCCGACCTGTGCGGCCCCCTCGTCGCCGCCATCGGCATGACCGGCGCCGCCGTCTCCACGCTCGGGGATCCGCTCGGCAGCGAGACCGTCTGCGCGTCGGACGAGCGCGCGGCCCGGCTCGACGAGATCCAGCTCGACCTCGGCGAGGGCCCGTGCTGGGAGGCGATGACCACGCGCCGGCCCGTGCTCGAGCCCGACGTGCAGGGATCCGGCGCCACGACCTGGCCGCTGGCCCGCCACGCGATGCACGCGACCGGCCTCGGCGCGGTCTTCGCGTTCCCGCTCGTCGTCGGGGGCCTCAGCCTCGGGGCGGTGGACCTCTACTCCCGCGTCCCGCGCGACATCTCCGACCGCGAGGTGACCGACGCGACCGCCCTGACCCGCATCGTCGCGCGCCAGGTCCTCCGCCGCGCCCTCCTGGCCTCGGAGGGCCCGCAGGAGGAGGATGGGGCGTGGGCGGGCCGCTACTCCCGTCGCGAGGTGCACCAGGCCACCGGCATGGTCGTCGCGCAGACGGGGCTCCCCGCGGCGGACGCGCTCCTCGTGCTCCGCGGCCACGCCTTCGCCACGGGGCGCCCGCTGCGCGACGTGGCCGAGGACGTCCTGGGCCGCGTCCTCGACTTCACCCCTGACCGCTGACCGCCCGATCTACCCAGAGGACCACGACGATGCCGGAGACCCGGGAAGAGCTGCTCGTCCACACCTTCGTGAGCCTCGCCGACTCGCTCGTGAGCGACTTCGACGTGCTCGAGCTGCTCCAGACGCTGGTCGACCACGCCACGATGCTGTTCGACGCGAGCGCGTCCGGCATCATCATCGGGCCGGACGACGCGCACCTCGAGGTCGTCGCCTCCACGAGCGAGAAGAGCCGCCTCGTCGGGCTCATGCAGCTCGAGGTCGGCGAGGGCCCGTGCGTCGAGGCCGTGACCACGGGGCAGGTGGTGTCCGTCGCGGACGTGCGCGAGATCGGCCACCGCTGGCCGGCCTTCGCCGCGCAGGCCGCGGGCGCCGGGTACGTGTCGGTGCACGCGATCCCGCTGCGGCTGCGCGGGCAGGTCATCGGATCCCTCAACCTGTTCCGCGAGCAGGAGGGCGCCCTCAACGAGGCCGACGCCATCGCGGCGCAGGCGCTCGCCGACGTGGCGACCATCAGCGTCCTGCAGGAGCGCGCCATCCGCGACAGCACCATGGTGCGCGACCAGCTCCGGCACGCGCTCGACAGCCGCATCGTCATCGAGCAGGCCAAGGGCTTCGTCGCCCACACGCACGGCGTCGACATGGACGAGGCGTTCCGCCTGATCCGCGACCACGCCCGCAGCACGAGCACGACGATGCCGGAGGTCGCGGCGGCGATCGTCGCGGGCCGCGTGAAGCTGACGGCGGCCCCGCGGGCCTAGCGGCGGCGTCAGGAGAGCGTGCCGGCGAGGATCCGGTCGAGCGTGCCGAGGCCCTCCCAGACGTGCGCGTGGATGCCGGCCTCGCGGGCGGCGTCGACGTTCGCGGGCTTGTCGTCGACGAACACGATCCGCTCGGCCGGGCTGCCGAGGCGCTCCACGGCGAGCGGCCACACGTCCGCGTCGGGCTTCGCCATGCCGATCCGCGCGCTGACGAGCACCACCTCGAAGCGCGCGCCCCAGCCCGCGGGATCCTCGAGCACGTCGGCGAGCTCGTGCGGCGCGTTGGAGAGGATCGCGAGCGGGTACCCGGCGGCGACGGCGCGGTCCAGGGCAGCGAGCGTCTCGTCGTCGGGCGATGCCCAGCGGCGGCGCTCGATCGCGACGAGCTCCGCCAGGTCGTCCTCGCCGGGCGCGGGCAGGCCGAGATCGCGGGCGACGGCGTCCCAGAACTCCCGCGCGCTGCCGCCGCGGTCGTACGGCTCACGGTGCGCGTCGAACGCCTCGCGGACGCGCTCCTCGGCGTCCTCGCCGCCGGGGGCGTCGGGATCGAGGGCGCGGCTGATCGCGCCGATGTCGTCCGGCCGGGTGATGAGCACCCCGCCGATGTCGAAGAGGAGCCAGGGGAGGGCGGGGTCGCGGTTCTCGGGCACGGGTCTCCTTCGGGACGGGCGGACGGGTCCCCTCGAGCATGGCCGCTCGCGGGCCGGGGCGCGCGTCGTCCCGCGCCGTGCGGATCCCGTGAGGGTCGCCGCGCCCGGCGCACGGCTTCCGTGAGGGCCGCTCCCCGCCGCCCTGCGCGGCGGTAGACCTGCAGCCATGACCCTCACCGCGATCCTCCCGTCGCTCCGCCGCAGCATCCCGGATCCGCTCGCCGCCGCCCTCTGGCCCGCGGGCACCGTCGCCACCACGACCGACCTGCGGGTCGGCGACGTCTCCCTCGTCGCGCTCGCCGCCGAGCGCGGCACGCCCGGCGTCGTCACCGGCCCGGCGGTGGAGCGCGGCAGCAGCGGCCGCGCGTCGCGGACGGCGTCGGCCTCGGCGGTCGTCCTGCGCATCCTCGCCGTCGCGCCCGCGACCGACGACGCCCCGCGCGCCCTCCTCCTCGACGCCGACATCGCGGGCCTCGCCTGCACGTGGTCGGAGCTGCGGCTGATCGGCCGCGCGTCCACCGCCGCCGCGCGCCCCGCGACGGTCGGCGGCGCGTCCGTGCGGCTGCCCGCCGACGTCGCGGCCGGCGACCTCCTCGCGGTGCCCGTCCCGGCCGTCGTCGAGGTGCGGGGGATCCGCCTGGTCGACGCGTCGGCACCCGTCGTAGCCCCGCGCGCGGCCCGCCTCGCGACGGTCCCGGTGCGCGTCGAGGCGCCCGTGACGGTGCGCGCGCTGGCCTCCGCGCGCTGATCCGCCGCCGCCCGGGCCGTGCGATCGGGTGCCGGGCCTGTACTACACTCGATCCCGGTGGCGTGTCCGAGCGGCCTAAGGAGCACGCCTCGAAAGCGTGTGTGGGGGAGACTCCACCGTGGGTTCAAATCCCACCGCCACCGCCAGATGGATCCCGGCGGCTCGCCTCGCGAGCAGCCCGATCCGCGCGAAGGGCCCCGGGAGACCGGGGCCCTTCGTCGTCCGCCCGGCGTCGGGGCGCCCTCAGCGCAGGATCCCCAACCCCCGCGCCTCCGCCACCGCGGCCGTCCGCGAGCTCACGCCGAGCTTCGAGAAGACGTGCACGAGGTGCGACTTCACGGTCGCGTCGGTGATGTGCAGGCGCGCGCCCACCTCCGTGTTGGAGGCGCCGTCGGCGACGAGCCGGAGCACCTCGATCTCGCGGGCGGACAGGCTGACGCGTGGCGCGCGCATCCGGGCCAGGAGTCGGCTCGCGACCGCGGGCGCGAGGGCGCTCTCGCCGGCCGCCGCCGCGCGCACGGCCGCGAGCAGCTCCGCCGGCGGCGCGTCCTTGAGCAGGTAGCCGCTCGCGCCGGCCTCGACCGCGCCGAGGATGTCGCCGTCGCTGTCGTAGTTGGTGAGCACCAGCACGTAGGGCGCCGCCTCCGCCTGCCGGATCTGCCGGGTCGCGTCCGCGCCCGTGCGCTCCTGCCCGAACTGCAGGTCCATGAGCACGAGGTCCGGGTCGAGGGAGGCGGCGAGCGCGACGGCCTCGTCGGGGGTCGAAGCCTCCCCGACCACGTCGATGTCGCCGGCCACGTCGAGCACGGCGCGGAGGCCCGCGCGGACGACGGGGTGGTCGTCGGCGATGACGATGCGGATCACGACGGGTCGACCTCCAGGATCGCGGTGATGGTGGTGCCCCGGCCGGGCGCGCTGTCCACGACGAGGCGGCCGCCGAGCTGGTCCACCCGCTGCGCCATGGCGCGGAGCCCGAACGAGTCGGTCGTGCCGGCGTCGTCGCCCACGCGCGCCGGGTCGAAGCCCGCGCCGTCGTCGCGCACGGTGAGCGTCGCGTGCGCGGCCGTGACCGCGACGCCGATCTCGACGACGCTCGCGTCCGCGTGCTGCGCGACGTTCGCCACGGCGCCCTGGGCGATCCGGAGCAGCGCGGTCTGCACGGCCATCGGCAGCGGCCGGTCGAGCGGCGGCACCGTCACGTCGATCCGGAGCCCCTCCCGGCGCCACTGCGCGGCCAGGCGCCCGAGCGCGGCGCCGAGGCCGGCGTCGAGCGACGGCGGCGCCAGCTCCCGGATGAAGCGGCGCGCGTCGGCCAGGCCGTCGGCCGCCGTGCTGCGGGCCAGGCGGATGTGCTCGAGGCCCGGCCGGTCGCCGTCCGCCGCCTCGGCCGCGTGCAGCAGCATCTGGATGCTCGTGAGCCCCTGCGCGACCGTGTCGTGGATCTCCCGCGCGAGCCGCGCGCGCTCCGTCAGCACCCCCTGCTCGCGCTCGGTCGCGGCGAGCAGGTCGCGCGTCGCGATCAGCTCGGCGACGAGCGCCTCCCGCTCGGCCGACTCCCGCGCGAGCGCCCGGTAGCCGAGCCCGATGAGGAGCGCGACGCCCGCGCCGACGAGCGGCCCGATCACGCCGCCGACCGTGAACCCGCCGTGCAGCCCCAGCGCCACGACGGCCACGAGCGTCGCGACGACCACCGCGACCGGCCCGACGACCCGCGGCAGCACGTGCAGGTAGAGGAAGAAGAGGGGGAAGACGAGGTACGCCGCGTCCGGCACCAGCACGAGGAGCGCCAGCCACGCGGCGGTGAGCGCGGTGATCCACGCGGCGCCGGCGGCGGCCCTCCGCGACGGACGGGCGGCCGGCACGCGCGCGCCGAGGAGGTAGACGGCCGCGAAGGCAGCGGAGAGCGCGAGCGCGGTCGGCATCCGCGGGCCCTCGACGACGAGCACGCGCACCACGACGAGCGTGAGCAGCGACGCGGAGAGCACGTGCAACCCCGTGCGGAGCCCCACGAAGACGGGGGTGAGGGTGCTGTGGGCGGCCATGGCCCCTGAAGGCTACGGGCGCAGGGCGGTGAGCGGATCAACCGGAAGTTCGATCGAGGGACCGTACTCCTCCCCGATGGACCCGCGCGCCCGGGCGGCGAGGCTCGTCCCGGCGTCAGGGAGGGTCCCGGCGCCGGAAGGACCCAACGTGTTCGTCGCCCGTCGAGACCTCCGATTCGCCCGGGGCCGGTTCGCGCTCATCGGCGCGGTCGTCGCCCTCATCACCCTGCTCGTGGGGTTCCTCGCCGGGCTCACCGGCGGGCTCGCGGAGCAGGACGTCTCCGCCGTCCTCGGGCTCCCCGGCGACCGGCTCGTGCTCGCGCAGCCGGATGCGGGCCAGCCGTCGTTCGCGCGGTCGTCGCTCGACGACGCGACGGTCGCCGCCTGGCGGGGCACCGCCGGCGTCACGGCGGTCACGCCGGTCGGCATAGTCCAGGGCCGGGCGACGGCCGACGGCGACGCGGCATCCGCGGTCGCGGTCGCGCTGTTCGGGGTCCCGCACGGCGCCCCGGCGTCGACCGTGACCGACCTCGCCCCCGACGCGGACGACGCGGTGGGCCTGTCCTCGGCTGCCGCCCGCTCGCTGCACGCGGCCGTCGGCGACCGGATCGCGATCGCCGGCACCGACTACCGCGTCGCGTCGATCGGCGGCGACGCCTCCTACAGCCACACGCCCGTCGTCGCGCTGACCCCAGCCGCCTGGGCCGCGGCCGACCAGCGGCTCGGCGGCCACGGCGACGCGACCGTGCTCGCCGTCTCCGGATCCCCCGACTGGGACGCCGCCGCGACCGCCACCGGCACCTCCGCCTCCCCGGCGCTCACCAGCCTCGGCGCGCTCGAGACGTTCAAGTCCGAGGTCGGGTCGCTCGGGCTCATGATCGCGATGCTCTTCGGCGTCTCCGCGCTCGTGGTCGGCGCCTTCTTCACGGTCTGGACCATGCAGCGCGCGGGCGACATCGCCGTGCTCAAGGCCCTCGGCGCCTCCGACGCGTCCCTCATCCGCGACGCGCTCGGGCAGGCGCTCGTGGTGCTGGTGCTCGGGATCGGCGTCGGGATCGCCGTGGTCGCCGGCCTCGGCGCCCTCGCGAGCGGCACCATCCCGTTCCTGCTCAGCCCGCTCACCACCGTCCTCCCGGCGGCCGTCATGGCCGTCCTGGGGCTCGCCGGCGCCGCCGTCGCGCTCCGCACCGTCACCCACGCCGACCCCCTCACCGCACTCGGGAGCAACCGATGATCCACCTCGACGACGTCACCCTCACCTTCCCCGACGGGGACTCCCGCCTCACCGCGGTCGACCACGTCACCCTCACGGCGCCCGCGGGGGTCGTCACCGGCATCACAGGGCCGTCGGGCTCCGGCAAGTCCTCGATCCTCGCGGTCGCGGCCACGCTGATCCGCCCCGACTCCGGGCGCGTGCTCGTCGGCGACGTCGACGCCGCGACCCTCGGGCGGAAGGAGGCGGCGGCGCTGCGGCGGGAGAGCATCGGCATCGTGTTCCAGCAGTCGAACCTCGTGCCGTCGCTCACCGCCCGCGAGCAGCTGCTCGTGATGGCGGAGCTCGGCGGCGGTGGATCCGCGCGGCGTCGCGCCGTCCGCGTCCGCGCCGACGAGCTCCTCGACGCGGTCGGCCTCGCCGCCCACGCGGGCAAGCGCCCCGCGCAGCTCTCCGGCGGGCAGCGCCAGCGCGTCGCCATCGCCCGCGCGCTCGTGCACGCCCCGTCCGTGCTCCTCGTCGACGAGCCCACGAGCGCGCTCGACCAGGAGCGCGGCGCGGAGATCATGGACCTCATCGCCCAGCTCAGCCACGAGCAGAGCACGGCGACCCTGCTCGTGACCCATGACCTCGTGCACCGCGATGCGCTCGACCGGCTCGTCACGGTGGTGGACGGGCGGATCACGCGCGTCGACGAGGAGGAGCCGGCTCAGCCGTTCCCGCGCACCGCGTACAGCACCACGTCGTCGAGGTAGCGCCACAGCGTGCCCGTCTCCCGGAAGCCCGCGCTGCGGAGCGCCTCCAGGTGGAAGCCGAGCGTGACCTTCGGGGGCGCGACGTGGAGCTCCTCGCCCCAGACCTCGTCGCGCCGGGCGAGCGCGTCGGCGTAGCGCGGGGTGTCGGCGACGGCCTGCCACCACGCGTCCCAGGTGTCGACGCCGCCGGACGCGAACGCCGCGTCCTGCACCTCCCGGTCGTCCGCGAGGGCGATGCGCGCGAGCGTGCCCTCCTGGTGCGCGTCGTAGGAGAGGTGGTCCCCGTCCAGCACGATCCCGCCGGGGCGCACGAGCGCCGGCAGCGCGCGGTACACGTCGACGAGCGCGGCCGGCTGCAGCCAGTGCAGGGCCGTGGAGGAGACGACGGCGTCGAAGCCGCCCCGGGCGATGAGCGGGTGATCCGCCCAGCCGGCGTGCGCGAGGTCCACCTCCGCGATCTCGAGCCGCGGCTCGCCGAGCGCGAGGTCGGCCGCGATGGCGAGCAGCGCCGGGTCCTTGTCGGCGACGACGGCGGTGGCGCCCGGGACGGCGGCGAGCACCTCGAGCGCGAGGGATCCGGTGCCGCCGGCCAGGTCGAGGATCCGCGGCTCGGCGGATCCCGCGGCCACGTGCCGCACGACGCGCGCGATGGTCGCGAACCGCTCGGCGCGGTGGCGGATGTAGCCGGTCTGCTGCGCGTCCCAGCGGGCGGCGAGGGAGCGGGCGTCCGCGAGGGCGGCGGCGTCGGCGGATCCGAGCGCGGGGGCGGCGGGGAGGGTGTCGGTCATGGGCGGTTCCTCTCGAGGGGGATGGGCGCGCCGAGCGGGTCGCCCGGCGCGGGGAGGGCGAAGCGGAGGTGGGGGTGCCCGTCGGCGCCCGGGACCACGGTGGTGCGCACGCCGTAGACCCGGTCGAGCAGCTCGGGGCGGAGCACGTCGCGCGGGGCTCCGGCGCCGGCCACGGGGCCGCGGTCGAGCACGACGACGTGGTCGCAGCTGGCGGCGGCCGCCTCGAGGTCGTGCAGCACCACGACCACGGTCGGGGCGATGCGCCGCATCAGCCCCACGACCTCGAGCCGGTGCCGGATGTCGAGGTGGTTGGTGGGCTCGTCGAGCAGCACGTGGCCGGCGCCCTGGGCGAGCGCCCGGGCGAGGGCGACGCGCTGGAGCTCGCCGCCCGAGAGCGTCGCGAGCCGGTCGCCGGCGAGGTGCGCGAGGCCGACGGTCCCCAGCGCGTCGGCGACGCGGGCGTCCCGGCCGGATCCGCCCGCCCGCAGCACGCCGTGCTCGGCGAGCCCGCCGAGCGCGACCTCGTCGGCCACGGTGAGCGACTCGTCGGGATCCTGCCGCTGGCCGACCTCGGCGACCCGCCGGGCGATCCAGCGGCGGGAGCGCGTGCGCACGTCCTGGCCGTCGATGGTCACGCGCCCGCCCGCGAGCGGCACCGCGCGCACGAGCGCCCGCAGCAGCGTGGTCTTGCCGCCGCCGTTCGGGCCGACGACGCCGGTCACGGATCCGGTCGGCGCCTCGAACGACACGTCGTCGAGCAGGACGCGCCCGCCCGCGACCACGCGCACGGCCTCGGCGCGGATCACGGCAGCGCGGCGAGCAGCCCGGCGAGCTCGGCCGGGCCCTTCACGGAGAGCATGCTCGGCGGATCCGTGAACGGGAACCGCAGCGCCACCACGCGGCCGTCGCGCACGGCCGAGAGCCCGGAGACGCCCGGCGCGCCGCGGAACGCGGCCACCGCGTCCTCCGCCGAGCCGCTGGAGTAGAGCAGCACGACGGTGCGCGGATCCCGGGCGACGATGTCCTCCACGTTGGCGTCGAACACGCGCTGGTCGGAGTCGGCGTAGACGTTGCGGAGGCCGGCCGCCTCGAAGACCGGCGTCACCATGCTCGGGCCGCCGTAGGGGGAGAGCACGCTGCCTCCGGAGGAGACGTAGAGCGCGGCGGCCGTCCCCGCGTCGGAGACGGGCGAGCCGAGCCCCGCCTGGGCGTCGGCGATCGCCTGCTCCGCCCGGTCGCCCGCACCGAGCACCGCGCCGAGGGAGCGCAGCTCGTCCCAGACGCGGTCGAAGGTGGCGGTCGCGCGCAGCTCGGGGGCGGGATCGGCGCAGTACGCGCTCGGCGTGTAGAGCGGGATGCCGCTGGCCGCGAGGGCGGCGCGGTCGACGGCCTTCTCGGGCGCGATCACGAGGTCGGGCCGCATGCCGATGAGGCTCTCCTGCGACACCACGGATCCGCCGGTCGCGTTCGTCTCGGTCGACAGCACGTCGGCCTTCGCGAGCGCGTCGTACGTGGCCGGGTCGTAGAGGTCGGGCTGGAGCGCGCCGGTGAGCGCGACGACGCGGTCGACCGCGCCGAGCGCCTCCAGGTTCGGGATCTCGTCGGCGTTCACCAGCACGATCCGCTCCGGCGGCGCCGGGAGCGTCACGGACGAGCCGCAGTTGGTGATCGTGAGCGGGAAGGAGGAGCCGGCGGTCGGATCCGCGGCACCGGGAGCGGTGGCGGTCGCGGGCGCGCAGGCGGCGAGCCCGACGAGGAGGGCGGCGGAGGCGAGCGCGGCGAGCGGGCGGCGGAGCGGGCGCGGGAGCGCGGGGGATCGGGTCATGGGGCTTCCTGGTTCGGGGTGGGAGGGGTGCGGCGGATCGGCGGCTCAGGCCGCGCGGATCCCGCCGCGGCGGAGGAGGACGAGGAGGAAGGGCGCGCCGAGGATCCCGGTGACGACGCCCACCGGGATCTCCTGCGGCGCGAGCGCCGTGCGCGCGACCGTGTCGGCGCCGACGAGCAGCATCGCGCCGAGCGGGGCGGCGGCCGGGAGCACGAGCCGGTGACGCCCGCCGACGAGCCGTCGCGCGAGGTGCGGCACCACGAGGCCGACGAACCCGACGCCGCCGACGCCCGCGACGATCACGCCGACCATGGCCGAGACGCCCACCATGAGGCCGATCCGCGCGCGCTCGGGGTCGAGGCCCGCGGAGCGCGCGGAGTCGTCGCCCGAGGCGAGCGCGTCCACGAGCGGCGCGACGATGATCAGCGCCGTGAGCCCGACCGCCGCCGCGACCGCCGCGCCCGCGAGCGCCAGCGGCTGCACGCTGGCGAGGGATCCGAGCAGCCAGAACAGCACGGACCGCGCGGCCTCGGGCGAGTCGCTCGAGAACACGAGGAAGCTCGTCGCCGCGTTCAGCGCGTAGCCGACGGCGAGCCCGGCGAGCACCAGGCGCAGCGGGCCGCGGCGGTCGGCGGCGCCCGCGAGCAGGGTCACGAGCAGCACCGCGCCGATCGCGCCCGCGAGCGCGGCGCCGGAGAAGAGGAGCGCGCTGCCGCCGCCCGCGACGAGCACGACGAAGGCCACGCCCGTGGACGCGCCGGAGTTGAGGCCGAGGAGGTACGGATCCGCGAGGGCGTTGCGCACGAGCGCCTGGAGGAGCGCGCCGGCCGCCGCGAGCACGGCGCCCGCGACGACGGCCATCGCGACGCGCGGAGCCCGGGTGCCGATGACGATCTGCGCGGCGGAGTCGGTCCAGTCGCCGCGCGGCATGCCGAGCAGGCGCTCGCCGAGGATCCCCGCGACGGTCGCCGGCGGCAGCGGCACGGGGCCGATCGCGAGCGCGGCGACGACGACCAGCGCGAGGAGGAGCGCCAGCACGCCGACGGTGGTGCGGCCGCGGCGACGGGCGCGACGGAGGACCGCGGTGACGGCGGCGGCCGGGGAGCCGAGGGCCGGGGCGGGCGCGACGGGCGCGACCGGCGCGGGGGTGTCGGGGTGCTCGACGAGCGGATCCATCGGGCGTCCTCCTGTTGTCGAGAATCATTCTCACATAGCCCTGCCGATCCGCCGACGCCTGGGGGATGCCGCACGGATCCCCCACAGCGACGCGGAGGATCCTCATGCACACGCATCAGGCGCCGTCGCCCGCGCGTCCGTCGGGCCCGGCCATGATGGGCGCCGGGCCCACCTCGCATCGAGGGACCGTCCTCCTCGCGCATCGAGATCGGAGCACCGCCATGTCCCACGACGTCGAGCCCTCGCCGGGAACCCCCGCGCCGCCCGCCGACGCCACCCCGCACGCCGACCGCGCAGCCGCGCGCGGCGTCACCCCCGGGGTCCTGCTCGCGTCCGAGTGGGCGTGGCGCCTGGTGGTCATCGGCATCGCGGTGGCCGCATTCGTGTGGATCCTCGTCGCGGTCAAGGAGGTGGTCATCCCGTTCCTCATCGGCCTCCTCATCTGCGCGCTGCTGGAGCCGCTCGTGGGAGCGCTGCGGAGGCGCAGGTGGCCCGCGTGGATCGCCATCACCTCGACCCTGCTCGGCACCGCCGTCGTCATCGCGGGGCTCCTGCTGCTGGTCGTCACGCAGATCCGCACGGGCATCCCCACCCTGCAGCGCGAGGCCATGGCGCGCTTCGAGGACGTGCGCGACCTCCTCGCGCAGCCGCCCTTCAACGTGGTGCCGGCCGACTACGACGCGCTGCTCGCCTCGGCGGGCAAGGCGCTCGAGAACAGCCGGGAGGCCCTGCTCACCGGCGCGCTCGACGCGGGGCTCGGCGTCGGCCACCTCGTCACGGGCGCGCTGCTCGCGTTCTTCACCATCGTCATCGTGCTCATCGACGGGCGCGGCATCTGGCGGTTCGTCGTCCGGGTCTTCCCGCGGCGCGCGCGCCCGGCGATCGACGGCGCGGGCCGCGCCGGCTGGGGCACGCTCTCCGCGTTCACGCGTGTGCAGATCTTCGTCGCGGCGGGCAACGCCGTCGGCATCGGCATCGCCGCGTGGCTCCTCGGCCTGCCGCTCGCCATCCCCATCGCGGTCGTCGTGTTCCTCGCGTCCTTCATCCCGGTCGTGGGCGCCATCGTGTCGGGTGCGTTCGCGGTCGTCATCGCGCTGGTGTTCGTGGGGCCGCTGCAGGCCGTCATCATGCTGGTCGCCGTCATCGGCGTGCACCTGCTCGAGTCGCACGTGCTGCAGCCGCTCGTGATGGGCGGGGCCGTGCACGTGCACCCGCTCGCGGTCGTGCTCGCCGTGGCGGCCGGCTCGTACGTCGGCGGCGTCGCGGGCGCCCTGTTCGCGGTGCCCTTCGTCGCCACCCTCAACGTGATGGTGCGGTACATCGCGGGCGGCAGCTGGAAGGCCAGCACCCCGCCGTAGGATCGGAGGGACGCACCTGCGGAGTCGATGGAGCCGCCCGCGCACGTCTCTACGGGAGGACCCCACATGACCGAGGAGAACTACTCGAATCCGGATCGCAACCTCGGGATGGAGCTCGTCCGAGCCACCGAGGCCGCGGCCATCCGCTCCGCCCCCTTCATCGGCAAGGGCGACAAGAACGCCGCCGACGGCGCCGCGGTCGACGCGATGCGCAAGTTCCTCGGCACCGTCGCCTTCGACGGCCTCGTCGTCATCGGCGAGGGCGAGAAGGACGAGGCGCCCATGCTCTTCAACGGCGAGCACGTCGGCAACGGCTTCGGCCCCGCGTGCGACATCGCGGTGGATCCCATCGACGGCACGAGCCTCACCGCCGCCGGCCGCATGAACGCCCTCTCGGTCATCGCGGTGAGCGACCGCGGCAGCATGTTCGACCCGTCCGCCGTCTTCTACATGGACAAGCTCGTCACCGGCCCCGAGGGCCGCGGCGTGGTCGACCTCGACCGCCCCATCGGCGACAACATCCGCGCGCTCGCCGAGGCCAAGGGCCTCGCGGTCGAGGACATGCAGGTCGCCGTGCTCGACCGGCCGCGTCACGCCGAACTCATCGCGCAGATCCGCGCGGCCGGCGCCTCCACCCGGCTGCTCCTCGACGGCGACGTCGCCGGCGGCATCAACGCGGCCCGTCCCGACTCGCGCATCGACATGTGCGTCGGCATCGGCGGCACCCCCGAGGGCATCATCACGGCGTGCGCGATCAAGGCGCTCGGCGGCGTGCTCCTCTCGCGCCTCGCCCCCAAGGACGACGCCGAGAGGCAGCGGGCGATCGACGCGGGCCACGACCTCGACCGGATCCTCGACCAGGACGACCTCGTCACCGGCGACAACGCGTACTTCGTCGCGACCGGCGTCACCGACGGCGCGCTCGTCGCGGGCGTCACCCGCCACCGCGGCATGATCCGCACCTCGAGCATCGTGCTCCGCTCCCACTCCGGCACCATCCGCCGCGTCGAGGCCGACCACCTCGTCTCCAAGTGGTACAGCCCCGCGGCCTGACCCGATCCGCTCCTCCTCCGCCATGACGCGCACCCGCCGCAGCCTCCTCTCCCGCCTCGCCCCGCCGGTGATCGGGCTCGTCGGCGGGCAGGGCGAGTTCTCGTCGCCCGACCGCACGATGCGGCGCGCCGGGCGGCGCCTGCTGCGCCCGGGCGGGTTCGCGCCGCCGCCGCTGCTCCGCGGCGTGCGCGTGACCGCCCGGATCGAGGGCGGCTGGCACGTCTACGAGGTCGCGCCCGCGGGCCCCGCCACTCGCCGCCGCGCCCTGTACGCGCACGGCGGCGGCTGGACCCACGAGATCTCGCCGTTCCACTGGTGGCTCGTCGCGGGGCTCGCCCGCCGCACCGGCACGCGGTTCACGGTGCCCATCTACCCGCTGGTCCCGAGCGGCACGGCGGCCGACGTCGTCGCGCGCACGGCGGACCTCGCGGAGGCGCTCGTCGCCGAGGCGGGCGCGGGGAACGTCACGCTGATGGGCGACTCGGCCGGCGGCCAGATCGCGCTGTCGACGGCCATGGAGCTGCGCGACCGCGGCGTGCCCGCGCCCCGCGACGTGGTGCTCCTCTCGCCCGCGCTCGACCTGTCGTTCACGGATCCGCTCATCGCGCGCATCCAGCCGACCGACCCGTGGCTCGCGGTCGACGGCATGCGCGCCGCCGTGGGGTCGTGGCGCGGCGACCTGCCCGTGGAGGATCCGCGGGTCAGCCCGATCCACGGCTCGCTCGCGGGCCTCGGCCGCATCACGGTGTTCACCGGCACGCACGACATCCTCTTCGCGGACGCGCGCGCCCTCGAGCGGAAGGCGGCCGCGGTCGGGCACCCGGTGCGGATCCACGTCGAGCCGAACCTCCTGCACGTGTACGCGCTCATGCCCATCCCCGAGGGCGCCCGCGCGCGCGACGCGATGGTGGAGCTGCTCGTCGCCTGACGCGTCCCGCGCCGCCGCCCGGATCGCGGGAGGAGAACCGGCGTACGTTCGAGGGACGGGCGACGAGGCCCGGTGCTCGCGGAGGGACCCCCATGACCAGGACACACAGGACGCTCGCGGTGATCGCGGCGGCGGCCACGGCCACGCTCCTCGCGGGATGCGGATCCGGCGGCTCGGGCGCCGCCGACGCCTCCTTCACGAAGGAGGCCACGGGGACGCTCCGGGCCTGGGCGTTCGACGGCGCGGACGACGTGGGCAAGGCCCGCCTGCAGCACGCGGCGGACGCGCTCTCCGGCGTCACGATCGACCTCGACTCCACCGCGTTCGACGCGCAGAAGTTCACCACCCGCGTCGCGAGCGGCCAGACGCCCGACGTCGTGCAGATGGACCGCCAGTTCGTGGCCACCTACGCGGCGCAGGACCTGATCCTGCCGCTCGACGAGTGCTACTCCGTCAACGGCGTGGACCCGGATGAGCGCTTCTACGAGTCCGTCACGAACGACATCCGCTACGACGACGCGATCTGGGCCGTGCCGCAGTTCTTCCAGCCGCCGGCGATCCTGCTCAACGAGCGCGTGCTCTCCGCGGCCGGCGTCACGGCCGACCAGTTCGACACCTCGAAGCCCGACCAGCTGCTCGATGCGGTCGGCAAGGTCTACCGCGAGTCCGGCGGCGATCCCGCCGTGCTCGGCCTCGACGCCGTGCCCACCAGCCAGGCCGCGCTCTGGATGCTCGGCTTCGGCGGCCAGCTCGTCGACGACGAGGGGAAGCCCACGCTCGACGACGCGTCCAACCTCCCCGGCCTCGAGTTCCTGAAGCGGCTGTCCGACGCGCAGGGCGGCTACGCCAAGGGCAAGAGCTTCAGCGACGCGTTCGACACGTTCGGCGACGGCAACCAGTTCGTGAAGGACCAGGTGGGCGCGCAGATCGACGCCCAGTGGTACCTCAACGTGGTCGCGCCCTACCGCGACGACATCGACATCTCGGCGGTGCCCTTCCGCGACCGCGACGGCGAGCCCTTCTCGGTGGCCGGCGGATCCGCGTTCGTGATCCCCGCGGGCGCCGCGAACAAGGACGCCGCGTGCGCGTGGATGCTCGACCTCACCAGCCGGGAGTCGTGGGAGGCGGCGGGCGACGTCCGCGCCGAGACCGTCGCCGAGAACGGCGGCATCTACACGGGCCTCTTCACGGGATCCCCGGCCGCCGACCAGGCCGTCCGCGACGCCCACGTCGTCCCGAGCGGCGACGACGGCATCGACCAGGCCATCGCGACGTACTACGACGTGGTGGACGCGGGCCGCTCGATCGGCGGATCGCCCGCGGGGCAGCAGATCCAGAGCGAGCTCCAGAACGCGGTCGCCTCGACGCTCCTCGGCGACAAGACGCCCGAGCAGGCGCTCGGCGACGCGCAGACCGCGGCCACGCGGGCGTACGAGCAGGCCGCGCGCTGATCCGCGGCTGAACCGCGCAGGCGGTGCGCAGGGCGCTCGGGTACCGTGGTACCCGAGCGCCCTCCCGCGCTCCCGGACGACGGATCAGTACCCGGAACGCGACAAGACTGGCCAGGAGAAGTCGCCATGTCGTGGATCGTCCTCATCGTGTCCGGGGTGCTCGAGGCCGTCTGGGCCACCGCGCTCGGGAAGTCCGCCGGGTTCACCAAGCTCGGGCCGTCGATCGTCTTCGGCGTCGCCGTCGTCGCGAGCATGGTCGGGCTCGCCTACGCCATGCGCGAGATCAGCACCGGCACCGCCTACGCCGTGTGGGTCGGCATCGGCGCGTCGCTCACCGTGACCTACGCCATCGTCACCGGATCCGAGCCCGCGAGCGTCGTGAAGATCCTGCTGCTGCTCGGCCTCGTCGGCTGCGTCATCGGCCTGAAGCTCGTCGACACCGGGCACTGAGCCCGAGCGGCTCGGCCCGGCCGGATCAGCCCTTCCGCCCCTGCGTCGCGATGCCCTCCACGAAGTAGCGCTGGCCGAACGCGAAGAGCACGAGCATCGGC
Source organism: Clavibacter capsici (assembly GCF_001280205.1). NCBI lineage: Bacteria > Bacillati > Actinomycetota > Actinomycetes > Micrococcales > Microbacteriaceae > Clavibacter > Clavibacter capsici. The sequence continues at coordinate 2,819,397 of NZ_CP012573.1, read as the reverse complement.
AGGGTCACGAGGAGCGCCGCGACCATCACGAGCTGGTAGTCGCCCTGGCCGCCGTTGGTCGGGCTGAACGCGGTCATCGCGTAGGAGAGGCCGAGCGGGACGGTGAAGCCCTCGACGCTGCCGGCGTTCAGGTAGATGAGCGACGCCTGCAGGTTGTTCCAGCTGGCCTGGAACTCGAAGATGAAGATGATGACGAACGACGGGATCGACAGCGGCAGCGCGATCCGCCGGAACATCCCGAAGTAGCTGGCGCCGTCGAGCCGGGCCGCCTCGAACAGCTCCCTGGGCAGCCCGAGGAAGAACTGGCGCTGCAGGAAGATGTAGAAGGCCGAGCCGAACAGGTTCATGCCGAACAGCGGGATCCACGTGCCGATGAGCCCGAGGTTCTTCCAGATGAGGAACTGCGGCACCATCGTGACGGCGCCCGGCAGCATCATCGTCGCGAGCACCAGGCCGAACAGGATCCGGCGCCCCGGGAACCGGAAGTACGCGAACCCGAACGCCACCAGCGCGCTCGAGATCGAGACGAGCGCCGCGGAGAGCAGCGCGATGGCGAGGCTGTTGCCCATCCAGCCGAGGAGCGGCAGCTGCTCCCACACCTCCACGTAGTTCTGCGGCGTGAAGGTGCGCGGCCAGAGCGAGTTGTCGAAGACCTCGCCGCGCGGCTTGAGGCTCGCGGCGAACAGCCAGGCGAACGGGTAGAGGAACAGGAGCGCGAAGCCGACGAGCAGCGCCGTGATGAGGGCGCGGCCGATGCGGGAGCGGACCCGGCGGGTGCGGTCGGGGTCGCGGCGCCCGGGCGACGGATCCCGCGACGGCAGCGGCGTGAGGGCGGCCGCGAGGCGCGGATCCCCGGTGGCGGCGGCGGGCGTCGCGGCGGCGTCCGGCGTGCGGTCGGTGACGGCCATCAGCGGTCCCCCTCGTAGTAGACGAACCGGTTGCTCAGCTTCACCTGCACGAGGGTGATGAGCAGCACGATCACGAACAGCAGCCAGGCCATCGCGGCCGCGAACCCGAAGTCGAACGAGCGGAACGCCTGCTGGAACAGGTACACGCCGTAGAACAGCGACGAGTCCGGGGACGCGTTCGTCTGGTCGCGCCAGAACAGCAGGTAGGCCTGGTCGAAGACCTGCAGCGCGGCGATGGTGAGCACGACGACGTTGAAGAAGATCGCGCCGGAGATCATCGGCACGGTGATCGCGAAGAACTGCCGCACGGGGCCGGCGCCGTCGAGGGAGGAGACCTCGTAGAGCTCGCGCGGGACGTCCTTGAGGGCCGCGAGGAAGATCACCATGGTGCCGCTCACGCCCCACAGCGTCATGAGGACGATGGAGGGCTTCACCCAGTCGGGGTCGATGAGCCACTGCGGGCCGTCGATGCCGATCGCCTCGAGCCCCTTGTTGACCGCGCCCGTGTTGCCGTTGAGGAGCAGCAGGAAGACGCTCGCGGTGGCGACCGTGGGGGTCATCTTCGGCAGGTAGTAGAGCGTGCGGAAGATGCCGGCGGCTCGGCCGAGACGGGCGAGGAGGATCGCGAGCAGGAGCGCGAGGCAGACCTCGAACGGCACGGCGAGGATCGCGTAGAAGAGCGTGTTGCCGAGGCTCAGGGCGACGCGCGGATCCGAGAACAGGCGCTCGTAGTTCTCCGTGCCCACCGGGGTGGCCACGTCGGTGGCGAGGTTGTAGTCGCTGAACGACACCACGAGGCTGTAGACCATCGCGCCGAGCGTGAAGACGAGGAAGCCGATGATCCACGGGCTGATGAAGAGGTAGCCGGCCACGGCCTCGCGGCGGGCCATGCGGGAGCGGCGGGGACGCGGCGGCCGACCGGCGGGGGCGGGGGCGGAGGCGCTGCGCGGCGGGCGGCTCGTCGTGGTCATTCGGGTCCTCGTCGACTCGGGAGGGGAGCGTCCTCGCTCCTCGTGCCGACCCTACAACCGCTTCTCCTCCGCGTCCGGGGCCGGATCCGGCGCCTGTCCGGCGGGCGTCGGCGGCGGGCCCGGACGCACGGACGCCCGCGCTCGAGGAGCGCGGGCGTCCGGGGGTGCAGGGGGATCAGCGGCGTCGTCGTCGGGTGCGCACCGCGATGACCGCGACGACGCCGGCCGCGAGGGCCGCCGCGCCGAGGGCGAGCTCGATGACGAGGCGCGCGCCGTCGCCGCCCGTGCGCGGGAGGCGGGGGTGCGCGGGCGGCACGTCACCGGGAGGCGTGCTGCCGGGCGGCGTGGTGCCGCCGGGGACGTCCGCGGTGGGCGTCGGCGACGGCGTGGATCCCGCGGGCGGCGTCGGCGACGGGGCGGGCGTGGATCCCGCGGGCGGGGTGGGCGAGGGGCGGGCGATGCCGAGGGCGCCGGCGTCGGGGTGACGACGGGCGTGGTGCCGGAGCCGACGGGCGACGTGGTGGTGCCGCAGGTGGAGGCGATGAACGCGTCGTCGTCGAGGGTGACGGCCCCGTTGCGGGCGAGCGCGCGGCCGTCGACCGTGGCGCCCGTGCCGACGGACACCGAGGTGAGCGCGAGGATCGTGCCCGCGAAGCCGGAGCCCGTGCCGATCGTGGCCGAGCTGGAGACCTGCCAGAACACGTTGCAGGCCTGGGCGCCGTTGACGAGCGACACCCGGCTGCCGGAGCCGGTGGTGAGCGACGACGGGGCCTGGATGACGAAGACGGCCGCCGGGTCGCCCTGCGCGTCGAGCGTGACGGTGCCGGTGAGGCCGAGCGGGCCGGCTGCCGTGTAGACGCCCGGCGTGAGGGTGGATCCGACGAGGTCGGCGGGCACGGCCGCGGTCGTGGGCCGGCCGGCGGCGTCGTCGTACGCGGTGGTGAGGTCGGCCTGTGCCTGGCCGGCTGCGGCGTCGGCCGCGTGCGTGGCCCCGCTCACGACGCCCGGCGGGAAGCCCGAGATGGCGGCGGACGGGCTGGTGCCGAGGTCGGCCGCGAGGGTGGTGGGGCCGGTGTTGGTGACGCCCTGGCCGGCGAGCACCGAGTACGAGGCGGCGGTGCCGAGGCCGACCGTGGCCGTGGCGGCGAAGGCGCTGGCCGGAGCGAGGAGGGCGGCGCCGAGGCCGCCGGTGGCGATGGCGGCGACGGCGAGCGAGGCGACCGCGAGGGATCCGGATCGGCTCCGGCGGGACGAGGACGAGGACGAGGACGTGCGGGCATGGCGCGACTGGTGCATGGACTGCTCTCGTCGGAGGGGATGGCGGGTGGAACCGCGACCGTATCGACGCGCGGTCATCGCCCGTGCGCCGAGTGCACAGGCCGATACGGTGTCGGGGTGATCCCCGTCGCCTCCGAGATCCCCGCCCGCGACGAGCTGCTCGACCTCTACGAGTCCGTGGGCTGGACCGTCTACACGGGGGACCCGGAGCGGCTCGAGCGCGCGCTCGCCGGATCCGCCCTCGTCGCCACCGCACGCGACGACGACGGCCGGCTCGTCGGCCTGGTGCGCGCCGTGGGCGACGGCGTCTCGATCTGCTACGTGCAGGACCTCCTCGTGCGGCCCGACCGGCAGCGCGCCGGGATCGGCCGCGCCCTCCTCGAGCACGTGCGCGCGAGCCAGCCCGCGGGCGTGCTCCTCGTGCTCACCACCGACGCGGGCGGCACCGAGGACGGCGACCGCTCGCACCCCTTCTACCGATCCCTCGGCTTCGCGCCGCACGCGGAGCAGGGGCTGGCGGCGTTCTCGCGGCGAGTGTGACGGATCGGCGCTCCGGTCAGCGGAGCTGGGCGCGGGCGCGCTGCGGGTCCTCGATCAGGCGGATCGTGTCGGGGATGTCGAGGCGCCCGGGGAAGTTGAGGTGGGTGAAGCGGCCGTCGGGGTCGTAGGACGCCGTGGGCGGCTGGATGCGGGAGCCGCGGACGGCCGCGATCAGCGCCTCGGCGCGCTCGGGCGTGATGGTCGTGGTGGGGCCGATCGCGAGCACGACGCGGAATCGGCCGCCCCCGGCGAGGTCGAGGCGGAGGGAGAGCGGGTCGCGGGCCGGGCGCGTGCGCGGCTTGTCGTAGCGGGATTCCGGGGGGATCGCGGGCTGCTCCACGAGCGCTCCGACGAGGTCCGCGAACGGCCGCACCCGACCGCGCGGGCGGATGACGCCGCGAGTCGCGTGGATGTCCAGCGCGGGTGACGCGCGCGTGACGAGCAGGATCACCAGCGACTGGGCGATCACGAGGCCGACAGCCACCGTGGCGATGACCGTGAGGATGCCGCCGCCGAGCGCATCCTCGAGGTGTCGGCCGAGCGTGACGAAGAGGTTGCCGCCGACGTACGCGACGGCGAGCGTCCAGAAGCCGCCGATGACCAGGCGCTGCCGGTAGGTCGGCGGCGGGATCCGCACCCACCCGTCGTCGGCCACGCGTCAGCTCCCGTCGGCGGGGCGGGCGGGGTCGCGCGCTTCGGCGGACTCGGCGGACCCCTCGCGCTCGGCCTCCGCGCGGGCCGCGTCGACGGCGGCGCGCTGCGCGGCCGCACGGCGGGCGTCGCGGCGGATGATGAACGCGTACGCGATCCCGCCCGGCAGCATGACCAGGGCGATGCCGAGCACCGGGATGTCCTGGCGGCCGAAGAGCACGTCCGGATGGAACACCGAGACGACGGTCGCACCGAGCCCGAGGAGGATCGCGAAGGCGGCGATGACGTACTGGGATCGGGCGCTCTGCCGCGGGATGCGGGGCGTCGTCCCGGCACGGTGGACGTTGCGCGAGCCCGACCCGAGCCCCCGCCCGGCGAGGGCGGCTGTCGGGTCCGCGGTCCCGCTGCCGTCGACGAGCGCGGCGGCGTCCTCGAGAGTCAGGTGGCCGGGGAACTCGACGTGCGCGAAGCGGCCGTGCGGGTCGTCCTTCGAGCGGGGCGGTGCGATGCGGGATCCGTGGATGGCGGCGAGGAGAGCGTCCCGCTGGTCGTCGGCGAGCCGCACGCCCTCTCGCGTGGAGACCACGACGCTGCAGCTCTCTCCACCGGTCGTGGTGAAGCGCAGCACGAGGGTGTCGTCCCCCTCCCCGCCGGTCAGCTCGATCCGGGCGCCCGTGATCTCCGGGAAACCCCACTCCTTGCGACCAATGCGGAGGACGCCGCGCGCCACGTCGATCGCGGGCGGCTGCGTGCGCTCGGCGACGATGAGGTACGCGATGCCGAGGACCGCGAGTGCCAGCAGGATCGGCAGGCCCACCCGGATGACCGGCGACGGGCCCACGGCTTCGTCGACGACGCGCGTCAGGCCGCCCACGGGTGTCCAGAGGAAGAGGGAGACGATCGCGAGCGATCCGAACGTGAGGAGCCAGCGCTGCCGCGTGCTCGGGGACGGGATGCGCACCCACGCGCCGCTGGCCATGCTCCGACCCTACGGGCGCGGATCCCGCCGCTGCCCCGCTCGGCGCCGGCGCCCGCCCCCAGAACGAGGCGCGCGGGCGGACGGATCAGCTCGGCGCCGGCTCGTCCCACCCCTCCTGCGGGGTGTCGCACGTGCCGCGGAAGACGTACTGCGACGGGCGCTTGCGCTCGCGACTCGACCAGTCGATCGCGGGGCGGCGGGCCTCGGGCGGCAGGTAGCCGAGCCGGTACACGGCCATGAGCTGGAGCTCCGGCGGCACGCGCAGCAGCTCCTCGACGCGGGCCCACTGCGCGCGGATCTCCATGGGGAACGAGATGAACTGGATCCCCATGCCGATCGCGCCCGTCGTGAGCCACAGGTTCTCCATCGCGGCGCCCATCGAGAACGTCGAGTAGAACGACGCGAGGGACTCGGGCCGCTCCTCCGCGCGGTCGAGCATCACGCCGACGAGCAGCGGGCTGCCCGCGACGAGCCGGCGGTTCTCGCGGCCGAGGGTCTGCGGGACCCGCAGCGCGTTCATGAGGCCCTGCCCGCGCGGCGTGAACGCCTGCTTGGTGAACGGCCGCAGCGGCGCGGGCAGCTTGTCGAAGAGCATCCCGTCGCGGCGCCGGTCCATCTCCTCCTGCGAGAAGCGGAAGTGGTGCTTGTAGCGCTCGAAGAAGGTGCCGTTCGACATCGTCTCGGTCATGCTCTCGCCGCTGATGTCGGCGATCCGCTCGATGGTGTCGCGCTCCTCCACGAGGACGAAGCGCCACGGCTGGCTGTTGAGCTGCGAGGGCGCGCGGCCGGCGACCTCCATGAGGAGCCGCTGGTGCTCCTCGCTCACCGGGTCGGGCAGGAACGCCCCGTTGGTGGTCTTGCGGGCGCGCAGGACGTCGAGGAACTCCATGGGTCTCTCCAGGCGGTGAGGGTGCCCCAGGCGTACCAGGGGGCGGCGGTCAGGGCGACGGCGGGATGCCGGCGGGTGCGGGTGCCGACGCGGGGAGCGCGGCGAGCGGGATCAGGGCGGGGGCGAGCCGGAGGGCGGCACGGACGGCGGCGGGGCGCGCGGCGGCTCCGGCCCAGAGCGGCGACGCGAGCGCGACGGCGGTGAGGGCGCTCGTCAGCACGTAGGCGCGGTGGTGGAGGCGCAGCTCGGGCCGGGGCGGGAGGATCCGCGTGGCCGCCGCGATCCCGATGGCGCAGTTCACGAGGTACGCCGCGCTCGCCGCGGCGAGGGCGACGCGGACGGCGGGCGGGGCGGCGCGGGTCCGGCTCCTGGTCATCCCCTGCGACGCTAGTCCGGGGTGCGGCGCGACGGACGGCCCGCGGCGACGCCGCACAGCCGCGGGTGAGATCCGGGTTGGATGGACGCATGCAGACACCCCCGGCCGCGCCCGCGCGCCTGCTCCTCACCCGGCACGCGCAGACGCCCTGGAACCGGGAGTACCGGTACAACTCCCGCACCGACGTCGACGTGGGCGACGACGCGGCCGAGCAGCTGGCGCCTCTCGCGGCGCGGCTGCGCGGGGAGGGCGTGGAGCGGATCCTCGTGAGCACGCTCGTGCGCGCCCGCAGCACCGCGCGGATCCTGCAGGAGCAGGGCGTCGCGCCGGGCGTCGTGCCCGAGCCGCGCGCCGAGCTGGTGGAGCTCGACTTCGGCGGCTTCGAGGGGATCACGCGCGACGAGCTGCGCGGGCCCGTGCACGGCGCGGCGTTCGCGGCGTGGCTCACGGGCGACGACGGCGAGCCCGCGGCGCCCGGCGGCGGCGAGACGTGGGCGGCGGCGGCCGTGCGGGCGCGCGCGGTCCTCGACGACGTGGCGGCGGATCCGCGCACCACCCTCGTGGTCGCCCACGGCTACCTGCTGCGCGTGCTCTACCTCACGGCCCTCGGGCGGTCGCCCGCGCTCACGCGCTCGCTCGTGTGGGCGAACGGGCAGCTCATCGAGCTGGAGCGCGACGGATCCGGGTGGCGCGAGCGGGAGCAGCCGGCTGCCGGCGCCTAGGCGTCGTCGCCGGCGGGGCCCGCCGGGTACCGCAGCTCGAACACGACCTCGTCGAGCGCGCCCGTCCAGACCATGTCGTCGCCGCGGCGCGTGAGGGGGCCGTCGGTGGGGTCGATGGCGTCGGCGAGGCCGAGCCCCGCGATCCACGCCTCGATCACCTCGCGTCGCAGCTCCGGCGCGTAGGCGTCCGCGTCGCCGGAGAAGTGCACGCCCTCCCACGGTCCGCCGAGCTGCCAGGCGAGCGGCGGCAGCCCGCGGATCTCGCCCTCCGCGTTCCAGGCGAGCGCGACGGAGGTCTCGATCGCCTGGCGCGTGATCCGGCGCTCGGTCGGGAGGTGCTCGGGTGCGGTGGACACGTTCTCTCCTCGTTCGGCCGCTCCGGCCGCGCTCGTGGTTCGGGTCAGACGCATCCTGCCGGGACGCCGATCCGGTCGCCAGGCGGGTGCGCCGCGCGGACATGCCGCGGTACCCGGACACCATCGTATTTCCTCGCCCGTTGGATGAGAGGATGTCGGCGGCGGATGCAGGGGATCCGGGCGGGGCACCGCCGGGACCGGCGCCGTCCGACGGCCGCATCGGGGGATGTCGACGTCGCCGCACCGCATCACCGAGGGGGACCCATGGCGCTCACGACCGCCACCGCACGACGCGAGGACGACGTCACCGTCGTCACCGCATCCGGCCTGCTCAACATGGCCGCAGCTCCCGAGCTGAGACAGGCCATCCACGACGCGCTGGACGCGGGCCCGCCGCGGATCCTCGTCGACCTCGCCGGCGTCGAGTTCATCGACTCCTCCGGGCTCGGCGCCCTCATCGCGGGCCTCCGCGCCGCGCGCGACGCCGGCGGCGACCTCCGCATCGCGGCGCCCGGCCCGCAGGTCGTGATGGTGCTGCAGCTCTCCAACCTCGACCGCGTCCTGGTCTCCACCCCCACGGCCGAGGCGGCCTACCGTGACTGAGACGACCCGCAGCCTCCGGCTCCAGTCCCCGCCCGACGACGTCGACGCGGTGCACGACCTCGTCGCCGGACTCTGGGACGACCGCCCCGACGTGGGCGCGCTCGACCGGATGGCCTTCGAGACCGCGCTGGTCGAGCTCGCGTCCAACGTGATCGAGCACGCCGACCACGGGCAGGGCGTCACGTGCGTCGTGAGCGTCACGGTCGACGACGGCGTCATGAGCGCCCGGCTGAGCGACGGATCCGAGCCCGGCGACTTCCGCCTCTCCCCGCGCGAGATGCCGGGCGTCGACGCCGAGTCGGGCCGCGGCCTGGCCATGGTGCAGATGCTCTGCGACGAGCTGACCTACGAGCGGGTGGACGGCGAGAACGTGTGGAGCGTGCGCCGGACCCGGATCGAGCCCGAGGCGTCCTGATGACCCCGCCCGCGCGTGCCCCCCGGCTGGCCCTCCCCGCGCTGCCCGAGTGGGTCATCCGAGCGGTCTGGATCCCGGAGTCCGTCGCCCGCACGGGGACGTCCGGCGCGGCCGGACCCACTCCCATCCTCAAGCAGCTGCCCATGCTGGTGCTGTTCGTGCTGGCGGTGCTCACCAGCCTCGCCGTGCCGTCGCTCGGGGTCACGGCGCCGCGCGCGCTCGTCATCTCCTGCGGGATCCTCGCGGTCGCCACCGCCCTGGCGGTCCTCGTCTCCCTGCGCCGCGACCTCGCGCGCTTCGTCGTCGCCGTGCCCGCGCTCGACTTCCTCGCCGTCGGCCTGCTGCGGATCGGGACGGGCGAGAACACGTCCGTGTTCGGGTCCCTCGTGATCCTCCCCGTGGTCTGGCTGAGCATGAACCCGGGCCGGTGGAACGTGCTCGTCGCGTTCGTCGGCGTCTACATCACCCTCGGCCTCCCGCTCCTGCTGGGGCTCGGGAAGCAGAACGCGAACGAGCTGTGGCGGGGCTTCTTCAGCGCGCTGGCCTTCGGGGTCGCGGCGCTCGTGGTCAACGAGCTGTCCCGCCGCACGCGGCTCAGCCTCGAGGCGTCCCGCGCCCGCGAGCGGCTGAGCGAGGAGGAGATGACCCGCGCGTCCATCGTGCAGCAGGCGCTCCTGCCGACGACCAGCGTGCCGCTGCCGGGCTACCAGGTCGCGGGCGCCTGCCTGCCGTCGAAGGCCGTGGGCGGCGACTTCTTCGACTGGTACCCGGTGAAGGAGGGCCTCGCCTTCACCCTCGGCGACGTGATGGGCAAGGGCGTGGGCGCCGGGATCATCGCGGCCACCGCGCGCGCGGTCGTCCGCAGCGCCAAGAACGTGCCGGATCCGGTCGCCGCCATCGAGCGCACCGCCGACTGCTTCACCGCCGAGCTCAGCGCGGCCGCGTCCTTCGCGACGGTGTTCCACGCGCGCGTGCGCGCCGAGGACCACACCGTGCTCTACGCGGACGCGGGCCACGGCCTCTCCGCGCTGGTGCGCGCGGACGGCACGCACGAGCGGCTCGAGTCCACGGACCTGCCGGTCGGGGTCCCGGGCGGCGGCTGGGGCGCGCACGAGCTGGCGCTCGGGCCGGGCGACCTCATCGTCACCTTCAGCGACGGCGTGCTCGACCTCTTCGACGGCACGCTCCGCGCCGTGGACCACGTGGCGGAACTGGCGCGGGCGTCGTCGTCGGCGGACGAGCTGGTGGAGCGGATCACCGGGCTCGCCGCCGAGCAGGCGAACCCGGACGACGTGACCGTGCTGGTGCTGCGCCGCGAGGCGTGAGGGCGGCGGCGCGGGGCGCGCGGTCGTCCGACGCGGGCCGGGCGGTCGCGCCCGCCTGATCCGGGGAGGGCTCCGAACCAGGCGCATACACTCGAAGCAGGCGCCGCGATCCGGGGGGATCGCGAGGCGGACGGGTCCCCGTCCGACTCGCACGGCGCCCGATCCGCAGGGGGGAAGCACATGGCCATGCAGGAACCCGTCGCGCGGCAGGGCGGCTCGGATCCCGCGGGCGGCGCCACGGTCGACGCCCATCCGCCACGCGGCGAGGCCGAGGCGGCCCGGCTGCGCGCCGTGCACGACCTGCGGCTCGTCGGATCCACCGCGGAGGAGCGCTTCGACCGCGTCACCCGCATCGCGCGCGAGCTGTTCGACGTGCCCATCGCGGAGATCAACCTCGTCGACGACACCGAGCAGTTCACGAAGTCGCCGCAGCCCGCGGGCGTCGCGCTGCTGTCCGACCGGTCGCAGTCGTTCTGCGACGTCGCGATCCGCGCGCCCGAGATCCTCGTGGTGCCCGATGCGACCAAGGACGAGCGGTTCGCCCACCGCACCACCGTCACCGGCCCGCGCCACATCCGCTTCTACGCCGGCCGCCCGCTCCTCTCCGGCGGGCAGACCGTCGGCACCCTCTGCCTCGTGGACACCGAGCCGCGCGAGCTCGCGCCCGAGCAGGAGACGCTCCTCGACGAGATGGGCGCGTGGGTCGAGCGCGAGCTCCGCGACAGCCGGGACGAGGAGCTCGCGGGCGACGTCCAGCGGCGGCTCCTGCCCGTGGACCGGCCGCTCTGGCCCGACTACGACCTCGCCGGCATCAGCCGCCCGTCCCGCGGCGTGGGCGGCGACTTCTACTCCTGGGGCGAGGACGCCGACGGGCTGCACGTCACCATCGCCGACGTCATGGGCAAGGGCGCGGGCGCCGCGATCCTCGCGTCGGCCGTGCGCTCCGGCTTCCAGGCGCATCGCGGGCCGGACGCCGCCCGCACGGTGACCGCGGTGCAGGCGCAGCTCCAGTCCGACCTCGACGCGACGGAGACGTTCGCGACGTTCCTGCACTGCCGGGTCGACGGATCCACCGGCCGGTTCGCGTACGTGGACGGCGGCCACGGGCTCACCGTGCTCCTGCGCGCGGACGGCACGCACGAGCTGCTGCCGGCGCTCGGCCTGCCGCTCGGCGTCGTGCCCGGCGCGACCTGGGCGTCCGCGTCCGGCGAGCTGCGGCCCGGCGACCGCCTGCTCGCCTTCACCGACGGCGCGCTCGACCTCTTCGACGGATCCCTCGACTCGGTCGCCCCGCTCGTCGACCTCGTGCGCACCGCCGCGGACGCCGCGGAGACGGTCGGCCGCATCATGGACGCGGCTGCCGACGCCGCCGCGCGCGGCGTGCTCGGCGACGACGTGTCGGCGGTGTGCGTGCGCTACGCGGGCGGCGCCTGAGCAGTCGCCGGCCCGGCGCTCACGCGTCCGGCGGGACCGGCCCCAGCGCCTGCAGGCTCGGGTGGTCGCGCAGCGCGTCGAGGCCCTGCGTGCCGAGCACCGTGATCACGGCGGCGAGGGGCGCGTCGACGCCGCGGAGGCGCAGCGGCTCGACGTCCGGGAACTGGCAGACGAGCGCCCACTCGGCCACCTCCGGGTAGACCGCGGTCATGCCCGCGTACCAGAAGGAGAGCCAGTGCCCGCCGGCCTGGCAGAGGAGACGGCGGTCGGAGATCACGAGGCGGACGGGCTGCAGCTCGCGCCACTGCGCGGCGGCCTGCGCCTCGGCCGCGCTCCGCCGGGACGCGTCGCCGATGGCCGCGACCGCAATCCCGGCGACCACGAAGGCGGGGCTCCCGACGAGGAAGCCGCTGGAGCGCTGGTAGGTGACGTCCTGCCCGTAGTAGCGCTCGTAGTCGGCCTGCACGTCGTAGAGGAACACCTCGCCGGGCTCGGCGACGACGTCCCAGACGGCGATCCCGGGCGGGGCCTGACCGCGCAGCAGCGACGTCCGCAGGCGGCACGCCTCCGCCCACCCCGCGGCGCTCCGGGCGGCGAGGTCCTCGGCTGCGGCGGCCTCGCGGGCCGGGCGGGCCAGCTCGTGCCGGGCGCCGCGGACCATGCCCGCGAGCACACGGGCGCCGCGGATCAGGGTCCGCACGGCCGAGACGCAGAGGAGCAGGAGCACGAGCCCGGGGATGAGGGTCTCGGGTCGGGTGAGCAGCTCAGGACGCGCGATCACGGTGAGGAGCCCGAGCAGCCCTATGCCGAGCACGAGCAGCGCCGGCCAGCAGAGCAGCAGCCGGAACCAGGCCGGCACCTCGCGCTTCACGAGGCCGCTCCCGCCGCGGGGTCGAGCGGATCCCGGGACCCGCCGGGCAGGGACCCGACGGGCAGCGGCGCGCACGGCAGCGGCTCCCCGGCCTCCGTTGTGGCCGACGTGCGCGCGAACGGGCCGGTCGGGCCCATGAGGACGGCGAGGTGGTAGTCGGCGTGATCCCGCCACCACACGCTCATGCCGGTCGCCCCCTCGAGGCGCAGCGCCTCCCACGCGAGCCACAGCGCCTTGAGCCGCGCGACGGCCTCGGGGTGGCGCCACCACTCGGGATCCCACCGGCTCTCGCCGCGCGGGCTCACCTCCCGGCGGTAGGCGGGCGCGAGGAACCCGCGCACGAACGCGTCGAGGTCGGCGTGGACGGGATCCGCGGACGCGACGGCGTCGACGTCGGCGCCCCAGCCGAACGCCTCCGTCACGACGCCGCCCGCGACCCGGAGACGGCACGTGCGTCGGCGGCGGCGAGGGAGGCGCGGATCACGGGCGCCTCGGGGCCGTCCATCCAGGGCACGGTCGCGATCATGGAGGCGCGCACCCCGGACGCGAGCAGGACGGCGCGGCCCCGGGGCAGCTCCGCGAGCTCGGAGGTGTCGAGGATCCGCCGCCGGTCGTTCTGCACGCTGGTGGACCGGACGCCGCGGGTCGTGGAGCTGGAGACCGTCTCGTGGTCGTAGTCGCCGATGAGCTCGGACAGCTCCCGCAGCCACTCCGCCTCCTTCACGCCGCCGAGGTACACGACCTCGTTCGCGGCGCTGAAGAGCTTGCGCATGCCCTCGCGGCCGAACACGTCGACGCCCTGCGCGTACGACTGGAAGATCGACATGACCGGGATCCCACGGGAGCCCAGGTGCGAGTACAGGTCGGGCAGGTCCTTCCACCGGCACACGTTCGCGGCCTCGTCGAGCACGCACAGGAGCGGCGTCGCGAGGCGCCCGCCCGGCTGCGTGCGCGCGAGGCGCTCGCCGGCCTCGACGATCGCGACCGTGAGCGCCGTCACCAGGGGAGCCGCCGTGCCCTCGCCCTCCATCGACAGCGAGTAGAGGGTGTCGGTGCCGCGCACGAAGGCGTCGGGGTCGAGGCGGGGACGGGGATCCGCGGCCGCGTCGCCGCCCGTCGGCGTGACCCAGCGGTTCACGCGCGAGCTGCGGACGCACGCCGCCATCTTGCGGGCGGTCGCGTACACGCCGTCGCGCTGCCGGGGCGAGGTGCGCGACGCGCTCTCCACGTCGTCGGCGACGAGGGGGTAGCCGCCCCGGCGGAGCACGGCCACCATCTCGCGCTCGTCCGGATCCGTGAGCCAGCCGAGCACGTCCGTGATGGGACGGCGGTCGAGCGCCGCCGCGAGCAGCAGGCCCGTGAGGAGGTCCTTGCCGGCCGCGTCGAAGAAGGCGTCGCCGCGGTCGTCGGCCTCGCGGGATCCGGCGGCGAAGTGGCCCGCGAGCTTCGCGGCGGACTGGTCGTCGACGACGGAGGAGAGCGGATCCCACCACCAGGTCGGCTCCTCGCCCGCGACCTGCTGGGGGTCGAACACCCACGTGGTGCCGACGCCCGCCCGGAGGTCGCGGGTGGCGTGGACGACGTCGGGCTTGTTCGACGTGGTGACGAGCGCGCCGGGCGCCGCGAGGATCGCCGGCACCACGAGCGAGGTGGTCTTGCCCACGCGCGGGCCGGCGATGCCGATGGACACGTCCTCCCACGACGCGTAGAGCATGCCGCCGCCGCGGAGGTCGCGGCCGAGCGGCACGCCCGGGCGGCCCGGGACGCCGAGGCGCGCCGCCGTCGCGAGGGCCGCGCGCTCGCGCAGGCCGCCGAGGTCGGACGCGGACGCGAGGTAGCGGGCGCTGCGGTCGACGCGCGTGCGGCCGCGGCCGAGCCCGCGGAGCGCGCGGGCGACGACGACCACGAGGGCGGTGAGCAGGGCGGCGACGACCACGGCGATCACCACGGCGAGCGGGGTCCACGCGACCTCGCCCTTCTTCAGCGCGATGGCGACGGCGAGCGGATCCGCGGGCAGCGGCGCCCCCGCCCCGGTGAGGGCGTGCGCCGCGGCGAGCCCCGCCCACGCCGACGCGAGGAGCCCGGCCGCGATGCCGATCGCCCAGGTCGCGATGACCGTGCCCGGGTTCGCGCGCCCCGGCTCGGCGCGGCGGTTCGTCTGCTCGGCCCTCATGCGGCGCCCGCCTCCACGGCCTCGAGCGCCTCGTCGACGGCCTTCGCGGGCTGCTCGGACGGGCGGGCCGACGTCTCGTCCGGCTCGGGGAACGACTCGGTCGCGTGCCAGGCCTTGTTCGTGTCGTTGATGTGCCGCTCCTCCTCGGTGAGCTCGACGTGCACGGGGATCCCCGGGTGCCCGCCGACCTTGATGAGGAACCGCCCGCGCCCCGGCGGCTCCTGGTCGGGCGACCAGCCGGGCGGGTTCTGCCACGACATGACGAGGTCCTGCTCCGAGTGCGACAGCGCGACCGCCTGGGTGAGCATCGACATCTCCGCGCGCGGCAGCCCGCCGGCGACGACCATGCCGGCGCGCTCGACGAAGCCGCGCGCCTTCATCCGGTCCTGCTCGTCGGCGAGCGCCAGCAGGTCGGACATGGTGTGCGTGATCATCGCGAGGCCCACGCCCCGCTGCCGGTTGAGGCGGGTGAGCGAGTCGATGCGGTCGACGATGCCCGTGCCGACGCGGAGCGCGCGCCACAGCTCGTCCATCACGATGAGGTAGTGCCGGCGGGGCTGGAGCCCCGCGTCGGCCAGCGCGGTCGCGACGTTCACCGTGCCGAAGCCCTGCGACCAGCAGGCGAGGAGCACGGCGGCCTGGAGGTCGGTGTCGGACTCGTCGATGGACGACACGTCGTAGACCACCGGCCGGTCGTGCCGCATGGCCACGTCGGTCTGCTGCGCGAAGATCTCGCCCAGCCGGCCGCCGCGCGTGAGGCTGATGAGGCTCGCCTCGAGCCCGCGGGTGATCTCCTGGTACCGCGCGAGGTCGCCGCGGTCGACGGCCACGTCGCGCACGGCGGGGTGGGCGTCCTGGATCACGCGCAGCAGGTCGGCGAGCACGGGCACGCCCGGGAACTCCGCGTCGAGCACGCGGAGGGCCGCGTCGATGATCGACTCCTCCACGTCGTCGGGCGCCTGCTTGCGGAGGATGGTGAGCAGCGCCGAGACCATCGTGTTGCGGCGCCCGTGCGCGTCGGCGATGAGGCGCTGCCGCTCCTGCTCGAAGCCCGCGGCGCGCAGCTGCTCGGCCGCCTCGATCGCGCCGCCCGGATCCAGCACGTTGAGGTGCCCGCGGCCGCGGCCGAGCGTGATGACCTGGCCGTCGAGCGCGTGCACCATGTCGACGTAGTCGGGCTTGAGGTCGCCGAGCACGAGCGGCAGGTAGCCCATGCCGTCGCCGCCGACGCACATCCTGCGGATGAGGGTCGACTTGCCGAGGCCGGGGAGGCCCAGGGCGAAGATCGACGGGTTCGAGATGATCCCCGACTGGAACCAGGAGATGGGGTCGGCGCAGACGGTGGCGCCGGTGTCGAGGTGCAGCCCGAGGGGCACGCCGCTGATGGGGCTGCTGGATCCCACGGCGTACGGCCACAGGCCGCACACCTGCACGGTGGTGCCGCGCCACTCGGGCGCCGGCTGCACGAGCACGGTCTCGCCGCGGGCCCGGCCGAGCCAGCCGCGCGGGGACGGGCGCCGCTCGGCGCGGGCGGTCGTGCGGAGGGCGCGGCGCTCGGCCCTCGTCGGGCGCGGCGCCTCGGGGCGCGCCTCCGCCTCCGATGCCGCGCGGGCCGCGTCGGCCGCCAGCTTGCGGGTGCGGCGGGTGGCGACCTTGCGGGAGCCCTGGTCAAGCGCGGGCACGGCGGCTCCTCTCGGGGTGGGGTGCCGGGCGGGCGGCGGCGGGGGCGGCGGCGTGGGCGGCGGCCCGGCGGATCACAGCTGGTCCCGGATGTCGTGGGGGATGGCCAGGTGCCGCGGCAGCACCAGGCCGAGCGGCAGGCCCGCGGCGAACGCGGAGTCCTGCGAGCCGTGCACGACACGGAGGCGGATGCGGGCCTGCGCGGAGAGGCTGTCGACGGCGGCGCGCGCGTCCTCGATGGTGGCCGGATCCTGCACGGTCGCGGTCACGACCATGCCGAAGTTGACGAGCCCCGCGCCGCCCGACTCCTCGGACTCGTTGGCGAAGGCCGCGATGACGTCCTTGCGCGACCGGCCGGTGGGGTTCCGGGTGGAGCCCACGAGGAACTCGGCGTCGCGCTTGTCGGCCTCGACGATGGCGGCGGCGCGCGCCGGGTCGATGGGCCGGTAGAGCATCGTGACGCGCTTGCGGGCGATGTGCCGGTGCGGCGCGAGCAGCCGCGACAGGATCGACTCGCCCACGTTCCCGCGCGGCGCCTGCGACATCATCCACGACACCGAGAGCGCCGAGTCGTGGCGGTAGTAGTCCCACGCGGCCTGGTGCGCGGTCGGCCCGACCTCCGGCCAGTACAGCTCGGTGGCCTGGCCGGCGGAGTTCGCCTGGTCGATGAGGATCGCGGCGGCGGGGTCGTACGCGATCCGCACCACCTCGCACAGGTCCTGCGCCGTGAGCGGCCGGGCGGCGCCCGCGCCGGTGGAGGAGAGGCCCGAGGTGAGGCCGGGCAGCCGGTAGGCGAGCTCGCGGCCCATCTCCTCGGGGCTCCGCCGGGCGGTGCCGGAGCGCGCGGCGCCCGCGAAGGTGATGGCGACGTACGCCTTGATGGTCGCGGCGCCGGCCGGGTAGGTGGCGACGATCTTCCGCAGCACGCTCTTGGAGAACTCGGATCCGCGGTCGTCGATGCGCCCGAGCACCTCCGACGCCAGCCGCGTGCCGGTGTCCGGCGCGGTCTCGAGGGTGACGGACGCGGCGACGAGGCCGGGCTCGTCGGCGAGCGCCTCGAGCCAGGAGCCCCACTCGGCGACCCAGATGTCGACCTGCTCCTGGTCCACGAGCGCGGATCCGTCGGGCTCCGCGCCCAGCACGACCGTGAAGTCGTTCGTCGAGGGCACCTCGATCAGCGCGAACGGCCGGCCGTAGGAGTCCTTCCACTCGGTGAGGCGGGATCCCGCGGCGAGGCCCGGCAGCTGCGCCGTGCCCCACTCCGCGAAGCCCAGCGGCCCCGAGCGGTAGAGGTGCGCGCCGCGGTTGCGGGCGAACAGCCAGCCCGCGCGGTTCATGATCCGGATCATCCCCGACTCCCCGTGCTTGTCCTTGACCGCGACCGCCGCGAGCACGCCGGCGAACACCGCCGCCGTGATCACCCCGGCGACGAGTCCCTTGTTGGTGGCGACGATGATGACCATCACGGCCCCGGCGAACCCGAACATCGTCGGGAACATGCCGAGCCCGCCGACGCCGCGGGTGCGCGGCTTCCGCCAGTTGCCGTACGTGCGCGCGGTGGCGCGGCCCTCGATGGCGCTCATGGATCCGTGTCCCTACCTGGCCCCCGAGGGGCCCTCTCCCGCGGCGTCCTCGACGGCGCCCTTGGTGGCGTGCGCGGCCTTCTTGGCGCCCTCGGCGAGCTTCGCGACGCCGAGCGCGGCGAGCCCGACGGGGCCCGCGACGGCTGCTCCCGCGGCGGCCGCTCCGCCTGCTGCGCCGCCCGCTGCCGCGCCGCTCGCGCCGGCGCCGGCGCCGGCCTTGGCTCCGGCCGCCGCGCCCTTGGCCGCGGTGCCGCTGCGTGCGCCGGCGCTCGCGTTGGCGGCGCCGGAGGGTCCGGACGCGGCTCCGCCGCCCGCGCCGCCGCCCCCGCCGTTGGACCTGCTCGCCATGGATCCGGCCTGCTTGATCGCTCCGGAGGCAGCCTCGCCGGCCCCGCCCATCACGGCTCCCGCGACCGCCGCGCCCGACACCCCGCCGGCCGGCGCGACCATCGGCGCGATGAACCGCATGAGCGCGGGCAGCGCGATGAGCGCGATGAGCATCAGCGCCATCCCGGTGAGGATCGACCACGGTCCCTGGTCGTCCTTCGCGAACAGATCGGTGCCGATGAGCCGGAACGCGGCCGCGTAGACGAGCGCGGCGGCGGGCTTGTAGAGGATGAACGCGGTGAGCCATCCGAGGGACTTGCGGAACCACTGGTTCCCGGTCGGCGTGTTCGTGAAGCTCGCGGTGAGCGGCAGGATCCCCGCGAGCAGCACCAGCATCGCGGACCGGACCACCATCATCGCGATCTGCACGTACGTGATGAGGACGGCGATGAGCGCGAGGATGAGGATCCCGATGGCGCCGAGCGGCGACTGGTCCGTGAGGAAGATGAGCGCGGCGATGTTGCGGCCGAAGCAGTTGCCCTCGACGACGCTGACGTCGCAGCTGGTGGCGGCGTTGAGCACGCCGACCGAGAACACGTCGCCGATCTGGACGGCGAGCTGGATCACCGTGAGCCCGATGGTCGAGACCATCACGAGCGTGACCAGCGAGCGGACCAGCTCGCCGATGGGCTGCGTGCGCTGCGTCCACGCGAGGCGGATGCCCGCGAGCACCACGGATCCCACCGCCATGGCGAGCACGATGTACCAGGTCGAGTTCTGCAGGAAGCCCACGGTCGAGCTGGATCCGTCGGGAGCGGAGTGCGGGATGACCCACGCGACGAGCGAGGAGGCGCTGGTGATGAGGAACACCCCGGCGAGCACGACGCCGAGCCGGCCCAGGCTGTCCATCCCGGTGTCCTCCGACCGGGCGCGCATGTAGAGCATCGCGAATCCGATGATCGAGAGGACGGCCACGATGAGCCCGATCCACGCGATGTACCCGAGCAGCGTGTCGAAGTCGCTCGTGACGGTCGAGTTGGGCGTGTAGCCGTCGGTCGAGGAGTCGCCCTTCGTGAACTGCGGGCTCGGCACGTGCACCCACATCGTGCCGAGCGAGGCGACGACGTTCCCGTAGGTCGTCACGGCGTCGTGCACGAGCTGCTGGAGGGTGTCTCCAGCCACTTTGGATACCGTTCCTGAGACGGCGTTTGCGACATCTTGCTTCGGGCATGCGATCGGATGCTGCCACCGGTGGAGGAAATCGCAGTCGAGCTGATCCGCCATGCGTCAGACGCCGCTGAACGGGACGTATCCACCGAGGCTGGAGAGCGATGCCGCCGGAAGCGGGGGGCCGCTCATCGTGTAGACGATCTTCCAGTCCCCGTCCTCCCAATTGAGCACGGTGGGAAGGCTTATCAGCTCCGATCCTCCCGTCGCTCCGTCGGGGACCCTCGTGGCGACGTCGACCGTGGCGGACGCGGCGGAGTACTGATTGATCTTGAAACCTGCGACCTGCGCCCGGGTGGCGTCCGGATCAGGAGTCGCTGTGGCGGATTGCTTCGCCAGCTCGTCTTTGGCCGGTCCGGCCGCGAAGAGCTGGTAGAGCCGCGAGGTGTTCCGACCGTCCGTCGCCGAGGCGTAGTAGTTGATCGCCGCGAAGAGGGCGCCGGTCGGCGTGTGTGCGAAGCAGGTTGAGAACGTCCCATCCTCGCTGGTCTTGCCCGGCCCGGCTTCTGGTGAGGTCGGCACCGCCGTGGTTCCGACGAGTCGCCATGTCGCCGACGGCGCGCTCTCGAGTGTCCCTGACGGTTGGTAAGCCGTGAGGCCGCATGCGGAACCGGCGTCTGTAGCCACGTCGCCGGTGCCTGCCGGCGTTGCTTCGACCGTCGGCGCCGCGACCGACGTCCGGCCGCCCGAGAACGCGCCCGTCGCCGCCGCGATGCCGCCGCCCACGAGCACGAGGGCCAGGAAGGCCGCGATGACGATCCAGAGCTGGCGCTTGTGGAAGGGCGTGGCGGGGGTGCTCATGAGGATCCTCTCGGGAGGGCGGGAAGGGGCTGCTGGACGGTCGCGGTGAGGGGCATCTCGCTGGTGCGGTCGGCCATGGCGTCAGACCCCCGCGAACGGGATGTAGCCCCCGAGGCTCGTGAGCGCGGATGGCTTGATGGGCGGTCCATCCTGCGCGAAGACGACCTTCCAGTCGCCGTGCTCCCACCGGAGGACGACCGGCATGCTCACCAGCTGCGGTTGGTTGCCCGAGTAGGAGAGCGCGAGATCGACCGTGGCCTCGTCCGCGGAGTATCGGTCGATCTTGAATCCGGACACCTGCGCCCGGGAGTCGCCCGACGAGTCCTGCGCCTTCCTGGTCGGGCCGACCGACTTCGCCAGGTCACGGGCATCACCGTCGGCCAGGAGCTCGTAGATGCGCGGGTAGTTGCGGGAGTCGGTGCCCGAGGCGAGGAAGTTGATGCTCGCGAAGAGGGCACCCGCAGCCGTGTGCGCGAAGCAGGTCGTGAACCTGCCGTCGTCTTCGATCTTCCCCGGTCCCGTCGTGGTCGTGTCCTGGGGGACCGCCGTGGTGCCGATGATCTCCCAATGCGCTTGCGGAGCCGTTTCGAGCGAGCTCGTCTCCTCGTATCCCGGGAGGCCGCAGATGGATACGGCGCCGTCCGGGAGCGCAGGTGCGCTCGTCGAGGCGCCTGCCTCCGTTGCAGCGACCGCGTCGCCCGTCGGCACCGCGACCGGCGCCCCGCCGCCCGAGAACGCGCCCGTCGCCGTCGCGATGCCGCCGCCCACCAGGATCAGCGCGAGGAGCACGACGATCGCGATCAGGAGCGGGCGCGTGCGGGCGGGCGTGGCGGGGGTGCTCATGAGGATCCTCTCGAGGGAGCGGGCGGCGCGGGCAGGCGGGGCGGGGGAGCGGGCGGTCGCGCTACGCGATGACGAAGCTCACGAGCGACGCGGCGCCCAGGCCGAGGAAGAGGCCGAAGCCGATCTTGATGAGGCGCTCCTGGATCTCGCCGCCCTCGTGCCGGTTGTTGCGGAACAGCATCGCGCCGGTCGCGATGAGCGAGAGCACCGCCAGCGGGAGCAGCACCCACTTGGCGATGCCGATGATGCGGCCGAACTTCTCGGTCCAGTCGGCGGGGGCCTGGGCGTCGCCGTTGGGCACGTCGATGGCGACGGCGTCCATGGCGTGGTGGATGTGCGCGGAAGCCTGGTGGACGGCGTCGAGCGCGAGGAGCGTGGGGGACATGAGGGCCTCTCGTGGAAGGGGGGGCTAGCGGGGGGAAGCGGTGAGCTGCAGGTCGGCGAGGAGCCGCTGGTGCTCGCGGCCCATGTCGGCGGGATCCGCGGGACCGAGGCGCCACGCGTCGATCCACGGCAGGGTCCATGCGCGCGGGTACCCGCCGGCGACCAGCTGCTCGAGCTGCCGCAGCTCCTTGGGGCGGCGGCCCGGCGCATCCGCCACGAGCACGAGGCCGACCAGCTCGACGAGGCCCGCGACCTGGCCCGACGCCCACTCGCGGGCGACCCGCTGCGCAGCCAGCAGGCCGGAGTGGTCGGTGCGGGCGACGACGACCACGCGCGATGCGGGGGATCCGGCGGCAGGCGCGGGCCAGGCGTGGTCGGCGGCGCGGGATCCGGCGGCGAGGCGCGCGAGCGTCGTCTCGCCGGCGCCGCCGTGGGCACCGACCCACCAGAGACCGGCGGTCTCGTCCGTGCGCCGGACGGGGAGGCGGTCGGCCGCGGCCGGGGCGGCGACGGTGGCCGGCTGGGGTGCGCGTGGGCCGCGGAGGCGCTCACGGCGGGTGAGGGGCGGGGCGTCGGATCCGGGTGCGTCGACGACCGCGGGCGCGCCGACGACCCATGGATTCCCGCTGTCGCTCATGCCCCGCCCATCCCACCCGCCTGGTCTCGTGCTCGCCTCACGCGTGATCCACCGGGTGGGGGATGTCGACAGGACGCTGCACGGTGATGCTGTCAAAGTGCTTGCGCAGACGCAAGTGCTTGCCCCTGCTCGCATTTTCCATGAGACTGTCTCGCCGACGTCGATCCTGGCGGGCACCACCGCTCGCGCGGGCCGGCTCTCCACACGGGATGCCCGGCGAGCTCCGGCACCGGCAGCCGCACCCGCGCCACCCGCCCGACGCCCCTTCACCGAGAGCCGCAGATGACCGACGCCCCGACCGTGCCCGCCTTCCCCCGCATCGACGCCACCATCACGCCCACCGTCGGCGGCCGGGCCACCGGGGTGCTCACGGTCAACGGCGTCGCGACGCCGTTCGCGGAGGCGGCGGAGGACGACATCCGCCGCGGCATCGTGACGAGCGTGCGCGGCATCGCCGAGCAGATGCAGCGGGCGGTGCGCCTCACGACGCGCGACCGCTTCGGATCCCAGGCGCTCGCCGTCGGGCCGGACGGCACGGTCGAGGCGCTCAGCGAGCTCGACCGGACGGACGCGATCGCGGAGCCCGCGGTCGTGACGCCGACCGCGGCCTCGCACGCCGGTGCCGCGGCGCCCGGCGCCCCCGCCGCGCCGGTGGCCGCCGTCCCCGCCGCGTCGGCCGCCCCGCCCCGCCCCGGTCGCGCCGGCCCCGGCCGCGCCCGCGTATCCGCCGCTCACCCGCCGCGCCGCCCGCCAGTCCTTCCTCACGCGCGAGGAGGTGGAGGAGCCGGCCACGCAGGGCATGCGCGGCACCCTCACGCGGCTCGGGATCCGCATGTCGCCGTCCGAGGCCGAGCGCCGCGAGCGCGAGTGGACCCGTCTCGTCAGCCAGCACTGGCCCGGCCCCCGCACGGTCGCGGTCGTCAACGGCAAGGGCGGCGTGGGCAAGACCATGTCCACGATCTGCCTCGCCTCGGTGTTCGCGCGCCACGGCGGAGCGGGCGTCCTCGCCTGGGACAACAACCAGACGCGCGGCACCCTCGGCTGGAGCACGGAGCAGGGGCCGCACGACGCGAGCATCCTCGACCTCCTGCCGCAGGTCGACCGGCTCCTCGGCACGGGCGCGCAGTCCGCGGACCTCGCGCACTTCGTCCACCACCAGACCCGCGACCGCTACGACGTGCTCCGCTCCAAGCCCGAGGTGCTCGCCACCCAGCAGCGGTTCGACGACACCACGGTCGACCTGATCCACGCGGTCGCCGCCAAGTTCTACCGCCTGGTGCTCATCGACTCGGGCAACGACGAGACCGACCCGATGTGGCTGCGCGCCATCGAGCGCGCCGACCAGATCGTGGTGCCCACCATCGGCGAGGCGAAGGCGGCGGAGTCGGCGGCGCTGCTCATCGAGGGGCTCGCGGAGCGCGGCGGGCACTTCGCGGACCTCGCGGAGCGCGCGGTCGTGGTGGTCAGCGCGCACAAGCACGACCTGGCCCCCGCCGAGCTCGCCAAGATCTCCGACGGCTTCGCGCCGCTCGCCCGGGACGTGGTCACGGTGCCCTACGACCCGGCGCTCGGCGCGGACGTCCTCAACTACGGCGCGCTCCGGGCGTCCACGCAGCGGGCCTGGCTCCGCGCGGGGGCGGCCGTGGCCCGGGGCCTCTGATGCGGGCGGCCGTCGCACGCACGGCCGTCGTGCGCGGGGCGGGTGCCCTGGCGCTCGCCGCGGGCCTCGCCCTCGGGACCGCCGGTTGCGCGAGCGTCACCGTGCACGACGGCGGGAGCGCCGCGGATCCCGCCGCCTCGCCGGGCGCCGCGGGGGCCGCGGGCACGACCGACGGCGGCGGCGCGGACGCCGGCACCTCCTCCCCGGGCGCGATGGACGACGGCGCGGTCGCGGAGCCCGAGCCCACGGCCGACGCGGCGTCGCAGGGGTCGGCGCTCGCGGCAGCCGACCGGGTCATGCGCACCTACGCGCAGCCGGGCATCGCCGAGGCCGAGTGGGAGCGGCAGATGACGCCGCTCCTGTCGCAGCGGGGCGCGGTCGCCTTCGTGCCCACGATCCCGTCGCGGCTCACGGCCCACGCGGTCACCGGCGCCGGCACGATCATGCCCGCGCCCACCGCGTACGCGCTCATCGTGCGGGTGCCCACCGACGACGGCGACTACGACGTCGCGCTCGTCCGCTCGTCGCCCACGGCTCCGTGGCTGGCGGACGAGATCCAGGCCGTCCGCGACAAGTGAACGGCGGCGGCAAGGGGGTCCTCGTCCTCATCGGCACGCCCGCCGCGCTGATGGGGATGATCGTCTTCCTCGTGCTCTTCGGCTTCGGCGGCGACGACGCGTCCGCCTGCACGACGCAGGGCGCGGCGTCCTCGTCGACCGGGCCGCGCACGCCCGTCGACGGCTACGCCGGGGACCAGCTCGACAACGCCGCCGCGATCATGGACGCCGCCGCCGGACTCGGCCTGTCCCGGCAGGCGCAGGTGCTGGGGGTCATGGCCGCGATGGGGGAGTCGTCGCTGCGGAACATCTCCTACGGCGACGGCGCGCGGAACCCCGACGGATCCATCGCCGACTCGATCGGCCTGTTCCAGCAGCAGTCGTCCTGGGGCACGGTTCAGGAGCGGCTCGATCCGCCGACGAGCGCGAAGCTGTTCCTCACCCGGCTGCAGACCGTGAAGGGGTGGGAGTCGCTCGAGCCGACCCTCGCGATCCACGAGGTGCAGATCAACAAGGACCCGTACCACTACCGCAGGTTCCAGCAGCCGGCCGAGGACGTGGTCGCGCAGCTGTCCGGCGCCGCGGCGGCAGCGCCGGCGGCGAGCCCCGCCGCGACCGGGACGCCGGATCCCTCGGCCACGCCCGCGACCGCCGCGCCCGCCGGCGGCTGCTCGGCGGGCGGTACCGTGCTGCCGCTGAAGGCGCCCTTCGACCAGACCTCCGGCTACGGCCCGCGCGTCAGCCCGACGGCGGGCGCGTCCTCCTGGCACCCGGCGAACGACTACCAGACGCGGGAGAGCGGATCCGCGTCAGGCCGCTCCGGCTACTCCTGCGGGTCGCCCGTGCTCGCCGCCCAGGCCGGCAGCGTCACCACGGCGGGCGGCTACACGATGTCGATCCGGTCGGCGGCGGGCTACACGATCAGCTACCTGCACATGTACGAGCCGGACATGGAGGTGCACGTCGGCGACACGGTGACCGCCGGCCAGGAGATCGGCAAGGTGGGGTCGAACGGGCCGTCCACGGGCTGCCACCTCGACATCCGGATCGACGCGCGCGGATCCACCGACGCCCGGGTCAGCGCGCTGCCGCAGTCGCAGACGCAGGGCGCGCCCGTGAGCGGGTACGTGGATCCGGAGGCCTTCTTCGGCGTGTTCGGCGTGACGCTCTGCGGCGGGGAGTGCCGGCATGCGACCGCGTGAGGACACGCGGGTTGCAGCGCACCCCGGACGCCAGGCGATAATTGCGCAGGCGGGTAAATCCGAGCATCCCGCGCCGCACCCGACCGGAGCAGCACGCGCGCATGGCAGACCGAGACCCCTGGGACGACCTCCCGGCGACGCTGCGCTCCGCCGACCTGCAACGCCTGCTCGGCATCGGGCAGACGACCGTGAGCCTCTGGTTCGCGAAGGGCACCATCCCCGGGCACCGCATCTCGCACTCCTGGATCGCGTTCCGCTCCGAGGTGCGCGAGTGGCTCGAGTCGACGTCGACCGTGCCGGTGCCGCCGCACGAGCCGTACCCGCATCCGCTCGACGCGTACCCGGACCACCTCACCCACCGCCACCTCATGGAGCTGTTCCAGAAGAGCCGGCCGGCGATCCTCGGCTGGCTGCGCGACGGCGTGATCCCGGCCATGCGCCCCGGCGGACGCTGGCTGATCGAGAAGGCGGCCGTCCGCCGGCTCCTCGAGGAGACGAGCAACCAGCGGGCCGACTTCGTCCCGAAGGGCGGCCGCGCCGCGAGCTGACGCGCGCGGTGCGGGCCGGCGGACCCGGCGACCTGGGCGTCGGCGGGTGCCCTAGCCTGGCTGCTTCCCGCATCCGGGTCCGGCATCCGAGGACTGGCAGCGCGATCGGCTCGTTTCGCCGTGCGCAGGACACGGGCGTCGACATCGGCAGGTGGATCTTCGTGATCCCGCCCGTGCGGGGCACTTCGATGAGGAGGAATTGATGGGGATATGGGACGCGCCCGCGGAGCGGGAGTCGGCTGTCCGGTCGGTGATGCGCTGGCGATTGGCGGAGCTCGATCTGCAGCGGGAGGTCCGGCGGCTGCTGGACGCCGGAGCCCACCGTGACGAGTTGGCGAAGGGCCTCCGCCTCTTCGGCGGGGATGACCTGCGGCAGCTCGACGGCGCCCGTGACGTGGCGATGCCCGTCGAGGGGTTCTCCGGGGCGACGCCGTTGGAGATCTGCGAGCGGTACGCGGTGGGACTCCTCGATCGGGAGCAGCTGGTGGATGAGCTCACGCGGTTCCCGTATGTGCCGATGGACAAGCCGGACGGTTGGGATGACCTCGTCGTCAATCCCCCGGGGACGTGGATGGACCTGTCGATAGCCCGCGGCGAGAAGTTGATCGGCATGGACGTGTACGGCGAGGTCCTCGATCGCGTCGACACGTCAGGCGACTGAACGATGCACGCCGTTGGCGGCATCGATCACCTGACCGTCCTGCGGCAGCTCTCCCGGGAGGGCGGCCCGCTCGCGCCGGACGCGAGAAGCGCGTCGACGGAGAACCCGGCGTGGTACCGGGCGGGCCGGCCGACGGCTACGCGCGCGGTCATGCACGAGCGCCTGATGTCGGACGCCGAGGCTTCGATGCCGGAGCTGGGGACGGACAGACGGGCGGTCGTCCTGGCGGGGCCGCCCGGTGCGGGGAAGACCTCGACGCGGGAGCGCGCGCTGGGGCATGAGGCCACGCGCTTCCTGGTCGTCGATGCGGATGAGTTCAAGGGGCGGCTGCTGAGGGAGGCGATCGCGGATGGGAGCTACGAGTCGTGGATCAAGCCGGCCGCCGTGCGAGAGCGCGAGGCGGCGGGCGAGCGCTTCCACCCGATGGAGTTGTCCTCGCTCGTCCATGCGGAGTCCTCGTACCTCGCGGACGAGCAGAGGGCACGAGCCCTGAGAGCGGGGAAGAACGTCGTCATCGACACCGTCTTGAGCTCGGACACGAAGGCGCGCCGGATCATGGGCGAGTTGGAGCGGGCCGGGTACGACGTCCAGGTCATCGACGTGGAGGTGCCGCGGGAGGTGTCGGAGGAGCGGATCCGGAAGCGGTGGCGCGAGGGCAACGAGCGCGCGGACATGGGCGAGGGGCTCGGGGGTCGGTGGGTGCCGAGCGAGTTCGGGGCGTGGGTGTACGGGGAGCCGGGTGGCAGGTCGCGGCCGGAGGCGAACGCGCGGATGGTGGCGGAGGAGTCGCCGGCGGTGTCGCGGTACCGCGTGTACTGGAAGACGGCGGAGCAGGAGCGGGAGGATCCGCGTGCGCCGGCGACCCTGGAGACGGACATGACGCGGGCGATCCGGGGTGGGCCGCTGGTGCCGACGCGGTCGGTGCCGGCGGCGGACGTGCCGCAGGCGAGGCCGCTGCCCGGGATCACGCGAGCGGGCAGGACAGCACCGGGTCGGGCCGGACCGGTGCGCGTCGATCGCGGGCGCTAGGCCGGCTCGTCCGCCGGCCGCGCGTACTCGGATCCCGATCGCGTCCGCAGCACGAGGCCCGCGTCCACGAGGTGGCGGCGGAGCAGCGCGTGGTCGTCGGTGATGCGCAGCAGGCGCTCGGTCAGGGCCTTCTCGTCGAGCACCTCGTGCGGATCCAGCACCTGGGCGACGACGTGCCGGAGCAGTGCGTCGAGGTCGGCGGGGCCAGCCGGCCACTGCGCGATGCGGCCGTCGCGGAGGAAGCGCTCGACGCCCTGGGCGGGCGGGGTCGCGGGCTGCTGGGCGAGGATCGCGCGGAAGACGGCGTCGGGTGCGGACGCGGTGCCGTCGGCGTCGACCGCGACGAGGCCCGAGCCGGTGAGCGCGGCCTGCGCCTTCCTCCGGCGAGCGGGGGAGAGGTGGGCGAGGGCGTCGTCGAGATCGGATCCGAGCACGACGCGCGCGTACGCGGCGCGCATCTCCGGGTCGGCGAGGACGCCGGCGAGGCGTCGGGGGTCGATCAGGTCCATGCCCCCAGCCTCCCGCATCCCCGAGGATCCGGTCTCGCGCCCGGGAGGGGAGCAGGGTGGAGGTTCGCGCCGCAGCAGCGGGGCGCGACGCAGACGACAGGAGGCGCACATGGCGGATCTCACCGACGAGGCCAAGGGACTCATCGACAGCGACAAGGGCGAGAAGGCGACGGACGCGGCCATCGACAAGGGCCAGGACGCCGCCAGCGACGCGACCGGCGGCAAGTCCGACGGCGCCGCGGAGAAGGCCGGCGACGTCGCCGACCAGAAGCTCGGCCAGTAGTCCCGCATCACGGACGGACGGCCCCGACCCTCATCGCGAGGGCCGGGGCCGTCCCTCGTCGAGGGGCGTCCGGCCTGCGCGCTGCGCCCCCGTCCGCCCGCGCGCCTGGCGTCGGCGCGCACCGCGTGGATACGGTCGGGACATGACCGCCCTCCGCCTCCTCGGCCGCGCCCTGGCCCGCATCCTGCACGTGCTCGGCAAGGTCCGCATGACGAGTGACGGGCAGAACCCCGCGAACGGCGACCCGATGGGGTTCGCGAGGCCTCGGGACCACCGGCCCTGAGCGCCGGATCCCGCCCCTCCTCCACGGACTCGCCGCATCCCGGCAACTGACGGTTCATGTCGCGGGCGTGGTCGCCGTCGGTCGTCCGGCCTACGGTCGTCCGCACGGGGGTTTCCCCGTGCGGAGAAGAGGGGGGCCTCATGCATCACACCGACGGACGCCTCGAGGTCGTCGCGCTCAGCGGCACGGAGTGGCGGGTGTGCGACGCGCGCATCCCCCAGTCCGACGCGAGCCGCCTCCTCGCCTACGTGCAGCAGCACGGAGACCGGGTCGAGCTCATGCGGATGCGGCCGGTGCCGGGCCTCTGCGACTGGTTCGGCTCCGTCGACGACGCGCTCGCGACCGTGTCGGAGGAGATGGCCGAGCAGCAGGCGGAGCGCCACGCGCTCGCCGTGTAGCCCTGCCGTGCGCCGTGCGCCGCGCGCCGCGCAGCCGGACGGCCCCGGTCCTCGCGAGGAGGACCGGGGCCGTCGGCGTGATGCGGTGGATCAGCTCGCGTCGGAGACCGCCGAGTTGATCGCCGTGGGAGCGTCGTACTCCTTGTCGGCGATGCCGCGGAGAGCGTCGAGGGTGTCGGAGTCGGCGCCCGACTCCTCCGCCTTCGTCACGATCGCGTCCTTGGACGCCGGGTAGTCGAGGCCGCTGAGGTGCTTCTGGAGCTCGATGGGGTTGATGGCCATGGGGGTGTCCTCTCGTCGGTGATCAGGAGCGGTCGGCGCGGAGGTCCGCACCGCCCACGTATCGAGTCGACTCCTCCGGCGGCACGTCGCCTAGGTGCTCTTCCTGGGGATCCGACGACTCGTGCGCCACGGGCGGCTCCGGCTGCTCCTCGGCGAACAGCACGTCGAACGCGTCGACCTCGCGGACGGGAAGCGTGGTCGGCGCCTCGAGGTGCACGGCACCGCTCGGGACGATGCCCGCGCCGCCGAAGCGCTCCATCACCCGCCACTGCGCCGCGACGTCCTCGCCGGAGTGCCGCTCGGGCAGCCGCTCCCAGAAGTCGAAGCCGCCGGTGCCCACGAGCGCGTCGCGGCGGTAGAGCACGCAGCCGCCGACCCACGCGATCCGGTAGGCGAGCCAGGTGTCGACCTCGAGGTCGAGGTCCGCCGCGATGTGGGCCAGGTTCGCGGCGTTGTGCAGCGGCCATCGGTCGAAGCCCGGGGTGCCGCGGCGGATGCGCTCCGGTTCGACCGCGTCGCCCCACGGCGTGAAGGCGGCGGCCTCGTGCACCCGGCGGTCGTCGAGGTAGCTGAGGCCCTGCACGGCGGCGCCCACGAAGCCGATGTCGAGCGTCACGAGGGCGTCGTGCATCCGGCGCAGCATGCCGGGCTCGAGCCACACGTCGTCGTCGAGGAACAGCACGGCGTCGGCGGTGGCGCGCGCGAGCAGCGACGCCCGGTGCTCGGCGATCCCGCGGCGCGGGAGGTGCGCCACCACCTCGACCTCGCGGCCCTGCGCTCGGAGCACGCGGACCATGCCCTGCACGCTGGGTTCGACGGACGCGCGGAAGCCGGGGGACTGGTCGCTGACGATCACCCGGAACGGCGGGTCGTCCTGCCCGGCGAGGCCCGAGAGCGTCACGGCGAGCTCGGCCGCGCGGCCGGCGCTCGGGATCAGCACGTCGATCCGCGGGGCGTCCGGGGCGCGGCGGGCTCCCCATTCGCCGGACCAGCGGCGGCTGCGGCGGCCGGCGCCGGCGCTCGGGCTCGCTCCCGCGCCTGCACCGGCGGGCATCAGGGGCCGCCCGGAGCGGGCTCCGGTTCCGTCTCCGGGGTCGTGGGGCCCGGGGCGGGCGCGGACGTCGCCGTGCCGGCCGGCCGCGTGAACCCGGGGTCGGGCGCCGAGGCGCGGATCCGGTCGACCATCGAGCTCGTCGACTGCGACGGCACGTAGCCGAGGATCGACACCTCGCCGCCGTACCCCCGCACGACCGCGGTCTCGTCGAGCATCTCGGGCGTGTAGTCGCCGCCCTTCGCGTACACGTCGGGCTGCACCGCCTCGAGCAGCGGGATCGGGGTGTCGGTGTCGAACACGGTGATCACGTCGACGCACGACAGCTCAGCGAGCACGCCCGCGCGGTCCTCGGCGGTGTTCACCGGGCGGTCGGATCCCTTGAGCCGCCGCACGGAGTCGTCGCTGTTGAGCGCCACCACGAGCACGTCGCCGAGCCGCTTGGCCTGGCGGAGGTAGGTGGTGTGGCCGCGGTGCAGCACGTCGAAGCAGCCGTTCGTGAAGACGATCCGGCGGCCCCTGTCGCGCTCGGCGGCCACGAGGTCGACGAGCTCGGCCTGGCTGACGGTGCGCGAGCGCGTCTCGCCGAGGTGGTCGGCGAGGGTCGCGGCCGAGCAGACGGAGGTGCCGGGCAGGCGCACGACCACGTCGGCCGCGGCCTGCGCGAAGTCGGCGCTCACGGCGAGCGGGAGGCCGACGGCGCGCGCGAGCGTGAGGGCGGCGACGAAGGTGTCGCCCGCGCCGGACGCCTGCTTCTCGGGCACCGGGTGCGCGCGCGTGCGGTACGGCTCGCCCGCGCCGAGCACCACGGTGCCGTCGCGGTCGAGCGTGACGACGGCGGTCGCGGATCCGGAGGCGGCGAGCACGCGGTCGGCGAGCCCGGCGACGACGGCGGCGCGGTCCTCGTCGCGGCCGAGCGGCCGGTCGATGAGGCGGCCGGTCTCCCCGGCGTTCGGGGTGATGAGGTCGGGGCGCAGCGGCGCCCACATGGCGGGGTCGTGCGCGTCCACCACGGTGAGGCCGGGCCGGCTGGTGCGCGCGGCGAGCGACTCGAGCACCACGCCGTGCAGCGTCCCGGTGCCGTAGTCGGAGACGATCTCGGCGTCGACGCCCGCGGTGGCCTCGAGCGCGGCGCGGGCGAGGGCCCGCGCGTCGTCCCGGTGCACGGATCCGCGGTGCACGTCGTCGACCCGCACGATCACCTGGTCGTCGCCCACGATGCGCGTCTTGGTGGTCGTGCGCAGGCGCGGCGAGTGCACGAGGCCGGTGACGTCGACGCCGGCCGCGAGGAGCAGGTCGCGCACGCGGTCGCCCGCGGCGTCCTGGCCGACGAGGCCGACCATCCGCACGGTGCCGCCGAGGCTCGCGAGGTTCACGGCGGTGTTCGCGGCGCCGCCGAGCGACTGGATCCGCTCGGTCACGTCCACGACGGGCGCCGGGGCCTCGCGGGTCATCCGGTCGCTGTGGCCGCGCCACCACTCGTCGAGGATGACGTCGCCGATGACCGTGATCGTGGGCCGGCGCTCGGCGAGGAGGCCGATGATCCCGCGCAGCTCGCTGGTCATCGGGCGTCGCCCGCGTCGGTGCTGACGGAGCCGGAGGCGTCCTCGGCCGGGGTGGCCGCGCCCGCGTCGAGCACGGGGAGCCCGAGGTGCACGACGGTCGTGGTGCTCATCTCGTCGAGGAGCTCGGGGCCGTAGCCGAAGCCGGATCCGCTGCGGCCGCGGGGCTGCGCGGCGCCGCCGGGAGCGCCGCCGAAGACGCCGTTGACCTTGATCGTGCCGACGGGCAGCTCGGCCGCCGCGCGCTGCGCGTGCTCCATCGACGCCGTGAGCACGCTCGCGGCGAGGCCGTAGCGGTCGTCGGCGGCGCGGGCGAGCGCCTCGTCGAAGTCCTCGACCACGCGCACGGCCGCGACCGGGCCGAACGTCTCGGCCGTCATCACCGTCATGTCGTCGGTGCAGTCGACGAGCACGGTGGCGGGGTAGCGGGATCCGGGGCCGTCGGGCACGTGCCCGCCGACGAGCGCGCGGGCGCCCTCGGTGAGCGCCTCGGACACCTGCTCGTGCACGGCGTCGCGCATGCGCTCGTCGACCAGCGGGCCGAGGTCGCCGGAGGAGTTCCAGCGCTCGGCCTCCGCGACGAGCGCGGCGGTGAAGCGGTCGGCGATGTCGCGGTGCACGTAGATCCGCTCGACCGAGGTGCAGATCTGGCCGGCGTTGGCGAAGGAGCCGAGGGCGGCCTGCGCGGCGGCCCACTCCGGGTCGACGCCGGCGTCGACGAGGAGCGGGTCGTTGCCGCCGTTCTCGCGGATCACGTGGGTGGGGGTACCGGCGGCGCGGCGTGCGATGGCCTCGCCCGCGGCGGTGGATCCGACGTGCGCGACCACGCGCGTGTCCTCGTGCGCGACCAGCCGGTCGCCGACGTCGCCGCCGCCGACCACGGAGACGAGCACGCCCTCGGGTAGCGCGTCCGCGAGGACCCTGCCGAGCAGCTCGCCCGTGTGCGGGCAGCGCTCGCTCGGCTTGTGGACCACGGTGTTGCCCATCACGAGCGCCGCGCCGATGATGCCGGCTGCGACCGCGACCGGGTCGTTCCACGGCGTGAGCGCGACCGTGACGCCGCGCGGCCGCGGCACCGAGAAGTCGACGTTCGGGAGCGTGCCGAGCAGGCTCTTCCCGCGGTGGACGGGCCCGAGCTCGGAGTACTGCAGCAGCGTGTCGACGCCCGCGCCGACGCCGCCGAGCGCGTCGCCGTGGGGCTTGCCGGTCTCGCGCTCGTTCAGCTCGGCGAGCTCCTCCGCGTGCTCGGTGAGCGCGTGGGCGGCGCGGCGCACGGCCTGGCCGCGCTGGGCGGGCGGCATCGCGGCCCAGGCGGCGGACGCGGCGACCGAGCGGCGCACCGCGGCGTCGACCTCGTCGGGGCTGGACGCGTCGATGTCGCCCACGGGCGAGCCGTCGCGCGGATCCGTGATCCGCAGCGTCCCGGGTCCGGCCTCGGGCTCCTCGGGGTCGATCAGGGCGTCCAGGTCGAGTGCGGTGTCCGTGGTCACAGGTCTCCTCGTGCGGGTCGGCGGCCCGCGCGGTGCGGCGCGGGCGGGGGCGCTCGCGCGCCACCCGGCCCGTACCCACTTCCCGGGCTTCCCACACGGGGCGACGTCTCTTCCTGGATGATCGCCGCCACCTCTGGTCCACGGATCCATCGCTCGGCTACATTGATCGCGCATCGATCCGCACGATGCCCGCATGACACCGCGATGGGCGCATTCCTCGGACAAGCACGGGGTCCCCCGGGACGATCAGATCCACGTGCTGCTGCATCCGACGTACAGGAGGGATCTGCATGTCGAGGATGCGGCCCGCGAGTGCATCACCCTGTACATCGGCCATCCGCATGGACAGACCGACCGTGAGGTGGAGATCCTGGTGAGGACCTTCCCGGGGACCACGCGGGAGGCGATCGTGTTCCACGCGATGCCGCTCGGGCCGAAGTACCGCCGATATCGAGAGGAGCACCCCGGTGACTGACATGACCGAGGACGAGTACGAGGAACTGGCGCGGCGTCTGACAGATCCTGACACGCCGGTCCTCGGCGTCGGCCCGATCCTCACGGGCGAGGCCGCCGCCGCCCACGGGCGGGCGTTCATGCTCCGCGAGTACGGCTCCATGGAGGCCATCGAGCAGGCGATCGAGGACGCCCGGCGCTACGAGGCCGGGAAGCGCGCGACAGCGGACACGGACGCGGACCTGGACCCGGACGCGATCCCCGCCTCCGAGCCGGTCGTCCACGCCGTCATCCCCGCCGCCGACTTCGCCGCCTTCCGCGAGCTGGAACGGCGCAGCGGTCTGGAGCAGGCGGAGCTGGTGCGTCGCGCTGTGCACGAGCTCCTCGTCGCCGAGAAGCTCGTCAGCTGAGCGCCCCCGCCCGCCGCCCCTACGACTCCAGGTGCCCCAGCTCCGGCTGCGCCAGGAACGACACGACCGGATCGGCCGCCGCCCCCGTCTCGAACACCACCAGGTCGTTCCGGCCTGCGCGGAGCTGCGCGCCCGGCACGTAGAGCGTGTGCTGCGGCCCGCGGGTCCAGTAGCGGCCGAGCGCGAACCCGTTGACGAACGCGACGCCCTTGCCCCAGGAGCGCGTGTCGAGGAAGAGGTCGGCGGGCGCGTCCATGTCGAAGGACGCGTGCGCGAGCACGGGCCCGTCGAGGGACGCGACCGGGTCGGCCGCCTCGGCGGAGGACGCGGCCGAGGAGACGGCGGCGGCCATCGCGACGAGGTCGAGCGGCATGCTCTCCCAGCCCGTGAGCTCGACGCCGTCGAGGGTCGCCGGCCCGATGAGGCCCTTGGCCTCGCCGATCCGCACGCCGTAGTTCACGCGCCCCTGGTCCTCCACGAGCACCTCGAGGATCCGCCCGGGCGGCACGGCGATCGCGGTCTCGTGCTGGTCGCGCTGGATCACGCCGACCCGCACGCCGTCCACCGACACCACGGCCCGGTCGCGCACCTCGCCGAAGGACAGCACGCGCGTGCGGTCGGACGCGGGCAGCGCGACGCGGTGCAGCGCGAAGCCGCGGAAGGCGCCGAGCGCGTCCATCGACGGCACCGTCTCCGTCGTGCGGAAGGCGTCGGAGCCGGCGCCCGCGACGAGCTCCGCGAGCGGGGCGACCGCGTCGAAGGCCACCCGGAAGGCGGGCGCGTCGCCGCGCTGCGCGGGCACCTCGTCGGGCACCGCGCGGTACCGCGCGATCACGTCGCGGAAGGCGAAGTACTTCTCCGTCGGGGATCCGGTCTCGTCGAGCGGGGCGTCGTAGTCGTACGAGGTGACGTGCGACTGGTACGTGCCCTTGTGGTTGGCGCCGTTCGTGAAGCCGAAGTTCGTGCCGCCGTGGAACATGTAGATGTTCACGGACGCGCCCGCGGCGAGCAGCGCGTCGAGCTCGGCGGCGGCGTCGGCCGCGGAGGTCGTGTGGTGGTGCTCGCCCCAGTGGTCGAACCAGCCGTCCCAGAACTCGCTGCACATGAGCGGGCCGGTCGGCTGGTGACGGCGCAGGGTCGCGAGGCGCTCGGTGGCGCGCGACCCGAAGGATCCGGTGCGGTGCAGCTCGTCGAGGCTGCCGCGGGAGAGCATCTCCTCGGTCGGCTGGTCGACGGTCGTGAGCGGCACGATGATGCCGGACTCGCGCGTGAGGTCGACGAGGTGGCGGAGGTAGTCGGCGTCGTCGCCGTACGCGCCGTACTCGTTCTCGATCTGCACGAGGATCACGGGCCCGCCGTGGTCGATCTGCCGCGGCGCGACGATCTCGTACACGCGGCGGAGGAACTCGTCGACCGCGGCGAGGTACAGCGGCTCGCTGCGGCGGACGCCCACCGCGGGATCCTCGAACAACCAGCCGGGCAGACCGCCGCCGTCCCACTCGGCGCAGATGTAGGGGCCGGGGCGCACGATCGCGTGCATGCCCTCCGCGTGGACGAGGTCGAGGAAGCGGCCGAGGTCGAGCCCGGCGCTCATGTCGAAGGCGCCGCGCTCGGGCGAGTGCGCGTTCCAGGCGACGTACGTCTCGATGGTGTCGAGCCCCATGAGGCGGGCCTTGCGGATCCGGTCGGCCCACTGGTCGGGGTGGACGCGGAAGTAGTGGAGCGCGCCCGCGATGACGCGGTGCGGGCGACCGTCGAGCTCGAAGTCGTCGGCGCCGATGCGGAAGCGGGTGCGGGTGTCGGGGAGGCCGGGCATGTCGTGTCCTTGCGTGAGGGCGGGGCATGGGAGAGGGGAGGCGCGACTCGCGTCGCACCTCCCCTCGTCGTACGGGTGTCGCTACTTCACGTCGACGGTGAAGCCCTGCTGCGTGCCGTACTTGGCAGCCGCCTGGCCCCATGCCTCGAGGACGGGGTCGAGCGAGGTGCCGTTGGAGTACGCGGACGAAGCCGAGTCGCTGAAGACGCTGTTCGTGTAGACCTGGAAGGGCAGGTACTGCCAGTCCGGCACGACCTCCTTCGAGGCGGCGCTGAGCACCTCGTTGATCTTCTGGCCGCCGAAGTACTCGGGGGCCTCGGCGAGGAACTCGGGGCTGTCCAGGTCCGCCGTGGTGGAGGGGAATCCGCCGGCGTCGAACGAGATCTGGCGACCCTGCTCGTCGGCCGTGGTGAACTTCGCGAACTCCGCCGCGACGAGCTTGTTCTCCGACTGCTGCATGACGGCGATGGAGGATCCGCCGCTCTCCGCGGTCGCGGTGTCACCCGCGGTGTACTGCGGCATGGGGGCGACGCGCCACTTGCCCGAGCCCTCGGTGGCCTGCGCGGTGAGGTTGCCGGGCATCCAGGCGCCGGTGATCAGGGTCGCGATGGATCCGTCGCCGAGGCCGCGGAACCACTCGTCGGTCCAGCCGGGGGTCTGGGCGAGCGAGCCGTTCGCGACGAGCTGGTTCCACATGGCCGTGTACTTCTTGGCGCCCGCGTCCTGCATGTCGATGGTGACCTTGTCGCCGTCGACCTTGTACGGGTGGCCGCCGGCCTGCCAGATCATGCTCGTGGTGAAGCCGGCGTCGCCGGAGTCGCTGGTGATGTACTGGTTCGGGTCGGCGGCGTGCATCTTCTCCGCGGCGGCCACGTACTCGTCCCACGTGGTGGGGACCGCGATGCCGTACTTGTCGAAGACGTCCTGGCGGTAGAACATCGCCATGGGGCCCGAGTCCTGCGGCAGCGCGTAGAGGGCGTCGCCCTCGGTGACGGCGTTCCAGGTGGACGCCGTGAACTGGTCCTCGAGGTCCGTGTAGCCGTAGCCCGAGAGGTCGGCGAGGGACTTGCCGAGCGCGAACTGCGGGATCGCGAAGTACTCGATCTGCGCCACGTCGGGAGCGCCCTTGCCCGCCTTGATGGCGTTCTGGAGCTTCGTGTACTGGTCGGCGC
This sequence comes from Clavibacter capsici, assembly GCF_001280205.1. Lineage (NCBI taxonomy): Bacteria > Bacillati > Actinomycetota > Actinomycetes > Micrococcales > Microbacteriaceae > Clavibacter > Clavibacter capsici. The sequence continues at coordinate 2,782,058 of NZ_CP012573.1, read as the reverse complement.
CGGTGCCGACGTTCTGCACGTCGACCGTGATCTTCGGGTGCTCCTTCTCGAACGCCTCCGCGATCGGCTCGATGGCCGGGGCCCAGCCCCAGACGGTGATGGAGGACTGCGTGTCGAGCGCCTTCGCGAGGTCGTCGGCCGAGGCGGTGTCGCCGCTGGCGCCGCCGGATCCCGAGGAGCAGGCCGCGAGCGAGCCCGCGAGGACGAGGCCGAGGCCGAGCGCGACGACGCGCTTCGCCCTGCGGGGGAACGAGAGGGACATGGTGGTGCCTTTCACTTCTTCGTGGTGGTGAGGGGAGGTGCGGGTGGAGCTGTCGGAGGGCGCTACGCCTTGACGCCGCCGGCCGAGAGGCCGGACTGCCAGTAGCGCTGGAGGAAGAGGAACGCGATCACGATCGGGATGATCGCGAGGAACGAGCCCGTGATGACGAGGTTGTAGATCGGCTGGCCGCCCACGGTGGTGGACTGCGCGTTCCACTGGTTGAGGCCCACCGTGAGGGGGTACCAGCGGGAGTCGCTCAGCATGATCAGGGGCAGGAAGTAGTTGTTCCAGGTGGCGACGATCGAGAACAGCAGCACCGTGATGAGGCCGGGCGACAGGAGCCGCAGGCTGATCGTGAAGAAGGTGCGGATCTCGCTCGAGCCGTCCATGCGGGCCGCCTCGAGGATCTCGGTGGGCACCGAGTCGACCGCGTAGGTCCAGATGAGGTACAGGCCGAACGGGCTGATGAGCGACGGCAGGATGATCGCCCACGGCGTGTTCGTGAGGCCCATCTGGCTGAACAGCAGGAAGGTCGGCACCGCGAGGGCCGTGCCGGGGATCGCGACGGCGCCGAGCACCACCGCGAACACGATCTTCTTGCCGGGGAAGTCGAACTTCGCCAGGCCGTAGCCCGCGAGCGTGGCGAGCAGCGTGGCGCCGCCCGCTCCGACGACCACGTAGATCAGCGTGTTGCCGAGCCAGCGGACGAACTCGCCGTTGCCGTACGTCAGCACGCCCTGGATGTTGTCCCACAGCGCGAAGTCGCCCGCGAACCAGAGGCCGAACGAGCTGAACAGCGCGTCCTGCGTCTTGGTCGAGTTGACCAGGAGCCAGAACAGGGGGAGCACGGAGTAGATGAGCAGCAGCGCCATGACGAGCGTGAGCACGATGCTGCGGCGCTCGCGGGGTGCGCCGGCGCTCTTGCGGCGCTTCGGGGAGCGGTCCGCCGGAGCGTCCCGGACGGGCGTGCCGGCGTCGGGCGCGGCGAGGGGGGTACCGGTGAGGGTCGACACGGTCAGCTGTCCTTCCGGGTGCCGACGAGCTGCACCACGTAGGCGACCACCATCGTCAGGACGCCCATGATGATCGCGATGGCGGCGGAGTAGTTGAACTCCTGTCCCGCGAAGGACAGGTTGTAGGCGTACATGTTCGGCGTGAAGAACGAGCTGATCCCGTTCGGCGCCAGGGTCTGCAGGATGTTCGGCTCGTTGAAGAGCTGGAAGCTGCCGATGATGGAGAAGATCACGCCGATGACGAGCGCGCCGCGGATGGCGGGCAGCTTGATGCCGGTGACGATGCGGAAGGGCCCGGCGCCGTCGAGCTCGGCGGCCTCGTAGAGGTCGGGCGAGATGACCCGGAGGGCCGCGTAGAACAGCAGCATGTTGTAGCCGACGAACTCCCACGTGACGATGTTGCCGATCGACGCGAGGATCCAGCTCTGCGAGAGCAGGTCGGGGAGGTCCCAGCCGGTGGCCTGCTCGACGTTGCCGACGAGGCCGAAGCGGTTGCCGTAGATGAAGCCCCACATGAGGGCCGCGACCACCGCGGGGACGGCGTACGGCAGGAAGATCGAGATGCGGAAGAACGCCGTGAGGTGCAGGCGGGCGGAGTCGAGCGCGAGCGCCGCGAACAGGGCGATGAGGAGCATGATCGGCACCTGCACCACGAGGAACAGCGCGACGCGGCCGAGCGCCTCCCAGAACTGCGCGTCCTGCAACGCCCGCGTGTAGTTGGCGATGCCGACGAACGAGTTGCCGCCGATCATCCGCTCCTGGAACAGGCTGAGGTAGATCGAGTAGCCGACGGGCGCGATGAGGACGACGAGGAAGACCACGAGGAACGGGGCGACGAAGCCCAGCCCGGTCCAGCGTCGCTTGTCGCGTCGCATCGGGGGACCGCTCGGGCGGCCCGCGTCGGGCGCCTTCGGCCGGGCGGCCGAGGGTGACATCGTCGTCATGTGCTTCCACTTCGTCGGGGGATCGCGGCGCGATCAGCCCAGGGGGAGGGGCTGCCACCCGCTCGAGAGGATTGGGTGTTTGCGCAAACATCTGTGATGCTCGCAACCATGACATCTCCACCGTCGGCCGTCAAGTCGGGTGGCCGGCGCACGCCCGGCGGCCGCACCGTGTCGATGGCGGACGTCGCGGCGCACGCCGGCGTGTCCGCCCAGACCGTCTCCCGCGTCTCCAACGGCGCGCAGAACGTGGAGGCCTCGACCCGGCAGCGGGTGATGGACGCGATGGCCGAGCTCGGGTACCGGCCCAACAGCGCGGCCCGGGCGCTGAAGACCGGGCGGTTCCGCAGCATCGGGATCATCATGTTCACGCTCTCGACCCTCGGGAACATGCGCACGCTCGACGCGATCGTGACGGCCGCGTCCGGCGCCGGGTACACGATCACGCTCATGCCGGTGCCGCATCCGACCGAGGGCGAGGTGGCCGGCGCGTTCAGCCGGCTGCAGGAGGAGGCGGTCGACGGCGTCGTCATCATCATCGAGGCGCACATGCTCGACCGGGCCGACGTGATCATCCCCGCGGGACTGCCCGTGGTGATCATCGACTCCGACGCGGGCGACCCGTTCGTGGTCGTCGACACGGACCAGGAGCAGGGCACGCGCCTCGCCACCCAGCACCTGCTGGATCTCGGGCACACCGCGATCGTGCACGTCGCCGGCCCCTCCACCTCGTACTCCGCGGCCCGGCGCGCGGCCGAGTGGCGGGCGACCATGCTCGACGCGGGGCTCGACCCGGAGGATCCCGCGCAGGGCGACTGGACCACGGCGTCCGGCTACCGCATCGGGAAGGAGCTCGGGCAGCGCGCCGACATCACCGGCATCGTCGCCGCGAACGACCAGATGGCCCTCGGGATCATGCACGCGCTGCACGAGCTCGGCCGCGACGTGCCGGGCGACATCAGCGTGGTCGGGTTCGACGACACCGAGGAGTCGAGCTCGTTCTGGCCGCCGCTCACCACCGTGCACCAGGACTTCACCGAGATCGGCCGCCGCTCCATGCAGGTGCTGCTGGAGATGCTCGACGGCCGCGAGCCGTCGGGCGACCGCATCGTGCCGACGCGGCTCGTGGTGCGCCAGAGCGCGGGGGCGCCGCGGGCCGACGCGCGCTGATCCGCGGACGGCGTTTCGACCCGGCCGCCGCGGGGAACGGGAGGGGGGACCCGACCGCCCGAACTGGAGGCCGCCCCGTGCCCGTCGTCGCCCCGCTCCACGAGAGATTCCCCGACGTCCGCTCCATCGCCGTGCTGCGCGGCGGTGGGCTCGGCGACCTGGTCTTCGCGCTGCCCGCGATGGCGGCGCTGCGGGCCGCGTACCCGGGCGCCCGGATCACGCTGCTCGGCACGCCCCTGCACCGCGCGCTCCTCGGCGGGCGGCCCGGCGGGCCCGACGAGATCGAGGTGCTGCCGGTGGCGCACGGCGTGCGGGACGTGCCGGGCACGGATCCCGACCCCGACGAGATCGAGGCCTTCGCCGCCCGCATGCGCGAGCGCCGCTTCGACCTCGCCGTGCAGGTGCACGGCGGCGGCCGCAACTCCAACCCGTTCCTGCTGCGGCTCGGCGCGCGGCACACCGTGGGCACCGCGACCGACGACGCCGAGCGGCTCGAGCGCGTGATCCCCTACGTCTACTACCAGCACGAGGTGCTGCGCGGGCTCGAGGTCGCGGGGCTCGCGGGCGCGCCCGTCGCGGACCTGGAGCCGGTCGTCGAGGTGACCGACGCGGAGCGCGCCGCGGCGGCCGGGCGCGTGACGGGCGCGCCGGGCGGGCTCGTTGTGATCCACCCGGGCGCCACCGACCCGCGCCGCCGCTGGCCGGTCGAGTCGTTCGCGGAGGTCGCGCGTCGGGCCGCCGCGGACGACGCGCAGGTGGTCGTCGTGGGCGACGCGACGGACGCGGCCGACGCGGACCGCATCGTCGCGCTGGGTCGCGAGGGGCTCCCGGCGGAGCGGGCCGAGCGGATCACCTCGCTCGCCGACTCCTTGACGCTCGGCGAGCTCGCCGGCCTCTTCACCCACGCCGACGTCGTGCTCGGCAACGACAGCGGCCCGCGCCACCTCGCGCAGGCCGTCGGCGCGCGCACGGTCGGCGTCTTCTGGTTCGGCAACGTCGTGAACGCGGCGGCGTTCGGGCGCACGCGGCACCGGATCCACATCGGCTGGACCACGCGCTGCCCCGTCTGCGGCGTCGACGTGACCCAGGTCGGCTGGACCGCGGAGCGCTGCGCGCACGACCCGTCCCACGTCGCCGAGGTGCGCGTCGACGACGTGCACGCGGACGTCGAGCAGCTGCGGCGGGCGTCGCTCGGGGAGCGCGTCTCCGCCTGACGCCCGCTCAGCCGGCGGTGACGAGCGGGGACGTCGCGTGCGGCGTCGTCGCGATCGACGCGTTGAGCAGCGACTCGGTGCCCGCGTCGAGGTAGCCGTAGGTCTTCTCGTGCGCCCGGAACTCGGCGGCGCGCTCGGCCTTGTCGCGGATGGTCGTCCAGGCGCGCGAGTCCGGGTCGTCGTTCCAGGGGGAGTGCAGCACGGGCGCGTGGCCGGTGACGGGCAGGAGGCCGCGCGCGGGATCGCCGTCCACCTGGATCACGGTGGCGCCGAAGCCGGGCGCGCGCGGATCCTGCCGGGAGAGCCGCCCCCACGCGGCCTCGTCGTCGTCGGCCGCCTCGCCCGCGTAGACGTGCCGGGCGTGCAGGTCGCGGGCGTCGTCGATGCCGTCCTCGATGCCGGCCGAGCCGAGCATGACGAACGCGTCGACCCCGAGGTCGCGGGCCGCGAGGGCGTCGGCGGCCATGGTGGATCCGTACGAGTGCGCGATGACGCTGACCGTCGAGAGGTCGCCGCCCGCCCGAGCCGCCCGGAGGCCGGCGAGCTCGCTGGCCAGCAGCGGGGCGCCGCGCTCCGCGTAGTCGCCGAGGGTCGCGTCCACGCCGGGCGGCGGCGTGCGGTAGCCGATCCACGCGACCACGGCGTGCGCGGCCGGCGCGCCGACCGACGCCTGCGCGTCGTAGACGTTCTGCGCGGTCTCGGTCCAGAGCTGCATGTCGTCCGTGTAGGTGCCCATGCCGGGCACCGTGAACGTCACCTGGCGCGCGGTGTCGAGGTCGCCCACGGCGATGGCGGCGAGCGGCGGATCCCGGTGGCTGAGCGACACGAGCGTCCGCCTCGGCTGGGCGCCGGCGCCCGCGCGCGGCTTCGGGTGCAGGGCGGCGCGGATCGCGGTGAGGGCGGTGAGGCGGTTCCGCGCATCCGCGTCGTCGGGGCGCGCGGCGACCGCGGCCCGCTCGGTGCGGATCTCCGCGTGCAGCTGGCGCCGGTTGGCGGCGTCGCGCGACGCGTAGTCCACCCCGTCGAGGTTGCCGATGAGCTCGGGCGAGGTGCGGATCAGCGTGCGCTGGCGCTTCCGGTCCTTGGCCGCCCACCAGGTGACGACGCGCTCGGGCGACGCGTCCATCACCTGCAGCTCGAGGGCGGGATGGGCGGCGATCATGCGCTCGGCCTGCACCGGGGTGAGGGCGGCGTAGCGGTCGAGCTGGGCGAACCCGCCCTCGACGCCGGAGCCGGGCGGGGCGGGCAGGATCACGAGGCCGACGAGCACGGCGGCCAGCGCGAGCGCGGTCTCGCGCCGCCGGTGGGCTCGGGTCACCGCCGCCTCCTCCTGCCGCGTGCCGCCGGTCGGGCCCGGGGCGCATCAGATCGTAGGGCCCGCTCCTCGGACGCCGCCCGTGCGCGGGCTGAGCGCCGGCCGGGTGCGCGCACGCGGACCTCGGGGAGCGTCAGCCCCGCCGGAGGGCGAGCGCGTCGCGGAGGGAGGCGGCGGAGGTGGCCGAGCTGTCGATCCGCCAGTCCTCCTCCTTCCGGAAGTCGAACCAGACGAAGCCGAGCACGTCGGGCTGCGCCTGCAGGTACGAGACGAGGTCCAGGTTCCAGGCGGACTTGGATCCGCCGTCCTCGCTCGACGCGACCTCGCCCACGATGAGCGGCTTGCCGGGCGCGATCGCACGGAGCCGGTCGATGCCGGGGCCGAACAGGGCGGCGGGCTCGGTCCACCGCTGGCCGGGCGCGGATCCCCAGTTGTAGCCGTCGAGCGCCACGACGTCGACGGAGTCGGCGCCGGGGTAGAGGGAGGCGAGGTCGGTGGATCCCGGGTAGGGCACGTTCGGGCTCCACACCCACTTCACGTTGGTCGCGCCCTGGGCGGCGACGAGGTCGTGCACGTGCTTCCACGCCTGGACGTAGGAGCCGGGCGCGTTGCCGTTGACGCCGTCCGACCACGGGTACCAGTTGCCGTTCATCTCGTGGGCGAAGCGGAGGTAGACGGGCTTGCCGTACTTCGCGAGGTCGGCGCCCCACGAGCGGATGTAGGCGTCCTGGTCGCCCGCGATGATGCGCGCGTTGGCGTAGGCGGGCTGGTCGACGCCCGCGCCGCCCTGCCACGGCTCCCAGGTGATGAGGCTGTCGGCGCCGCGCGCGGCGACGCTCTGGATCCCCGCGATGGGCGCCGGGTGCGTGAAGTCGACGTGGCTCATGACGATGGAGGGGCTCTCGCCGAGGGTCGACGACGCGGCGTCGAGCTCCCCGTTCGCGGTCGGGCCGCCGGGGGTCGAGAGGCCGAGGCGGAGGCGGGCGGAGCTGATGGCGGGAGCGGCGGATGCGGCGGGCTCGGGCGAGGAGGTCGTGGGGGCCGGAGCGGCGGTGGACGTGGGCGCGCTCGTGGGAGCGGGGGCCGGTGTCGGGGCCGGTGCCGTCGTGGGGGCCGGTGCGGGCGCGCCCAGGCGCGCGGATCCGTTCGACTTCGCCGCGGTGACGGTGAACGGCGCCGCGGCCGAGCGGGTGCCGGCCGTCGCGGTGATGCGGACGGTGGAGAGCGAGGTGCGGGGGATCGTGATCGCGGTGGTGAAGCGCCCGGTCGCGGTGGTCGTGATGCGCTTCGCGGCGGATCCGGCGGCGACGACCGCGGCCTTCTTCGCGGGGAAGCCCGTGCCGGTGACGGTCACGGCCGTGCCGACCGGTCCGGAGGCGACGGAGAGGACGATCGCCGCGGGCGCCGCGGGCACGGCCTGCGCCGAGGCGGCGCGCGCGCCGGCCGCGGGTGCGGCGAGGACGGTGGCGGTGACGACCGCAGGGGCGACGGCGTTCACGACTGCGCATTTCAGGCGGCGACGAGTGGGCATGGTGATTGGGTCCTTCCCCCGATGGATGTATGCAAGCGTATGTTCTTCGGCGCCCTCCGTCCATCGGATGTCCGTCTGGCGACGGGATCCGATGGCGAGGGCTGAGCGGACATCAGACGCGACGGGCGGCGAGCGCGTCGCGGACGGCGGTGGCGGACGACGCGGAGCTGCCGATGCGCCAGTCCGCCTCCTTGTCCATGTCGAACCAGACGAAGGCGACGACGTCGGGCTGGGCCTGCAGGAACGCGACGAGGTCGCGGTCCCAGTCGGCCTTGGATCCGCCGATCTCGGACGACGCGGTCTCCGCGATGATGATCGGCTTGCCCGGCGCGACGGCGCGCAGCCGCTCGAGCCCGGGGGCGAAGAGGTCGGAGGGCGACACCCAGGCATGGCCGGCGACGCCGGTGCCCCAGTTGTAGCCGTCGAGCCCGACGACGTCGACGTACGCGTCGCCCGGGTAGAGGCCCGCGAGCGGGGTGGATCCGGTGTAGGGCACGTTCGGCGTCCACGCCCAGCGCACGTTGCTGGCGCCCTGGCCCACGACCACGTCGTGCACGTGACGCCAGGCGGCCGCGTAGGAGCCCGGCGCGTTGCCGTTCACGCCCTCGGCCCACGGGTACCAGTCGCCGTTCATCTCGTGCGCGTAGCGGAGGAAGACCGGACCGCCCCACGCGGCCAGCTCGGATCCCCACTGGCGGAGGTGCGCGTCGTGGTCGCCCGCGGCGATGCTCGCGTTGGAGTACGCGGGCTGGTCGGTGCCGGCGCCCGCCTTCCACGGCTCCCAGGTGAGCAGCGTCTCGGCGCCGCGGGCGGCGACGGAGTCGAGGGCCGGGATGGGCGGCGCCTGCGGGAAGTCGGCGTAGGAGAGCACGATGCTCGGGCTCTCGCCGACCTGCGCGGCGACCTGGTCGAGCTCGCCGCCCGCGGTCAGCCCGCCGGGCGTCGCGACGCCGAAGCGGAGCCGGGCGTCGGAGACGGCCGGGGCGGCGCCCGCGACGGTGGAGGCCGTGCCGGTGGTCGCGGCGCTGGCGGGAGATGCCACGGTGATGATCCCGGCGGTGAGGGCGGCGCCCAGGAGGAGGGTGGTCGCGAGGCGGATGGGGCGGGGGTGGTGCTGCATGGTGTCCAGGTTCCTGCGGATGTCCGCTCCCTGGAAGCTAGGCGACGCTCGTCGCGATCCGTCGCCCGATGTCCGCTCACGGCCGGATGGTCAGGCGATGATCGGGTGCGGAGGTGCCGGCGTCGTCGGAGATCCGGTGCCCCGAGCGGCCGTGGCGCTGGGCCGGCCGGTCTGATCGGGCCCGCCGCCGGGACCGACCGCGTCGCAAGGCCCTTCCGCGCGGGACGCCGGACCGCTAGCGTCGCGCACACCCGCCGACGCGCGGGCATCGAGACCGATGGGGGACACCATGAGCCAGCAGCAGACCGCGCAGCGCCCGAGCCTCGCGGGGCCCGACCCGATCCGTCCGCCGTACGACGCGCGGCTCGCCATGATCCTGCTCGTGATCGAGGGGGTGCTCGCCTTCGCGGGTCTCATCGCGATGGTGGTCGCGAGCTGGACCCCCGCTGTCTGCGCTGTGCCCGGCTGCGACTACCCCCTCGGCGAGCTGGCGTCGCGGCTCTGGGTGATGGGCACGATCGGCGTCCTCGTCCTCTCGATCATCGCGACGGTCGTCTGCCGCACGCGACGCGTGGACGCGTGGTGGGCGCCGGCGACGGGCATCGGGCTGATCGTCGGGATCAACGTGGCGGCGCAGATCATGACGAGGTTCGCGACGATGCACTGACGGGTCCCCGACAGACGAGACGAGCCCGGCCTCCGTGTGATGCGGGGCCGGGCTCGTCTCATGCGCGGGTGGCGCGGATCAGCCGCGACTCACGGCCAGCTGTCCTCGAGCTCGTGGGTGATGACGAGCTCGCGGATCTCGCAGCCGCGGGGCTGGCCGAGGATGAACATCACCGAGTCGGCGACGGCGGCCGGGTCGTTGAGGTTCGCGTCGGAGCCGGGCTTGTACTTCGGGTCGCGGTCGTCGAAGAAGTGCGTCTTCATGCCCGAGGGGATCAGCGTGGTCACGCCGACCTCGCCCTTCGTCTCGGCGGCGAGGGCACGCGTGAAGCCGAGCACGCCGAACTTGGAGGCGCAGTAGGCGGTCGCGTCGGAGACGGCCTTGATGGCGAGCGACGACGCGACGGTCACGACGCGGCCGTGCGACTCGGTGAGGAACGGCAGCGCCGCGCGGACGACGGCGACCGTGCCCATGAGGTTCACGCCGATGACCTTCTCCCACTCGGTGGGGGCGACGTCGACGAGGCGGCCGCAGCGGTCGATGCCCGCGGCGGTGACGACGGCATCCAGCCCGCCGTGCTTCTGCGCGATCTCGGTGACGAGCGCCTCGGTGGCGCGGGTGTCGGAGACGTCGATGCGGTGCGCCTCCATGCCGGTGACGCTCGAGGTGTCGAGGTCGAGCACGATGGGCTCGCCGCCGGCCGCGAGGACCGCCTGCGCGACCGCGGCGCCGAGCCCGGACGCGCCTCCGGTGATGAGGACGCGGCCGGTGCTGGGGCGGGGGGAGTCGGTCATGGGTGTTCCTTCCGTGGAGCGGATCGCGCCTGGTGGGCGCGGTGGTTCAGGGGAGTGGTGCGGATCAGCGGGCTCAGCCGACGCGGGCGAGGGCGCCCGCGAGCTTCGTGGTCGAGCGGCCGGGGTGGTACGGGACGGTCACGGCCTGGCCGCCCCACTCGGCGATGACCGCCGACTCGGGGAGGTCCTCGGCGCGGTAGTCGCCGCCCTTGACCCAGAGGTCGGGCTTGATGGAGCGGAGCGCCTCCTCGGGGGTGTCCTCGGAGAAGAGCACGACCGCGTCCACCACGCCGAGCGACATGAGGAGGTCGACGCGGTCCTCCTCGGTCATGATCGGGCGCTCGGGTCCCTTGAGGCGGCGCACCGAGTCGTCCGAGTTGAGGAGCACGACGAGGCAGTCGCCGAGCGCGCGGGCCGCGGCCAGCGTGCGGGCGTGGCCGGCGTGCACGAGGTCGAAGCAGCCGCCGGTCGCGACGACGGTGCCGCCGGCGGCCCGGGTCGCGCGGACCACCTGGAGGGCGCTCGCCGCGTGCCCGCCGATGGGGCGCGCGGCGGGCGGACCCGTGAGGGTGGCGACGCCGCCCGCGTCCACGTACTCGGCGGCGGAGGCGACGGCGTCGCGCATGGCGTCGTCCACCGCGGATCCGCCGGCGAGGGCCGCGAGTGCCGTGGCGGCGAGGCGGTCGCCGGCGCCGCACGGGTCGCCGGTCGCGACGAGCGGGGCGGGGACGATGACGGGCATGGACGGGGATCCACCCGACGGCGCCGAGACGAGCAGCGCGCCGCGCTCGCTCATCGTGACGGCGACCGTGCCCACGCCCCACCGCTCCTGGAGGAGGCGGGCGGCGTCGGCGGCCGCGGCGACGTCGCGGCCGGCTAGCCCGGAGAACGCGCGCGCCTCGGCGAGGTTCGGGGTGGCGAGCGTCGTGTTCGGGACGGGCGGCTCGCCCGCGGGGTGCGGATCCCACACGAGCGGCACGTCGGCGGCGCGCGCGTCGAGGGCGGCGCGGAGGCGCGGGTCGCGCGTGACGCCGCGGCCGTAGTCGGCGACGACGATGGCGTCGGCCGTGGCGATCGCGTCGAGCATCGCGTCGGTCGCGACGGGCGTGGGCGGCGGCGCGCAGCCCTCGTCGATGCGGGCGATGGCGTGGCCGTCGGCGCGGACGCGGGTCTTCACGGGCGTGGGTGCGCCGGACGGGCCGGCGACGACCTCGATCCGGTCGAGGCACGCGCGGAGGGTCGCGGAGTGATGGTCGTCGGAGAGCACGGTGACGAGGCGCACGTCGTGGCCGTCGCGCGCGAGCATCGTCGCGACGAGGCCGGCGCCGCCCGCGCGGGGCAGCGACTCCTCGACCTCGATGACGGGCACGGGCGCGTCGGGGCTGAGGCGGTGCGCGGCTCCGGTCATGTCGACGTCGAGCAGGACGTCGCCGACCACGACGATCCTCATGCCGGCACCTCCGCGGGAGCGGTCGTGGTGGTCGCGGGCGCGACCGTCACGGGGACGGAGGCGGCGGATCCGGGCGATGCCGTCGCCGACGCGCGCGCGGCGGCCCGGTCGTTCGCCTGCAACCTGCTCTCGAAGGAGCGGCAGATCGCGTGCACGGCGACGAGCTGCGCCTCCTGCACGTTGGCCGACGGCCCGTCGAGGGCGATGGACTCGTCGCACGCCTCCACCAGCGGGTTCGGGCCGGGTCCCGTCATCGCCCAGGTCGTGGCGCCGGCGGCGCGCGCGGCAGCGGCGGCCCGGAGCAGGTTGGCGCTGCGTCCGCTCGTGGAGAGCAGCACGACGATGTCGCCCGATCGCGCATGCGCGTGCACCTGCCGGGCGAAGACCTCGTCGAAGCCGTAGTCGTTGCCGATCGCGGTGACCGCGGACGACTCCGAGTGCAGCGCGATGGCGGAGAACGGGCGGCGGTCGCCGTCGAACCGGCCCACCAGCTCGCTCGTGAGGTGCTGGGCCTCGGCCGCGGATCCGCCGTTGCCCGCCGCGATGAGGCGCGCGCCGTGGCTGAGGCGGTCGGCCATCTCGTTGCCCCACGCGGTGAGGCGCGGCGCGTGCGTGCGGAGGGCGTCGAGCACCGGGCCGAGCGCGTCGAGGTGCGCGTCGACCACGGTCGGGTCGTCGGGGAGGTCGTCGATCGCGGCGGACTGGATCGCGGAGCGGTAGGCGTCTGCTGTGCGGGCCGCGACGGTGGCCCACGAGTAGCCGTGCTCCATGCGGTCGCGGCCGGCGCGGCCGAGCGCGCGGCGGCGGGCGGGATCCGCGAGGAGCATCCCGAGGGCGTCCGCGATGGCGGCGGGGTCGCGCGGCGGGACGAGGATCCCCGTCACGCCGTCGACCACGCTGTCGGTGAGGCCGCCCACGGCCGACGCGACGACGGGCACGCCGGAGGCCATCGCCTCGAGCGGCACGATGCCGAACGGCTCGTACCAGGGCGCGCACACCACGACGTCGGCCGAGCGCATCACGGCGGGCATGTCGGCCTGGGAGACGCGGCCGTGCAGGCGCACGCGGTCGGCGACCCCGGCGGCGCGGGCGGCGTCCATCAGGCGGCGGGCCTCGGCGTCCTCGGTGGCGCCCGCGGCGTCGCCGGATCCGCCGACGATCACGAGCTCGACGTCCCGCTGGCCGCGGTCGGCGAGGATCCCGAGGGCCGTGATCGCGAGGTCCACGCCCTTGCGCGGCACCAGGCGGCCGACGACCATGACGCGCATCGGGGCGCCGGAGCCGGCGTCCGTGTCGGCGTCCGTGTCCGCGTACGAACGCGGCGTGAAGTGCTCGATGTCGACGCCGCAGGGGATCACGGTGATGCGGGCCGCGTCGACGCCCGCGCGCACGAGCTCCGCGGCCTCGTCGGAGCAGGTCGCGACGACGGCGTCGGCGCGGCGGCCCACGCCGGGCTCCAGCTCGGCGCGCTCGGCGGGGCTCGTGTCCTCGGCGCCGAGGTGGCGGCGCTTCACGGATCCGAGCGCGTGGAAGGTGTGCAGCACGGGCGGGGCCGCGGCGGCGCCGACCGGGGAGGACGCGAGGCGGGCGGCGGCGTCGAGGGCCGCGACGCCCGACATCCAGAAGTGGCTGTGCACGACGTCGGGCCGGTTGGTGCGCCAGTCGGCGAGGAGGCCGTCGGCGAGCTCGCCCATGTGCGGCAGCAGCTCGTCCTTGGGCACGGCGCGCGCGGGTCCGGCGTCGAGGTGCACGACCTCCACGCCGGGCGCGAAGGCGACCCGGGCGGGCAGCGACGCGTCGTCGCGGCGCGTGTAGACGGTGACGGTGTGGCCCTCGTCCGCGAGCGCGGCCGACAGCGCGGCGACGTGCACGTTCTGGCCGCCGGCGTCCACGCCGCCGAGCGTCGCCAGCGGGCTGGCGTGCTCCGAGATCATCGCGATCCTCATCGTGTCGTCCTCTCGTCGAGCGGGTGGTGCGGGGAGTGCGTGGGGCTGGATCCGGCGGGTGCGCGACGGGAGCGGCGCGCGGCGGCGGCGTCCACCGCGTCGTGCAGCGCGGCGTCCATGTCGGCGAGGAAGCGGCCGAGCGAGTACCGGGCGAGCGCGGCCTCGCGGGCGACGCGTCCGCGGCGGGCGGCCTCGTCGGGATACTCGAGCAGCAGCCGGGCGACGCGCACGAGGTCGGCCGGGTCGGAGGAGATCGCGCCCGCGTCCGCCGGCACCGCGCGCGACGCCTCGGTCGCGTCGAGCACGAGCACGGGCATCGCCATGTGCATCGCCTCGAGCAGCGACAGGCCGAGCGAGGTCCAGCGGTGCGGGTGGATGTAGGCGCGGAGCTGCGCGAGCTCGGGGTGCAGCGCCAAGGTCGGCAGGTCGCCGCGCGGGACGATCCGGTCGCCGAGCGTCGGGAAGGCGCCGGGCAGCAGGTCCGTGCCCATGCCGAACACCTCGACGGGCGCGACCGCCGCGAACGCGGGCAGCAGGTCGGTGCCGGTGATGCGGCCGCGGCGCACGGGCTCGTTGATCACCGCGCCGAACGACCGCGAGGCGCCCGTGTACAGCGCGCCGGGGTCGGGCACGCCGTGCTCGACGACCGTCGTGGGCGCGACGCCGGTGTCCCACATGAGCGCGTTGAAGCGCGTGACGTGGATCACGGGGATGTCGTCGCGGTCGGCCAGCGCGTGCACGGTCTCGGTCGGGGCGCCGCGCGGGGTGTTGTGCTCGAGGAAGACGGCGGGCACGTCGGACCCGAGGCGGCGGCCGAGCAGGCGCTCCGCCTCCTCGATCTCGGCGACGCGCTGGAGCAGCACGAGGTCGACGTCGGCGTCGTGCAGGGACGACGGATCCACCTCGCGGGCGCTCGCGGGCCAGGCGCGGCCGCCGCGGCCGAGGCCCCACGCGTCGCGCGCGGGGGTGGTGGGGAACAGGATCTCGTGCGACCCGAGGACGAACGAGTCGGTCCAGCCGCCGTGGACGTGCCACATCAGGATCCTCATGCGGGCACCTCCGAGGTCGATCGCGAGCCGGTGCCGCCCGTGCCGCCGGTGGTCGCGAGCAGGCGCTCGACGGCGTCGGCGACCTCCGCGGGGGAGACGCCGGCGAGGCACGGGTGGCCGGGGACCGGGCAGTCGCGCGCGCGGCTGAGCCTGCATGCCGCGTCCTGGTCGCCGAGCAGGATCACGGGCACCCGGTACGGCGCCCAGCGGATCGGCGGCACCACGGGCGAGAACAGGCTGACGACGGGGAGGCCGACCGCCGCGGCGAGGTGCGCGGGCCCGGTGTTGCCGCTCACGAGCACGGCCGCGCGGCGCATGAGCGCGCCGAGGCCGGCGAGGTCGGTGCGTCCGCCGAGGTCGATGCCGGCGGATCCGGCGACGTGCGCCGTGAGCTCGCGCTCGTCCGGCCCGCCGGTGACGACCACGGGGATCCCGCGCGCGGCGAGGAGCGCGACGGCATCCCGGTGCTGGTCGGCCGGGTACGAGCGCGCGCCGACCGCGGCGCCCGGGTGCACGAGCGCGAACGGGCCGTCGGGGAGGAGCGCGTCCACGTCGGACGGCAGCTCGGCGTCGCGCACGGCGAGCCGGCCGTCGTCGTCGGCGGGCAGCGCGTGGCCGGCCGCGGCCGCGATCCGGAGGGCGCGCTCGGGCTCGGGCTGGTCCTCGTCGAGGTCCTCGCCCGGCTTCAGCCGCACGTCGAGGAGGGAGCCGGCGTAGTCGACGCTGGCACCCGTGATCCGCCGCACACCGGCGAGCCGCAGCAGCAGCGCGAGCGGGAGCGGCGACTGGTGGAAGGAGGTGAGGATGACAGCCTCGTCGGCGTCGACCTCCGCGAGGATCGCGTGCAGGGCGTCCACCGCGGCGGCGTCGGCGGCGGGCGCGGGGGAGGAGATCCACGGCGCGTCCCACACGTGCACCGCGTGGACGCCGGGCAGCAGCCGGCCGGCGGACGCGCCGCGCGGGCCGCAGAGCAGGTGGACCTCGACGCGCGGATCGGCGGCGACGGCGCGCACCGCGGGCCCCGAGATGAGCACGTCGCCCACGGAGTCGAGCCGCACGACGAGCACGCGGCGGGGCGCGGGGTCGTGGATGAGGAGGTGCACGGCGTCGAGGATCGTCGGGGCGACGAGCTCCGCCTCGGCCACCTCCTCCTCGCGTGTGACGGGCGTCGGCACGAGCACGCCGCGCGCGCCCGCGGCCCGTGCGGCGCCCATGTCGGCGGCGATGTCGCCCACGACCGCGACGCGCGACGGATCCACGCCCCATGTCCGGCAGGCCTCGAGCACCATGCCGGGCTGCGGCTTCCGGCAGTCGCAGCCGTCGTCGGATCCGTGCGGGCACAGCAGCACGAGGTCGAACGCGCCGAGCAGCTCCTGCACGCGCGCGTTGACGGCGTCGGCTTGCTCCCGGGTGATGAGGCCCCGCGCGATGCCGGACTGGTTGGTCACCATCCCGACGCGGAGGCCGGCGGCGCGCACGGCGTCGATCGCCTCGCGGGCGCCGGGCATGAGCGTGACGAGGTCGGGGTCGCCGTTGTACGGCACGTCGACGACGAGCGTCCCGTCCCGGTCGAACAGGACGGCCTCGAGGTCGTTCCCGGGCGAGCGCATGATCGGCCAGTACCCGACTGCTCCTCCTCCCAAACCCGCCCCGGAGCACTTCTCCTCGGGGCGTCACACTTCTCCGCGCGCTGGGGGAGCAGCGCCCTCGGATGGGGGCGCGACGGCGGGACCGCGCGCGCCGTCAGCGCCGGGGCGCCTCCGTGATCCACCGCGACCTGGCCAGCAGCATCGGCATGAGCGGCGCGATGAGCAGAGCGCCCAGCCCGCCGACCGCCATGTCGCCGATGGTGTCCGAGTACCCGGTGAGGATCTCCGGATCCAGCCACGTCTGCCCCGCCCACTCGCCGAGCTCCCACAGCGCCGAGAGCGCGAGGCCGACGGTGAGGCTGAGGATCCCGAGGGGCAGCGGCCGCCGGTCGACCATGACGCCCGCGCGGTCGGCCAGCAGGATCACGAGCGCGGCGAGCGCCGCCGTCGTGACGAGGTGCGCGGGGATGTCCCACCACGGCAGCGTCTCGTACAGGTCGAGCCGGTTGCTCGCGGCGGAGACGAGCGTCGTGATCCCGATGCCGAGGTCGAGCCCCGGCCGCGCCCCGAGGCCGCGCGGCGCGACGAGGCCGAGCAGCGCGAGCGCGAACATCGCCGACGTCGTGCCCGTCCACGCGAACACGGAGAAGAGGAACGTGAGCAACCCGATCACCCGTACGGCGTCGGCGAGCACCGCCGTGATCCCGCGGGGCGGCTGCAGGAAGGTGAGCCCGGCCAGCCCGGCGAAGGCCGCGACGTCCTCGGGCGGCGCCGGCGCGTCCGGCGGGGTGGGCGCGGTGGGATCCGTCAGCACCGCACCACCGCCTGCAGCGCCTCGTGGTCGCTGGGCGCGCGCCCGCCGATGCGCGTCGTGTTGATGCCGACCCGCTCCACCTCGATGTCGGGCGTCACCAGCATCCAGTCGATGCGGCGGGTGGTGCGCTTCGGCGCCTTGTAGTTCGACCACGTGCCCCACTCGGGCGTGAGGCGCTCGCGGGCGCCGTCCCACGCGTCGACGAGTGCGCCCGACTCCACGAGCAGCCGGTGCGGCTCCGTGTCGACGCCCGCGTTCGTGTCGCCGGAGACGATCGTGGGCACCTGCGCCTCGGCGACGATCTCGAGCATCATCCGCGCCGACTCCTCGCGCGACCGGCGCGAGAGGTGGTCGAAGTGCGTGTTCACGTGCCGGAGCGGCAGGCCCGTGGCGCGATCCGTGAAGTCGGCGACCACGGCGATCCGCGGCACCATGTTGCCCCAGCTGCGGGATCCGGCGACCGCGGGCGTGTCCGACAGCGCGACCTGCCGCCAGCTCGTGAGCTCGAGGCGGCGCGTGTCGTAGAAGGTGGGGCAGCCCTCGCCGTGGCCGTCGGCGTTGCGGCCGTGCCCGATCCGCCGGTAGTGCCGCCCGAGCGCGTGCGACAGCGCGCGCCCCTGCGTGGGCATCGCCTCCTG
This sequence comes from Clavibacter capsici, assembly GCF_001280205.1. NCBI lineage: Bacteria > Bacillati > Actinomycetota > Actinomycetes > Micrococcales > Microbacteriaceae > Clavibacter > Clavibacter capsici. The sequence goes on along the minus strand of NZ_CP012573.1, from coordinate 2,764,545 downwards.
CGTGCCGAGGAGCGCGGGCTGCTCGCGCCGGAGGACCTCGGCGATGAGCGGCGCGCGGTCGGCCCAGCGGTCGGGGCTGCCCGGCCGGTAGCGACGGAACAGGCGCCGGATGTTGTACGTCATCACGTGCAGCTCGGGGGCGTCGACCGGGCCGACGAGCGCCCGTCCGTCCTGGAGGGTGCCGTCGGCGCGCATGGTCATGGATCCATCGTCCCCCAGCGCGCGGACCGCGACCGCGGCTGCCGGGGAACCGTCACGGTGCGGTTGCTCGCTCCCGGAGGCCGGAGAATACGATCGCCCCAGGAGTCCGGCGTGGCCGAATGGTCCTGGGGCACACGCGGAGAACGTACCAGCCTGCCGTTCGTCCGCGGGTGCGATCAGATCCATGGACCTCCCTACCTCGGTCGACTACCGTTGATGCCATGGATGTCCGGGAGAGCGAGCAGCAGGTGGTCGGCTTCAGCCAGCCTGACTCCGCGGTCGACTCCCCTCGCGACGACCGTGTCGCGTCGGTCGAGGAGACCATGAGGGTCGCCCGCATCCTCGCGAAGCGACACGCAGAGCTGCTCCGCCGCCTGGCCTGATGGTCGTCGCCCTCTCCTTCGAGGCGGTCGTCCAGATCAACCTGGAGTTCGGCGGGCGTGGGGCCGGGGTTCGGGATGCCAACGGCGTGCATGCGGCAGTCGGCAGGGCGTTCAACGGATTCGGCGGCGTCGATCCCTATCCCAGCACGTTCGACAAGGCCGCCGCCCTGATGCACGGGTTGGCGACGACGCAGTACTTCCACGACGGGAACAAGCGGACCGCCTTCCTCTCCGCGGTCGCGTTCCTGGAGCTCAATGGGGTCGTCCTCGGGGTCGTCGAGCCGGTCGAGGCGGAGGTGTTCACGCTCGCAGTCGCCGCGGGGGCCGTCGAGACGTCTCGCGTCGCCGAGTGGTTCCGCAGTGTGCACGAGCGACGCCAGCGGGGGAGCGCGGTGGATCCGAGGATCGAGTACCTGATGCTCGTCGGGCATGTTGAGGAGCACGGATTCCTGACCGACTGGTACGGCGTTGGCATCGCAGGCAAAGTGGTCGATCCCCGAGGGGCCAAACCCCCGTATGCCGAACCGGTGTTCGTTTGCGGCAAGATCCACTGGCGCGAGGAGGACATGGTTTATGGCCATGTGCTCGCGATTTCCGTTGTCCCGCGAGACCCGGGTTCGATGAATCCGCCCCGACGGAACAATGCGCGTCACGAACTCGCCCCGCCGGTGAGGGGCGGTCATGAACACCACCCGGAGGGCTTGATGCCCTCGACGTTCCAATTCCAGGTCGCCCCGCAGATCATGGTCCCCGGCGACCTGGTGGTGGAAGTGCGGCTCGACAGCGTGCTCGTCGGTTCTCTTCCCTTCAAGGTCACGTTCGCGACCATCTCGGACTGAGTGCCGGCGCGGTCGCTATGGCGTGTCGACGCTTCCGGCGGGAAAGCGGTCCGGCGCGACGGTCATGCCGAAGCGGTCTCCGACGCACTATCCGGGGCCGCGTCGATGCGCGCGAGGAACGCGTGCAGGTCGTCGCGGATCCGGCCGAGCTCCGACGGGGTCATGCCGGTCCGCTCGGCCACCCGGGCGGGCACGCGCTCGGCCTCGCGCCGGAGCGCCCGGCCCGCGTCGGTGAGGGTGACGCGCACGACGCGCTCGTCCTCGTCGCTGCGCGACCGCTCGAGGAGGCCGGCCGACTGGAGGCGCTTGAGCAGCGGCGTCACGGTCGCGGGCTCCAGCGCGAGCGCGCCGCCGAGGTCGGAGATCGACCGGCCGTCGCGCTCCCACAGGGCGAGCATCACGAGGTACTGCGGATGCGTGAGGCCCAGGGGCTCGAGGATCGGCCGGTACAGCGCGACCACGGATCGCGCCGCCAGCACGGCCGCGAAGCAGACCTGGCTCTCGAGCGCCAGCGGATCCGTGCGCGTCGCGTGCTCGTGTGCCATGCTCTGCTCCTCGCCGCCCGGGGAATTACCGCGTACACTGAATACTATGACACGAGGTAAAGGTGAGGCGGACGGCCCGCGCCGCGAGCGCGGCTTCGGAGCGGCCGTCGAGCGGTTCAACCAGCGGCTCCGCCCCTACCTCGGTGCGCCCCCGCTCGGTCCGTACACCGACGACCCGGTGCCCGAGCCGCAGTCGCGCCTCTGCCCCATGTGCGGCAAGCCCATGCCCGACCACGACATCGACCGGTCGGGCGCGCGCACGCAGGTGCACTGCCCCGTCTGATCCGGGGATCCGCGCCGGCGCGTCAGGGCGTGAGCGCCTCCATCGGCGCCGGCCGCCACATCGCCGCCGGTCGCGCCCCCGTGACGCCCGGCAGGATGCCCAGCTCGACGAAGCCGTTCCGCCGGTAGAGCGCGCGGTTTCGCTCCGTCGACGACTCCAGGTACGCCGCGGATCCGTCGGCGTCGACCCGCGCGAGGCCGTGGTCGAGGAGCGCGGATCCGACGCCGAGGCCGCGTGCCGCCGCGCCCACGCCGACCTCGGCGAGGCGCCAGTGCGCGAGGCCGGGCCGCGCGCGGTCGAGGTCCCGGAGGCGGCCGGCCGCGCGGATCGCGCCGGTGACGCCGAGCGCGCGGAGGAACGTCGGCGCCTGCGCGAGGGTGCGGTGCGCCGCGATGCCGCCGGGGGCCTCCCAGACGGCCGCGCCGAGGATCCGCCCGCGGGCGTCGACCGCGACGTCGACCGTGCCCGCGGGGAGCGGGCCGCTGCGGAGGAGCGCGGCGAACAGCAGCGCCAGGCGCTCGCGCCGCCCAGGACCTGCGGGCACGAAGGCGGTCATCACGGGATCCTCGGCGAACGCCTCGGCGAGCACGCGGGTCACGTCCTCGAGATCGGCGGCACGGGCCGTGCGGATGGCGGGGGAGGAGGGGCGATCGGTGCTCATGCTCCGACGGTACGGCCAACATTCGGCCACCTGGCCCAATTCACCTCGCTTGGTAGCTTTCTCCCATGAAGGCCGCCTCCGAGAGCACCCGCGCGTACGGCTCGCGGGACGCCCGGCGGGCCGAGCTGCTGGACGCGGCGGTGCGGGTGATGGCCGTCGTGGGCGTCGCCGGAGCGAGCACGCGCGCGATCACGGCGGAGGCGGGCCTCGCGCACGGCGCCTTCCACTACTGCTTCGGCGTGCGGGAGGAGCTGCTCGGCGCGCTGCTGCGGCAGGAGGTCGACGCGGTCGTCGCGCAGCTGGAGGCCGCCGAGGATCCCGCGGGCGCGCCGCTCGGGGAGGTCGTCGCCGCGACCCTCCGCGCCGAGCTCGACCGGGTGCGCCGCGAGCCCGACCGCCAGCGGGTGCTGCTCGACCTCGCCGCGACCGTGCAGCGGATCCCGGCGCTCGCCGACCTGCCCGCCTGGGAGCACGGCCGCTACGTCGAGGAGACCCGTCGCCGCTTCGCCGCGGCCGGCCTCGACGCCGCGCGCGCCGGTCGCTGCGCGGCGCTCGCGGTGGCGGGCATGCAGGGGATCGTCGGCGCGTGGCTCGCGCGCCGCGACGCGGGAGCGGATGCGGCGGCCGAGCGGGCGGTCGACGACCTGTCCCGGGCGCTGGCGCTGCTCGCGGAGGACGGCGGGCGCTGATCCCGCCGTCCTGATCGCCCGCCCCCGCGTCCGTCAGCCCAGCGCGCCGAGCGCCTCGACCGCGGCCTTCGCCGCTCCCGAGATGAGGGCGTCGTCGGCGTCCGCGTCCTGCTGGTCCTTCGACGAGTGGACGGCGATCACGAGGGGCGCGGCGTCGGGCCGCCAGATGACGGCGATGTCGCCGCGGCTCGCGTAGGCGCCGCTGCCGGACTTGTCGCCGACCGTCCAGTCCGCCGGCAGCTCGGCGCGCACGAGGGTGCCGCCCGTCTGCGTCGCCTTCAGCCAGCCGGTGAACAGGGCGCGCTCGTCGGCGTCGAGGGGATCCGCGAGGGCGCCCGGATCGCCGAGCGCGTAGGCGCGCAGGTACGCGGCGGCCGCGCGCGGGGTCGTGGTGTCGCGGTCGTCGCCGGGCGTCGCCTCGTTGAGGTCGGGCTCGGTGCGGGAGACGACGGTCGTGTCGTCGCCGAGGGCCGCGAGCGCCGCATCCAGCTCGGCAGGGCCGCCGAGCGCCTCGAGCAGGAGGTTCGCGGCGGTGTTGTCGCTGCGGGTCATGGCGGCGTCGGCCAGCTCGCGGAGGGTCATCGTGCCGCCGACGCGGGTCTCGGTGACGGGCGCGTAGGAGAGGATGTCGGCCGCCTCGATCGGCACGGCGCGCTCCATCCCCGCGATGCCGACGCGGTCGAGCAGCGCGGCCGCGAGCGGCGCCTTGATGGTGGAGGCGTACGCGAAGCGCTCGTCCGCCCGCCAGGAGACCTCCGCGCCCGAGCCGGTGTCGACGGCGTGGACGCCGAGGCGGGCGCCGAAGCGCTCCTCGAGGGCGGCGAAGGCGGCGTCGGCGGCCGCCTGGTCGACCTCCGGGGCGGCGGATGCAGAGGGCGCGGCGGAGGCGGGCGGGGCGGTCGGGGCCTCGGCGGCGGGGGCCGCGCATCCGGCGAGGAGGGTCGTGGAGAGGGTTGCGGCGAGGGCGAGGGCGAGGCGGGCGGGGCGGGCGGGGCGCGAGGAGACGGCGCGGGCGGCGGGGTGGATCACGGCGGGGTTCCTCGGGAGACGGCGGGTGCGGGGGATGCGAGGTGCGGGCACGGGGATGTGCACGGTGCGCGCTCGCGCATCCAGCCTCCCGCGACCGCGCCCATCCGTCGTCCCCCGCGGGGTCGACGTCCGTCCGCCGCTCGGACGACGCCACCGATTCAGCGGTTGTGGAAATCCGTTCCCTAGGCTCGCGGGGATCCGCGGCGGTGACCTGATCCACCTGCCGCCGCACCACGACGCCCGACCCCCCGACCGAACGAGAGGCCGCATGAGCGCCATCCAGGCAGTGACCCCCGGCGAGATCCATCCGAGCGAGGGGTACGACGGCTTCGTCGGCTGGGTCCTCTCGCTCATCGAGACGCTGGGGGAGGTGGGCGTGGGCCTCGCGGTCCTCATCGAGACGTTCGTGCCGCCGATCCCCTCCGAGGCGATCCTCCCCGTCGCCGGCTTCCTCGCCTACGAGGGCCGGATGAGCGCGTGGGGCGCGTGGGCCGCGGCCACCGTCGGCGCGCTCCTGGGAGCGCTCATCTGGTACGCGATCGGCGCCGCGCTCGGCCGGGATCGCACGCGCCGCCTCGTCGGCCGGATCCCGCTGCTCGACCACGCCGACTTCGACAAGGCCGAGGCCTTCTTCCAGCGCTGGGGCGGCACCGCCGTGCTCGTCGGCCGGTGCGTGCCGCTCGTGCGCTCCTTCATCTCCATCCCGGCGGGCATCGAGCGCATGCCGATCTGGCGCTTCTCGCTCTACACGGTCATCGGATCCGGCGCCTGGAACGCCATCTGGGTGGGCCTCGGCTTCGCGTTCGGCCCGGCGATCCGCCCGGTGCTGGAGGAGTGGAGCGGACTGATCTCGTACGCGGCCGTCGGCGTCATCGCGCTGCTCGTGCTGTGGTTCGTGGTGTCGCGGCTGATCCGGCGGGTGCGGGCGGCCTGACGCCGCCGCCCGACCGTCGCGCCTCCCCTCTGCCAGGCTGGAACCCATGCAGACCCCCGGCGACCCCGCCGCCCTCCCCGACGACGCCCGCCCCGCGACCGGCACCGACGACGCCCCGCACCCGGAAGAGATCCTCGTCCTCCGCGCCATCAAGCTCGGCGACATCCTCGTGGCCGTCCCCGCGCTCCGCGCCATCCGCCGCGCGCACCCCGACGCCCGCATCGCGCTCGCCACCACCGGCTGGCTCGCGCCGGTCGTCAAGCTCCTCGGCATGGTCGACGAGCACCTCCCGCAGCAGGGCTTCGACCACCCGATCGCGCGCGAGCCCGGCACGGTCGACCTCGCGATCAACCTGCACGGCGCGGGCATCGAGAGCCGCACCCTCCTCCACGAGCTGCGCGCGCACCGCACGCTCGGCCACGCGGCGCCCGAGCTCGACGGGATGCCCGCCGCCGACGGCCCCGCGTGGGAGGACCACGTCCTCGAGCGCTACCGCTGGGCCCGGCTCGTCTCCTGGCACGGCATGCCCGCGGATCCCGAGGACGTCGGCATCCTCGTGCCCGACGCGCCGCCCGTCGCCGAGCACGCCGTCGTGATCCACGTGGGCGCCGCCTACGGATCCCGCCAGTGGCCCGTCGACCGCTTCGCCGAGGTCGCCCGCGCGCTCGCCGACGAGGGCCGCACGGTCGTCTTCACCGGATCCGACAAAGAGCGCGACCGCGCGCTCGAGGTCGCCGCCCTCGCCGGCATGCCCACGGAGACCGTGCTCGCGGGCGAGCTGGCCCTCGACGCCTTCGCCGGGATCATCGCGGCCGCCGACCTCGTGATCTCCGCCGACACCGGCGCCGCCCACCTCGCGACCGCCTACGGCATCCCGTCGGTCGTGATCTTCGGCCCGGCCCCGCCCGAGGAGTGGGGCCCGCCCGCCTCCGGCCCGCACATCGTGCTGACCGACGCGTCGCAGCGCCTCGGCGACACGTTCTCGAGCGTCCCGGATCCGGCGCTCCTCGCGATCACCCCGGCCCACGTCCTCGAGGCTGCGCGCGGTCTCGACGGCCACCGCGTGATCCGCCCCCTCACGGGCGAGCCGCGCGACTGATCCGGCGGTCGGTGTGTGGCGACGGCATCATGTATCGCTCAGGTCAGTCGCCAGCTGTCGACAGGCCGCGCAGATCGCGCTTTCGCTGCCGCCCCGGGCAGCATCGTGCGACGTGCGTGGCTTTGTAATTACTCGGTCAGGGTCGTGAAGCGGGGTGAGCGGGTGGCGCCAGCGTGTGCGAAGGTGTATCAAAGTCGTGCTGGGTCGGATCTGCCCTAACGACCAAGGTCTTTAGGGGAGACAGTCCTAGCCTACGGTTTCATTTATCCAAGAGGGACATGCTCCGTCAATTCCGAGGCAATACGACGTGACTACCCCCTGTGGGTCGCCGTCCACATTCCGAAAGTCCACTAGTGTCCTGACCTGCTGAGAGTCAGAGATTTCCCCGTTCTCTTCTATTTTTTCAAAAGTGGTGATGTACTCCCACGTGGATCCGTACTCCTGGCGACCAGTGTCAGGCTGTTGGGTCGCGACGCGAACTGCTGTGTAGTTCAAGTTATGCTTGAAGTAGATCTTTGACTGTGCCGCAATTCTCATGACGACGAGCCGGTCCATGTAGTCCTGCCAGCGAGTACTGACCTGGCTGGCCTCGTCGGGATGTGAAATGACCTCATGTCGCAATGCTGCGTCGACCATATTCTTGGGCATAGCTGCTGTTACTACGACGTAGTGATGGGGGGCATTTTGGTTCGAAGCGGCCGTGGATGCGTAGGCGGCAGTTGGTGCACCTGCTGTGACGGCCATCGCAATGGCGAGGTTCGCAATGATGGTGAGCTTCCTTGGCATATTGGTGCCTTTCGTGCGTGTTGCATGAACCAGTCATTCGCTGGAGGGGGTATGCGAGAACGCTGGCAGGATACTCAGCAATATGAATCGAGAACGAGTTTTGTCCACAGGCATTGATGAGTTCCTCCGCCGCTCCGCCAGGACGCGAACGTTGAGGCGAGAAGTCGATGACAAAGCTCTTACTCCGGTGGATGCTGGCACCCGGTACCCGGACCCCATAGTCGGTGCGCGACCCAGTTTCTTCCTTGCGCCGTTTCCGGTTCTGAGTGACGGCACCGGCATCCGAGTAGAACGCATGAGTTGCGAATGCGAGATATTAATATATGAGCATTTCGGCCGACAATATCTTGGTTTTCTGACCAAATGGGGCCATTGGTGTGTGGGTTATGTACTGCTTTCGGAAGAGATTCGACGTCTGTTGAGTTGGCGAAAGTGTCGCGAGGGCCATGGTGGCCGCAGATTCAGGTGGCTTGACTAAACAGCTATTGGGGTCGTGGCCGAGATAAGATGTGAGGACTCCATAGGCCTATGGCCTGGTGGGCCACCGGACTATCTACCTCGCCGCTGTCGCATCACCTCGAAAGCGAGGTCAACCGTTACTGCTAGTGGCTGTTCGTTCAGGGGCACCGTGTGGTGATAGCAATCCACGCCCAAAGCGGTTACAACTTGTGCCGTTTGTCCGTGCTTGCGAATTTCGCGAAGGTGCAGCCCCGCCACGTTGAGATCGAGATCTCGCTCGGCTGAAGCGAGGTCGTAGTGAAGCGTTAGCCATATAGCCCACGGTGTCATCTTCGGAGGGAAGCTTGTCCACGAATTGGGGTTCAGGGGCGCCAGGTGCATCACCGTGCTAATCGCTCGATGGGTCTCTTCAGGCGTCGACCACGCGGGTACAGAAACGTCGCGTCCGGCTGTTGTTGTCAAGCGAGTGAAGTCCTGCTCGAAAAGGATACCGTCGACTATGTACGCACCCTCTGGTTGAGAGCGCTCAACGAGTGTCAATCTGGACAACAGGTTGCCGCGAAAAGTCGCGCCACTTGGCAGGTTCGAGTGCTCCACGGCCGCCAACTGTAGTCCGCGTGCACCTCACGGGCGAGCCGCGCGACTGATCCGGCCGGGTCAGCCGACCCGCGCGTCCGTCCCCGGCCACGGCACCTTCGCCGCCGGCCAGCCCGATGTGCGCAGGCCCTCGTGCACGCGCTGCGCCGCCTGCACGGTCTCCAGGCTGTCGGTGCGGAAGGCGAGGGTGAGCGCGACGTCCGCCCAGTACGCGTCCCAGCCGTCGTACGCGGCGAACACGCGCGCGGCCACCTGGCGGAGGAGCGTCCACGCGTCGTCCGCCGGGAGATAGCCCGCGAGGTACGCGAACCGGATCGCGCCGATCGTCCGCTCGCTGTCGCCCGCGAGCAGCAGCACGGGCGGACGGTCGCCGGTGGGCCGGGTGCGCTCGATGATCTCGAACTCGCTCCGCCCGGTGAGCGCGGCCATCCGCGAGAGCATCCGCTCGGCGTCCGGGCCGGCCGCGACCTCCGCGAACCGCTCCGAGATGAGGCCCTGCGCGAGCGCATCCGCGACGAACAGCTCGAGGTCGACGCGCGACGCGATCCGGAACTGGGAGTCGAGGGCCGCGCGCTGCTGGGCGAGCGACGCGATGGGCAGGGCCGCCCAGCGACCCGTCCCCTCGGCGCCGTCGGCATGCCGGGTGCGATGCTCCGCGGGGAGCTCGGCGAAGGTGGGCTGGAAGGCGAGCGAGGAGTTCCAGAGCCGGTAGGAGAAGTCGCTCACCGCGTCCAGCGCCAGGATCTGCTGCTGCTCGAGCGTCAACGCCGAGCGGCCGGCGGCGGCGATGTAGGCGCGCTGGTGCGTCAGCGGCGCGCGGGCGTCGCGGAGGTGGAACGCCACGCTCACGATCGTGACGCCGAGCATGAACGCGAGCGCCGCCACCACGGGCGGCCCGGTCATGTCCTGCCGGTCGGCGAGCGGCACCGCGATCACGAGCGCGACGATGGCGAAGGGCGCCGACCACGCGGTGATCAGCAGGGCGCGCTTCCGGAGGGCCGCGGGCGACGAGCGCCGCGCGGCGTCGGCGGCGCGGGCGTGCCGGTTCCGCATCCGGACGGGGAACTCGGCATCGCCGGGGTGGTTCTGGAGCGTCACCCTGCGAGCCTAGCCAGCGGTCGGATCCGCGCCACCGCCCGCATCGGGGGCCACGACGCCTCAGCTGTAGTCCGCGTGCACCGTCCGCGCCGCCCCGTCGAGCCGCACCGTCCCGCCGTGGGGCAGGATCCACTGCGGACGCGTGTGCCCGAACGGCACGCCCACGCACACCACGGCGCCCGGGTTGTAGCGGGCGACCTGCTCGATGACGGTGTCGCGCTGCTCCGCCCGCAGCCGCGCGCGCTCCTCGGGCGGCGGCACCGGCGCACCCATCACGGTGGTCACCGGCCGGGCGACGAGCACGCCGGCGACGACGTCGAGGATCCCGCGCTCGCCGAGCCCGCGCACCCAGCGGCGCACGCTGTCGGCCGACGGCACCTCCTCGCTCGTCTCCAGCAGCAGGATCCCGCCCTCGAGCTTCGCGACCTCGGGCATGCGCCCGGCCATCGCGATCTGGTCGATCACCTCGATGCAGCCGCCCCACGTCGGCCCCTCCACCGTCGTCGCGGGGCCGGCCCACTTCCACGGCTCGGTCGCCGACCGCTCGCCGTGCTCGGTGAGCGCGCGAGGATCCGTCCAGTCGATCCCGAAGTCCTCCGACTCCCCGGGCTCGGTGATCTCGAGCGTGCCGCCCTCGATCAGCGCCGCCCGCAGCGACCGCAGGTGCACGTCGTCGATGCCGGGCCCGGCTCCGATGTGGACCTGCGTGGATCCGCCGTAGAAGGAGGGGATGCCGAGCCCCGCGAGCAGGTTGTGCAGGTTCGTGTTGTCGCTGTAGCCGAGGAAGGGCTTGGGGTTCCGGGCCAGCTCCTCGATGTCGACGTGCGGGATCACCGTGACCTGGTCGTCGCCGCCGATGGTCGAGACGATCGCGCGGATGGAGTCGTCGGCGAACGCGGCCGTGATGTCGGCGGCGCGGTCGCGGGCGCTCGCGCCGAGGCGTCGCGTGGTCGGGTACTCGACGGGGATCAGCCCGGTCGCCTCCTGCAGCCGCCGCATCGCCTGCTCGTGCACCTCGGGCGCCATGCCCGGCGCGGCGAACGCGGGGCTCAGCACGGCCACCCGATCTCCCGCCTTCGCCTTGGGCACGGACTTGCGGAACCGGGAGGAGGTGGAGGGGATCATGCGGGTCATGCTCCCAGAGGCGGCCGGGGTCCCCCTACGGCCCGCCCAGCCAGTTGTCGATCCGCGCTGAAGGAGTCGCGAACATCACGCGCCAGAACCAGTCTAAGTCGCATGGCTACCAAGTTGGGGGTCTACGGCGTCCGCATGAGTTGCAATAGGGCCAGCTATTTCAGGCGCCGCCATCGCTCTTGTGTCACATCCGCGGTACCATTTGCGCATGGTAGCAAGTGTTGAGTACGACAAGTGGTTCCCATTGGCGAATAGCATTCCCGACGTCCTGGAGGAAAACGTAGTCTATATCTTGCCGACTCGCAATGGGAGCAAGGACGCTGATTCAGCCGGTGCGCCTCGTTACACAGAGCACGTCAGGTATCTGGCCAAGACCGCACGAGCCGCCGGCCTGCCTGTGCAATTTTCCTTGCCGGAGGGAAAACGGGAGTTCTTACAGGAGTACAGCATTGACCCTGATATTTGGGCTCTGGGACTGACTTGTCTTACCTTGGCCAATGACTGGCTATTGCATACTGTGCAACAGTACGTCCTGCTACGGGCTGAGTTGCAGAGGTGGACGCCGGAGGAGGCGTTGGATCTTCCTTTAGAGATATCTATATACGAGAACGAGACCGAGCGCAGTGTTCAGATCAAGGGAGCTGGCAAAGACGTTCTAGAAGCTCTTAGGCTTGAGCAAGAGGGAAGACCGAGAGACCATGGGTGAGGAAACCTCTGATAATGGGATGCGGATTACCGCTCAGATTCTGACTTACGGCGACGTTCCTCCTTCGGGGGGACCTGCCAGGAGCGATTGGCTTGAGGCGAATGGGCTTCATGCCCTGCGTGAGGCCAAGGAAACCTACGATAATGCCGTTATGGTGCTTGGGCGGGAGCCGACCTCTTTGCCGAAACGAGAGGCCGTCGCAGAAAATTATGATGAGAATGCCGTTAGAGCCATCCAGTTGTTCAAGGTCGAGGAGTGGAAGAGGTACAACGCGCGGCTCAGCCTAGGCGACCAGGATCTAGCTGAGTTGCACGAAGCGGTTATGGCGTCAGAGAAAGCCGCGCTTGCAGCATTTAACTACCTTGAAGATCATCCGCGGGCAGAAGAGGCGCATGCGGCGCTTCATGATGCCTCGTTTCTAAAACGCGGCCTCTTTGGGTGTCAGATTGAATTTGAGCAAGATCGATTTTGGACATCTTGTCGATGCAGATTGGGACATATCCGTCGGGGCCTGTCGGTGGGAATGATTAGCGAATTTGTATGTACGTTCTGCGGCAAGGCGATCGAAGACTGCGAGCATGTACCGGGCATCGCATATGAGAAGACGGCATCACGAAACGAAGAACTCGGCTGTACCATATGCGGAGCCGTTGAGTGCCATCACGAAGAAGGAGCGTCTTACTCCGTTGTAGCAACGCAGGAGGTAAAAAATGCTGTGCTTCATGAAGTGTCGCTTGTAAGTAGACCGAGGTATCCCCAAGCGCGAATAGTTCGAATGACGCTTGATGTCGACCAGCTAGTAACGCCCGAAATGAGCCGCGAGATGCTGATAAAGGCAGATATAAATTGTGATGATGATCTAGGCCCTTGTAGGGGAATGCGAACGGCGTAACGTTTGGTCTAGGAGCATCCACTGTGCCATGTAGGTGCGACATTTCGGGAGCCGCTCAGTAGGCATCGCTAGAGAAAAGCGCAGTTTGCAAGACTGTATTTGTCCCCATATCAAAAGATGTCGCCCCTACGGCCCACCCAGCCAGTGGTCGATCCGGTGGTGGTCCGGGCTGAACCCGTGCCCCACGCCCCAGATGACCGCCTGGGTGCGGCTCTGCACCTGGATCTTCCGGTAGATCGAGCGGATGTAGCTCTTCACCGTGTTGGGGGAGAGGTACGTGAGCGCCGCGACCTCCTGGTTGCTCTTGCCCTGCGTGATGAGCGCGAGGATCTCCGACTCGCGGTCCGTGATCCCCTCGCGCTTGCCCGGCCAGTCGAGCGACGGCGCGCTCGCGGCCCGCAGCGGCGCCTCGTTGAAGAGCTCCTCGCCGGAGTGGATCCGCTCGAGCGCCTCCACGAGCTCCCTCGCCGGCAGCGCCTTCGAGAGGTAGCCCTGCACGCCCTGCCGGCGCGCGTCGGCGATCAGCTCGGGCTGGAAGTTCCAGGTGTAGACGACCACGCGGCGTGCGCGCGGGTTCCGCACCAGCTCCGCGATCTCGTGGTGGTCGGACTCCGGCTGCGCGAACGAGTCGTAGAGCACGATGTCGATCTCGTCGGAGAGGGCCGCGTTCGCGTCGATCTCGGCGACGACCACGCGGTCGCGGTAGTCGTCGAACATGTGGGCGAGGCCCTTCAGCACCACGTCGTAGTCGTCGACGAGCGCGATCGTGACGGGGCGGGTGCGGGTGGCGGGCATGGATCCAGGATCCCACCCCCAGGGGTGTGCTCCCACACCCCGGAGGGTGGTTGGTTGAAGTCATCGCCCCACCGGGCACCGCAGCGCGAACACGCGCTCAGCAGAGAGAAGGACACCATGCTCGGACTCATCATCAGCCTCATCGTCGTCGGCCTCATCGCGGGCTTCATCGCCCGCGCGGTCGTGCCCGGCCGCCAGAACATCGGCATCCTCATGACCATCGTGCTCGGCATCGTCGGCTCGTTCGTCGGCGGCTTCCTCGGCTTCCTGCTCTTCCAGCACGACGCCATGGAGGGCTTCTTCCAGCCCGCCGGCATCATCGGCTCGATCATCGGCTCGATCATCGTGCTGCTCATCTACGTGAAGGTCGGCGGCCGCAAGTCCGTGCGCCGCTGAACACGGCCGGGCGAGCCCTGGACGCGCTGGCGCGCCCCGGAGGATCGCCGGTAGTGGAGCCGCCGAGGGGCGGGTCGCCGAGGAGGCGGCCCGCCCCTCCGGCGTGCGCGGGGGTGCGAGGGACACGGGCCTCCCGCACCCGCTCCGGCCGCGACCGGTGTCGGCTCCCTGACCGAGGACGTGATCGCGCCGTCCGTGGCTCATGATGGGCATGCGCCCACCGGCAGGACGACCCGTCCACGCCCGTCGGGATCCGGGCACGACGCCGCCGTCGGAGCATCGACCCGGGCACCGCCCGGCTCGACGCCGGGACGTCCGACCCCGGGCGCAACCCGCCCGCATCGATCCGGGCGCCCACGAGAGGAACCACCATGAGCATGGAAGGCGTCGCCTGGAGCTCGCTCTACAAGATCTCGAGCGCGCGGAACGGGTCGCGCGGCATCTCCCGCGAGTCCGTGAAGCGGATCCTGACCTTCGCGGTGCCGTACCGGGCGAAGCTGCTGCTCTTCATCGCGCTGTCCGTCGTGGGCGCGTTCCTCGCGGTCGCGACGCCGGTGCTCGCCGGCCAGGTGGTCGACGTCATCGTGGCCCGGGGCGAGGTCGGCACGATCGTCCGGCTCGCCGTCGTCATCGCCCTCGTGGCCGTGGCCGACGCTGGGGTGTCGCTCGTGACGCGCTGGTACTCCGCGCGCATCGGCGAGGGCGTGATCCTCGACCTCCGCACCGCCGTCTTCGACCACGTGCAGAGGATGCCGATCGCGTTCTTCACCCGCACGCGCACGGGCGCGCTCGTGAGCCGCCTCAACAACGACGTGATCGGCGCGCAGCAGGCCTTCAGCGGCACGCTGTCGGGCGTGGTCACGAACCTCGTGGCGCTGATCCTCACCCTGGCCGTCATGCTCAGCACGTCGTGGCTCGTGACGGTCCTCGCGGTGATCATGCTGCCCCTGTTCCTCGTGCCCGCGCGCCGCATGGGCGGTCGCCTCGCCGCGCTCCGCCGCGAGGCCGCCGACCACAACTCGGCCATGAGCACGCAGATGACCGAGCGCTTCTCGGCGCCGGGCGCGACCCTCGTCAAGCTGTTCGGCCGGCCCGACGAGGAGTCCGCGGAGTTCCGCGTCCGCGCCGCCCGCGTCCGCGACATCGGGGTCCGCACCGCGATGCTGCAGTTCGTCTTCGTCACCGCGCTGATGCTCGTCTCCGCCCTCGCGCTGGCGCTCGTGTACGGGCTCGGCGGCTTCCTCGCGCTGGCCGGGCAGCTCGACACCGGCGAGGTGGTCACCCTCGCGCTCCTCCTGACGCGCCTCTACGCGCCGCTGACCAGCCTCGCGAACGCGCGGGTCGAGATCATGAGCGCGGTGGTCAGCTTCGAGCGCGTCTTCGAGGTGCTGGACCTCGAGCCGCTCATCCAGGAGAAGCCCGACGCGGTCGCCGTCCCGGCGGGCCCGGTGGCCGTCGAGTTCGACGACGTGCGCTTCGCCTACCCGTCCGCCGACAAGGTCTCACTCGCCTCCCTCGAGGAGGTCTCGACGCTCGACACCCGCGGCGGCGAGGAGGTGCTGCACGGCGTGTCCTTCCGCATCGAGGCGGGGCAGACCGTGGCCCTCGTCGGCACGTCCGGGGCCGGCAAGTCCACGATCGCGCAGCTGCTGTCGCGCCTGTACGACGTCGACAGCGGCGCCGTGCGCCTCGCGGGGACGGACGTGCGCGACGTCACCTTCGCCTCCATGCGGCACACCCTCGGCATGGTGACGCAGGACGGCCACCTGTTCCACGAGACGATCCTGTCCAACCTGCGCCTGGCCAGGCCGGACGCTACCGACGACGAGGTGTGGGACGCGGTCCGCCGTGCCCGGCTCGAGCCGCTCGTCCGCTCCCTGCCCGACCAGCTCGACACCATGGTGGGGGAGCGCGGCTACCGGCTGTCCGGCGGCGAGCGCCAGCGGATGACCATCGCCCGGCTCCTGCTCGCCCAGCCGCGCGTCGTCATCCTCGACGAGGCCACGGCCGCGCTCGACTCCACGTCGGAGGCCGCGGTGCAGGCCGCCCTCAGCGAGGCGCTCGAGGGGCGGACGGCCCTGGTGATCGCCCACCGCCTCTCCACCATCCGCAGCGCGGACATGATCCTCGTGGTCGAGGACGGCGCGATCGTCGAGCGCGGCACGCACGACGAGCTGCTGGCCGCGGGCGGCCGGTACGAGGAGCTGCACCGCACGCAGTTCGCGGTGCGGAAGGCCGTCGCGGCCGATGAGGCGTCGCTGGGCTGACCCCGGCTCGCCTCAGCCGAAGACCCGCCGCACCACCTCGTGCTCCTGCTCGAGGCCGTCCCACTCGTCGGATCCGTCCGGCCGGCTCGACTCGTTCACCATCGCGAGCGCGCCCGCGAAGCCGGCGTCCTGCAGCACGCGGAGGGAGCGCGCGTAGTCGACGTCGTCGAGGCGGCCGTCCTCGTGGCGGTGCGCCTTGGCGTGGCAGGTGACCGCGTGCGGGGCGATGCGGGCGAGCTGCTCGTGCTTGTCGGGCATGGTCCAGTTGCCGAGGTCGATGAGGAGGCGGATGTCGCCCGCGTCGGCCAGCAGGGCGAGCACGGAGTCGGCGTCGGGCATCATCTCGCGCCAGTTCTCGACGACGACCTGGACGCCCGGGTGCCCGTCCGCGAGCCGCGACAGCCGCCGGGCGCTCGCCGCGATCAGCTCCGGGGTGGGCGCGCTGCGGCCGGCGCCGACGCGGGCGTGGTGCGCGCCGAGGGCGAGGGCGTCGTCGAGCCGGTCGGAGATCCACCGCTCGTGCAGGTCGGCGTCGGCGGGGTGCACGAGGTCGCCGTCGTCGACGAGGAACGCGTCGAGCACGATTCCCGACGACTCGAGCGACGACCGCAGCTCCTCGAGGTACGACGCGTCGCGCGTGGGCAGCTGGAAGTGGGCGAGCTGCACGGCGACGTAGCCGCGGCGCGCGAGCTCGGCGGGCAGGTCGAGGAGGTCGAGGGCGCCGTCCGCGCGGGTGGGGGAGCCGGATCCGTCGGGCCCGGGGACGCGCGGATGCCCGAGCGTGCCGTCGAGGGACCAGGCGTGGACGGCCTTGTCGGTGGGGCGCGTGGTGCCGGTCGGGCCGGTCACCGGATCGCTCCGCGGTCGTGGGCGATGGCGTTCATGCGGCCTCCCGGGTCGCCCGCATCGGCGCGGGGCATGCGTACGATCGTAGGCGCGGGCACGCCGCGTCGTCACGGCCGATCTCGGGCCCGACCCCCGCGGCACGCGCCCGATCCCCCGATCATCGCGGAACGAGGAGCGCCATGGACATCGTCGTCTGGAACGAGAACGTGCACGAGAGCCGGGGGGATGCGACGGTCCTGTCGCACTACCCGGACGGGATCCACGCCGTGGTCGCCGACGGCCTCCGCGAGCTGCTCGGCGACGACGCGCGCGTGAGCACCGCGACCCTCCAGGAGGACCAGCACGGCCTCACCGAGGAGCGCCTCGCCGCCACCGACGTCCTGTGCTGGTGGGGGCACGTCGCGCACGGTGAGGTGTCCGACGAGGTCGTCGAGCGCGTGATCCGCCACGTGCACGCCGGCATGGGCCTCGTCGTCCTGCACTCCGGCCACTACTCGAAGGTGTTCACGCGCCTCATGGGCACGACGTGCTCGCTGAAGTGGCGCAACGACGGCGAGCGCGAGCTGGTCTGGACGATCGCGCCGCAGCACCCCATCGCGGAGGGGATCCCGCACCCGATCGTCATCGACCGGCAGGAGATGTACGGCGAGCAGTTCGACATCCCGCGCCCCGACGAGGAGGTGTTCCTCTCCACCTTCGCGGGCGGCGAGGTCTTCCGCTCCGGCGTCGCGTACCACCGCGGGCGCGGCCGGGTCTTCTACTTCTCGCCGGGCGATCAGGAGTACCCCGTGTACCACCACCCCGACATCCGCCGCGTGCTCGCGAACGCCGCCCGCTGGGTCGCGCCCACGGACGGCCGCGCCGACCTCACGGCCGACCAGCACCCGCGCGACTGGTTCCTCGCCCGATGAGCGCCGCGAAGAAGCCGGCCGCGTCCGCCGCATCCGCTGCGCCCGCTGCTCCCGCCTCCGCCGGCCGCCGCGTGCGCGTGATCCACGTCGGCCTCGGCGGCTGGGGAGGCGACTGGGCGCGCAACGCCGTGCCCCAGGTCGCCGAGATCGAGGTGGCCGCGATCGTGGATCCGAGCGAGCCCACCCGCGAGAGGGTCCGCGCGCTGCTCGGCCTCCCGGAGTCCGCCGCGTTCGCCTCGCTCGCCGACGCGCTCGCGGCGGTGGACGCGGACGCCGTCATCGTCACCGCACCGGCCGTCACGCACGCGCCGCTCGCGCTCGAGGCGCTCGAGGCGGGCAAGCACGTGATCGTCGAGAAGCCGTTCGCGAACTCGACCGCCGAGGCCGCGGCCGTCGTCCGCCGGGGCGAGGAGCTCGGCCTCATCGTGCAGGTCAGCCAGAACTACCGCTGGTACCCGGCGCCGCGGCGCGTGCGCGAGCTGCTCGCGGCCGACGCGCTCGGCGAGGTCGCGACCATCGAGATCGACTTCCGCCAGTGGGACAACGACGAGCCCGACGACTACCCGCACTACCGGTTCCCGCAGCCGATCATCAACGACATGGCGATCCACCACTTCGACCTGATCCGCATGGTCACGGGCCGCGAGGCCGTCCGGGTGTTCGCGCGCACGAGCAACCCGTCGTTCAGCCACTACCGCGACCCCGCGGTCGCGAGCATGGTGATCGAGCTGGAGGGCGGCCTCGTCGTCGACTACCGCGGCAGCTGGCTGCACCGCGGGCCGGCGACGCCGTGGGCGGGCGAGTGGCGCATCTCCGGAGAGGACGGCGAGCTGACCTTCACGAGCCGCGGCGAGGGCGTCTCGGCCGACCGGGTCGGGATCCGCGACGCCGACGGCACCGAGCGCGAGCTCGACCTCGAGACGCTGCCGCTGAAGGGCCGCGCCGCCGGCCTCCGCGCCTTCGCCCTCTCGATCCTCGGCGGCCCGCCGCCCGAGACCAGCGGCCGCGACAACCTCGGCAGCCTCGCGCTCATGGAGGCCGCGGGCCGCTCGGCGGAGTCGGGCCGCTTCGAGGACGTGCGCGACCCGCTGGCGGGGTAGGCCCCCGCCGCATCCCCACGCGACGCGCGGGGATACGGCGCGGATCCCGGCCGCCGCTCCGTGCAGCTCAGTCGCGCGGCGACCCGACCGGCCGCAGCGCCGACTCGATCACCACGACGTCCTCGCCGTAGCGCGCGTCCGCCTCGGCCTGCATGGATCCATCGTCGTGGAAGACGGAGACCATCGCGCGGCCGGCTCCGTCGCCCATCTCGAAGACGCCCGTGACGCTCATCCCGCGCGCGTCGTAGTCCGCCAGCGCGCGGTCCACCGTGGCCTGGTCCGCGGGATCCGGCCACGGCGTGTACCCGTCGGCGACCTCGGGACGGGTGGGGGCCGCGGGCGCACGCGTCAGGGTGAAGTCGGTCCCGTCCCAGGTGCCGACGAGGTCGTACTCGCCCCAGATCACGCCGACGGCGGATTCCTCGTCGTCGACCGCGTCCCAGTCCCATCCGACGAGCGGCGCTCCCCCGCACTGCGGCGGGAAGGACGTGTCGATGACGCCGACGCACATCGTCGGCCCGCTCGTACCGGGCTCCTCGCGGACGAGGGCGGTCGCGGTCAGCTCGTCGGGGCTCAACGGCGACTCGGCTCCCGATGCCGCGGCGCACCCCGCGAGGGCGAGCACGGCGACGAGGGCGCTGACGGCCGGAGCCGCTGCGCGACCCGCGCCGGATCCGATGCGCCGGGTCATCACCGCTCCTCGCCGACCGGCCGCAGCGCCGACTCGATGACCACCACATCCTCGCCGTAGAGCGCGTCCGCCTCGGCCTGCATCGCGCCGTCGTCGTGGAGGACGTCGACGACCAGACGGCCGCCCGCGTCGCCCATGCCGAAGATCCCCGTGCCTGCGGCGTCCGGATCCTGCAGCTGCGCGCTCATCGCCTCGGCGTAGTCGGCCGTCGCGCGGGCCATCGTCTCCGCGTCGGCGGCATTCGGCCACGGCGTCGGGAGCGCCGGGTTCCCCGTCGGCTCCGGCGTCGGCACGGGACCCCGGGTGAGCGTGAACGTCGTCCCGTCCCAGGTGCCGACGACGTCGTACTCGCCCCACGTGACGCCGTTCTCGGTCTCCTCGTCGTCGACCGCGTCCCAGTCCCATCCGGCGATGACCGGGCCGCCGCAGAGCGGGGGCAGGGACTCGGCGATCGCGCCTGCGCAGAGCATCGGGCTCTCGTCGGCGGTGCGCTGGAGGACGGTCGCCGTCGCGGTCAGCTCGTCCGCGGGCGGCATCGTGGGCCCTGTGAGGGCGACGGGGGAGCAGCCCGCGAGGAGGAGCGCGGAACCCGCCAGTGCGAGCATCGCGGATCCGGATCTCATGGGCCCAGTCTCGGGGGCGGGCCCGGGCAGCGCCAGGCCCCCGCTCGGGGCGCACGTCACCCAGGAATAGCCGGACGGCGTCCCGCATTGTGATCCGCGAGGCCCGACGGAGTGCCGCATCCCCGACATCGACCGAAGGAACCGCCATGACCCTCACCGAGGACACCGCCACCCCCGCATCCACCGTCCGCACCGCCGACACGTCCGTGCCGATCGTGCGCGAGCTCGACGCCCGCTGGAGCCCGCGCTCCTTCGACCGGGACGCCACCGTCTCCGACCAGCAGCTCGACGCCCTCCTCGAGGCCGCGCGCTGGGCGCCGTCCGGCAGCAACCAGCAGCCGCGCCGCTTCATCGTCGCCCGCCGCGGCACGCACGCGTTCGACACGATCGTCGACGCGCTCGTCGGCTTCAACGCCGCCTGGGCCGTGAACGCCTCCGCGCTCGTCGTCGCGATCGCCGAGACCTCCACGGTCGAGGGCGAGAAGCGCCCCTACGCCGCGTACGACCTCGGCCAGGCCGTCGCCCACCTCTCCGTGCAGGCGCAGGCCGAGGGCCTCCACACGCACCAGATGGCCGGCGTGGAGTTCGACAAGCTGTCCGCCGCGTTCGACCTGCCCGAGAACCTCCAGCCCCTCACCGTCACCGCCGTGGGCACGGTCGCGCCCGCCGACGCGCTCGAGGGCCCGCTCGCCGAGCGCGAGACCGCGCCGCGCTCGCGCCTGCCGCTCTCCGAGCTGGTGCTCGTCCGGGAGTAGTCCCACCCGCACGCCCGCGGCCGTCGACCTCCGGGTCGGCGGCCGCTCGTGCGTCCGGAGCGGGCCGGCCCGGCCCGGGGTGGGACGGACGCGGGCCGGCGCCGCTCGCGTAGAGTCCGGCACGCGCGACCCGGATCCGGGCGTCCACCCGCCGCCCGCGACTGCCGGTCGCGCATGCCCGCGAACGACGACACCGACACCGACACGAGCCGGAGCCCCGCCATGACCGAGATCCTCGACTACGTCCGCACCTGGCTCGACCTCCGCGTCTGGCAGACCCGCGTCCCCGGCGCCCAGGTCGCCATCGCCCGGCACGGCCAGGTCGTGCTGTCGGAGGCGTTCGGCGTCGCGGATCCCACGACCGACGCGCCACTCACCCCCGACCATCTGTTCCGGGTCGCGTCGCACTCGAAGACGTTCACCGCCACCGCCATCCTCCAGCTCGCCGAGCGGGGTGCCCTCCGCCTCGACGACCGGCTCGGCCAGCACGTGCCCGAGCTGGCCGAGGGCGGATCCGAGCTGGCCGACGTCACGATCGCCGCGCTCCTCGAGCACGGCGCGGGCGTGCTGCGCGACGGGTTCGACGGCGACCACTGGCAGCACTCCGGCCCCTTCCCCGACCGGCGCCACCTCCTCGCCATCGCGACGACGCCCGGCGTCGCCAAGGTCGCGCCCGACACCGCGTTCAACTACTCGAACGTCGGGTACGCGCTGCTCGGCCTCGTGGTCGAGGCGGCGTCCGGCCTCTCCTTCGCGGACTACCTCGCCGAGCGGATCGTCGCGCCGCTCGGCCTCCGCGACACCACCGCGGAGTACGTGCCGGCGCGCGCGGCCGAGTACGCGGCGGCCTCCACCTCGCTCCGCACCTCGCGCGAGCGCACCGTCCTCCCGCACGTCGACACCCGCGCGATGGCGGCGGCCACCGGCGTCACGAGCACCGCGTCCGAGCTCGTCTCCTTCTTCTCCGCGCTGGTGCTGCCCGAGGACGAGCGGCTGCTGTCGGCGGCGTCCAAGCGCCTCCAGCAGCGGCCGCGGTACGGGACGAGCGCGGATCCGGCCGGCACCCGCCGCTACGGCTACGGCCTCATCGTCGAGCGCGTGGGATCCGGCGCGCACGAGGCCACCGTCCTCGGCCACTCGGGCGGGTACCCCGGCCACATCACGCGCACGGCGGTGGATCCCGCGAGCGGCTGGGCCGTCACCGTGCTCACGAACGCCATCGACGGCCCGGCGAGCGCGCTCAGCACGGGCATACTCGAGCTGCTCCTCGCCGACTCCGCCGCGAACGACGCCGAGCGCGCCGCCGTCAAGGCGCCCTTCACCGGACGCTTCGGCAACATGTGGGGCCTGCAGGACTTCCAGGTCGTCGGCGACCGCTTCCTCCGCATCGACCCGACGGCCGAGCACCCGCTCGAGTCGGTGGACGTGCTCGAGGCCACGGGCGACTCCTCGGCGCGCATCGTCGAGGGCGAGGGGTTCGGATCGGTCGGCGAGGAGGTCACGGCCGACCGGGCGGCGGACGGATCGGTCGACCGGCTGCGCGGCGGCGGCGGCATGACGCTGGAGCCCGAGACGCGCGCGTGGGTCCCGAGGTCGCGCGGCTGATCCGACGGGTGGCCGGCGCGCACCGCCCGGCCACCTCCGCTCCACCTCCCCGAGGGACCCGCGTCACGCGCGATGCCTACGGTGCCGGAGGCCGCACGGCCGCCCGCTCCCGACGAGAGGCACCATCATCATCCCCACCCCGTCCCGGCGTCCCGCGCCCGCACCGCGACGCTGCTGTCGACCACCGCGATCCTCGGCCTCCTGATCACCGGCACCGGCGTCACCGCCGCGACCGCCGCGGACGCACCGACCGCCACCGGCACCGCGACCGCCCCGGCCGTCGCCCCCTTCGACCAGGCCACGCTCGACGCGCCCTACCCGTCGAACAGCACCTACGACTTCGTGCCGATGCTCGACTCCTTCACGGCGCTCAAGGCGAACCGCCCCGACATCCTGAAGCTGAACGACAAGAAGACCGTGAGGATCAACCAGGCCGCCACGAAGGCGCAGTCGGCCCGGGCGATCATCGACCAGTACGCCGACATGTCGATCACCATGAGCGACGGCCTCGGCAGGAACCTGGGCGCGATCTACCGCACGGCGCGCGAGGCGGGCCAGCTCCCGAAGACCGACGCGCTCCTCGCGAAGAACGGCGGCCTCGTCGGCAAGTACTCGTCCACCAACCCGGTGAAGACGCACTTCGCGAACCCGCGGCCCTACGTCGCGTTCCCGCTGAAGCTGAAGTACCGCGACAAGCCGGGCGGCAACGCGTGGGCGGGTCAGGACGGCTCGTACCCCAGCGGGCACACCTCGCAGGCGTTCTGGCAGGGCACGGCGCTCGCGACGATGCTGCCGGAGCTCGCGCCGCAGATCCTCGCCCGCGCCTCCGACGCCGGCAACAACCGCATCATCATGGGCGCCCACTACCCGCTCGACGTGATGGCCGGCCGCATGATGGGCCAGAAGATCGTCGAGCGCCGCTGGTCCGACCCGGAGTTCCGCACGCTCTTCGAGCAGGCGTCGACCGAGCTGCGCACGGTGCTCGAGGCCAAGTGCGGCGCAGCGCTCGCCGTCTGCATCGCGAAGGACAAGCCGTACCTGACCACGAAGCAGGCGCTGAAGGTCTACGAGCAGCGCATGAGCTACGACTTCCCGCGCGTGGGCGACACGGGCCAGCCGATCACGGTCCCCACCGGCGCCGAGTCGCTCCTCATCACCAGCCACCCCGACCTCACGCCCGAGCAGCGCCGCCAGGTGCTCGCCCTCACCGCGATCGACTCGGGCGAGCCGCTTGACGCGGGCACCCAGGGCAGCTGGCAGCGCATCGACCTCCCGGCGGCCATGGCCGCGAAGGTGGTCGTGACGGCCGACGGCACGGTCTCGCTCGTCAAGCACGGGAAGCGCTGACCGGATCCGGATGCGCGCACGCGAGAGGGGCGGGCGGCCGCATGGCCACCCGCCCCTCTCGGCGTCTCGCGTCGGTCGCGGAGGCTAGGCCGCGTCGACCAGGTTCCGCCGCGCGTCCGGCACGCAGTGCGTCAGCACCAAGCCCGTGACGTCGCGCGGCCCGTTGTGCCCGAGGTTCGCCAGGCGTGCCAGCTCGTCCTCGGAGAGCGTCTGCGACTGCAGCGGCGGCAGGTCCTTCACCTCGTCGAGCGCGATCCCGAGGCCGCCGCCCACGCGCTGCCCGAGCTCGTCCTCCACCAGGTAGAGGTGCCAGACCATGCGCTCCTGCACGCCGCGCGAGGCCTGCCCGATGAGCTCCACGAGGTTGGCGACGAGGTCGTCGCGCTCCCACTGCTCCATGAGCAGGTACCGCTGGCCGGCCTGCGTGTAGTCGTCGGTGCGGGCGATCCGCTTCCGCGTGAGGCGACCGGTGATCTCCGGACCCTGCTCGTCCACCGTCGCGTACTGGCCCTCGCGCAGCCCGCCGTCGAGGGAGGGCTCGTAGTTCACGTGAGGGTTCTGACCCCCGTGATCCTGGTGGAACGTCATCTGCCCGTCGCGCTGGTTCGTCGCCACCTTCGCGTGCTGCGGCGCGTTCACCGGCAGCTGGAGGTAGTTCGGGCCCACGCGGTAGCGCTGCGCGTCCGAGTAGGAGAACGTGCGGCCGACGAGCATCTTGTCGTCGGAGAAGTCGAGGCCGTCCACGAGCACGCCGGTGCCGAAGGAGAGCTGCTCGTTCTCGGCGAAGTGGTTGGTCACGTTCCGGTCGAGCACCATCCTCCCGACCGTCTTCGGCGGGAAGTCGTTCTCGGGCCAGAGCTTCGTGTCGTCGAGCGGGTCGAAGTCGAGCTCCGGGTGGTCGTGGTCGTCCATCAGCTGCACGCGCAGCTCCCACTCGGGGAGGTCGCCGCGCTCGATGGCGTCGTAGAGGTCCTTGGAGGCGTGGCCGAGGTCGCCGCCCTGCACCACGGCCGCGTCGGCCGCCGTCATGCTGCTCACGCCGACCTTCGGGATCCAGTGGTACTTCACGAGCTTCGTGCCGCCCTCGGCGTCCACCCACTTGTAGGTGTTCACGCCGAAGCCCTGCATGTGGCGGTAGTCCGCCGGGATGCCGCGCGGGCTGAACAGGTTGACGATCAGGTGCATCGACTCGGGCGTCTGCGAGATGAAGTCGAAGATGCGGCCCGGGTCCTGGCGGAACGTCACGGGGTCGGGCTTGAACGCGTGGATCACGTCGGGGAACTTGATCGCGTCGCGGACGAAGAAGACGCCGAGGTCGTTGCCGACGAGGTCCCAGTTGCCGTCCTCCGTGTAGAACTTCACGGCGAAGCCGCGCGGGTCGCGGACGGCCTCGGAGGAGTCGCGGCCGCCGATCACGGTGGAGAAGCGGATCGCGACGTCGGTGCGCCTGCCGGCCTCCTGGAAGAGCTTCGCGCGCGTGTACCGGGAGACGGGCTCGTCGCCCCACGTGCCGGTGGCCTCGAAGTAGCCGAACGCGACGGCGCCGCGCGCGTGCACGACGCGCTCCGGGATCCGCTCGCGGTCGAAGTGGCTGATCTTCTCGAGGAACTGGTAGTTCTCGAGCGTCGCGGGGCCGCGGTCGCCCACGGTGCGGGAGTTCTGGTTGTCGTGGACGGGGTGGCCCTGGCGGTTGGTGAGGACCTCGCGGTCGTCGCCGTCGGCGGGGCCCTGGGAGGAGACGTCGGTCATGGTGCGTCCTTTCGTCGTCGTCCCCCCACCCTGCCGACGCGCGGACGACACGCCCAGGGCCGCGCGGCGACTCCCAGTGGATGCGGACGGGTGCGGGTCCCGTCGCCTCAGCCGGCGTGCGGGCGGCGGCGACGGAGGACGCCGACCGCGACCGTGATCCCGCCGACGAGCGCGAGCACCGCGGCGATGGCCGCGTTCTGCCCGAGCGTGTTCACGCCGACGCCCGCGATCCGCGCGGCACCGGCCGCCGGGAGGGGGGATCCGGCGGCGCTGGCCTGGCCCACCTCGTCGGTCGCCGCGGGGACGTCGTCCGCGGCCGGCTCCTCGACCGCCGTCAGCTCCGGCGTCGCCGCGGGCGCGACCCGGTGCCGCGTCGCCTGCTCGTACGCGTGGGCCATGGCGAGCAGGTCGCCGTCGCGGCTGCGCGGGGCGGCGAGCTCGAGCCCCACGGGCGCGCCCGCCGACGTGAAGCCGGCCGGCACGGAGATCGTGGGGATGCCGGTGTTCGCGCCGATGTCGCAGAAGGTGGTGCCGGCCCAGGTGGGCGTGGCGCTGGTGGCGCTCGTCGGCATCGCGAGCGCGTCGACGCCGTGCTCGACGAAGAACGCATCCATCGCGGCCCTCCCCGCGTCCTGCTCGGCGATCGCCGCGTCGTACTCGGGGTTCGGCACGTCGCGCTGGCCGAGGAAGTGGGCGATGTCGCCGTCGGTGAGCGCACTTGGACGGTCGGCCATCACGTCGGCGAACGAGAGCACGTCCTCGGGCGCGGTACGGGCGGCGACGCGCGCCGGCCACGTGGCGGGCGTCTCGGCGAGGAAGCGGTCGATGGACGGCCGCATGTCCATCCAGCCGCCGCTCTGCAGCGTCCCCTCCACGAACTCGCGGGTCAACGGCACGTCCACCACCTCGGCGCCCTGCGCCTCGAGGTCGCGCACGGCCTGCTCGATCAGCGCGGTCGTCTCCGCGAGGCCGGGCTTCTCGGGATCCTCCTCGAACGACCAGCGCACCACGCCGATCCGCTTCCCCGCGAGCGCGTCGGGGCCAAGGCCCGCCACGTACGCGTCGGTGACCTGGTCGTCGGCGACGGCGGTGAGCGGATCCGCGGGGTCGCGCCCCGCGAGCACCTCCATCAGCAGCGCCGCGTCGGCGACCGTGGTGGTGAGCGGCCCGACGACGTCCTGCCGGGGCGAGAGCGGCACGACGCCGGCCGTGCTCACGAGCCCGAGGGTGGGCCGGAAGCCCACGAGGCTCTGGTGCGCGGCGGGCCCGAGGACGGATCCGCACGAGTCGGTGCCGAGGCCCGCCGGCGCGTACGCGGCCGCGACCGCCGCGCCCGTGCCGCCGCTGGATCCGCTCGCGCTCCACGACAGGTCGTAGGGGTTCGCCGTGCGGCCGCGCGCGGAGCTCAGCGTGTAGGTGCCGTGCCACGCGAACTCCGACATGTTCGTCTTCGCGAGGATGATCGCGCCGGCCGCCCGCAGCCGCGCCACGGCGGTCGCGTCGTCGGCCGTGCGGTACTCGCGGAGCGCCGCGCTGCCCGCGGTGGTGGGCATGTCGGCGGTGGCGAGGTTGTCCTTGACGACGATCGGGACGCCGTGCAGCGGGCCGCGGATCGTGCCGGCCGCGCGCTCCGCGTCGAGCTCCGCGGCGGTCGCGAGCGCGTCCTCGTTCGTGGTGATGACGGCCTGGAGGCCCTTCCGGTCGCCGCGCCGGTCGTCGTACGCCTCGATGCGCGCGAGGTAGGCGCGGGTGAGCTCGACGGACGTGGTGGCGCCGGAGGCGAGCAGCGCGAGCGCGTCGGCGACGCCGAGGTCGACGACGGCGGGGGCGGTCACGGGCGCGCCCGCCGCGACGTCATCCGCGGCCGAGCCGTCGACGGACGCCCGGGCCGGCGACGCGACGCCGACCCCGACCCCGCCCAGCGCGAGCGCGGCCGCGAGCGCTCCGGTCGCGAGGGCGCCGGCGAGGCGGCGGGATGCGCGGCGGATCCGCGCGCGGGGACGTCGGCGTGCGGGCATGCGGGTTCCTCCGGACGGGGGAGAGGCGTCTCCCCAGTCTGGGAACCGGGTGTTGCGGCGGCGTTTCGGGCGCGGGACGATCCGGCGTCGCGCGACGGCCGGCCCGCGGGCGGTGTGCCCACCTGCCGGGTCAGCGCTGCTTGGGGAAGACGATCCAGAGGATCAGGTACAGCAGCACCTGCGGGCCCGGCAGCACGATCGAGATCACGAAGAGCAGGCGGACGAGGAAGCGGCTGATGCCGAAGCGGTCGGCGAGGGCGGCGCAGACGCCGGCGATGATCTTCCCGCGACGGGGACGCATGAGGGTGGCCATGCATCGAGCATGGCAGGCGCGGGTGGGCGGCTCCCGTCGGACCGAGCGAACGGCTCCCCGTGAGTTCTCCCGGCGGTCGGTTAGGGCGCAAAGCCATGGTGCGATACTCGAACGGTCGAGCCGGGGCTCGGCGTCTCCTCGCGATGCCGCGGGTCGCGGTCGCCCAGGCGCCCGCCGAGCCGCCACGCCCCCTGACCCGCGGGAGGAACGGGATGGAGCAGCGCCGGTCCGCCCTGCCCGCCCGCGTCGTCGCCGCGTTCCACTCCGCCCCGAGCCGGTCCGCCGGGGTCGACCTCCTGCTCGCCGCGCTCCTCGACGCGACGTCCGCGACGGGGGCCGCCGTCGTCCTGCCGCGTGGGGCCGGCGTCGCGGTGGCGGGGGAGACCGGGCCCGCGCTCGCCGAGCTGCTGCGGTCGCCCGCGCCGGCCGTCGGATCCGGCCTCCTGGTCGTGGGCATGGGCGACGACCCGGCCGCGCGCCCGGACGCCGCCGGCGCCGTCGCGCTGCACCGCGGATCCGCCGCCCTCGGCGAGGGCGACCTGGCCGTCGCCGAGGAGGTCGCCGTGCACGCGCGCGTCGCGCTCGCCGCGTGGGACTCCGCCGACGACCTGGCCCGCGGCCTCGCGTCGCGCTCCGTCATCGGGCAGGCGCAGGGGATCCTCATGGAGCGCTTCTCCCTCGACGCCGACCGCGCGTTCCAGGTGCTCCGCCGCCACTCGCAGGACGGCAACGTGAAGCTCGTCGAGGTCGCGCGCCGCGTCATCGAGACGGGCGCGCTGCCCACGTCCTAGGGGCGCCTCGGTCGCCGGGCGGCGACCGCCGGACCTCAGGCCGAGCGCCGGTCCGCCACGCGCGCGCGGATCGGCGACACCGCGGCGAGCGGCGCGGCCTCCGGCAGCGCCTCGGGCTCGCCGCGCGTGAGCTCTGCGCGCAACGCCCCGAGGATCCGCGCGAGCAGCCGCGACACCTGCATCTGCGTCACGCCGAGCTCGGCCGCGATCTCGCTCTGGCTGCACTCGTCGACGAAGCGCAGGTGGAGGATGCGCCGGTCGCGGTCGCTGAGGATCCCGCGGGCCGCGTCCAGCAGCACGGTGCGCTCGGCGCGCGCGTAGCCGGGGTCGTCGTCGCCGAGGGTCTCGGCGAGCGAGGTCCCCTCCTCCTCGTGCACCGTGAAGTCGAGCGAGGCGGGCCGGAGGCTGGTGTGCGCGGCGAGCGCCTCGGCCACCTCGTCGCGCGTGTGCCCGGTGTGGGCCGCGAGCTCGGCGTCGGTGGGCGTGCGGCCGAGCCGCTGCGTGAGCGCGGGCACGACGGCCAGCAGCGCGTGCCGCAGCTCCTGCACCTGCCGCGGCGGGCGGATCACCCAGCCGTTGTCGCGCAGGTGGCGCTTGATCTCGCCGGAGATGGTGGGGATCGCGAACGACACGAAGGGCGCGCCGAAGCCCGGGTCGTAGCGGCGCGCGGCCTTGACCAGGCCGAGGTAGCCGACCTGGCGCAGGTCGCTCCAGTCGTGGGCGCGGCCGGAGTGCTGGCGCGCGAGCTGGTCGGCGAGCTCGAGGTGGTCGAGCACGATCTGGTCGTGCAGGCGGCGGCGCTCGGCCTCGCCCGTCGGATCCTCGGTCGCGGCGGCCGCGCGCACGAACCGGTCGTGGGTCACCCGGCGCTTCTCCTCCCGCGCGGCGGCGAGGCCGGACGGCACGGCGGCCGTGCGCGGCAGGGTCGCGGGCGGGCGCGTCGAGGCGGTCCCGCGGGAGGCGGGGGCGCGGCGGCGAGGGCGCGGGAGCGCAGCGTGTCGGTCACTCGGGACCCTCCGGATCGGGACGGATGCGGCACGCTGCTTGACCGCTCCTCCAGAGAAGCACTGCTTCTCGGGGGTGCCTAGGTCGGGCGAGCACTTCTCCTCGGCGCTTCTCCGACTTCTCCGTCGGCCGGGCGTGTCGATGCCCCGCGCATCCGCACCAGCTCGGAGCAGCGCCCCCGTCCGGGGGCGCGGGCCCCACGCCGGTAGGCTCGATCCCCGTTCCCCGCCGCCCGACCCCGAACGGACATCCCATGAGCCTGTTCCGCACCAAGAGCATCGAGTCGTCGCTCGCCGACGCCGCGGGAGGCGAACGCAGCCTCACCCGGTCGCTCGGCACCTGGGACCTCATGCTGATGGGCGTCGCCGTCGCGGTCGGCGCCGGCATCTTCTCGGTCGGCGCGAAGGCCGCGGGCAACTACGCGGGTCCGTCGGTGACGCTCGCGTTCGTGCTCGCCGCCGTCACGTGCGGCCTCGCGATCATGTGCTACGCCGAGTTCGCCTCCGCCGTGCCCGTGGCGGGCAGCGCGTACACGTTCACCTACGCGACCATGGGCGAGCTGCTCGCGTGGATCATCGGCTGGGACCTCATCCTCGAGATGCTCACGGCCGCCGCGGTCATCGCGAAGTACTGGGGCATCTACCTGGAGTCGGCGCTCGAGCTCGCGGGGCTCGACATCCCCTCCACCATCACGGTCCTCGGCCTCGGGATCAGCTGGGGCGCCGTGCTCATCACCGCGATCTTCACCGTGCTCCTCGTGCTCGGCACCAAGCTCTCCAGCCGCGTGTCGAGCGTCTTCACCGTGCTGAAGGTCGCGGTCGTCCTCTTCGTGATCGTCGTGGGCGCCTTCTACGTGAAGGCCGAGAACTACACGCCCTTCATCCCGCCGCAGCGTCCCGCCGAGGGCGCGTCCGCCGACGTCTGGACCCAGTCCCTCTTCTCCTGGGCGAGCGGCCAGGAGCCCACGCAGTACGGCCTCTACGGACTGCTCGCCGGCGCCTCGCTCGTGTTCTTCGCGTTCATCGGCTTCGACGTCGTCGCCACGAGCGCCGAGGAGGTCAAGGACCCGCAGCGCACCCTGCCGCGCGGCATCTTCGCCGGGCTCGCGGTCGTCACCGTGCTCTACGTGCTCGTGACCCTCGTGCTCACCGGCATGGTGCCCTACACGGTGCTCGCCGACGCGGAGGACCCGTCGCTCACGACCGCGTTCACCGCGGTGGGCGCCGGATGGGCGGCGCAGGTCATCTCCATCGGCACGCTGCTCGGGCTCACCACCGTGCTCATGGTGCTGCTGCTCGGCCTCGCCCGGGTGGTCTTCGCGATGAGCCGCGACGGTCTGCTGCCGCGTGGCCTCAGCCGCACGAGCGCCAAGCGCCGCACGCCGGTGCGGGTGCAGATCATCGCGGGCGTCGTGGTCGCGGCCCTCGCCGGGTTCACGGACGTGGGCGTGCTCGAGGAGATGATCAACATCGGCACGCTCTCCGCCTTCGTGCTGGTGAGCATCGGCGTGATCGTGCTGCGGAAGAAGCGGCCGGACATCCGCGCGTCGTTCCGCGTGCCGTTCATGCCGTGGCTGCCGATCCTCTCGGCCGTGCTGTGCGTGTGGCTGATGCTCAACCTCACGACGCTCACCTGGGTGCGCTTCCTCGTGTGGCTCGTGCTCGGCTTCGCGATCTACTTCCTCTACGGCCGCCGCCACTCGGTGCTCGGCCAGGAGGAGGCGCGGATCGCGGCGGGCGGCGAGCCCGCGCCCGAGCTGCCGTCGGCGTCGACGCCGCGGGACTGATCCGCCCGGTGCCCGCGCGTCAGGTCTGGCAGCGCGGGCACCAGTAGGTGACCCGGTCCTGCGCGCCCATGCCGGGACGCACGGGGTCGCCGAGCTGGCCCTGCTGGATGCGCGTCCCGCACCGCAGGCACGGCTTCCCCTTGCGCCCGTAGACCCAGTCGGTGCGGCCGCGCCGGAGGTCACCCGTGGTGGTGCGCTCGATGCGGTCGCGGTTGGCGCGCATGGTGCGGCGCGCGAGGGCGACCATCGCGGGCAGGTCCGGCACCTCGCGCACCGGCCGCGTGGGCAGCACGCCGCGCAGGAAGCAGAGCTCGGCCCGGTAGACGTTGCCGATGCCGGCCGCGTTCCGCTGGTCGAGGAGCGCCAGGCCGATGGCCCGGTCGGGCTGCGCCTCGATGCGCCGCACGACCTCCGCGGCCGCCTCGTCGCCCCAGTCCGGCCCGAGGATGTCCGGTCCTAGGTGACCCACGAGCGTGTGCTCCTGGTCGCGCGGGATCACCTCGAGCACCCCCAGCGAGAACCCCACCGTGACGCGCTCCGCCGTCTCGAGCACGACCCGGGCCTCGAACGCCGGCCGCCGCCACGCGGTGCCGTGCTGGTAGATGTGCCAGGAGCCCTCCATCTTCAGGTGGCTGTGGATGGTGAGGTCGCCGACGCGGTGCAGGATGTGCTTCCCGACGCTGACCACCTCGTCGACCTCCTGGCCTGTGAGGTCGAGGGTCGCGAACGCGGGCACGCGGAAGTCGCTGCGCGTGAGCACCTGGCCGCCGATCGCCTCGTGCAGGTGCGCGGCGGTGCGGTAGACGGTGTCGCCCTCAGGCACGGGCGGATCCCGTCTGTCGGGCGCCGCTCACGAGCGCATCCGCAGCCCGCGCGGCGTCGCCGAGAACCCGTGCTCCTGCAGCGCGGATCCCAGCGGCGTGCCGAGGATGAACGCGCCGTTGACCTTCTCGATCGCGAGCTTCGCGACGCCGCCGCGCCGCACGATGCCGCCGAGCGACTCGGCCGCCGCCCGCAGCACGGCCTCGTCGTCGTCGAACTGCAGCACGGTCTTGCCGCCGCGCTCCACGTAGAGCACGAGCTCGCCGTCGACCAGGACGACGAGCGCGCCCGCCTTCCGACCGGCACGGTGCCCGGTGGGCCGCTCGCCGCGCGCGTCGACGCTGCCGGCCGCCGCGACGGCCGAGGACGCGCTGTCGCTGCTGCTGCTGCCGCCGCCGTCCGCCGCCGGATCCGCGTCGTCGCCCTCCGCCGACCCGTCGAGCCGCGGCCACGGCAGCGCCGCCCCGTACGCGTTGGCCGGATCCGTGGCCGCGAGCGTCAGCGCGTTCAGCGGCCGCTCGCCCGCGTCGGGGTCGCGCGTGAAGCCGCGCAGCCGGTCCACCGTGCCGCCGGTCGAGAACTGCGCCGCGCCCAGCGTCTCGATGAAGTACCCGCGGCGCGCGCGTCCCGTGTCCTCGAAGCCCGCGAGCACCTTGTAGGTGAGCGCGAAGCCGCCGGGCACGCGCTCGGTCATGACGGATCCGCGCGTGACGACTCCGTACCGCTCGAGCAGCAGCTCGGCCGTGCCCGCGGCTCGCACGGTGGCGTCGGTCTCGGCGAGCGGCACGATGGACCACCGCCCGGCGGCCGTCGACGGGCCGGTGCGCGTGGGCATGTCGGGCCGCGGCATGCGCC
Organism: Clavibacter capsici; assembly: GCF_001280205.1. Classification (NCBI taxonomy): domain Bacteria; kingdom Bacillati; phylum Actinomycetota; class Actinomycetes; order Micrococcales; family Microbacteriaceae; genus Clavibacter; species Clavibacter capsici. The sequence goes on along the minus strand of NZ_CP012573.1, from coordinate 2,731,535 downwards.
CGCCCCGGTACATGCGCCCGCGCGGCGCCCGCTGCGGCGTCTTGTGCGCCGTGGATCCGCCCGCGAGCAGCGCCCGCAGCGGCGACAGCGTGTCGTTCGTGACGAGGCCCGCCCACACGAGGTCCCACAGCGCGGTGACGAGCGCCTTGTCGTCCGTGGACCCGACGGCGTCGCTCAGCTGCCGGAAGAAGTAGCCGCCGCCCGTGCCGAGCGTCGTGAGGACCTCGCGCTGCAGCTCGTCGGTGTCGTGCGCGTCGGGCTCGGGCAGGGTGAGCGCGACCTGGTCGGCGAGGTGCAGGCTGACCCAGCCGTCGGCGCCCGCGAGCGTGCCGGCGCCCGACCAGATGACCTCGCCCGTGGACGTGAGCTCGTCGAGGAAGGCCGGCGTGTAGTCGCGCACGCGCGCCGGCAGCACGAGCGTCTCCCACGCGGAGGCGGGCACGGGCGCGCCCGCGAGCTGCTCGATGACCTGGAGCACGCCGTCGACCCCGCGGAGCCCGCGCTCGCGCTCCGCGCCCGCGACGTGCTGCCACGCGGGGAGGAAGCGCGCGTACGCGGATCGCTCGACCGGCTCCACCTCGCTGCGGAGCGCCGCCAGCGAGCGGCTGCGCAGGCGCCGCAGCACCTCGACGTCGCACCACTCGCTGCCCGAGGCGCCCGGCCGGAACTCGCCCTCGACCACGCGCCGCTGGGCGCCGAGCCGGGCGAGCGTGTCGGCGATGACGGCGGATCCGAGGCCGATGGCGGTGGCCGCGTCCGCGATGGTGAAGGGGCCGTGCGTGCGCGCGTACCGGCCGACGAGGTCGCCGAGCGGATCGGCCACGGGCTCGACGAACGCGAGCGGCGTGCCGATGGGCAGCGGCACCCCGAGGGCGTCGCGGAGGCGGCTCGCGTCCTCGATGGCGGCGACGCGCGCGCGGCCTCCGAAGGAGACGCGGAGCGCGCGCTTGCCGGCGACGAGCGCGTCGAGGTGCTCGGACGCGGCGGCGGACTCCTCGGGCTCGAGCCGCGCGGCGACCTCCTCGGCGTCGAGCGGGCCGAGGATCCGCAGCAGGTCGGCCACGCCCTCCAGTCCCTTCGCCCGCCGGTCGGGGGCGAGGCGCTGCAGCTCGAGCTCGGTGCGCGCGATGACCGCCGGATCCAGCAGCTCGCGCAGCTCCGCCCGCCCCAGCAGCTCGGACAGCAGCCCCGCGTCGAGCGAGAGCGCGGCGGCCCGGCGCTCGGCCAGCGGGCTGTCGCCCTCGTACATGAACGCGCCGACGTAGCTGAACAGGAGGCTGCGCGCGAACGGCGACGCGTCCTCCGTGGTGGTCTCGAAGATCTTGATCCGCCGGGCCTCGATGTCCTTCGCGAGCGACGTGAGCGCGGGCAGGTCGTAGACGTCCTGCAGCACCTCGCGCACGGTCTCCAGCACGATGGGGAACGCGGGGAACTTCCGCGCGACGTCGAGCAGCTGCGACGCGCGCTGGCGCTGCTGCCAGAGCGGCGAGCGGCGGCCCGGGTTGTAGCGCGGCAGCAGGAGCGCGCGGGCGGCGCACTCCCGGAAGCGCGACGCGAACAGGGCGGATCCGCCGACCTCGCGCGTGACGATGGCATCGAGCTCGTCCGGCTCGAAGACGAAGAGGTCGGCCCCCGGCGGCTCGCCGTCGGTCTCGGGGATGCGCACGACGATGCCGTCGTCGTTGGCCATGGTCGCGCCGTCGATGCCGTACAGCTCGGTGACCCGGGCACCCACCGCGAGCGCCCACGGCGCGTGCACCTGCATCCCGTACGGGGAGTGGAGCACCACGCGCCAGTCGCCCAGCTCGTCGCGGAACCGCTCGACCACGAGGGTGCGGTCGTTCGGCACGTGGCCGGTGGCCTTCTTCTGGTCGTCGAGGAAGGCGAGCAGGTTGTTCACGGCGCGGTCGTCGAGGCCCACGCGGCCGGCCCTCGCCCGGGCGTCGTCCACCGCGGATCCGGACAGCTCGCGCACGAACGCCCCGATGGCGCGGCCGAGCTCCAGCGGCCGGCCGAGCCCGTCGCCCTTCCAGAACGGCAGCTTGCCGGGCTCGCCGAACGCGGGAGTGACGAGCACGCGGTCGTGCGTGATCTCCTGGATGCGCCAGCTCGTGGCCCCCAGCGCGAACACGTCGCCCACGCGCAATTCGTAGACCATCTCCTCGTCGAGCTCGCCCACGCGCGACGCCTTCTCGCCCACCATGAACACGCCGAAGAGGCCGCGGTCGGGGATGGTGCCGCCGGAGGTGACCGCGAGCCGCTGCGCGCCCGGCCGCCCCTCGATGGTGCCCTCGTCGCGGTCCCACACGATGCGGGGCCGCAGCTCCGCGAACTCGTCGGACGGGTAGCGGCCGCTCAGCAGGTCGAGCGTGGCCTCGTAGGCGGAGCGCGGCAGGGTGGCGAAGGGCGCGCTCCGCCGCACGATGTCGAACCACTCCTCGACGCCCACCGACTCGAGCGCGACGGCTGCCACGGTCTGCTGCGCGAGCACGTCGAGCGGGTTGGCGGGCACCCGAAGCGACTCGATCTGCCCGCTCGCCATGCGCTCGGCGGCGACGGCCGAGTGGATGAGGTCGGCCCGGTGCTTGGGGAAGATGACGCCGCGCGAGACCTCGCCCACCTGGTGCCCGGCGCGGCCGACGCGCTGCAGGCCGCTCGCGACCGACGGCGGCGCCTCGACCTGCACCACGAGGTCGACGTCGCCCATGTCGATGCCGAGCTCGAGGCTGGAGGTGGCGACCACGCAGCGCAGGCGGCCGGACTTGAGGTCGTCCTCGATGAGCGCGCGCTGCTCCTTCGAGACGGATCCGTGGTGCGCCTTGGCGAGCACCGGATCCGCGCCCTCGGTGCTCCCCGCCTGCGCCATGACCTCGGCGGGCGGCCGCGACGCGGTGCGGCGCGTGGCGGAGAACGCGGTGGCGTCGACGGGCCGTGACGCGACGGCGCCGGCCGCGACGGCGCCGGCCGCGGCGCCCGCCAGCACGGGCACGGCCGCGTCGGCCTCCGCGGAACCGCCCGCGATCGCCCGCCCCTGGGCGTCGATCCGCCCCTCCTCGATGCGTCCCGTGTAGATCTCGTTGAGCCGGGCCGTGAGCCGCTCGGCCAGCCGCCTGCTGTTCGTGAAGACGATGGACGACGTGTGCTGCAGCACGAGGTCGACGATGCCCTCCTCCACGTGCGGCCAGATGGACCCCTGCTGCGGCGCGTCGCCCTGCGCCGCCGACCCCTCGAGCGGCGCCGTCGTTCCGAGCTCGGTCATGTCGTCGACCGGCACGATGACCCGCAGGTCGAACTCCTTGGTGTTCTTCGGCGAGACGATGCTCACCGGCGAGCGCCCGCCGAGGAACCGCGCCACCTCCTCGGGCGGCCGCACGGTGGCCGACAGCCCGATCCGCTGGGCCGGCCTCTCGAGCAGCGCATCGAGCCGCTCGAGCGAGAGCGCGAGGTGGCTGCCGCGCTTGGTGGCCGCGACCGCGTGCACCTCGTCGACGATGACGGTCTCGACGCCCGCGAGCGTCTCGCGCGCGGCCGAGGTGAGCATGAGGAACAGCGACTCGGGCGTGGTGATGAGGATGTCCGGCGGCGTCTTCGCGAGCGAGCGCCGGTCGGCCGCGGGGGTGTCGCCGGAGCGCACGCCCACGGTGACCTCGGGCGGCTCGGCGCCCAGCCGCTTGGCCGTCTGCACGATGCCCACGAGCGGCGAGCGCAGGTTGCGCTCCACGTCGACCGCGAGCGCCTTGAGCGGCGAGATGTAGAGGACGCGCGTGCGCCGCATCGGGTCCTCCGGCGCGGGCCGCGACGCGAGCCGGTCGATGGACCAGAGGAACGCCGCGAGCGTCTTGCCGGATCCGGTGGGCGCCACGACGAGCGCGTGCGACCCCTTCTGCACGGCCTCCCACGCGCCGGTCTGCGCCGCGGTGGGGCCGGGGAACGCGCCCTGGAACCACTCCCGGGTGGCCGGGGAGAAGCGCGCGAGGACGGGATCCATCTGCTCATCCTCCTCCGGACCGCCGACAACGGGCCGGGCGGGGCGCTCGCCGGATCGCCGGCACGCGCGTCAGCCCGCGTGCTCCCGGATGAACGCGGAGACGTCCCGCAGCTCGGGCGCGGAGACCGAGTGCGGCAGGTCCTCGTAGATGCGCTCGGTGAGGGCGGTGTGGTCGCCGATCCAGCCGCGCGTGCGGGCGACGGCGGCGTCCGGGATCACCTGGTCGGCCGTGCCGCGGCCCCAGAAGACCGGCGTCGGCGCGGCCGCGAGCGCCGGGTCGCCGGCGTGCTCGCCGCGCACGGAGAACCCGCTGAGCTGCACCGCGTACGCGAACCGGCCCGGCGCGAGCCGCAGCAGCTGGAGCGCGGTCGCGCCGCCCTGGCTGAAGCCGAGGAGACCCACCGAGCGCGGCGGCACGGGCAGCGCGTCGAGCCAGTCCAGCACGCCCTGCGCGGCGGCGTCGGCGGCGTCCGGATCCGGGTCGCCGGTGGACCCGGGCACGATCGGGAACCACGCGAACCCGCCCTGCAGCGCGATCGGCGCGCGCACCGACGCGACCACGGGCCCGAGCGGCAGGTACGGCGACAGCCCGAACAGGTCGCCCTCGTGGGATCCGTAGCCGTGCAGCAGCACGAGCAGCGGGCGGTCGGCGAGCTCGGCGGCGGAGGCCGACCAGAGGACGGCGTCGGGATCCAGCGGGAGAGCGGTCACGGGGTCCTCTTCGACGGGCCGGCGGGGCGGATGCGCGGTCGCGGGGCCGACCGGCGCGCCCATCCTCGCATCTGCCCCTGGACGGGATCGCGCCGGGTGGTCGCCGGGCTCCGGCCGTGGGTCACAATGGACCATGACCGTTCGCACCCCGGACCCGAACATCCCCGACCCGAACTCCGGCTGGCTGTCGGACGTGGAGCTGGCGCAGATCCGGCAGCGGCTGCCGCTCCTCTACGTGGAGGCCGTGCCCGTGCGGGTGGACGGCATGGGCCGCGTGAAGGACATCGGCGTGCTGCTGCGCGCGACGGTCACCGGGCAGATGACCCGCATGCTCGTCTCCGGCCGCGTGATGTACGGCGAGACCCTGCGCGACGCGCTCTTCCGCCACCTCGAGAAGGACCTCGGGCCGATGGCGTTCCCGCAGCTGCCCGCGAACCCGACGCCCTTCTCGGTCGCGGAGTACTTCCCGTTCCCCGGCGCGAGCCCGTACACGGACGACCGGCAGCACGCCGTCTCGCTCGCGTACGTCGTGCCCGTCACCGGCACGTGCGATCCGCGCCAGGACGCCCTCGAGATCACGTGGATGACGCCCGAGGAGGCCGCGTCCGACGCCGTCTCCGCCGACATGGAGGGCGGCCGCGGCGCGCTGCTGCGTGCGGCCCTCGCGTCGGTGGGCGTCCTGCCCTAGCCGTGCGTCCGGTCGCCCGGCATCCGAGGGCCCGGCATCCGGCGACCGGGGCTCGGGCCGCCCGGGCTCGGGTCGGCCCGGCTCGCGCCGGCCCGGCTCAGACGGCCGCCGTGCGCTCGGCGAACTCGGGGGGCTCGAGGTAGTGGCGGCGCAGGTCCTCGAAGGCCTCGCTCGCGCCCGCCCCGACGCCGTAGCAGCGCTGCACGTGCAGGCCGTCCATGGCGGAGAGGATCACGGCGGCCGCGGCCTCCGGGTCGAGGTGCGGGTCGATGAGGCCGCGTGCCTGGTCGACGATGACGCCCGACGTGATGCGCTCCAGCTCGCGTGCCCGCCGCTCGCGGAACAGCGCGTGCAGCGGATGCCCGGCGGCGGACGCCTCCGAGGACACGACCGCGATGACGCGCGTGAGGCACGCGCTCTGCTCGCCGTCGGCGATGACGACGGCCGCGTGCTCGGCGACGCTCCGGGGCCGGTGCAGCTCGATGGCCGCGGCGACGCGCTCCTCGCGGCGCTCCAGCACGGCGAGCAGCAGCTCCTCCTTGCCGGCGAAGTGGTGCAGCAGGCCGGCCGGCGTGATCTCGGCCCGCGAGGCGATCTCGCGGAGCGAGCTGCCGCGGTAGCCCTGCTCGGCGAACACCTCGATGGCGGTGCGGATGAGGAGCTCCCTGCGCTCCAGGCCCTTGCGGTACGGGCCACGGGTGGCGAGGGCGGCGCGTGTCATCCGCACACCGTATCCGGATGCGCCAGCGGGTTCGCGCGACCGTCCCCAGGTCGCGCCTCGACTGTGGACGGTCGGGGCACGGACGCGTCGTCGCCGGCCCCCACGGGGACGACGGAGGGCCCCCGTCGATGACGGGGGCCCTCGGTGTCACGCCGGCGCGGGGTGCGCGCCGGGCGGTCTAGCGTCCGCTGGAGACGCGGCGGTGCGTGCGCGCGCGGCCGCCGGCCGCGGCGCCGCCGGAGGCCGCGGGGCGGTCCTGGCGGGGACGCGAGGGAGCGGCGGACGAGCCGCCGCCGAAGCCCTCGGAGGAGGTGCTGAACGTGCGGGGCGTGCCGCCGCGCTGTCCGCCCGAGGCGGCGCCGTCGCGACGACCGGAGCCGGCGCCCTCGCGGCGACCGCCGCCGACGGGCGCGCCGTCGCGGGCCGCGCGCTTGCGCTGCGCGTTGGCGCCCTGCGAGCGTCCGCCGCCGTTCGCGCGGCCGCCCTGCGACTGGCGCTGGGCGGTCTCGCGGACCGACTTCGTCTCGCGCGGCGCGGGCTTCACGTACGCCGCGACGGCGCCCGTCAGCTCGGCCACGGCGGGGGAGGACTCGGTGACCTGCTGCGGCGTGACGTGGATGTCGGCCTTGCGCATCAGGAGCTGCACGTCCTTGCGCTGCGCCGGCAGCATGATCGTGACGACGTCGCCCGCGGAGCCCGCGCGCGCCGTGCGGCCCGAGCGGTGCAGGTAGGCCTTGTGCTCGGCCGGCGGGTCGACGTGGATCACGAGCTCGATGTCGTCCACGTGCACGCCGCGCGCCGCGACGTCGGTGGCCACGAGGACCTTGACGTCGCCCGCCGCGAAGGCCGCGAGGTTGCGGTCGCGGGCGACCTGCGAGAGGTTGCCGTGCAGGTCCACCGACGGGATGCCGGAGTCGGTGAGCTGCTTCGCGAGCTTCTTGGCGTGGTGCTTCGTGCGCATGAAGAGGATGCGGCGGCCGGAGCCGGACGCGAGCTTCTGCACGAGGAGGCGCTTGGCCTCGACGTCGGACGCCTCGAACACGTGGTGCGTCATGGCCGCGACGGGCGAGTTCGCCTCGTCGACGGAGTGCAGCACCTGGTCGTGCAGGTAGCGGCGGACCAGCTTGTCCACGCCGTTGTCGAGCGTGGCGGAGAACAGCATGCGCTGGCCGGTGTTCGGGGTCTTGTCGAGGATCCGCGTGACGACGGGCAGGAAGCCCAGGTCGGCCATGTGGTCGGCCTCGTCGAGGACGGTGATCTCCACGGCGTCGAGGTTCACGAAGCCCTGCTTCATGAGGTCCTCGAGGCGGCCGGGGCAGGCCACGACCACGTCGACGCCGGCCTTGAGGGCCGCGACCTGGCGCTGCTGCGAGACGCCGCCGAAGATCGTCGTGGTGGTGAGGTCGTACGCCTCGGCGAGCGGAGCCATCGCGGCGGTGATCTGCGTGGCGAGCTCGCGGGTCGGCGCGAGGATGAGGCCGAGCGGGCGGCCCGGGCGACGACGGCCGCCGGCGAGGCCGCCGCCGAGGCGCGCGATCATCGGGATGGCGAACGCCAGCGTCTTGCCGGAGCCGGTCTTGCCGCGGCCGAGGACGTCGCGGCCCTTCAGGGTGTCGGGCAGCGTGTCCACCTGGATGGGGAACGGCGTGGTGATGCCGTTCGCCGTGAGGGCGGAGACGAGGGGTGCGGGCACGCCGAGCGCGCCGAAGGTGTCAGTGGTCATGCGGGGGAGTTGCCTTCCAGGCAGGGGCTCCGCCCCGACGCGCTGACGCGGCGGTGTGCCGGTGCAGCGCGGAAGCGGATGATGGCGAAGGCGCCGATGGGCGCATCCGTTCGCCGTAAGAAAGATGTCACTCGCACCCGTCGGCCTGTTCGGCGATCTGATCGGGGCGAGGAGGGAACGCGTTCTCTCGACGCAGGGAGCACGGAGATGTGCTCGCAAGTGGTGCCACCGTAGCAGGTCAGGCCGGGGAGAAGCCCATCTCGCCGACGGGGACCTCGAAGTCGAGCACGTTCCCGGCCGGGGCGAGGGGGCAGGCCCACTCCGGGTCGTAGGCGCAGGAGGGGTTGTAGGCGAAGTTGAGGTCGACCACGATCGACCCCGGCGCGGGGGAGCCGAGGTCGGATCCCTTCACCGTGTCGAGCAGGTAGCGGCCGCCTCCGTAGGTGCCGCCCGCGCGGCGGTGCGAGGCGTCCTTGACGGGCAGGTGCAGGCCGCCGCCGTAGCTGGCGAGGCGCCAGACGTCGAGGGTGCCGGCCTCGCGTCCGTCGGCGGCGGGGATGTGCACGGATCCGAGCAGCTCGAACGGCACGACGCCGTCGGTGCCCGTCTCGACCTCGTGGCGCTCGTCGCCGCGGTCGTCGTGGATCTCCAGCTCGAACCGCCAGGCCGGGTCGTACTCCGCGACGTCGAGCCGGTCGAAGTCCGCGCGGTGCTCGGGGAGGAGCGGCGTCGCCGGGTGGCTGCGGAACATGTCGTCGCGGGTCCGGCGCCAGAGCGCGTGCGCGGCCGCGGGATCCGTCTGCGCGACCCAGCGCACCTCCGCGTACATCTCGTGCGTGCGGCGGCGCCAGTCGGCGACGTGGAGGGCGGTCTCGGCGGAGGGCATGCAGCCACCGTACGCGTCGGCCGACGCCGGGCGCCCGCGTGGGGCGCGGGCCGTCAGCGGGCGGACAGCCCCGCGTCGTCGGCCGGGGCGCCGTCCGCGTCGTCCGCCGCCGCCGGCTCCCAGTCGTACGCCCACGTCGGCGCGAGCTGGCGCAGCCGGAACGCGCGCCACTGCCAGAAGGCCCAGAAGGTCGGCCACATGGCGGGGCCGAGGAGGCCGGCCTCGTACTCGAGCTGGTCGCGGAAGAGCGTCTTCACGCGGCCGTCCGCGTCGGGGCCCGCGGGATCCGCCGAGACGGCCATGCTGTGCCGCATGCTCGTCGGGATCGCCATGAGCCCGGAGAGCCCGTGGCCGTCGTCGCGCACGATGCGCACGCCCTCGACGCGCGGCTTCATGTCGCGCAGCCGGATGCCCTGGCGCCCGGCGGCGAACGGCCCGGCCTGCATCACGGCGACGTGCTCGCGACCGTCCCAGCTGGTGGGGAAGCCGCCGTCCTCCAGCGGCACGAAGTCGACGAGCGGGCCCGCGACCTCCCGCATCACGGTGGGCGAGTGGAGCGCGCGCCAGGCGGCGTCGGGATCGCAGTCGAGGATGGTCTTCAGCAGCACGCGCATGCCCCCAGCATGCTCCGCGCGGCTGGGCGTGCCCGGCGTCCGGCCGCCGGGGGACAGGATGGGACGGACATGATCAGGTACTGGGTGGGCGTCGTCTCGCGCGACCGCGTGCTCGACGGCCTGGACCTCGGCATCGCGCAGGTGAACCGCGGCGCCCGCGAGCCGGTCGAGCGGCTGGGCGAGGCCGACGGCTTCGTCTACTACTCGCCGCGCGAGTCGTACCCCGACGGGCAGCTCCTCCGCGCGTTCACCGCGATCGGCCGGGTCGCCGACGCCGCGCCGTACCAGGGCCGCGTGGGCGAGTGGCGGCCGTGGCGGCGCCGGATGGACTGGGACCTCGGCGCGGTCGACGCCCCGATCCGCCCGCTCGTCCCCGTGCTCGACTTCACGCGCGACTCCCTCGAGTGGGGCAGGAAGCTGGCGCCCGGGCTCCTCGAGATCACGCGCGACGACTTCGAGGTGATCCGCCAGGCGATGCGCCGCGGGGCGCCCGAGCCGTCGCGCCGCGTCATCCGCGGAGGGGCGGGCCCGTGGACGCCCGTAGCATCGGATCGTGACCTCCTCCGCTGACGCCGCGCACCCCGACCCGTCGACGCAGGCCCGCTACCAGGTCCGGCTCGACGGCGGCATCGCCGGCGCGCGCCGGATAGCGACCGGCGCCGACGTCATCGTCTGGGTCGACGCCCTGCCCTCCGTCCCGCCGCCCACGGCCGCCCGCCGCGACGAGGTCCTCGCGACCCTGCCCGCGCGCCCGGCCGTCGTGAGCGCCGGCCTCCGGGACGCGCCCGCGGTCGCCGCGTGGATCCTCGCCCTCCAGGAGGCGCTCGGCCGCCGCGCGTACGTGGCCGTCGTCGCCGCCGGGGCGGTCGAGGCCGACGGAACCTGGCGCGCGTGCGCCGAGGACCAGCTCGCCGCCGGCGCCGTGGTCGACGCGCTCGCCGCCCTGGGGATCGACGCCACCTCGCCCGAGGCCGCCGTCGCGTGCGCCGCGTACCAGCAGCTGGAGCCGGCCGTCGGGCACCTGCTCACGGCGAGCGTCTCGGCCCGTCGCCTGGACGCCGCCGGGCACGACGGGCTCGTGGCGGAGGCGCTCGCCGCCGGTCCCGCCGACGTCGTCGTGCACCGCCTCCACCGCGACGCCTGAGGCCGCCTCGGGTCCGCCGGCCATCCGCTCGCCGTCCGCCCGGAATGGGCGCCCAGGGGCGCGTGTTCCCCTGGGCATCAGGCGCCGCACCGTCACGACGCCACGGAACCGGAAGGTCATCACATGAAGGCAGTCATCAACGGCGTCACCGTCGCCGAGGCCCCCCAGGACGAGCTCATCGAGATCGAGGGCAACTGGTACTTCCCGCCGCAGAGCGTCGACATGTCGCTCCTCGCCGAGACGAGCACGCCGTACCACTGCCCGTGGAAGGGCGACACGCAGTACTACTCCGTCAAGGACGGCGACACCGTGCTCCAGGACCGCGCCTGGTCGTACCCGACGCCCATCCCGTCGTCGTTCGACCGCGTCGGCCGGGACTACAGCGGCTACGTCGCGTTCTGGAAGGAGGTCCGCGTCGGCGAGTGACGCGGATCCGTCACGACGGCTCGGGGGCTGCGGCTCCCGGGCCGTCGTCGTGTCCGGGGGTCGGCGCCGGCGCGACCGCGGGACGCACGGGGGCCACGCGCGCCGGGATCCCCGTCCGCCGCTCCCGCAGCTGCCGGGCGCGGTGGGCGCGCACCTTCGCGCGGTTGCCGCAGCGGCGCATGGAGCACCAGCGGCGCGTGCCCGAGCGGGTCGTGTCGAGGTAGAGCACGGTGCAGTCGTCGGCCGAGCAGCGGTGGATCCGCTCGGATCCCGCCCCGAACACCGCCACCGCGTCGCGCGCGGCGGACGCCAGCGCCTGCGCGGGCCGGGCGAGCGCGCGGCCGGCCTGGCGGGATCCGCCGCCGAGCGCGGGCGGCAGGTCGGGGGTCGCCGCGTAGAGGTTCAGCACGTCGACGTCGCGCGGGCTGGGCTCGTGGCCGTCCGCGATGGCCGCCGCGATGTCGCCGATGGCCTGCCGGAGCGTGCGCGCGTCCGCGAGGTCGCGCTCCGTCGGCTCCGAGACGGGCGACAGGTGCTCGCTCAGCCAGGCCCCGAGGGCCGCCGCGTCGGGCAGGGTCTCGCGCGGCTCCGGATCCCCGAGCGCGCCCGTGTACGCGAGGTCGAGGCTCACGGCTCCCGTGTCGAGGAACCAGCGCAGGCCGTCGGGGTCGTCGATCCACTGGCCGGTCGACCGCTCGGATCCGGGCGCCCGGCTCACGCGGCTCCCTCGCGACTGCCGTCCGTCCGGCCGGACGCGACCGCGCCCGACGGCACCTCGCGCCTCGTCCACGCGATCAGGTGCGCGGCGTCGAACCGCCTCGAGCACAGCCCGCAGGCCAGCGGCCGGGTGGGCTTCCGGTAGCGGAAGTGCGCGTGGCCGGCGGGGCAGGCGCCCACCCAGGGCGCGAGCTCCTCGGCGACCTGGCCGGAGTGCAGCCGCGACCCCTCGTAGCCGAGCTCGGCGGCCGTCCGCTTCCACCTCGGCCCGTGCCCGGCGCGGGATCCGGCGAGCGCGTGCGCGACCTCGTGCAGCAGCACCTGGTGGATCTCGTCGTCCTCGAACCGCCCGGCGAGGTGCCGCGAGACCGTGATCCGCCTGTCGCCGTAGTGGCACGCGCCGGCGCGCGTGCGGGCGTGGTCGAACGCGAAGGTCCACGAGGGATCCAGGTGCAGCGCGATGAGGGCCTCGGCCCAGACGCGCACGCGGGCGAGGTCAGCCACGGCCGGCGGTCCGAGGCCGGGGAGGGAGCGCGCCCATCACGCGGGCTGGGCGGCGATGCGCTCCTTGGCCACGTCGATGGCGAGCGCCGAGCTCTCGAGCTGGTCGCTCGGCAGGCCCTCGCGCGTGCGCAGCGTGTACGCGTCCTCGAAGTCGCCGAGCGCGAGGCGGTACTCGCCCCGGTCGAAGTGCACCTTGCCGCGGTGCTGCAGCGCGAACGCCTCCAGCGCGTACCACTCGTGCGCGCGGGCCTCGTCGACGCAGCCGCCCAGGTCCTGCAGCGCGATGTCGAGCTTGCCCTGGTACTGCTGCACCTGCGCGCGGCGGATGCGGCACGCGAGCAGCGTCTCCCGGTCGCCCGTGAAGCGCGCCTGGCGGACGGCCGCGTTCGCCATGTCCCACGCCTCGTCGAGCCGGCCGAGCATGCGCAGGAGCGCCACCTTCTCGGTGATCGCGGAGAGGCTGCGGAGGGCCTCCAGCTCGTCCAGGCGCTCGCCGGCCGCCCGCAGGTCCACCTTCTCCCGGAGGGTGTCCCTGTCGTAGCCGATGATGATCGCGGTGCCTGTCACGAGGTAGAGATTATCCCGCCTGGATCGGCATGAGCTCGACCCGGAGCAGCTTGTCGTCGCCGTCCCGCGGCGTCCCGCGGCCGTCGGTGTTGTTCGTGAGCATGCGCAGCGAGCCGTCCGGCGCGGCCTGCACGTCGCGGATCCGCCCGAACTCGCGCGTGTAGAACTCGGTGACGCGGTCGTCGGGGATGGGGTCGGTGACCACGGCGCCCGGCCGGATCACCCAGAGGCGCTGGCCGCCGAGGCCCGCCATGAAGATCGTGTCGCCGGAGACCGCGAGGCCGCTGGGGCTCGCGTCGTCGGTCCGCCACTGGCGCACGGGGTCGATGTACGCGTCGTCCGCGGCGTCGTCGGTCGCGCCCTCCACGACCGGCCAGCCGTAGTTCCCGCCCGGCTCGATGAGGTTGAGCTCGTCCCAGGTGTCCTGGCCGAACTCCGACGACCACAGGTTCCCCTCGGCGTCCCACGCGATGCCCTGCGGGTTCCGGTGGCCCATCGAGTAGACGGGCGACCCGGGCGTCGGGTTGTCCGAGGGGCCCTGGCCGTCGGGCGTGAGGCGCAGGATCTTGCCGGCGAGCGAGATCGGGTCCTGCGCGGCGTCGCGCAGGTTCGCGTCGCCGGTGGTGGCGTAGAGCATGCCGTCGGGGCCGAACGCGATGCGGCCGCCGTTGTGGTTCGCGTCGCGCGGGATCCCCGTCACGACGTCCTCCGCCGGCCCGAGCCCGAGCGACCCCGGCTCGCCCGTCACGTCCATGCGCACGATGCGGTTGTCGGTGTCGCTCGTGAGGTACGCGTAGAGCTGGGTGCCGCCGTCCGCCTGGCGCGTCGCGATCCCCAGCAGCCCGCCCTCGCCGAGCGGCCCGACGCCCGCGACGGTGCCGGCGACGCGCGTCGTGCCGTCGGCGAGCACCTCGACGACCCGCGCGGTGTCGCGCTCGCTCACGAGGAGGGATCCGGACGGCAGCTCGGCGGTCGACCACGGCGAGACGAGGCCCGTGGCGATCGCCGTCGGCGTGCCGGATGGGGCGACGCCCGCGGGCCCCGCGTCCGTGGCGGCGGGGGAGGGCGCGGGCGGCTCGGTCGCGCGCACGTCCACGGGCGAGCCGTCGTCGTTCGTGCAGCCCGTGAGCGCGACCAGGGCGGCGAGGCCGAGCGCGGCGAGGCGCGCCGGGCGGGTGCGGGAGCGGCGGTTCATGGGGACTCCGGTGGTTCGGCGGGCCTCGGTGCCCGGGATGAGGCCGGTCAGGGCCTCGTCTGGAAGACGCTGCGGGCGGGGGAGGGGGACGGCACGGCCGTGGCGTCGGTGACGACGGAGGCGCCGGCGATGAAGTCGGCGAGCTCGCGGCCCTCGACGACCTTGGCGGGGTGCGGGCCGCCGGCGAGCAGGCGCGGCACGAAGTCGAGCGGGAGCGGCGTGGCGGACGCGGCGAACACCACGTTGCCGAACCGCCGGCCCTTCAGCACCTGGGTCTCCGCGAGCGCGGCCACGTGCGGCAGGACGTCCTGGATGGTCGCGGCCTGGCCGCGCGCGAACGCGAGCCCGTGTCCGTCGGCGACGTTGACCGTCATGATCCCGCCGGGCGCGAGGAACGCCGCGGCCTCCGCGTGGAACTCGCGGCTCGTGATGTGGGCGGGCGTGCGGGCGCCGCTGAAGACGTCCGTGACGACCAGGTCGACGGATCCGCGGAGCCCCTGCGGCAGCCGCCCCATGACCTCGCGGGCGTCGCCGTAGCGCAGCCGGATGGAGGCCCTGCGCGACCACGGCAGGTGCTCGCGGACGAGCTCCACGAGGTCCTGCTCGAGCTCGATGACCTGCTGGCGGGATCCGGGCCGGGTCGCCTCGACGTACCGCGGGATGGTGAGCGCGCCGGCGCCGAGGTGCAGGGCGGTGATCGCCTGCCCGGGGTCGCCGAGGAGGTCGATGACGTGCCCCATCCGCTGCACGTACTCGAAGAACAGCTCGCCCGGGTCGTCCATGTTCACGTGCGACTGCGGCGTCCCGTCGACCACGAGCTGGTAGGCGCCCGGCACGAACCGGTCGGGCTCGATGACGGCCCGGTGCCCGCTCAGGGACAGGACGGTCGACGGGTGCTCGGGCATCTCCTCAGCCTAGGCGTCCGCCCCGGGAGCGGATCCGACGTCGGGCGACCCGTCACCAGCCGCGCTCGCGCCAGGCGGCGAGGGATCCGCGCTCGGCGCCGATCGTCGTCGAGTCGCCGTGGCCGGGGTGCACGTGCGCGTCGTCGGGGAAGCGCGCGAACAGGCGCTCCTCCACGTCGTCCATCAGCTGCCGGAACCGGCCCGCGTCGCCCTGGGTGCTCCCGACCCCGCCCGGGAAGAGCGAGTCGCCGGTGAGGAGGTGCGTGCTGCCGTCGCCCGGCTGGAGGACGAGCGCGACGCTCCCCGGCGTGTGGCCGCGGAGCGCGACGACCTCGACCTCGACGCCGCCGAACGCGATCCGGTCGCCGTCCGCGAGCCGCCGGTCGGCGTCGACGGGCAGGTCGGCGGCGTCCGCGTCGCCCACGGCGGAGTCCGCCTCCGTCGCGTCGAGCACGGCGGCGAGGGCGCCGTGGTGGTCGGGGTGCCCGTGGGTGGTGACGACCACGGCGACGCGGCCGACGGGATCCGGCTCCGCCACGAGGGCCAGCAGGCGGTCGACGTCGGCCGCCGCGTCGACGAGCAGGCGCTCGCCGGAGTCGAGGTCGGTGAGGAGGTACGCGTCGTTGTCCATCGGCCCGACGGAGGCCTTCCGGATCTCCACGTCGCCCGCCCGGTGGGCGTGCGAGGGGCCGCCGGGGGACACGTGCCAGGGATCGCTCATGCCCCGACGCTACGCGGCGCGGGCCGCCCGGCGAGAGGGCGACCGCACGTTATACACCGAGACACGCCGAGGATGCAAGATTCCGCTGGACATGGCGCGTCGCGACCCGTATGGTGATCCTTTGCGCTCCCACTCCCTTTTGCCTTCATATTGCGGTCGGTCATCGTGTGCGCTCGGGTCCATCCCGAGCCCCACCCGCGAGGTGTGGCGAGCAACTCCAATCAGGATCGGCGCGGGTGACAACCCGGGTCGGTCTCGGCGTATCGACGACATCGGAGCCCGACGGGGCCCACGGAGGTAATTTCCTTGGCTGCTGCGCGCAACGCAACTCCCACTCCCCAGAACGGTCGCGACGCATCGCGGCTCTCGTTCGCGAAGATCACTGACACCCTCACCGTCCCCGACCTGCTCGCCCTGCAGACCGAGAGCTTCGACTGGCTCGTCGGCTCGGACGTGTGGAAGCGGCGCGTCGAGGAGGGCACCAAGCAGGGTCGCACCGACCTCGCGCTCAACTCGGGCCTCGAGGAGATCTTCGAGGAGATCTCCCCCATCGAGGACCTGGGCGAGACCATGCAGCTCGGGTTCACGAACCCGTACCTCGAGGAGCAGAAGTACTCCATCGACGAGTGCAAGGAGCGCGGCAAGACCTACTCCGCCCCCCTCTACGTCGAGGCCGAGTTCATGAACCACCTCACGGGTGAGATCAAGACCCAGACGGTCTTCATGGGCGACTTCCCGCTCATGACGGAGAAGGGCACGTTCATCATCAACGGCACCGAGCGTGTCGTCGTGTCCCAGCTCGTCCGCTCGCCCGGCGTGTACTTCGAGCGCCAGCAGGAGAAGACCTCCGACAAGGACATCTACTCCGCCCGCGTCATCCCGTCCCGCGGCGCCTGGCTCGAGTTCGAGATCGACAAGCGCGACCAGGTCGGCGTGCGCATCGACCGCAAGCGCAAGCAGTCGGTCACCGTGTTCCTGAAGGCCCTCGGCCTCACCAGCGAGCAGATCCTCGAGGAGTTCAAGGGCGTCGCGTCCATCGAGCTCACGCTCGAGAAGGACTCCATCCTCACCAAGGAGGAGGCCCTCAAGGACATCTACCGCAAGCTCCGTCCCGGCGAGCAGGTCGCCGCCGAGGCCGCGCGCGCGCTGCTCGACAACTTCTACTTCAACCCGAAGCGCTACGACCTGGCGAAGGTGGGTCGCTACAAGATCAACCGCAAGCTCGGCATCGACAAGCAGCTCACCGACTCGGTGCTCACGGTCGAGGACATCCTCGCGACCATCAAGTACCTCGTCTCGCTGCACGCGAACGAGACGAAGATGAACGGCGTGCGCGACGGCAAGCCCGTCGAGCTGCGCTTCGACGTGGACGACATCGACCACTTCGGCAACCGCCGCATCCGCGCGGTCGGCGAGCTCATCCAGAACCAGGTGCGCACCGGCCTCTCCCGCATGGAGCGCGTCGTCCGCGAGCGCATGACCACGCAGGACATCGAGGCCATCACGCCCCAGACCCTGATCAACGTGCGCCCCGTCGTCGCCGCGATCAAGGAGTTCTTCGGCACGAGCCAGCTGTCGCAGTTCATGGACCAGAACAACCCGCTCGCGGGCCTCACCCACAAGCGCCGTCTCTCGGCGCTCGGCCCGGGTGGTCTGTCCCGTGAGCGCGCCGGCGTCGAGGTCCGCGACGTCCACCCGTCGCACTACGGCCGCATGTGCCCCATCGAGACCCCCGAGGGCCCGAACATCGGCCTGATCGGCTCGCTGGCGTCGTTCGCCCGCATCAACTCGTTCGGCTTCATCGAGACCCCGTACCGTCGCGTCGTCGACGGCGTGGTCACGGAGAACATCGACTACCTCACGGCCAGCGAGGAGGACGAGTTCCTCGTCGCCCAGGCCAACGCGCCCCTCACGAAGGACTTCCGCTTCGCGGAGGACCGCGTCCTCGTCCGCCCCAAGGGCGGTGAGGTGGAGCTCGTCCCCGCCGAGAACGTGCACTACATGGACGTCTCGCCGCGCCAGATGGTGTCGGTCGCGACCTCGCTCATCCCCTTCCTCGAGCACGACGACGCGAACCGGGCCCTCATGGGCGCGAACATGCAGCGTCAGGCCGTCCCGCTGCTGCGCAGCGAGAGCCCGCTCGTCGGCACCGGCATGGAGGGCTACGCGGCGATCGACGCCGGCGACGTCCTCACCGCCGACGCCTCGGGCGTCGTGCAGGAGGTGTCGGCCGAGGTCGTCACCATCCAGCTCGACGAGGGCGGCACGCAGACCTACTACCTGCGCAAGTTCGACCGCTCGAACCAGGGCACGAGCTACAACCACCGCGTCCTGGTCTCGGCCGGCGACCGCATCGAGGCCGGCGAGGTCATCGCCGACGGCCCCGCCACGGAGAACGGCGAGCTCGCGCTCGGCAAGAACCTGCTCGTCGCGTTCATGCCGTGGGAGGGCCACAACTTCGAGGACGCGATCATCCTGAGCCAGAACCTGGTCAAGGACGACACCCTCTCCTCCATCCACATCGAGGAGTACGAGGTCGACGCGCGCGACACCAAGCTCGGCAAGGAGGAGATCACCCGCGACCTCCCCAACGTCAGCCCGGAGCTGCTCGCCGACCTCGACGAGCGCGGCATCATCCGCATCGGCGCCGAGGTCCGCCCCGGCGACATCCTCGTGGGCAAGGTCACGCCGAAGGGCGAGACCGAGCTCAGCGCCGAGGAGCGCCTGCTGCGCGCGATCTTCAACGAGAAGAGCCGCGAGGTCCGCGACACGTCCCTGAAGGTGCCCCACGGCGAGCAGGGCACGATCATCGGCGTCAAGGTCTTCGACTCGCAGGACGGCGACGACGAGCTCGGCTCGGGCGTCAACCAGCGCGTCGTGGTGTTCATCGCGCAGAAGCGCAAGATCACCGAGGGCGACAAGCTCGCCGGCCGTCACGGCAACAAGGGCGTCATCTCCAAGATCCTGCCGGTCGAGGACATGCCGTTCCTCGCCGACGGGACCCCGGTCGACGTCATCCTCAACCCGCTCGGCATCCCCGGCCGCATGAACTTCGGCCAGGTCCTGGAGACCCACCTCGGGTGGATCGCCAAGCAGGGCTGGGAGGTCGAGGGCACCCCGAAGTGGGCCGAGCGCCTGCCGGACCACGCGCGCCAGGCCCCGGCCGGCACGAAGGTCGCCACCCCGGTGTTCGACGGAGCGCTCGAGGAGGAGATCGCCGGCCTGCTCGACTCGACGACGGTCACCCGCGACGGCGACCGCCTCATCGGGTCCAGCGGCAAGACGCGCCTGTTCGACGGCCGCTCCGGCGAGCCGTTCCCGGAGCCCATCTCGGTCGGCTACATGTACATCCTGAAGCTGCACCACCTGGTGGACGACAAGATCCACGCGCGCTCGACGGGTCCCTACTCGATGATCACGCAGCAGCCCCTGGGCGGTAAGGCCCAGTTCGGCGGCCAGCGCTTCGGCGAGATGGAGGTGTGGGCGCTCGAGGCATACGGAGCGGCCTACGCGCTCCAGGAGCTCCTCACCATCAAGTCGGACGACATCCTCGGCCGCGTGAAGGTGTACGAGGCCATCGTCAAGGGCGAGAACATCCAGGAACCGGGTATCCCCGAGTCCTTCAAGGTCCTGATCAAGGAGATGCAGTCCCTCTGCCTGAACGTCGAGGTGCTCTCGGCGGACGGCCAGGCGGTCAGCCTGCGCGACACGGATGACGAGGTCTTCCGCGCGGCGGAGGAGCTCGGCATCAACATCTCCACCCGCTTCGAGTCGTCCAGCATCGACGACATCTAAGCCCGCTCAAGACTTTCGACTCGAAGCTTTCCAAGGAGAGAAGGAAAATTGCTCGACGTAACAACTTTCGATGAGCTGCGGATCGGCCTCGCGACGGCCGACGACATCCGCCGCTGGTCGCACGGTGAGGTCAAGAAGCCTGAGACCATCAACTACCGCACGCTGAAGCCCGAGAAGGACGGCCTCTTCGGAGAGCAGATCTTCGGACCCAGCCGTGACTGGGAGTGCTCCTGCGGCAAGTACAAGCGGGTGCGCTTCAAGGGAATCGTCTGCGAGCGCTGCGGCGTCGAGGTCACCAAGTCCGCGGTGCGCCGCGAGCGCATGGGCCACATCGAGCTCGCCGCGCCCGTCACGCACATCTGGTACTTCAAGGGCGTGCCCTCGCGCCTCGGCTACCTGCTCGACATGGCGCCGAAGGACCTCGAGAAGGTCATCTACTTCGCCGCCTACATGGTGATCAGCGTGGACGAGGACGCTCGCCACGAGGACATGCCGGGCCTCGAGAACGAGCTCCGGCTCGAGATCAAGACCCTGCAGGACCAGCGCGACAGCCAGATCGCGGAGCGCCTCGGGCGCCTCGAGACCGACCTGGCCGCGCTGGAGGCCGAGGGCGCCAAGAGCGACCAGAAGCGCCGCGCGAAGGACGGCGCCGAGAAGGAGATGGGTCAGACGCGCAAGGCGTTCGACGAGGACATCTCCCGTCTCGAGCGCGTCTGGGAGGAGTTCCGCAGCCTCAAGGTCGGCGAGCTCAAGCCCGAGGACGCCGTCTTCCACGAGCTGCAGGACCGCTTCGGCATCTACTTCGAGGCCCACATGGGCGCCGAGGCGATCCAGAAGCGCCTGGAGGCCTTCGACCTCGAGGCCGAGGGGGAGCTGCTCCGCGAGCAGATCGCCACCGGCAAGGGCCAGAAGAAGATCCGCGCCATCAAGCGCCTGCGCGTCGTCAGCTCCTTCCTCGCGACGGGCAACTCGCCGGCCGCGATGGTGCTGCAGGTCGTCCCGGTCATCCCGCCGGAGCTGCGCCCGATGGTGCAGCTCGACGGCGGCCGCTTCGCGACCAGCGACCTGAACGACCTGTACCGCCGCGTGATCAACCGCAACAACCGCCTCCGTCGCCTGCTGGACCTCGGCGCTCCCGAGATCATCGTGAACAACGAGAAGCGCATGCTGCAGGAGGCCGTCGACGCGCTGTTCGACAACGGCCGCCGCGGTCGTCCCGTCACGGGCACCGGCAACCGCGCGCTCAAGTCCCTCAGCGACATGCTGAAGGGCAAGCAGGGCCGGTTCCGCCAGAACCTGCTCGGCAAGCGCGTGGACTACTCGGGCCGCTCGGTCATCATCGTCGGACCGCAGCTCAAGCTGCACCAGTGCGGTCTGCCGAAGCAGATGGCGCTCGAGCTGTTCAAGCCGTTCGTCATCAAGCGCCTCATCGACCTGAGCCACGCCCAGAACATCAAGGCCGCCAAGCGCATGGTCGAGCGCAGCCGCGGACAGGTCTGGGACGTGCTCGAGGAGATCATCCGCGAGCGCCCCGTGCTGCTCAACCGCGCGCCCACGCTCCACCGCCTGGGCATCCAGGCGTTCGAGCCCCAGCTCGTGGAGGGCAAGGCCATCCAGCTGCACCCGCTCGTCTGCGCCGCGTTCAACGCGGACTTCGACGGCGACCAGATGGCCGTCCACCTGCCCCTGTCGGTCGAGGCCCAGGCCGAGGCGCGCATCCTGATGCTCGCCTCGAACAACATCCTCAAGCCGTCGGACGGACGCCCGGTCACCCTGCCCACGCAGGACATGATCATCGGCCTGCACCACCTGACCACCCTCAAGGAGGGCGTCGCCGGTGAGGGTCGCGCGTTCAGCTCGGTGGCCGAGGCCATCCTGGCGAAGGACCAGCTCTCGCTGGACCTCAACGCCAAGGTGCGCATCCGCCTGCACGACATCTACTTCGGCGAGGGCGAGGCGCCCGAGGGCGTCGAGCTCGACGAGAAGGGCAAGACGGTCGGCCCCGTGCTGCTCGAGACCACCCTCGGTCGCGCGCTGTTCAACGAGACCCTGCCGGTCGACTACCCGTACATCGAGGCCGTCGCCGACAAGGGCAAGCTCTCCGAGATCGTCAACGACCTCGCCGAGCGCTACCCCAAGGTGGAGGTCGCGGCAGCGCTCGACCGGATCAAGGACGCGGGCTTCTACTGGGCCACGCGCTCCGGCGTCACGGTCGCCCTCTCCGACGTGCTGACCCCGCCCACCAAGGCGGCCATCCTGTCGGGCTACGAGAAGCAGGCCGCCAAGGTCCAGGGCCAGTTCGAGAAGGGCCTCACGACGAACGCCGAGCGTCGTCAGGAGCTCATCGAGATCTGGAACAAGGCCACCGCCGAGGTCGCGAAGGCGATGGAGGACAACCTCCCCGCCGACAACAACATCAACCGCATGGTGTCCTCCGGGGCACGAGGCAACTGGATGCAGGTCCGCCAGATCGCCGGCATGCGCGGCCTCGTGTCGAACCCGAAGGGCGAGATCATCCCCCGCCCGATCGTCCACTCGTACCGCGAGGGCCTGACGGTGGCGGAGTACTTCATCTCCACCCACGGCGCCCGCAAGGGACTGGCCGACACCGCGCTGCGCACCGCCGACTCCGGGTACCTCACCCGTCGTCTGGTGGACGTGTCGCAGGACGTCATCATCCGCGAGGACGACTGCGGCACGAGCCGCGGCCTCGACCTGCCGATCGCCATCCAGGCGGCGGACGGCACGTCGGTCCGCGACTCCAACGTGGAGAACTCCGTGTACGCCCGCTCGCTGGCCGCCGACGCGGTCAACGAGGCCGGCGAGGTCGTGGCCCCCGCGGGCAGCGACGTCGGCGACGTCATGATCGACCACCTGATCGCGGCCGGCGTGCACGAGATCAAGGTGCGCTCGGTCCTGACCTGCGAGTCCGCCGTCGGCGTGTGCGCGGCCTGCTACGGCCGCTCGCTCGCCACGGGCAAGCTCGTCGACATCGGCGAGGCCGTCGGCATCATCGCGGCCCAGTCGATCGGCGAGCCCGGCACGCAGCTCACGATGCGCACCTTCCACACCGGTGGTGTGGCATCGGCGGACGACATCACGCAGGGTCTGCCCCGCGTGCAGGAGCTCTTCGAGGCCCGCACCCCCAAGGGTGCGTCGCCCATCGCGGAGGCCGCCGGTCGCATCACGATCGAGGACACGGATCGCAGCCGCAAGGTGATCCTGACCCCGGACAACGGCGACGAGCCGCACGTCTACCCGGTGCTCAAGCGCGCGACCCTCCTCGTCGAGGACGGCCAGCACGTCGAGCTCGGGCAGCAGCTGCACGTCGGCGCCATCGACCCGAAGGAGGTCCTCCGGGTCAAGGGCGTGCGCGAGGTGCAGAAGCACCTCGTGGGCGGCGTCCAGGGCGTCTACCGCTCGCAGGGCGTCCCGATCCACGACAAGCACATCGAGGTCATCGTGCGGCAGATGCTGCGCAAGGTCACGGTCGTCGAGCACGGCGACACGGACCTCCTCCCCGGTGAGCTGGTCGACCGGGCCCGTTACAACGAGGTCAACCGCGCCACGCTGACGGAGGGCAAGAAGACCGCCTCCGCCCGCCAGGAGGTCATGGGCATCACCAAGGCCTCGCTCGCGACCGAGTCGTGGCTGTCGGCCGCGTCCTTCCAGGAGACGACCCGCGTGCTCACGCAGGCCGCCATGGAGGGCAAGTCCGACCCGCTGATGGGCCTCAAGGAGAACGTCATCATCGGCAAGCTGATCCCGGCCGGGACGGGGCTCGCGAAGTACCGCGACGTCACCGTCACCGCGACGGAGGAGGCCAAGGCCGAGCGCTACCCGAACCGCATCTTCACGGATGAGTCGGTGTTCAACGAGTCCGACCTGAGCTTCGTCGACTTCGACAGCTTCAGCTCGGACGACTACACGCCCGGCACCTACAACTAGGACAGCCGGCGCGTGAGCGCACGATGAGAAGGGCCCCGCTCCGGCGGGGCCCTTCCTCGTCCCCGGCCGCCCGTCGACCCGGCGATAAAGTGGGGCCACCCGGCGGCCCCGCGCCGGGACCCGAGGAGGCGTCGACGTGCGGATGCTGGAGGACGTCGTCCTGGCGTGGCGCGCGCACGCCCTCCGCTACGCCACCGGGTCCGCGTCGTCGCCCGGCGGCGGATCCGGTCCCTGCCCCGCGTGCGACGCCTCGTTCTTCACGGGTCAGGAGGCGATCCCCCACGACGCGCCCCACACCGCCATCCACCCGCTGATCGCCGCGCTCGAGGCCGCCCGGGCGGAGGCCGCGCTGGACGCGCGGGAGCGCCTCTACCGCGAGACCCGCGGGCCGGCCTACCGCGAGCACCCCTTCGGCATGCCCGCGTTCGTGGACTACGGGGAGCGGAGCGCGGAGATCCAGCACGTGGTGGACCAGGCGCTCGCGCGCGAGCTCGTGCCGCTCGCGCCCGTCATCCGCCAGGCCCTCGACCGCTTCGTGGCCCTGCGGCTGCTGGAGCTCGAGGGGGAGATCGGTCCGGTGGCGGACGACGGCGACGGCACGGATCCCGAGCCCCTGTTCTAGGCGGAGCGGGGCGCCCCGTGCGCGCCGCGTCCGTCATGCGGCGACTCGGGAATACCGATGGGCCGCAGGCGTTGAGACGATGGCGGTCGGCGCTCCCGCGCATCCGGGCATCCGGCGCCGCATCACCGCACACAGCACCCGCACGAGGCGATCCCGCACCGGGATCCGCCGTGACCGCAAGGACCCCCATGTCGCTCCGCTCCCGCATCCGTCCGTCCCTCGCCCTCACCGGCCTCGTCGCCGTCGCCGCCCTCGGCCTCGCCGGCTGCGCCTCGGGCGACGCGGGCACGGGGACCGCGGCGGGCACCTCGGGCACCCCCGCCGCCGCGTCGAGCCTCTCCGACGTGCAGGCCGCCGGGAAGCTCGTCATCGGCACCGAGGGCACCTACTCGCCCTTCTCCTTCCACGAGGGATCCGGGTCGGGCGCGCTCACGGGCTACGACGTCGACGTCGCCACGGCCGTCGCCGGCAAGCTCGGCGTGGAGCCGGTCTTCGAGGAGACCCAGTTCGACGGCATCTTCGCCGGCCTCGAGGCCGGCCGCTGGGACGTCATCGCCAACCAGATCTCCATCACGGACGAGCGCAAGGAGGTCTACGACTTCTCCGAGCCGTACACCGTCTCGCCCGGCGTCATCATCGTCAAGGGATCCGACTCGGGCATCTCCTCGTTCGCCGACCTCGAGGGCAAGACCACGGCGCAGTCGCTCACGAGCAACTGGAACGAGCTCGCCACCGAGAGCGGCGCCAAGGTCGAGGCCGTCGAGGGGTTCGCGCAGGCCGTGACGCTCCTCCAGCAGGGCCGCGTCGACGCGACCATCAACGACCGCCTCACGCTCCTCGACTACCAGAAGCAGCAGGGCGACTCCGACCTCGAGGTCGCGGCGCAGACCGACGACCCGTCGCTCAACGCCTTCGTCCTCCGCAAGGGCAGCGACGACCTCGTGGCGGCCGTCGACCGGGCCCTCGCCGACCTGCGGGCCGACGGCACGCTGGCGTCCATCTCCGAGAAGTACTTCGGCGCGGACGTCTCGCAGTAGCCCGCCGCGTACGCTGACGGTCGAGGACGAGACGAGGGGATCGCATGTCGAGGGAGTGGGACCTGTTCTGGTCGTCCTTCGGGCCGCTCGCGCTCGAGACGATCCGCGGCACCATCCCGCTGGCGCTCGTCACCTTCGCGCTCGGCCTCGCCATCGCGCTGGGCCTCGCGCTCATGCGCCTCTACGGCAACCGGGTCGTCTCCGGCATCGCCCGCTTCTACATCTCCGTCGTGCGGGGCACGCCGCTCCTGGTGCAGCTGTTCGTGATCTTCTACGGGCTGCCGTCCATCGGCGTCGTGCTCCCGCCCTGGCCGAGCGCGGTCATCGCGCTGTCGGTCAACGTCGGCGGGTACGCGGCGGAGATCATCCGGGCGTCGATCCTCTCCGTGCCGCGCGGGCAGTGGGAGGCCGGCCACACGATCGGCATGTCCCGCGCCATGACGCTCCGGCGGATCATCGTGCCGCAGGCGGCCCGGGTGTCCGTGCCGCCGCTGTCGAACACGTTCATCAGCCTGGTGAAGGACACGTCCCTCGCCTCGGTGATCCTCGTGACCGAGCTCTTCAAGCAGGCGCAGCTCATCGCGTCGTCCACGTTCGAGTACATGCTGCTGTACCTGGAGGCGGCGCTGATCTACTGGCTCGTCTGCCTCGTGCTGTCGTTCGCGCAGACCCGCCTCGAGAGGAGGCTCGACCGGTATGTCGCCCACTGATCCCGCCGATCCGGCGCCCGCGGCGCACCGCGCGCCCGGCGAGCCCGTCCTCACCGTCCGCGGCCTCCGCAAGTCGTTCGGCGACAACGAGGTGCTGCGCTCCATCGACCTCGAGGTGCGGCGCGGCGGCGTGACGGCGCTCATCGGCCCGAGCGGATCCGGCAAGACGACGGTCCTCCGCTCGCTCAACGGGCTCGAGGTGCCCGAGCAGGGCGTGGTCGAGGTCGCCGCGGCGGACGCCGACTCCCGCTCCCGCACGACCGGCCCGCTCCGCGTCGACTTCGCCGCGAAGCCGCGGAACCGCGAGCTGCTCGCCCTGCGCGACCGCTCGGCCATGGTCTTCCAGCAGTACAACCTCTTCCCGCACAAGACCGTGCTGGAGAACGTCATCGAGGGTCCGGTGCAGGTGCAGCGGCGTCCCGTCGCCGAGGCGACCCGCGAGGCCGAGGAGCTGCTCGCGCGCGTGGGGCTGGCCGACAAGCGCGACCAGCACCCGTTCCAGCTCTCCGGCGGACAGCAGCAGCGGGTCGGCATCGTGCGCGCGCTCGCCCTGCGTCCGCAGATCCTCCTGTTCGACGAGCCGACCTCGGCCCTCGACCCCGAGCTCGTGGGCGAGGTGCTCAGCGTCATCAAGGAGCTCGCCGACGAGGCGTGGACGATGGTGATCGTCACGCACGAGCTGGCGTTCGCGCGCCAGGTCGCCGACGAGATCGTGTTCATGGACGGCGGCGTCGTCGTGGAGCGCGGGCACCCGTCGCAGGTGCTGCAGCATCCCGCCGAGGAGCGCACGCGGCGCTTCCTGCAGCGGCTGCTCGAGCCCTTCTAGGCCGCCCGTCCGTTCTGTCCGCCGCGGCACGCCTCCGAGGCGGGGGCGGCGGCCGACGGTAGGTTCATGCCATGACCGACGACAGGCCCGCCCCGCACCGACAGCCCGACGAGGCCGACCAGCCGCGCGATCCCCGCACGCCCGACGAGCGCGCCGCCGCCGCCTTCGACGACGGCCCCGCCGACCGCACGGCGGACACCGCGCACTCCGACACCTCGACCTTCGACCAGACCGCGTTCGCCGCCCCCGTCGACGAGGCACGCGAGCGCGAGGCCCGGGAGGCACGCGAGTCCGAGGCCCGCATCGCCGAGGCACGCGAGCGCGACGCCCGCGAGCGCGAGGCGCGCGAGGCGGAGGCCCGCGAGGTCGAGGCGCGCGAGGCGGAGGCCCGCCAGCGCGACGTCGAGGACCGCGAGCGCCGCGAGCGCGAGGCCCGTGAGGCCGACGCCCGCGAGCGCGAGGAGCGCGACCGCCGCGCCCGCGACGAGGAGGCGCAGCGCCAGTCGCCGTCGCAGCCCATCTACGTGCAGGCGCCCGTCCCGCCGGAGAAGCGCGGCAACCGCGGGTTCGGCGTGCTCATCGCGGTCGTCGCCGCCATCGTCTTCGCCCTCCTCTACTCGCTGGGCACGGCGCTCCTCGCCTCGGTGCGGAACCCGGACGCCTTCGGCGACGTCTTCGGGCGGTACCTGCTGTCGCCCGTCTTCTACGTGCCCACCATCGCGTTCCTGGTCCTCTTCGTGCTGCTCGCGCTCCTCGTCAACCGCGGCGGGTGGTGGGCGTTCGTCCTCGGCGGGCTGCCCGTCGCGATCCTCGTCTACGCCGCGTACGTCGGCACGCGCCTCCTCCAGGGCGGCGTCATGGACCTCGCCCCCTCGGAGCAGGCCCTCCTGCTGCAGCGCACGGTGACCTTCCCCGACGGGATCCTCGCGGGCTTCCTCGCCCGCGAGCTCGTCACCTGGCTGGGCGCCGGCATCAGCGCCCGCGGCCGCCGCGTCAAGGCGAAGAACGTCGAGGCCCGCGCCGAGTACGACCGCAAGCTGGCCGAGCAGCCCGACCACCGCTGACGCGTGTCAGGCTGGGGGAGTGATCCCCCTCCTGGCCGCCGTCCTGCACGTCGCGCTGGTGGTGTGCGTCTTCGGCTTCGTCTCGCTCCTCGGCGGTGACGAGGTCATCCCGGAGCGGGACGCGGGAGTCCTCCTCGGCCCGCTCATGGTGCTGAGCGCCACGCTCGTCTTCGCCGGCGGCCTCGTCCGCACCGCACGCGCGGCGGATCGCGAGCGGCGGATCGCCGTCCTGCCGGTGGTCGGCTGGGGCGCCGCCGCGTGGCTCGCCTACGGGATCGTCGGCGCCGTCGTCTACCTGGCGGGCGGCGCGGACGCGTTCGCGAGCCTCGCGTTCGCGATCCGGCACCTGGTGGATCCGTTCGGGATCGCCGTGCTCGGCGTCTCCGTCCTGCTGGGCCTCGGGGCGGTCGCGCTGGCCGCTCGCGGCCCCTCGTCCACCGTTTGACCGGCGAGTCGCGGAACTGTATCGTGGTGGAGGTGTGCGCTCAGGCGTGCGCTCGTGTCGTGCCATGGAGTCGGGGCGCTCGAGCGGGCCTTCAACGCACCGATCAGGGTTCGGCCATTCCGGCCGGCCCCCACGGCATACCCGCCGGCGCCTCCCACTCCCGTGGTCGGCGGACGCGTGGGTCCAGTTGAACTCGAGCCCGTCCTGCGGGCTCGAATGCTGACCATCAACCCGCTGTCACCGTGCAGCATCGAGGAGTCCCGTAGTGCCAACCATCCAGCAGCTGGTCCGCAAGGGCCGCACGCCCAAGGTCGTCAAGACCAAGGCGCCCGCCCTGAAGGCCAACCCCCAGCAGCGGGGCGTCTGCACCCGCGTGTACACGACCACGCCGAAGAAGCCGAACTCGGCCCTCCGCAAGGTCGCCCGCGTCAAGCTCAGCAACGGCCAGGAGGTCACGGCCTACATCCCCGGTGAGGGCCACAACCTCCAGGAGCACTCCATGGTGCTCGTCCGCGGCGGTCGCGTGAAGGACCTCCCCGGCGTCCGCTACAAGATCGTCCGCGGTGCGCTCGACACCCAGGCCGTGAAGAACCGCAAGCAGGCTCGCAGCCGGTACGGCGCGAAGATGGAGAAGAAGTAATGCCTCGCAAGGGTCCCGCCCCCAAGCGCCCTGTCGTCGCAGATCCCGTCTACGGTGCGCCGATCGTCAGCCAGCTCGTCAACAAGATCCTGCTCGACGGCAAGAAGGGCCTCGCCGAGAAGATCGTCTACGACGCCCTCGCCGGCGTCGCCGCGAAGAACGGCCAGGACGCCGTCGTCACGCTGAAGAAGGCGCTCGACAACGTCCGCCCGGCCCTCGAGGTGCGTTCGCGCCGCGTGGGTGGCTCCACCTACCAGGTGCCGATCGAGGTCAAGCCGCACCGCGCGAACACCCTCGCGCTCCGCTGGCTCACGACGTACGCCAAGTCGCGTCGCGAGAAGACCATGACCGAGCGTCTCACCAACGAGATCCTCGACGCATCCAACGGCCTCGGTGCCGCGGTCAAGCGCCGCGAGGACACCCACAAGATGGCCGAGTCGAACAAGGCGTTCGCGCACTACCGCTGGTAGTCGACCACCTCGTTCGACAGCACCACCAACCCCTTTCGGAGGAACCTGTGGCACAGGACGTGCTCACCGACCTGAACAAGGTCCGCAACATCGGCATCATGGCTCACATCGATGCCGGCAAGACCACCACCACCGAGCGCATCCTGTTCTACACGGGCATCACTCACAAGATCGGCGAGGTCCACGACGGCGCCGCCACGATGGACTGGATGGCCCAGGAGCAGGAGCGCGGCATCACTATCACGTCCGCCGCGACGACGTGCTTCTGGAACAAGAACCAGATCAACATCATCGACACCCCCGGGCACGTCGACTTCACGGTCGAGGTGGAGCGCTCGCTCCGCGTCCTCGACGGCGCGGTCGCCGTGTTCGACGGCAAGGAGGGCGTCGAGCCCCAGTCCGAGACGGTGTGGCGCCAGGCCGACAAGTACGACGTGCCGCGCATCTGCTTCGTCAACAAGATGGACAAGCTCGGCGCGGACTTCTACTTCACGGTCGACACCATCGTCAACCGCCTCGGCGCCAAGCCGCTGGTCATCCAGCTGCCCATCGGCTCCGAGAGCGGCTTCGAGGGCGTCATCGACCTCGTCGAGATGCGTGCGCTGACCTGGCGCGGCGACTCCAAGGGAGACGTCGAGCTCGGTGCGAAGTACGAGATCGAGGAGATCCCCGCGGACCTCCAGGACAAGGCGGACGAGTACCGGG
Organism: Clavibacter capsici; assembly: GCF_001280205.1. Lineage (NCBI taxonomy): Bacteria > Bacillati > Actinomycetota > Actinomycetes > Micrococcales > Microbacteriaceae > Clavibacter > Clavibacter capsici. The sequence goes on along the minus strand of NZ_CP012573.1, from coordinate 2,701,763 downwards.
CCAAGCTGCTCGAGACCGTCGCCGAGACCGACGACGCGCTGCTCGAGAAGTACTTCGGCGGCGAGGAGCTGACGGTGGCGGAGATCAAGGCCGCCATCCGCAAGCTCACCGTCAACAGCGAGATCTACCCCGTGCTGTGCGGCTCCGCGTTCAAGAACCGCGGTGTCCAGCCGATGCTCGACGCGGTCATCGACTACCTCCCCAGCCCGCTCGACGTGCCCCCCATGGAGGGCCACGACGTGCGCGACGAGGAGAAGGTCATCATCCGCAAGCCCGACGCGACCGAGCCGTTCTCGGCTCTCGCGTTCAAGGTCGCGGTGCACCCGTTCTTCGGTCGCCTCACGTACGTCCGGGTCTACTCGGGCACCATCGCGGGCGGCTCGCAGGTCATCAACTCGACCAAGGGCAAGAAGGAGCGCATCGGCAAGATCTTCCAGATGCACTCCAACAAGGAGAACCCGGTCGACTCGGTCACCGCGGGTCACATCTACGCGGTCATCGGCCTCAAGGACACGACCACGGGCGACACGCTGTGCGACCCGAACGAGCAGATCGTGCTCGAGTCGATGACGTTCCCCGAGCCCGTCATCGAGGTCGCCATCGAGCCGAAGACGAAGGCCGACCAGGAGAAGCTGGGTGTCGCCATCCAGAAGCTCGCCGAGGAGGACCCGACCTTCCGCACGGAGCAGAACCAGGAGACCGGTCAGACGGTCATCAAGGGCATGGGCGAGCTCCACCTCGACATCCTGGTCGACCGCATGAAGCGCGAGTTCAACGTCGAGGCGAACGTCGGCAAGCCGCAGGTCGCGTACCGTGAGACCATCCGCGGCACCGTCGACAAGCACGACTTCACCCACAAGAAGCAGACGGGTGGATCGGGCCAGTTCGCCAAGATCCAGATCAAGATCGAGCCCATGGAGGTGACCGCGGAGAAGACCTACGAGTTCGACAACAAGGTCACCGGCGGTCGCGTCCCGCGGGAGTACATCCCCTCGGTCGACGCGGGCATCCAGGACGCCCTCCAGGTCGGCGTGCTCGCCGGCTACCCCATGGTGGGCGTGAAGGCGACGCTGCTGGACGGCGCCGCGCACGACGTCGACTCCTCGGAGATGGCGTTCAAGATCGCCGGCTCGATGGCCTTCAAGGAGGCCGCGCGCAAGGCGAAGCCCGTGCTGCTCGAGCCGCTCATGGCCGTCGAGGTCCGCACGCCCGAGGAGTACATGGGCGACGTCATCGGCGACCTGAACTCCCGACGCGGGCAGATCCAGGCGATGGAGGACGCGAGCGGCGTGAAGGTCATCACCGCCAACGTCCCCCTGTCGGAGATGTTCGGCTACGTCGGCGACCTGAGGAGCAAGACCTCGGGCCGCGCGGTGTACTCGATGAGCTTCGGCAGCTACGCCGAGGTCCCGAAGGCTGTCGCCGACGAGATCGTCCAGAAGAACAAGGGCGAGTAGCCCTCCAGTTCGAGCGGCATCCGCCGTTTCAGTACCATAAGCAAGATCTCCAACACGCAGGGCGTCCGGGAACACCGGACGCCCCGCAACCGAGTCCTGAGGAGGACCCACAGTGGGTAAGGCCAAGTTCGAGCGGACCAAGCCGCACGTCAACATCGGAACGATCGGTCACGTCGACCACGGCAAGACGACGCTGACGGCAGCGATCTCCAAGGTCCTGGCGGACAAGTACCCGTCGGCGACCAACGTGCAGCGCGACTTCGCGTCCATCGACTCCGCTCCCGAGGAGCGCCAGCGCGGCATCACGATCAACATCTCGCACGTCGAGTACGAGACGCCCAAGCGTCACTACGCTCACGTCGACGCCCCGGGTCACGCTGACTACATCAAGAACATGATCACCGGCGCGGCGCAGATGGACGGCGCGATCCTCGTGGTCGCCGCCACCGACGGCCCCATGGCCCAGACGCGCGAGCACGTCCTGCTCGCGAAGCAGGTCGGCGTGCCGTACCTGCTCGTCGCGCTCAACAAGTCCGACATGGTCGACGACGAGGAGATCCTCGAGCTCGTCGAGCTCGAGGTCCGCGAGCTGCTCTCCAGCCAGGACTTCGACGGCGACAACGCCCCCGTCGTCCAGGTCTCCGGCCTCAAGGCGCTCGAGGGCGACGAGAAGTGGGTCGAGCAGATCGTCAAGCTCATGGACGCGGTCGACGACTCCATCCCGGAGCCCGTCCGCGACAAGGACAAGCCGTTCCTCATGCCCGTCGAGGACGTCTTCACGATCACCGGTCGTGGCACCGTCGTCACGGGTCGCGCCGAGCGCGGCACGCTGGCCATCAACTCGGACGTCGAGATCGTGGGCATCCGTCCCACCGTCAAGACCACCGTCACGGGCATCGAGATGTTCCACAAGCAGCTCGACGAGGCCTGGGCCGGCGAGAACTGCGGTCTCCTGCTCCGCGGCACCAAGCGCGAGGACGTCGAGCGCGGCCAGGTCATCGTCAAGCCGGGTTCGGTCACGCCGCACACGGACTTCGAGGGCACCGCGTACATCCTCTCCAAGGAGGAGGGCGGGCGTCACAACCCGTTCTACGCGAACTACCGTCCGCAGTTCTACTTCCGCACCACCGACGTCACCGGCGTCATCACGCTGCCCGAGGGCACCGAGATGGTCATGCCCGGCGACACCACCGACATGAACGTCGCGCTGATCCAGCCGATCGCCATGGAGGAGGGCCTCGGCTTCGCCATCCGCGAGGGTGGCCGCACCGTCGGCGCCGGCACGGTCACGAAGATCGTCAAGTAGCACAGCTCCACCAGCACCACCTCCGACAGGGTCGGGCCGTCATGGCCCGGCCCTGTCGGCCGTTAACGCCGCGCCGGATGTCACGGGCTCCTGCGGAAGCCCGGCCCGGATGCGTAGTGCGCTAACGATCGGGCGCCCAGCGCGTAGGTTCGAGGGATGGTAAGACTCCGGCGCAGCGACGCCACCGGCAAGGGCTACACGCGCAAGCGCTCGGGGAAGGGCTGGACCTACCTGGACTCCGACGGGAACCGGGTCACCGACCGGGAGCTGCGCGCCCGCATGGAGCACCTCGGGATCCCGCCCGCCTGGACCGACGTGTGGATCGCCCCGTACGCCAACGGCCACGTGCAGGCGACGGGCATGGACAGCGCCGGACGCCGGCAGTACATCTACCACCCGACCTGGCGCGAGCAGAAGGACCGGATCAAGTTCGACCGCGCGCTGCAGCTCGCCGAGTCCCTCCCGGCCGCGCGACGCCAGGTCACCATGCACCTCCGGCAGGAGGGGCACACGCGCGAGCGCGCGCTGGCCGCCGGCTTCCGCATGCTCGACACGGGGAGCCTCCGCGTCGGCAGCGAGCGGTACGCGGAGTCGAACGGCAGCCACGGGCTCTCGACGCTGCTGTGCTCCCACGTGACCATCCACGGCGACAGCGTCCACCTCGAGTTCCCCGCGAAGAGCGGGCAGGAGTGGTCGAGCGACATCCGTGACGCGGACCTCGTCCAGGCGATCCAGGGCCTCAAGCGCCGGGGTGCGAACGCGCGCCTCCTCGCCTACCGGGACGGGAGCGACTGGCACCCGCTCGGCGCGGCGGATATCAACGACTACGTGCGCGAGCGCACCGGCGGCGAGTTCACCGCCAAGGACTTCCGGACGCTCCACGGCACGGTCGCCGCGGCGATCAGCCTCGCGAAGCACGGGCCCGAGGAGACCAAGGGCAAGCGGCAGCGGGCGCTCGCGCAGGCGTACCGCGACGCGTCCGAGGTGCTGAGCAACACCCCGACCATCGCGAAGAACAGCTACGTGGACCCGCGGCTCGTGGACGAGTACGTGCACGGCCGCACCATCGACCCGCAGCGCCTCGGCTCGGGGGAGACGGAGCTCCGGAACCTGCTCTACCGGTGATGCGGAAGCGTCCGTCGAGGACGCGTCGGCACCCGGTGCCGGGCCCGGAAACACGGGGGAGTGGGCGCGACACGCCCGGGTTGCACGCATGGCCGGACTATGACAAACTCGTCTAGTTCAACATTCCGGTGCACGCCGCCCTGCGCGCGAGACGCCGGATCACTGCCAGGCAGTGCATAGCCGCCCGGAGCGCACGTCGCTCCCTGGGCAGGTTAGGCCGCGGGCAGCAGAGCACAAGCACCGACACCCACCGGATGAGCACAGCTCGTCGGCGCCCGCATGCGGGCGGGTGCACGAGCTGCCCGAGGCCGCGTCCCACGATGCGCGCCCGGGTGCACCACGGAGAGGCACGCCACGAGGCGCGCGGATCCGAGCGAGGGACACACGCGTCCAATACGGTCCGAGGCCGCATGACGCACGAAAGAGAGAGAGTCACACATGGCGGGACAGAAGATCCGCATCCGACTTAAGTCGTACGACCACTCGGTCATCGACTCCTCGGCCCGGAAGATCGTCGACACGGTGACCCGCGCGGGCGCCACGGTCGTCGGCCCGGTGCCGCTGCCCACGGAGAAGAACGTGATCTGCGTGATCCGTTCCCCCCACAAGTACAAGGACAGCCGCGAGCACTTCGAGATGCGCACGCACAAGCGTCTGATCGACATCGTCGACCCGACGCCGAAGGCGGTCGACTCGCTCATGCGACTCGACCTCCCGGCCGACGTCAACATCGAGATCAAGCTCTAAGGGAACCCATGTCTACCGCTAACAGGACTTTCACCGGTCTGCTCGGCACGAAGCTGGGCATGACGCAGGTGTGGGACGAGAACAACAAGCTCATCCCCGTGACCGTCGTGCAGATCACCCCGAACGTCGTCACCCAGGTGCGCACGCCCGAGGTCGACGGCTACGGCGCCATCCAGATCGCCTACGGCCAGATCGACCCCCGCAAGGCCGACAAGCCGAGCACCGGCCACTTCGAGAAGGCCGGCGTCACGCCGCGCCGCCACCTCACCGAGGTCCGCACGGCCGACTTCGCCGAGTACTCGCTCGGCCAGGAGATCACGGTCGGCGCCTTCGAGCCCGGCACCAAGGTCGACGTCGTCGGCACCAGCAAGGGCAAGGGCTTCGCCGGCGTCATGAAGCGCCACAACTTCAAGGGAGTCTCCGCCTCGCACGGTTCGCACCGCAACCACCGCAAGCCCGGCTCCATCGGCGCCTCCTCGACCCCCAGCCGCGTCTTCAAGGGCATGCGCATGGCCGGTCGCATGGGCGGCGAGCGCGTCACCGTGCTGAACCTCGTCGTCCACAGCGTGGACGCCGAGAAGGGCCTCCTGCTCGTCAAGGGCGCAGTGCCCGGCGCGCGTGGCCGCATCGTCTTCGTCCGCAACGCAGTGAAGGGGAAGTAGTCATGGCTACCGACACCCAGCTCGACGTCCTCGACGCGACCGGTGCAGTCACCGGCTCCGTCGACCTGCCCGCGTCGATCTTCGACGTGCAGACCAACGTCCCGCTCATCCACCAGGTCGTCGTGGCCCAGCTCGCCGCGGCGCGCCAGGGAACGCACAAGACCAAGGGCCGCGGCGAGGTCTCCGGCGCCGGCCGCAAGCCGTTCAAGCAGAAGGGGACCGGCCGCGCTCGTCAGGGCTCGATCCGCGCCCCCCAGATGACCGGCGGTGGCATCGTCCACGGACCCACGCCCCGCAACTACTCGCAGCGCACCCCCAAGAAGATGATCGCCGCGGCTCTGCTCGGCGCCCTCTCCGACCGCGCGCGCGGCGCCCGCCTCCACGTCATCGAGAGCCTCTCCGCCGGAGACGTCCCCTCGACGAAGACCGTGGTCGCGCTGCTCGACGGCATCGCCACGAGCAAGCACGTCCTCATCGTCCTGGAGCGCACCGACGAGGTCAGCCTCCGCAGCGTGCGCAACATCCCGACGGTCCACGTGCTGTCCTACGACCAGCTCAACGCGTACGACGTGCTCGTGAGCGACGACATCGTCTTCACGAAGGGCGCGTACGACGCGTTCGTCGCGTCGAAGACGGCCAAGGAAGAGGTTGCCGCATGAGCGCCACCCAGAAGGACCCCCGCGACATCATCATCGCGCCGGTCGTCTCCGAGAAGAGCTACGGCCTGATCGACCAGGGCAAGTACACGTTCATCGTGGACCCCCGCTCGAACAAGACCGAGATCAAGCTCGCGATCGAGAAGATCTTCGGCGTGCAGGTCGCGTCGGTCAACACGCTCAACAAGCAGGGCAAGACCCGCCGGACCAAGTTCGGGATGGGCAAGCGCAAGGACACCAAGCGCGCCATCGTCTCCCTCAAGTCGGGCTCCATCGACATCTTCACGACTGTCGGCTGAGACCGGGACTAGGAAAACACCAATGGCTATTCGCAAGTACAAGCCCACGACCCCGGGTCGTCGCGGTTCGTCCGTCGCCGACTTCGTGGAGATCACGCGCTCGACGCCCGAGAAGTCGCTGCTCCGCCCGCTCTCCAAGACCGGTGGCCGCAACAACCAGGGTCGGATCACGACCCGTCACATCGGTGGTGGCCACAAGCGCCAGTACCGCGTGATCGACTTCAAGCGCAACGACAAGGACGGCGTCATCGCGACCGTCGCCCACATCGAGTACGACCCCAACCGCACGGCGCGCATCGCGCTCCTGCACTTCATCGACGGCACGAAGCGCTACATCCTCGCGCCGAACAAGCTGAAGCAGGGCGACAAGATCGAGTCGGGCGCCCAGGCCGACATCAAGCCCGGCAACAACCTGCCGCTGCGCAACATCCCGACGGGTACCGTCATCCACGCCATCGAGCTCCGCCCCGGCGGCGGCGCGAAGATGGCCCGCTCCGCCGGCGCCTCCGTGCGCCTCGTGGCGAAGGACGGCCCCTACGCCCAGCTGCGTCTCCCCTCGGGCGAGATCCGCAACGTCGATGCGCGCTGCCGCGCGACCATCGGCGAGGTCGGCAACGCCGAGCAGTCGAACATCAACTGGGGCAAGGCCGGCCGCATGCGCTGGAAGGGCGTCCGCCCGACCGTCCGCGGTGTCGCGATGAACCCGGTCGACCACCCGCACGGTGGTGGTGAGGGCAAGACCTCCGGTGGTCGCCACCCGGTCAGCCCGTGGGGCCAGAAGGAAGGCCGCACGCGCCACATCAACAAGCCCAGCGACAAGCTCATCGTTCGCCGCCGCAACGCCGGCAAGAAGCGCAAGTAGGAGTTGTAGAAGATGCCACGCAGTCTGAAGAAGGGCCCCTTCGTCGACGACCACCTGCTCCGCAAGGTGATCTCGGCGAACGAGGCCAGCAGCAAGAACGTGATCACGACCTGGTCGCGCCGCTCGATGATCATCCCGGCGATGCTGGGTCACACCATCGCGGTGCACGACGGTCGCAAGCACATCCCCGTGTTCGTCACGGAGTCCATGGTCGGTCACAAGCTCGGCGAGTTCGCGCTCACGCGCACCTTCCGCGGCCACGTGAAGGACGACAAGAAGGGTCGTCGTCGCTAACGCGGCGACGAGAAGGAGGAGAGAAATGGTGGAGTCGATCGCACGCGTGCGTCACATCCGCGTCACCCCCCAGAAGGCCCGCCGTGTCGTCGACATGATCCGCGGGAAGCAGGCCGAGGAGGCCCTCGCCATCCTGAAGTTCGCCCCCCAGGGCGCGAGCGAGCCGATCTACAAGCTGGTGGCCTCGGCCATGGCGAACGCGCGGGTCAAGGCCGACGCGTCGAACAGCTTCCTCTCGGAGCAGGACCTCTACATCGCCAAGGCGTTCGTGGACGAGGGCACCACCCTCAAGCGGTTCCAGCCGCGCGCACAGGGTCGCGCGTTCCGTATCAACAAGCGCACCAGCCACATCACGGTCGTCCTCGCGACGCCGGACGAGGCGGACGTGGCGTCGACCACGAAGAAGGCGAGCAAGTAATGGGACAGAAGGTCAACCCGTACGGGTTCCGTCTCGGGATCACCACCGACCACGTGTCGCGCTGGTTCTCGGACAGCACGAAGAAGGGGCAGCGTTACAGCGACTACGTCGCCGAGGACGTGCGCATCCGCACCATGCTCAAGACGAGCCTCGACCGCGCCGGAGTGGCGCGCATCGAGATCGAGCGCACCCGTGACCGTGTCCGCGTGGACATCTACACGGCCCGCCCCGGCATCGTCATCGGCCGTCGCGGCGTCGAGGCCGAGCGCATCCGCGCCGACCTCGAGAAGCTCACGGGCAAGCAGATCCAGCTGAACATCCTCGAGGTGAAGAACCCCGAGGCCGAGGCGCAGCTGGTCGCCCAGGGCATCGCCGAGCAGCTCGCGGGTCGTGTGGCGTTCCGCCGCGCGATGCGCAAGGGCCTGCAGGGCGCGCAGCGCGCCGGCGCCAAGGGCGTCCGCATCCAGGTGTCGGGCCGCCTCGGCGGCGCCGAGATGAGCCGGTCGGAGTTCTACCGCGAGGGCCGCGTGCCGCTGCACACCCTCCGTGCGAACATCGACTACGGCTTCTACGAGGCCCGCACGTCCTTCGGCCGCATCGGCGTGAAGGTCTGGGTCTACAAGGGCGACATCACCAACAAGGATCTCGCTCGCGAGCAGGCGAACCAGAAGTCGTCGCGCCCCGAGCGCCGTAACGACCGTTCCGACGGTCGAACCGGGGATCGCCGCACCAACGCGCCGCGCACCGCGCCGGCCGCCGAGGCAGCGCCGGTCGCCGCAGCAGGAGTTGAGGCGTAACCATGCTTATCCCCCGTCGAGTCAAGCACCGCAAGCAGCACCACCCCGGCCGTTCCGGCCAGGCGACCGGTGGCACCACCGTGTCGTTCGGTGAGTACGGCATCCAGGCCCTCACGCCCGCCTACGTCACCAACCGCCAGATCGAGTCCGCTCGAATCGCCATGACGCGTCACGTCAAGCGCGGCGGGAAGGTGTGGATCAACATCTACCCCGACCGCCCGCTCACCAAGAAGCCCGCCGAGACCCGCATGGGCTCCGGCAAGGGCTCGCCCGAGTGGTGGGTCGCGAACGTCAAGCCGGGTCGCGTCCTCTTCGAGCTCGCCGGCGTCGACGACGTCACGGCGCGCGAGGCGCTCACCCGGGCCATCCACAAGCTGCCCCTCAAGGCACGCATCATCAAGCGCGAGGAAGGCGACGCATAATGGCGATCGGTTCCAAGGAGCTCGCCCCCGTCGAGCTGGACACTTTCGAGGACGAGCGACTCGTCGAAGAGCTGAAGAAGGCCAAGGAGGAGCTGTTCAACCTGCGCTTCCAGTCGGCCACCGGCCAGCTCGACAGCCACGGCCGCCTCCGCGCGGTCAAGCGCGACATCGCTCGGATCTACACGGTCATCCGCGAGCGCGAGCTGGGCATCCGTGCCACGCCCGCCCCCGTCGAGGTCCCCGAGAAGCCCGAGAAGAAGAAGGCGACGAAGAAGGCCGCGAAGGCCGACGACGCCGCCGTCACCGAGAAGGCTGAGGAGGCTTGATCATGGCGAACGCCGAAGAGAAGAACACGGCTGACACCGCGACGGCCGACCGCGGCTACCGCAAGTCCCGTCGTGGCTACGTCACCAGCGACAAGATGGACAAGACCATCGTCGTCGAGGTCGAGGACCGCGTGAAGCACCCCCTGTACGGCAAGGTCATCCGCCGCACCTCCAAGGTGAAGGCGCACGACGAGGCGAACACCGCCGGCATCGGCGACCTGGTCCTGATCAACGAGACCCGTCCCCTGAGCGCCTCCAAGCGCTGGCGCCTGGTCGAGATCCTCGAGAAGGCCAAGTAGCCCCGGCTGCTTGGATAGAAGGAGCAACAGTGATTCAGCAGGAATCCCGCCTCAAGATCGCCGACAACACGGGTGCCAAGGAGATCTTGACCATCCGCGTGCTCGGTGGCTCGGGTCGCCGCTACGCCGGCCTCGGTGACGTCATCGTCGCGACCGTCAAGGACGCGATCCCCGGCGGCAACGTCAAGAAGGGCGAGGTCGTCAAGGCCGTCATCGTCCGGACCAAGAAGGAGACGCGCCGTCCCGACGGCTCGTACATCAAGTTCGACGAGAACGCCGCCGTCATCCTGAACAGCAACGGGGAGCCCCGCGGCACCCGCATCTTCGGACCGGTGGGCCGCGAGCTCCGGGACAAGAAGTTCATGAAGATCATCTCGCTGGCACCGGAGGTCATTTAGTCATGGCGAACATCAAGAAGGGTGACCTCGTGCAGGTCATCACGGGTCGCACGCAGGCCAAGGGCGGCGACCGGGGCAAGCAGGGCCGTGTCCTGTCCGTCCTGGTCGAGCGCAACCGCGTCGTCGTCGAGGGCGTGAACTTCGTCACGAAGCACGTCCGCGTCGGCCAGACGCAGCGCGGCTCCAAGACCGGCGGCATCGAGACCGTCGAGGCGCCCATCCACATCTCCAACGTCGCGCTCGTCGACCCCGAGTCCAAGAAGCCCACGCGAGTCGGCTTCCGGACCGAGCAGGTCGAGAAGGACGGGGTCTCCAAGACCGTCCGCGTCCGCTACGCCAAGAAGTCAGGTAAGGACCTCTAGCAATGACCGACACCGCAACCGCTGGCACGGCCGAGGGCAAGCAGCTCCCGCGCCTGAAGCAGAAGTACCGCTCCGAGATCGTCAGCCAGCTGACCGCTGATCTCGGCTTCACGAACGTGCACCAGGTGCCCGGGCTCACGAAGATCGTCGTGAACATGGGCGTCGGCGACGCGGCTCGCGACGGCAAGATCATCGACGGCGCGGTCGCCGACCTCACCAAGATCACGGGCCAGAAGCCGCAGGTCACCAAGGCCCGCAAGTCGATCGCCCAGTTCAAGCTGCGTGAGGGCCAGGCCATCGGCACCCACGTCACGCTGCGCGGCGACCGCATGTGGGAGTTCCTCGACCGCCTGCTGTCCCTCGCCCTGCCCCGCATCCGCGACTTCCGCGGGCTCAGCCCGAAGCAGTTCGACGGCAACGGCAACTACACGTTCGGCCTCAACGAGCAGTCCATGTTCCACGAGATCGACCAGGACCGCATCGACCGGGTCCGCGGCATGGACATCACGGTCGTCACGACCGCTCGGACGGACGACGAGGGACGCGCGCTGCTCAAGGCGCTCGGCTTCCCGTTCCAGACGCCCGAGAACACGCCGTAACCAGTTCCACCAGCACCACCCGCACGACCAGCACCACCGCACGATCGGCGCCGGGCACCTCCGCCCGGCGCCGCCACCACCACAGGTCGTCATCCGTGTCCGGATGAACGAAACCAGGCGAGAGAGGTACCACCAGTCATGACAATGACCGACCCGGTCGCCGACATGCTGACCCGACTCCGGAACGCGAACTCCGCGCACCACGACACGGTCTCCATGCCGCACTCCAAGCTCAAGTCGCACATCGCCGACATCCTCAAGTCCGAGGGCTTCATCGCCGGCTGGGACGTCGCGGACGCCCGCGTCGGCCAGACGCTGACGCTCAGCCTCAAGTTCGGACCCGACCGCGAGCGCTCCATCCGGGGCATCAAGCGCGTGTCCAAGCCCGGTCTCCGCGTGTACGCGAAGTCCGCGGAGATCCCCCAGGTCCTCGGTGGCCTCGGGGTCGCCATCCTGTCCACCTCCTCGGGGCTCCTCACGGACCGCCAGGCTGCGAAGAAGGGCGTGGGTGGGGAAGTCCTCGCCTACGTGTGGTAACGACATGTCCCGCATCGGAAGACTCCCCATCGACGTCCCCGCAGGGGTCGACGTCACCGTGTCCGGCCAGGTCGTCACGGTCAAGGGCCCCAAGGGCGAGCTGAGCCTCACCGTGGCCCAGCCCATCCGCGCCGAGGTCCAGGACGGGCAGGTGCTCGTCACCCGCCCGGACGACGAGCGCGAGTCGCGTTCGCTCCACGGCCTCACGCGCAGCCTCATCGCCAACCAGATCGTCGGCGTCACCACCGGCTACACCAAGGGCCTCGAGATCGTCGGCACGGGTTACCGCGTCGCGCTCAAGGACAAGGGCGTCGAGTTCGCGCTCGGCTTCTCCCACCCCGTGTACGTCGAGGCGCCCGCGGGCATCAGCTTCACCGTCGAGGGCGTCAACAAGATGACCGTCGTCGGCATCGACAAGCAGCTCGTCGGCGAGACGGCCGCCAACATCCGCAAGATTCGCAAGCCCGAGCCCTACAAGGGCAAGGGCGTCCGCTACGCCGGCGAGAACGTTCGCCGCAAGGCCGGAAAGAGTGGTAAGTGATCATGGCTCTCGGAGTTAGAGGAAAAAGCAAGTCCGCCGCCCGCGGTCGCAGGCACGCACGCCTGCGCAAGAAGGTGGAGGGGACCGAGCTGCGTCCGCGCCTCGTCGTCACCCGTTCGGCCCGTCACGTCTTCGTGCAGGTCGTCGATGACAGCCGTGGTCACACCGTCGCGTCCGCGTCGACCCTCGAGGCCGACATGCGCACGTTCGACGGCGACAAGACCGCCAAGTCGCGCAAGGTCGGCGAGCTCGTCGCCGAGCGCGCCAAGGCGGCCGGCGTGGAGAGCGTCGTATTCGATCGTGGTGGCAACCGCTACGCAGGACGCGTCGCGGCCATCGCCGAAGGAGCTCGAGAGGGTGGTCTGAGCCTGTGAGCGCAGCCGAGAACAACAACAAGGAGCCCGAGGTCGTGGCCGTGGCGGAGACGCCCGTCGAGACCGCGGCGTCCACCGCACCCGCGCAGAACGAGGGCCGTGAGGGCCGTCGTGGCGGACGCGACCGGAACCAGGGCGGCCGCGACAACCGCGGTGGCCGTGATGCCGACAAGAGCCAGTTCCTGGAGCGCGTCGTCACCATCAACCGCGTGTCCAAGGTCGTCAAGGGCGGTCGTCGCTTCAGCTTCACCGCGCTCGTGATCGTCGGAGACGGCAACGGACTGGTGGGCGTCGGCTACGGCAAGGCCCGCGAGGTCCCGACCGCCATCTCCAAGGGCGTCGAGGAGGCGAAGAAGAACTTCTTCCGCGTCCCCCGCATCGGCCTGACCATCCCGCACGCCGTGCAGGGTGAGGCCTCCGCCGGAGTCGTCCTCCTGCGTCCCGCGTCCGCGGGTACCGGCGTCATCGCCGGTGGTCCCGTCCGCGCGGTGCTCGAGTGCGCCGGCATCCACGACGTCCTGAGCAAGTCGCTCGGCTCGTCGAACACGATCAACATCGTGCACGCCACGGTGGAGGCGCTCAAGCAGCTCGAGGAGCCGCGCGCCGTCGCGGCCCGTCGTGGGCTCGAGCTCGAGCAGGTCGTCCCGGCCCGCATCCTCCGCGCCCAGCGTGTCGAGGCCGACGCGAAGGCAGGTGTCTGATGGCTCAGCTCCGAGTGACGCAGATCAAGTCCAAGATCAGCGAGAAGCAGAACCAGCGCGACACCCTGCGGAGCCTCGGGCTCCGTCGCATCGGTGCCGTGGTGGTCCGAGAGGACAACGCCCAGAACCGCGGCTACGTCAACACCGTCGCGCACCTGGTGAAGGTGGAGGAGATCGACTGATGGCTGAGAACAACGAGTCGGCCGAGCAGGCGCCCGTGAAGGCGCCGAAGGCCGCACCCAAGAAGACCGCGAAGGCCCCCGTCGCCGCCGCTTCCGCCGAGACGACCACGGTCGGCTCGACGGAGACGGTCAAGCGCGAGCAGGTCCTCAAGGTCCACCACCTCCGTCCCGCCGCCGGGGCCAAGAAGGCACGCCAGCGTGTCGGCCGCGGTGAGGGCTCGAAGGGCAAGACCGCGGGTCGTGGCACCAAGGGCACGAAGGCCCGCTACACGGTCCGCGTCGGCTTCGAGGGTGGGCAGATGCCGCTGCACATGCGCACCCCGAAGCTGCGCGGGTTCAAGAACCCGTTCCGCGTCGAGTACCAGGTCGTGAACCTGGAGAAGCTCGCCGTGCTCTACCCCGACGGCGGCGACGTCACCACGAGCGACCTGGTCGCCAAGGGTGCCGTGCGCAAGAACGAGAAGGTCAAGGTCCTCGGGGACGGCGACATCTCGGTTAAGCTGACGGTTGCTGTCGACAAGGTCTCCGGCTCCGCTGCGGAGAAGATCGTCGCAGCAGGCGGCTCCGTCAAGTAGCACTTCAGGACGCAACGGAAGGGGCGGTCGGGCAACCGACCGCCCCTACCGGCACCTGGGGCCGCATCGGGTCGGCCCGACCCCCGCCTCCCGGCGGACCTCCCACAGAAAGCAGGACACCCTCCGTGTTGAGCGCCGTCGTCAGGATCTTCCGCACCCCCGATCTGCGTCGCAAGATCGGCTTCACGCTGGGCATCATCGCCCTCTTCCGACTGGGGTCCTTCATCCCGGCGCCGTTCGTCGACTTCGCCAACGTGCAGTCGTGCCTCGCGGCGAACCAGGGCACCTCGGGCCTCTACGAGCTCGTCAACCTCTTCAGCGGCGGCGCGCTGCTGAAGCTCTCCATCTTCGCGCTGGGGATCATGCCGTACATCACGGCGTCGATCATCGTCCAGCTGCTCCGCGTGGTCATCCCGCACTTCGACACCCTCTACAAGGAGGGCCAGTCCGGCCAGGCCAAGCTCACGCAGTACACGCGCTACCTCACGATCGCCCTCGCGGTCCTGCAGTCCACGACGCTCATCACGGTCGCGCGCAGCGGTGCGCTGTTCGGCCAGACGAACGTCAGCGCCTGCACGCAGCTCGTCACGAACGACGCCTGGTACGCGATCATGCTCATGGTCATCACCATGACCGCCGGCACCGGCCTCATCATGTGGATGGGCGAGCTCATCACCGAGCGCGGCGTCGGCAACGGCATGTCGCTCCTCATCTTCACGTCGGTCGCGGCCGCCTTCCCCACCTCGCTCATCGCCATCCAGCAGAGCCGCGGCTGGGAGGTCTTCGCCCTCGTCATCCTGGTCGGCCTCCTCGTGGTCGCCGCCGTCGTCTACGTCGAGCAGTCGCAGCGCCGCATCCCCGTCCAGTACGCCAAGCGCATGGTCGGGCGCCGCACCTACGGCGGCAACAACACCTACATCCCCATCAAGGTGAACATGGCCGGCGTCGTGCCCGTCATCTTCGCGTCGTCGCTGCTGTACCTGCCCGCGCTCGTCGCGCAGTTCAACCAGCCGCCCGTCGGCCAGCCGCCGGCGCCGTGGGTGCAGTGGATCACCGACAACCTCACCACGGGCGACCACCCGCTCTACATGGCGATGTACTTCCTCCTCATCGTCGGCTTCACGTACTTCTACGTCGCCATCACCTTCAACCCGGAGGAGGTCGCCGACAACATGAAGAAGTACGGCGGCTTCATCCCCGGCATCCGCGCCGGCCGCCCCACCGCGGAGTACCTCGACTACGTGCTCACGCGCATCACGCTGCCGGGCTCGCTGTACCTCGGCCTCATCGCGCTCCTGCCGCTCATCGCCCTGTCGCTCGTCGGCGCCAACCAGAACTTCCCGTTCGGCGGCGCGAGCATTCTCATCGTCGTGGGCGTCGGCCTCGAGACGGTGAAGCAGATCGACTCGCAGCTGCAGCAGCGCCACTACGAGGGGCTGCTCAAGTGACCCGGCTCCTGATCGTGGGCCCGCCCGGCGCGGGCAAGGGGACGCAGGCGAAGCGCATCGCGGAGGAGTTCGGGATCCCGGACGTCTCGACGGGAGACATCTTCCGTCAGAACATCAAGGACGGCACCGACCTCGGCCGGCAGGTCCAGGCGCTCGTCGACGCGGGCAACTACGTGCCCGACGAGCTCACCAACGAGCTCGTCACCGCGCGCCTCCAGGAGGAGGACGCGAAGGAGGGCTTCCTGCTCGACGGCTACCCGCGCACGCTCGACCAGGTCGCGTACCTGGAGGAGCTGCTGCAGGGCTGGGGCCACGAGCTCGACGCCGTCATCCAGCTCGTCGCCGACGAGGAGGAGGTCGTCTCCCGCCTCCAGCGCCGCGCCGAGGAGCAGGGCCGCGCCGACGACAGCGAGGACGCCATCCGGCACCGCCAGGAGGTGTACCGCCGCGAGACGAGCCCGCTCATCGCCGTGTACCGCGACCGCGGACTGCTGCTCGAGGTCGACGGCCTCGGCGAGGTCGACGAGGTCGCCGAGCGCATCCGCGCGGCGCTCGCCGGTCGCGGCGTGCGTCCCGTCTCCGACGCCGGCCGCGCCTAGCCCGTGGGAGCGCTCCGCCGCACGCCGGGGATCTACAAGACGCCGGACGAGATCCGCCGCATGGTGGCGCCCGGTCTCGCGACCGCCGCGTCGCTGGACGCCGTGCGCGGGCTCATCGCCCCCGGGGTGACGACGGGCGAGCTCGACGCCGCCGCCGACGCCGCCATCCGCGCGCTCGGCGGGCGCTCCAACTTCCAGCTCGTGCCGGGCTACCGCCACACGGTGTGCGTCTCCGTCAACGACGAGGTCGTGCACGGCATCCCCGGCGACCGCGTGCTGCAGCCGGGCGACATCGTTTCGGTCGACAGCGGCGCGGAGATCGACGGCTGGAACGGCGACTCGGCCATGACCGTCGTCGTGCCGGATCCCGCGCGCCCCGACGTCGTGGAGGCGCGCGAGCGCCTGTCGCGCGTCACCGAGGACTCGCTCTGGGCGGGCATCGCCCGGCTGGCGACCGCGTCGCACCTCAACGAGGTGGGCGAGGCCGTCGAGGAGAGCGTCGAGGCGGCCGGGCGCTTCGGCATCGTCATGGACTACACGGGCCACGGCATCGGCCGGAGCATGCACGAGGATCCGCCGGTGTTCAACTACCGCGTGCGCGGCAAGGGCCCCGCCGTGAAGCCCGGGCTGGTCGTGGCGATCGAGCCCATGATCACCGACGGCGAGGCGGAGACGCGCGTCCTCGACGACGACTGGACCGTCGCCACGGTCGACGGCAGCATGGCCTCGCACTGGGAGCACTCCGTCGCCGTGCACGCGCGCGGCATCTGGGTGCTCACGCTCGCCGACGGCGGCGCCTCGCGCCTCGTGCCGCTCGGCGTCACGCCCGTCGCGCCCTGACCGGCGCACCCGCCCGGGCGACCCGGCCGGCGGCGGGGGACGGCCGCGCTAGGTGTCCATGACGTGCACGAGCTCCTCGATGAAGGAGCCGTGGGATCCGGAGGCCCGCATGATCGCCTGCACGTCGCGGTGGTCGGAGAAGACCTCGACGAACTGGTCGAACACGTGCTGGAAGCTCGTGCGTCCGCTGGCGCTGAAGGCGACGAGCGCGACCACGTGCACGCGGTTGCCGCCCCACCGCATCGCCTCGTCGTTGACGACGATCGCGATGGCCGTGCGGTTCGCCGTCATGGCGAGCGAGTGCGGCACGGCGAGCGTGTCGGTGAAGGCCGTGGACGACAGGCGCTCGCGCTCGATCGCGCCCTCGATGTACTCGGGCTCGATGATGCCCTGCTCGACCATCTTCCCGCCGAGCAGCCGGATCATCGCCTCCTCGTCGGGGGCGTGGAGGTCGCGGAAGAACAGCGACTCGTCGAGGAAGCGCAGCAGGTCGTGCTTCATGGAGCTGCGCCGCGCCTGACGGCGGACGCGCGCGACGGCCCGCCGGATCGACTCGATGTCGTCGGGGGTCGGCAGCGGCTGCACGACGACGACGTCGTCCCCGGGCGGACGCGTGCCGGTGGCGTCGATCACGAGCTGCACGCCGAGCGCGTCCGCGTCGGCGTCCGTGCGCGTGACGACGGCGTCGACGCTGATGTCGGAGCCGAGCGCCTGCTCGATGCGCGAGCGCATGATCTGGTGCAGGTCGTAGTAGTTCGGGCACACGAGCGCGCTGGCGACCCGGTCGTCGCGCCGGGCGACGCGCTCCCGGTGCGAGCCCACGTGCAGCGCGATGTACGCGATCTCGTCGTCGTTGATCGCGATGCCGCGGCGCCGCTGCACCTCGCTCGCGATGAACACGGCGATCTCGTACGTCATCGGGTAGGAGGTCTTGATGGAGCGGGCCAGCGGGTTGCGCGAGAAGGAGCGGTCGGCGGCGCGCGCCACCAGGTTCCCGAGGTGCAGGGAGAAGCGGACCGTGAAGTCCTCGTCCTCGAGGTCCACCAGGTACTCCTGCTTCACGCGGCGGACGATGGCCCGCACCACGTCGAGGTCGCTCTCGACGACGTGCTCCCGCATCACGGTGGCGAGCGACTGCTCGTTGCCGGGCGTGACGACGCGCGTGCGGACGAGGAGCGCGAGGTAGGCGACGTCGCCGGCGGGCACGGGCACGTCGAAGTGCGCGGCGAGGAGCCGGGCGAGCACGTCGCGGATCGCGAGGGCGGTGGGGTCGGGGGAGGGGACGGTCGATGACGGGTCGTCGTCGGTCGGGTCCGCGACGAGCGTCGCGCCGTCGTCCGTCTGGTCGGGATCCGCGTCGGCGTCCGTCCGCCGCGGCGCCCGCGCGAGCCGGTCGACCGCGATCGCCACGTGCAGCAGCACGTTGTCGACCCCGTACTCGTTGACGAAGAAGCCGCGCTCCGTGAGCTCGCGGATGAGGTCGGTCTTGAAGGCGCGCAGCGAGTCGGAGGCGAACTCGCGCTGCACGGACTCGAGCGGCAGGAAGCCCTGGGCGCTCTCGTCGCGGAACATGCGCGACAGCAGCCGGCGGAAGTCGCGCTCCGAGCCCTCGAGCACGACGGTGGATCCGGTCCGCCGGAGGGCGAGGCCGGCGTCCTCGACGAGCGCGCGCACCTTGCGGAGGTCCGCCTCGACGGTCGACTCGCTCACGTGCAGCTCGCTCGCGAGCGCGAAGACGTCGAGCCCGTCGGGGGCGTCGCCGAGCCGGCGGACGAGGGCGTGCAGCCGGTCGCGGGGCGTGCCCTGCGGATCCGCCGTCGACCGGGCGCCGAGGTGGCGGGCGTAGCTGCCGGCGTCGATGCGGTAGCCGTCGGGGGAGGAGGCGATGGCGACGGTCGAGCGCTCCCGGACGGCCGTGACGTAGTTGCGCACGCTGCGCGTGGTGACGCCGAGCCGGTCGGCGAGCTCGCCGGCCTCGACCCAGCGGTCCGCCGTGGACAGGTAGTCCAGCAGCCTCTCCTGGTTCTCGCTCAGCATGGTCGTCTCCCTCGCGGCCGCTCGCGTCCCCTCCGGCGTCGGACGGAGCGTGCCGCTCTCCGAGACGAGTCAACCATCCGCGCCCGGCCCCGATGCCCGCCGGGGCCGCTGCGGGCGTCGTCTTCCTACCCCGCGGAAGCGGATCTGCTGGCAGCGGCACCCCACCCCGGAGCACGATGGGACGACCAGCGACGACGCGAGGAGGCACAGCATGACCGGGAGGATCCTCGTCGTCTGCGGCTCCGGCGCATCCAGCACCTTCCTCGCCCAGCGCCTCCGCGCGCTCGCCGAGGCCGACGGGCTCGAGATCGAGGCCGTCGCGGGATCCCTGGCCCAGGTGCGCCTCGATGCCGCCGGCATGGACGTCGTCCTCCTCGGCGCCCACCTCGCCGACCGCCTCGACGCCGTGCGCCAGGCCGCCGCCGACGAGGGCGCGACCGCCGTCCTCCTCGACGCCGACGCCTCGCGACCCGAGGGCGCGCGCGCCGCGCTCGACCGGGCCGTCGCCGCCATGCGCCAGGGCGCCCGATCGCTCCGCCTCGCGCCCGGCCTCCACGCCCGCGCCGTCGGGGGATCCCCGCCCACCGCCTGACCTCCGGCGCCCGCGCCGACGCCGCACGACCCGCAGCACCGCACGACGACCGCCCACCCGGGCACCGCCCACCCGGGCACCGCCCACCAGGGCCCCGACGACGGGGCCGACCGAAGGAGCCACCATGGCAGAACGCACCGTCACCATCGCCTCGTCGCACGGGCTTCACGCCCGCCCCGCCTCGCTGTTCACGCAGGCCGCCGCGAAGGCCGGGATCCCCGTGCAGCTCGCCAAGGGCGACCGCAGCGTCAACGCGGCGAGCATCCTCGGCGTGATCTCGCTGGGCGTCGACACGGGCGACGAGGTCGTCGTCTCCGCCGAGGGCGAGAACGCCGAGCAGGTCGTCACCGACCTCGCCACGCTCCTCGAGTCCGACCTGGACGCCGCATGAGCTCCCGCGCCCTGAACGGCATCGGCATCGGCCGCGGATCCGCGGTCGGCCCCGTCGTCCGCATGCCCGACCCGCTGCCCGAGCCCGCCGACACCGCGAGCACCCTGACCGCCGACGAGGAGCGCATCCGCGTGAGCGCGTCGCTCGCCGCCGTCGCCGCCGACATCCGCATCCGCGGCGAGAAGGCCGGCGGCGCCGCCAAGGACGTGCTCGAGGCGCAGGCCTTCATGGCCGAGGACCCGACCCTCGTCGACGACATCACCGCGCGCCTCGCGACCGGTCGCACCGCCGAGCGCGCCGTGCACGAGGCCTTCGCCGGCTTCCGCGACCTGCTCCTCAGCATGGGCGGCTACATGGGCGAGCGCGCCACCGACCTCGACGACGTCTCGCAGCGCGTCGTCGCGCACCTGCAGGGCGTCGCCGCCCCCGGCGTGCCGGATCCCGACCACGCGTTCGTGCTCGTCGCGCGCGACCTCGCGCCCGCCGACACCGCGCTGCTCGACCTCGACAAGGTCCTCGCGCTCATCACGACCGACGGCGGCCCGACCTCGCACACGGCGATCCTCGCCCGCGAGAAGGCGATCGTCGCGGTCGTCGGCGCCGCGGAGGCGAAGGACCTCGCCGACGGCGAGACCGTCGTGGTCGACGCGCTCACGGGCGTCGTCACCGTCGCCCCCAGCGAGGCCGAGGAGCAGGCCGCCCGCGCCGAGATCGAGACCCGCCGCAACAGCGTGGCCGTGCCCACCGGCCCCGGCGCGCTCTCCGACGGCACCGCGATCCCGCTGCTCGCCAACCTCGGATCCGCCGACGGCGCCGACGACGCGGTCGCCAAGGGCGCCGAGGGCGTCGGCCTCTTCCGCACCGAGTTCCTCTTCCTCGACGCCACCAGCGCGCCGACCGTCGCCGAGCAGCAGGAGCACTACACGCGCCTGCTCCGGGCGTTCCCCGGCCAGAAGGTCGTCGTCCGCGCGCTCGACGCCGGCGCGGACAAGCCGCTCGCCTTCCTCAACGACGCCGACGAGGAGAACCCGGCCCTCGGGCTCCGCGGCCTCCGCGCGCTCCGGGCCAACGAGCAGATCCTCCGCGACCAGCTCACCGCGCTCGCGCAGGCCGACGCCGCCACCGACGCCGACCTGTGGGTCATGGCGCCCATGGTCTCGACCGTCGAGGAGGCGCGCTACTTCTCCGCCCTCGGCCGCGAGCTGGGCCTCAGGACCGTCGGCGTGATGGTGGAGGTCCCGTCCTCCGCGCTCCTCGCCGACCGGATCCTCAGCGTCGCCGACTTCGCGAGCATCGGCACCAACGACCTCACGCAGTACACGCTCGCGGCCGACCGGCTGCTGGGATCCGTGGCCGCGTTCCAGGACCCGTGGCACCCCGCCGTCCTCCGCCTCGTGCAGGAGGTCGGCGCCGCGGGACGCGCGCTCGGCAAGCCCGTCGGGATCTGCGGCGAGGCGGCGGCCGACCCGCTGCTCGCCGTCGTGCTCGTCGGCCTCGGCGCGACCAGCCTCTCGATGTCGCCGGCGGCCCTCGCCGACGTGCGCGCCGAGCTCACCCTGCACTCGCGCGAGGAGGCGGAGGCCCTGGCCGCCGTCGCCCTCGCCGCCGACAGCGCCGTCGAGGCGCGCGCCGCGGTCACCGCGGCGTCGGCGCCCGCCACCGTCTGACCCGCACCGCCCTCTCCCCGCACCGCACCGCACCGCACCACATCCCACCTCACCGCAGCAGGCGGGCCGCAGCAGGCCCGCCACCACCACGAACAGGAGCACCACCCCCATGACGACGACGTCACCCACCCGCAGCACGGGGCAGTCCGTGCGCACCGGCGTGCAGAAGTTCGGCACGTTCCTCAGCGGCATGATCATGCCGAACATCGCGGCGTTCATCGCCTGGGGCCTCCTCACCGCCCTGTTCATCCCGGACGGCTACCTGCCCAACGAGGAGCTCGCCGGCCTCGTCGCGCCCGTGCTGTACTTCCTCCTCCCGCTGCTCATCGCGAACACCGGAGGCCGCATGGTCTACGACGCGCGCGGCGGCGTGGTCGCGAGCATCGCGACCATGGGCGTCATCGTCGGCACGGTCGGCGACCCGTACTTCGACGGCGGCAGCCCGATGTTCCTCGGCGCCATGATCACGGGCCCGCTCGCGGCCTACCTGCTGAAGGTCATCGAGCGCCTCTGGATCGACCGGATCCGCCCCGGCTTCGAGATGCTCGTCAACAACTTCTCCGCCGGCATCCTCGGCGCGATCTTCGCGATCGGCGCGTACTTCCTCCTCACGCCCGTCATCAGCTGGATCACGGCCCGCCTCGGCGAGGGCGTCGCCTTCCTGGTGAACAACAACCTGCTGCCGATCACGAGCATCGTGATCGAGCCCGCCAAGGTCCTGTTCCTCAACAACGCCATCAACCAGGGCATCCTCACCCCGCTCGGCACCACCGAGGCGCTGGAGAACGGCAAGAGCATCCTGTTCCTGCTCGAGGCGAACCCCGGCCCCGGCCTCGGCGTGCTCCTCGCCTTCGCGATCTTCGGCGCGGGCGCGGCGCGCTCCACCGCTCCCGGCGCGATCCTCATCCAGTTCGTCGGCGGCATCCACGAGATCTACTTCCCGTACGTGCTCTCGAAGCCGCTCCTGTTCCTCGCGGTCATCGCGGGTGGCGCCTCGGGCGTCGCGACCAACGTCGCCTTCGGCTCGGGCCTCCGCGGCCCGGCCTCGCCCGGCAGCATCATCGCCGTGCTCGGCCAGACGGAGCGCAACAGCTTCCTCGGCGTGATCCTCTCGGTCATCATCTCCGCGGCCGTCACCTTCGTCGTCGCCGCGGTCATCCTCCGCACCGGCAAGAAGGGCTCCGGCGACTTCGGCGCCGCGGTCGCCGCGACGCAGGCCAACAAGGGCAAGGAGTCCTCGATCCTCTCGGGCCTCGGCGCCGAGACCGGCACCGCGGGCACGGTCGGCGGCCTCGCCGACGGCCAGGCCGGCACCGCCACGGGCACCGACGGCGGCACGGCCACGGCCACCCGCATCCAGGACATCGTCTTCGCCTGCGACGCCGGCATGGGCTCGTCCGCCATGGGGGCCTCGGTCCTCCGCAACAAGATGAAGAAGGCCGGGCTCACCGACGTCACGGTCGTCAACAAGGCCATCGCGGCCCTCGACGGCACGGCCGACCTCGTGATCACGCAGCGCGAGCTCACCGACCGGGCCCGCCAGAAGAGCCCCTCGAGCGAGCACGTCTCGGTCGACAACTTCATGAACTCGCCGCGCTACGACGAGATCGTGGAGCTGGTCCGGAAGCAGCGCTCGGACAGCTGATCCCGGTCCGCGCAGGCGGACCCGCACCACCGCACGCGCGAGACCCGGGGCCCGGTCGTCACCGACCGGGCCCCGGTAGCCTCGCATCAGGCAGAACCACGTCAGGAGCACCATGTCGAACGTCCTCGAACCCGCCCAGATCCGCGTCGGCGGCACCGCGTCCTCCGTCGAGGAGGCCATCGCCGAGGCGGCGGGCATCCTCGTCGCCGCGGGCGCCGTCACCCCCGAGTACCAGGGCTACATGCTCGAGCGCGAGAAGAGCGTCTCGACCTACATGGGCAACCTGCTCGCCATCCCGCACGGCACCAACGAGGGCAAGGACACGATCCTCGACTCCGCCCTCTCGTTCGTCCGCTACGACGCCCCCATCGACTGGGCGGGCAACGAGGTCCGCTTCGTCGTCGGCATCGCCGGCAAGGACAACGGGCACCTCGACATCCTCAGCAAGATCGCCATCATCTTCAGCGACGACGACGAGGTGCGGAAGCTCCTCGACGCCCCCGACGCCGAGGCGCTCTACGCCCTCCTGGCCGAGGTGAACGAGGCGTGAAGGCCGTCCACTTCGGCGCCGGCAACATCGGCCGCGGCTTCGTCGGGCTGATCCTGCACGAGGCCGGCTACGAGGTCGTGTTCGCCGACGTCAACGCCGAGCTCATCGGGCGCCTCGACGCCGCCGAGTCCTACCGCGTCACCGAGGTCGGGCCGCAGGCGCGCGACTGGACCGTCACGGGCTTCCGCGCGATCGACAGCGCGGCCGACGGCGAGGCGCTCATCCGCGAGATCGCGACCGCCGACGTCGTGACCACGGCCGTGGGCCCGAACATCCTCCGCTTCGTCGCCCCGGCTATCGCCGCGGGCCTCCGCGCGCGCTCCGCCGACCTCGGACCCGTCGCGGTCATGGCGTGCGAGAACGCGATCAACGCGACCGACACCCTGCGCGCCGAGATCCGGACGGCGCTCGGCGACGAGGCCGACGCGCTCGACCGGGCGGTCTTCGCCAACACGGCCGTCGACCGCATCGTGCCGAACCAGGATCCCGCCGCGGGCCTCGACGTGACCGTCGAGGACTTCTCGGAGTGGGTCGTGGAGCGCGGGCCCTTCGGCGATGCCGTGCCCGCGATCCCCGGTGCCACGTTCGTGGACGACCTCGCGCCCTACATCGAGCGGAAGCTCTTCACGGTGAACACCGGGCACGCGACCGTGGCGTACCACGGCTACGCGCGCGGCGCCGTCAGCCAGTCGGACGCCATGGCGATCCCCGAGGTCGCCGACGAGGTGCGCCAGGTGCTCGAGGAGACGAGTGCGCTGCTCGTCGCGAAGCACGGGCTCGACGAGGCCGAGCAGGCGGCGTACCGCGAGAAGAACCTCGCGCGATTCGCCAACGCGGCCCTCGCCGACACCGTCGAGCGCGTCGGACGCCAGCCGCTGCGCAAGCTCTCCCGCGAGGAGCGCTTCGTGGGTCCTGCGTCGCAGCTCGCCGAGCGCGGCCTGCCGCACGACGCCCTCGTGCGCGCCATGGGCCAGGCGCTCCGCTTCGACCCCGCGGGCGACCCGCAGGCGCTCGAGCTGCAGGAGCTCCTGCAGACGGACACCCCGGCGGACCTCGTCCGCCGCGTCACGGGGCTCGACGACCAGCACCCGCTGACCGCCGACCTCGTCGCCGTGGTCGACGCGGCCCAGGCCGACCGCCGCAGCGCGCCGCGCCACCGCGCCGAGTAGCCGGGACGCGCGTCGCGCACGGGCCGGGCGGGCGACCGCCCGGCCCGTCGTGCGCTCCGCTAGCGCAGGATCCGCGGATCCCGCCGCGACACGCGGGGAGAATTGCGACACGCCCGGGGATGCCGTACTCTCGACCCTTGGTGCGCGGCCGCCTCCCGGCGTGCCGTCCGCACCATGCGCGCTCCACCTGATGCGCATCCGCACGACCAGCAGACACCACCTCTAGCGACAGTGAGTATATGGCCAAGAAAGACGGCGTCATCGAGATCGAAGGCGGAGTTGTCGAAGCTCTGCCGAACGCGATGTTCCGCGTTGAGCTGAGCAACGGGCACAAGGTCCTCGCCCACATCTCGGGCAAGATGCGTCAGCACTACATCCGCATCCTCCCCGAGGACCGCGTGATCGTGGAGCTGAGCCCGTACGACCTCACGCGCGGCCGGATCGTCTACCGCTACAAGTAGGCCTGCTGCACAAGGAACGGCCCCGCAGCCGCGGGGTACGAGGCCAGCGAAGAACACATAAGGAAGCGTCATGAAGGTCAACCCGAGCGTCAAGCCGATCTGCGAGAAGTGCAAGGTCATCCGGCGCAGCGGAAACGTGATGGTCATCTGCGAGAACCCGCGCCACAAGCAGCGCCAGGGCTAGTCAGCACCACCGCACAGCACCACCAGCACCACCCCTCTCAGCACGACAGCAACGCCGGAAGCCGGGACCCGCGAGGGTCCGGGGGACACCATCGGTCGGAGGCCGATGCACAGGCGCTGCTGCAGACCTCCACTCATCACCAGGAGAAGCCTCAATGGCACGTCTAGCAGGCGTCGACCTCCCGCGCGACAAGCGCGTCGAGATCGCACTCACGTACATCTACGGCGTCGGCCGCACCTCGAGCGTCAAGACCCTCGCGGACACCGGCATCGACAAGAACATCCGCGTCAAGGACCTGAGCGACGACCAGCTCATCGCCCTGCGCGACTACATCGACGGGAACTTCAAGGTGGAGGGCGACCTCCGCCGCGAGGTGGCCGCCGACATCCGCCGCAAGGTCGAGATCGGCAGCTACGAGGGCATCCGCCACCGCCGCGGCCTCCCTGTCCACGGGCAGCGCACGAAGACCAACGCTCGCACCCGCAAGGGCCCGAAGCGCACCGTAGCCGGCAAGAAGAAGGCGCGCTAGGCCGTCGGCCAGCGCCCTCGCCACCCGTAGACACAGGAGAATTCCATGGCAGCACCCAAGTCGGCCGTTCGCAAGCCGCGCCGCAAGGACAAGAAGAACATCGCCGTGGGCCAGGCCCACATCAAGAGCACCTTCAACAACACCATCGTCTCGATCACGGACCCGACCGGCGCCGTCATCAGCTGGGCGTCCTCGGGCGTCGTCGGCTACAACGGCTCGCGCAAGTCGACGCCGTTCGCCGCGCAGCTCGCCGCCGAGTCGGCCGCCCGCCAGGCGCAGGAGCACGGCATGAAGAAGGTCGACGTGTTCGTCAAGGGACCCGGCTCCGGCCGTGAGACCGCGATCCGCTCGCTCCAGGCCGCCGGCCTCGAGGTGGGCTCGATCAACGACGTCACCCCGCAGGCGCACAACGGCTGCCGCCCGCCCAAGCGCCGCCGCGTCTAGCTCGCGCTGATCGGCCGCTGCCGTCCCGCTCCGTCAGGAGGGGACGGCGTCGGCCGATCCGCCGTGTGTCCGATCGACCAAATCTCTACCCGCCCGGGCCGCCACCCGGGGGGCATCGCAGGCGTCATATATCGGTCGCCTCGCCGAAAGGAAACAACACAGTGCTCATTGCGCAGCGCCCCACCCTCACCGAGGAGCAGATCTCGGAGTTCCGCTCGCGGTTCGTCATCGAGCCGCTGGAGCCCGGCTTCGGCTACACGCTCGGCAACTCGCTCCGCCGCACGCTCCTCTCGTCCATCCCCGGCGCGGCCGTCACCAGCATCCGCATCGACGGCGTGCTGCACGAGTTCAGCACCGTCCCCGGCGTGAAGGAGGACGTGACCGAGATCATCCTCAACATCAAGGGCCTCGTCGTCTCCAGCGAGCACGACGAGCCGATCACCGCGTACCTGCGCAAGCAGGGTGCGGGCCAGGTCACGGCCGCCGACATCTCCGCTCCCGCGGGCGTCGAGATCCACAACCCCGAGCTCGTCATCGCCACGCTCAACGAGAAGGCGAAGTTCGAGCTGGAGCTCACGATCGAGCGCGGCCGCGGCTACGTCTCGGCGACCCAGAACCGCAGCGAGTTCAGCGAGGCCGGCCAGATCCCGGTCGACTCGATCTACTCGCCCGTGCTCAAGGTCACCTACCGCGTCGAGGCCACCCGTGCCGGCGAGCGCACCGACTTCGACCGCCTCGTGGTCGACGTCGAGACCAAGTCGGCCATCACGCCCCGCGACGCCATCGCGTCGGCCGGCCGCACGCTGACCGAGCTCTTCGGCCTGGCGCGCGAGCTCAACACCGCGGCCGAGGGCATCGAGATCGGCCCCGCGCCGGTCGACGCCGTCCTCAGCTCCGAGCTGTCGATGCCCATCGAGGACCTCGACCTCTCGGTCCGGTCGTACAACTGCCTCAAGCGCGAGGGCATCAACAACGTCAGCGAGCTCGTCGCCCTCTCGGAGACGCAGCTCATGAACATCCGCAACTTCGGCCAGAAGTCCGTGGATGAGGTCAAGGACAAGCTGGTCGAGCTGGGTCTGTCGCTGAAGGACGCCGTCCCCGGCTTCGACGGCGCGCACTACTACAGCTACGACGAGGACGAGACCACCACCAACTGATCGTCCGGCCCCGGCCCGACTTCCTTTCGACCATTACGGAGACATAGACAATGCCCAAGCCCACCAAGGGTCCCCGCCTCGGAGGCGGCCCGGCGCACGAGCGCCTCATGCTCGCGAACCTCGCCCAGAGCCTGTTCGAGCACAAGTCCATCAAGACGACCGAGACGAAGGCCAAGCGCCTGCGTCCCGTCGCCGAGCGCCTCGTGACGTTCGCCAAGCGCGGCGACCTGCACGCCCGTCGCCGCGTCATGGGCGTCATCCCCTCGAAGAGCGTCGTCCACGAGCTCTTCACGGAGATCGCGCCCCTCGTCGCCGAGCGCGACGGCGGCTACACCCGCATCACGAAGCTCGGCTTCCGCAAGGGCGACAACGCCCCCATGGTGCAGATCGAGCTCGTGCTCGAGCCCGTGACCCCGAAGGTCCGCTCCTCGCGCACCGCGACCACGACGGCCCCGGCCGCCGCTGCTCCGGTCGCCGAGGCGCCCGCCGAGGACGAGGCGACCGAGGTCCCCGTCGAGGAGACCGACGCCGTCGAGCACACCGACGCGACCCCCGCGGAGACGACCGACGAGGCCGCCGCCGAGGTCGAGGCCGACGCCGCGGAGAAGTCCGACAAGTAGCACCCGCACCACCCGAGAGCCCCCGTCGCCCTGCGTGTCGGGGGCTCTCGTGCGTGCGGCGGCCCGCCCGGGAGGCACCGCGGCCGCCCCGCTACCCTGGAGGGATGACCGACAGCAGCACGACCATGCCGGACGACGCCTCCTCCACCGCCCCGATCCCGCTCCCCGAGGGCCCCGACGGCATCACGTGGCGGGCCATGTCGCTCGACGACGTCGACGCGCTCGCGGACCTGCAGAGCGCCGTGGCCGACGCCGACCACCCCGAGCACCGCGCCTCCCGCGACGAGATCGCCATGGCGCTCGGGTTCTCGTACGTGGACGTCGCCCGGGACGGCATCGTCGCCGTGGACGCCGACGGCCGCCTCGCCGCGGAGGGCCACGCCCTCGTGAAGCCCGACGACGAGACCGTCGTGCGCGCGGACATCTCCGGCGCCGTCCGCCCCGACCTCCGCCGCACCGGCGTCGGCGGACGCCTGCTCGACTGGCAGATCGCGCGCGCGACGCAGAAGCTCGCGGTGGCCCAGCCCGCGCCCCACATCGACGGATCCGTGCCGACGCGCCTCTCCACCGAGGCGCAGGCGGACGACGCGGGCGCCGCGGCGCTGTTCGCGTCCCGCGGGCTCCGCGTCGGCCGCTACTTCGTCGAGATGCACCGCGACCTCGCCGCCGAGATCCCCGAGGTCCCGTCGCCCGAGGGCCTCCGGCTGATCCCGGTCGCGCGCGAGTGGTGGGAGCGCGTGCGCCAGGCCAAGAACGAGGTGTTCCGCGACCACTGGGGATCCGAGCCCATCAGCGCCGAGCGCTGGGAGGCCTTCCTCTCGCTGCCGACCTCCCGCGACGACCTGTCGGTCATCGCGGTGACGGGCGACGGCGAGGACGCGGTCGTCGCCGGCTTCGCCCTGGCGGAGGTCTCCCCGGACCACTGGGAGGCCGCCGGCTACACGTCGGCCTACATCGGCCTCGTCGGCGTGCGGCGCGAGTTCCGCGGCCGCCGCCTGGCCCAGGCGCTGCTGTCGGCCGCCTTCCAGGGCTTCCGCGCCGAGGGACTGCAGCGCGCGGTGCTCGACGTCGACCTCGACAGCCCCACCGGCGCGCTCGACCTGTACGAGCACGTCGGCTTCACGCAGGCCAGCCGCTCGGCCGTGTACGAGCGCGAGGTCGGCACGACCCGGCCGCGGGGATCCGCCGACCGATGACCGGGGACGGCGGCGCGCGCGTCCGCCTCGACGTGGCTTACGACGGCACCGGGTTCGCCGGCTGGGCGAAGCAGCCCGGCCTCCGCACGGTGCAGGGCGTGCTCGAGGACGCGCTCGCGCAGCTCCTCGCGCGCACGCCGCCCGCGCCGGCGCTGGTCGTCGCCGGCCGCACCGACGCGGGGGTGCACGCCACCGGCCAGGTGGCCCATCTCGACCTGACCGACGAGCAGGTGGCCTCCCTCGACCGACCGCCGCGCGGCCGTGCCGCGACGGACGCCGCGGGGGAGGGCCGCACGTCCCGTCCGTGGAGCGCGCCGCGCCCGCGCTCGCCCGGCGCCTGAACGGCGTGCTCGGCGCGCGCTCCGACGTGGTGGTGCTCGCGTGCGCCCCCGCGCCCGCGGGCTTCGACGCGAGGTTCTCCGCGACCTGGCGGGCCTACCGCTACCGGATCGCCGACGCCGCCGGCCCGCGCGACCCCCTGCAGCGGCACCGCACGGTCGAGGTGCCGGTCGAGCTCGATGACGCCCGGCTGCAGGAGGCCGCCGACGCGCTCCTGGGGCTCCACGACTTCGCCGCGTACTGCAAGCCGCGCGAGGGCGCGTCGACCATCCGCACGCTGCAGGAGCTGACGTGGACGCGCGCGGCGGACGGCGCGCTCGAGGCGGTCGTGCGGGCGGACGCCTTCTGCCACAGCATGGTGCGCGCGCTCGTCGGCGCGTGCGTCGCGGCGGCGTCCGGCCGGGCGACCGTCGCCCGCCTGCGGGAGCTGCTCGAGATCCGCGAGCGCACCAGCGAGTTCAGCGTCATGCCGGCACGCGGGCTCGTGCTCGAGAGGGTCGGCTACCCGGCGGACGAGGAGCTCGAGGCCCGCAACGCGATCACCCGGAACCGGCGGGGCGCGCACGAGGTGGATCCGGTCGTCGACGGCGCCGAGCAGGCCGCCCGCGACCTCGCACGGCTGGCCGACACGCCCGGGATTGCCTGATCCGCTCCGATCGCGTACTCTGAACCGGTTGTCTGCACGCCTGCGTGCGGCGACGTACAAGGTTGAGCCCTCCACCGGATGCGTTCTCGTCAGAACGCCCACGGAGCGGGATCCACGACCATCTCACCTCGAAAAGAAGGCAGTCAGATCAATGACGCGCACCTATTCCCCCAAGGCCAGTGAGGTCCAGCACGACTGGGTCGTCATCGACGCCACGGACATCGTCCTCGGCCGTCTCGCCAGCCACGCCGCCGCGCTCCTGCGCGGCAAGCACAAGGCCACCTTCGCCCAGCACATGGACATGGGCGACTTCGTGATCATCGTCAACGCCGACAAGGTGGCGCTCACGGGCCAGAAGCTCGAGAAGAAGCTGGCCTACCGCCACTCCGGCTACCCGGGCGGCCTCTCCTCGATGACCTACGTCGAGATGCTCGAGAAGCACCCCACGCGCGCGGTCGAGAAGGCCATCCGCGGCATGCTGCCGAAGAACTCGCTGGGTGCGGCGCAGCTGAAGAAGCTCAAGGTCTACGCGGGCCCCGAGCACCCCCACGCTGCTCAGCAGCCCACCCCGTACACCCTCGGCCAGGTCGCTCAGTAGCTCCGGCTGCCGACAGCGACGACCAAAGACCTCAGAAGGAATCGAACCCAGTGGCTCAGATCTCAGACTCCCTCGACGTGGCTCCCGAGAGCTTCTCGACCGAGACCCCGAACGAGGAGGCCCCCAAGGCCCCCCGCGCGGTCCTCAACGTGTCCGGCGGCGCCGTCGGACGACGCAAGCAGGCCATCGCCCGCGTGCGCCTCGTCCCCGGCTCCGGCTCGATCACGGTCAACGGCCGTGAGTTCGCGGACTACTTCCCCAACAAGCTGCACCAGCAGCTCGTCAACGACCCGTTCAAGGTCCTCGACCTCCTCGGCAGCTACGACGTCGTCGCGCGCATCTCCGGCGGTGGCCCCTCCGGCCAGGCCGGCGCGCTGCGCCTCGGCATCGCCCGCGCCCTCAACGAGATCGACGAGGAGAACAACCGCGCCACGCTGAAGAAGAACGGCTTCCTCAGCCGCGACGCGCGCGTCAAGGAGCGCAAGAAGGCCGGACTCAAGAAGGCCCGCAAGGCGCCCCAGTTCTCGAAGCGCTAAGGCGCTCGGGCACACCGGCAGCCATGCCCCGGCTCTTCGGCACGGACGGCGTCCGCGGACTCGCCAACGGCGAGACCATCACCGCGGACCTCGCCCTGCGCCTGGCCCAGGCCGCCGCGCACGTGCTCGGCCAGGACGCCCGGGACTCCGGGCGACGACCCGTCGCGGTCGTCGCCCGGGACCCCCGGGTGTCCGGCGAGTTCATCGCGGCGGCCGTGGCCGCCGGCCTCGCGAGCTCCGGCGTCGACGTGTTCGACGCCGGGGTCATCCCGACGCCGGCCACGGCGTACCTCATCGCGGATTTCGACGCCGACTTCGGCGTCATGATCTCCGCGTCGCACAACCCCGCTCCCGACAACGGGATCAAGTTCTTCGCCGCCGGCGGACGGAAGCTCGCCGACGAGCTCGAGGACCGCATCGAGGCGCAGCTCTCGCAGCCCGTCCTGCTCCCCACGGGAGCCGACGTCGGCCGCATCCGCCGCTTCGCCGACGCCGAGGACCGCTACGTCCTCCACCTGCTCGGCACGCTGCAGCACCGGCTCGACGGGATCCACGTGGTCCTCGACTGCGCGCACGGCGCCGCCGCCGGCATCAGCCCCGAGGTCTTCACGGACGCGGGCGCCACCGTCACGGTGATCGGCAACGATCCCGACGGCATGAACATCAACGACCGCGTCGGCTCCACGCACCTCGACCTGCTCGCCGAGGCCGTGCTCGCCCACGGCGCGGACGTCGGCATCGCCCACGACGGCGACGCCGACCGTTGCCTCGCGGTCGACCACACGGGCGCCGTCATCGACGGCGACCAGATCATGGCGGTCCTCGCGCTCTCCATGGCCCGCCGCGGCCTGCTGGCGGAGCGCACGCTCGTGGCCACCGTCATGAGCAACCTCGGCCTCCGCATCGCCATGGCCGAGAACGACATCACCGTGCTGCAGACGCGCGTCGGCGACCGCTACGTGCTCGAGGCCATGAACGAGGGCGGGTACTCCCTCGGCGGCGAGCAGTCCGGCCACCTCGTCATCGCGGAGCACGCGACGACCGGCGACGGCATCCTCACGGGGATCCAGCTGCTCGGGGAGATGGCGGCGACGGGCAAGAGCCTGCACGAGCTCGCCTCGGTCATGACCGTCTACCCGCAGGTGATGATCAACGTCCGCGGCGTCGACCGCGAGCGCGTCGGTGACGACGCCGAGGTCAACGCCGCCGTCGCACGAGCGGAGGCCGAGCTCGGCGACACCGGCCGCATCCTCCTGCGCGCGTCGGGCACCGAGCCCATGATCCGCGTGATGGTGGAGGCCGCCGACCAGGCGACCGCCGAGCGCCACGCGCAGGAGCTCGCCGCGCTCGTCACCGAGCGCCTCGCGATCTAGCCCACGCCTCCCGCGCCGTCAGAGCTTGCGCAGCAGGACGTTCGCGACCGAGTGGTCCGCGTCCTTGCGCAGCACGAGCGTCGCGCGCGAGCGGGTCGGCCGGATGTTCTGCTCGAGGTTCGGCTCGTTGATGGTGGACCAGATCCCGCGCGCCCGCGCCACGGCCTCGGCCGGGCTGAGCTCGGCGTACCGGTGGAAGTACGAGCGCGGGTTGCTGAACGCGCCGCGCTGGAGGCTGAGGAACCGCTCCTCGTACCACTGCGCGATGTCGTGCGTGCGGGCGTCGACGTAGATCGAGAAGTCGAAGAGGTCGCTCACGGCGAGCTTCGCGCCGGACGCGGCCGGCTGGAGGACGTTGAGGCCCTCGATGATGAGCACGTCCGGCTGGCGCACGACGACCTCCGCGCCCGGCACGATGTCGTACGCGAGGTGCGAGTAGAAGGGCGCCCGCACCTCGGGCACGCCGCTCTTCACCTGCGTGACGAACCGCAGCAGCGCCCGCCGGTCGTACGACTCGGGGAACCCCTTCCGCTCCATGAGGCCCCGGCGCGCGAGCTCGGCGTTCGGGTGCAGGAAGCCGTCGGTGGTCACGAGCTCGACCCGCGGCGTGTCCTCCCAGCGCGCGAGCATCTCGCGGAGCAGGCGCGCGACGGTCGACTTGCCGACGGCCACGGATCCCGCCACGCCGATGATGAACGGCGTGCTCTTGGCGCGCTCGCCGAGGAACGCGCTCGTGTCGCGGTGCAGCTTCTTCGTGCCCGTGACGTAGAGGTTGAGCAGCCGGCTGAGCGGGAGGTAGACGTCCTCGACCTCGCGCATGTCGAGCCGGTCGCCGATGCCGCGCAGCTGCACCAGCTCGGTCTCCCGCAGCGGGAGGTGCGTGGCGGGGGCGAGGGCGGCCCAGTCGGCCCGGGCGATCTCGACGAACGGGGAGACGTGGCCGTGGCTCGTCGGGGATCCCGTCGCGGTGTCTGGCATGGCCCCTCATCCTACGGCGGGGCCGCAGGGGCGACCGGGCGGCGGGGGCGCGCCCGGCGCGCGGTCCGCGGCGGGGTTCCTCGACGCCCGAAGGTAAACTCGTGCCCCATGTGCGGAATCGTGGGATACGTCGGTGAGTCCAAGAGCCTCGAGGTGCTCCTCGGGGGGCTGCGGAGGCTCGAGTACCGGGGCTACGACTCCGCGGGCGTCGCGGTGCTCGACGCCGACGGCACCCTCGGCGTCCGCAAGCGCGCCGGCAAGCTCGACCGTCTGCTGGAGGACCTCGAGGCCTCGCCGCTGCCGAACGGATCCACCGGCATCGGCCACACCCGCTGGGCCACGCACGGCGGCCCCACCGACCGGAACGCCCACCCTCACCTCGGCGACGACGGCAAGCTCGCCCTCATCCACAACGGCATCATCGAGAACTTCGCGGAGCTCAAGGACGACCTCCTCGCGGACGGCTACGAGTTCCACAGCGACACCGACACCGAGGTCGCGGCCCAGCTGCTCGGCCGCGAGTACGGCATCACGCACGACCTCGAGCAGGCGTTCCGCAACACGGTGAGCCGGCTCGAGGGCGCGTTCACGCTCCTCGCCGTGCACCGCGACCAGCCCGGCCTCGTGGTCGGCGCGCGCCGCAACTCCCCGCTCGTCATCGGGCTGGGCGAGGGCGAGAACTTCCTCGGATCCGACGTCGCCGCGTTCGTGGAGTTCACGCGCCGCGCGGTCGCCATCGGCCAGGACCAGATGGTCGCCATCCGCCCCGACTCCGTCACCGTCACCGACTTCCACGGCGCGCCCGTGGAGACGCACGAGTTCGAGATCGCCTGGGACGCCTCCGCGTCCGAGAAGGGCGGCTGGTCGAGCTTCATGGCGAAGGAGATCAGCGAGGGCCCGGACGCCGTGGCGAACACGCTCCGCGGCCGCATCGTCGACGGCGTCGTCGTGCTCCCCGACCTCGACGCGATCGGCGAGGTCGACCTCGCGGACATCTCGCGCATCGTCATCGTCGCCTGCGGCACGGCCGCCTACTCGGGCATCCTCGGCAAGTACGCCCTCGAGAAGTGGGCGCGCGTCCCCGTCGAGGTCGAGCTCGCGCACGAGTTCCGCTACCGCGACCCCGTGCTCGACGCGACGACCCTCGTCATCTCCATCAGCCAGTCCGGCGAGACCATGGACACGCTGCTCGCCGTCCGCTACGCCCGCGAGGCCGGGGCGCGCGTGCTCTCCATCTGCAACACCCAGGGCGCCACCATCCCGCGCGAGTCGGAGGCCGTCGTCTACACGCACGCGGGTCCCGAGGTCGCGGTCGCGTCCACCAAGGCGTTCGTCGCGCAGGTCGCGGCGCTGTACCTCTTCGGGCTGCACCTCGCGCGCATCCGCGGCACGCTGTCGGCCGACGAGATCGTCGCGAACACCGAGGAGCTGCTCGCCGTCCCGGAGAAGCTCGCCGCCGTCGTGGAGCAGGGCGAGAAGATCAGCCAGCTCGCGAAGTGGATGGCGGACACCCGCGCGGTGCTCTTCCTCGGCCGCAACGTGGGCTTCCCGGTCGCGCTCGAGGGCGCGCTGAAGCTCAAGGAGCTCGCCTACATCCACGCCGAGGGCTTCGCGGCCGGCGAGCTCAAGCACGGCCCCATCGCGCTGATCGAGCCGGGCCAGCCCGTCTTCGTCATCGTGCCGAGCCCCACGCACCAGCTCGCGCTGCACAAGAAGGTCATCTCCAACATCGAGGAGATCCGCGCGCGCGGTGCCCGCGTCATCGCGATCGCCGAGCAGGGCGACGCGTTCGTGCTGCCGCACGCGGACGAGGTCATCCCGATCCCGCTCGCCGCGCCGCTGTTCGAGCCGCTGCTCGCCGTCACGCCGCTGCAGATCTTCGCCATGGAGCTCGCGGCGGCCAAGGGCCTCGACGTCGACCAGCCGCGCAACCTCGCGAAGTCCGTCACGGTCGAGTGACCGGCCGCGCGTGATCAGGGGCATCGGCGTCGACGTGGTCGACGTGGCGCGCTTCGCCCGGAGCGCCGAGCGCACTCCGGGCCTCGTGCCGCGCCTGTTCGCGCCCGCGGAGCGGCCCCTGCCGACGCGCTCGCTGGCAGCCCGCTTCGCGGCGAAGGAGGCGCTGATCAAGGCGCTCGGCGGTCCCGGCGGCATCAGCTGGCAGGACATGGAGGTCGTGCGCGACGAGCACGGCGACCCGTCGCTCGTGGTGCGCGGCGCCGTGGCGCAGGTCGCGTCGGCGCGGGGCGTGACGCGGATCCACCTGAGCATGAGCCACGACGCCGGCCTCGCGACCGCGTTCGTGGTGACCGAGGGGGAGGGCGCATGACCGACGAGGCGACCGTCCAGCTCCCGGCCGCGCTCCGCCGCGAGGCCCGCGTCGACACCGACGCGATCGCGGCGAACGTCCGCACCCTGCGCGCCACGACGGGCGCTCCGCTCGTGATGGCCGTGGTGAAGGCCGACGGGTACGGGCACGGCGCCGTCGCGTCCGCGCGCGCGGCGCTCGACGGCGGCGCCGACCGGCTCGGCGTCGTCGACATCCGCGAGGCGCTCGCGCTGCGGGCGGCGGGCATCGACGCGCCGATCCTCACCTGGATGCACGCGCCGGGCGCCGACTTCGCCTCCGCGATCGCGCACCGCGTCGACCTGGGGCTCAACAGCCTCCGCCAGGTGCGGGAGGCCGCGGACGCCGCCCGTCGCGTCGGCCGGCCCGCCGAGGTCCACCTCAAGGTCGACACCGGCCTCGGGCGCAACGGCGTGACGCGGGCCGAGTGGCCGGGCGTCGTCGCCGAGGCCGCGCAGCTCGTCGCCGAGGGCGCGATCCGCCTGGGCGGCGTCTTCAGCCACCTCGCGAACGCGGGCGAGGAGGAGGACCGGGCGCAGGTGCGCGCGTTCCACGCCGCGGTCGACGTGGTGCGGGCCGCGGGGCTCGAGCCCGGGATCCGCCACCTCGCCGCCACCGCCGGCGCGCTGCGCGTGCCGGACGCCCGCCTCGACATGGTGCGCCTCGGCATCGGGATCTACGGCATCTCCCCGCTCGACGGCGTCACCTCCGCCGACCTCGGCCTCGTGCCCGCCATGACCCTCGTCGGCAGCGTCGTCGCCGTCAAGCGGGTGCCCGCCGACACCGGCGTCTCCTACGGCTACACGTACCGCACCGCCGCCGCCACGACCCTCGCGCTCGTCTCGCTCGGCTTCGCCGACGGCGTGCCCCGGCTCGCGAGCAACCGCGCGCCCGTCGCGATCCACGGCGCGCGCTTCCGGGTGAGCGGCCGGATCGCCATGGACCAGTTCGTGGTCGACGTGGGCGACGGGGTCGTCGACGGGACCCCGGTCGCCGTGGGCGACGACGCCGTGCTGTTCGGGGATCCCGCGACCGGCGCCCCCTCGGTGGAGGAGTGGGCCGAGGCGACCGGCACCATCGGCTACGAGATCGTCGCGCGCATCGCCGGCCGCGTCACCCGGAGGCACCTCCCATGACCGGACCCGAGCCCGAGACGCCCACGCCCGCTCCCGTCGCCCCCGGCCGCCGCGCCGTGATCGACCTCGACGCGATCCGCCACAACGTCCGCACGCTCGCGGCGCTCGCCGCCCCCGCCCGCACGATGGTCGCCGTGAAGGCCGACGCGTACGGCCACGGCGCGCTCCAGGTCGCGCGCGCCGCCCTCGAGGCCGGCGCCGAGAGCCTCGCCGTGCTCGACGTCGCGTCCGCGGTCGAGCTCCGTCGCGCGGGGATCGACGCGCGCCTCCTCGCGTGGCTGCACGGGGTCGATACCGACTTCCGGGTCGCGGTCGAGGAGGGCATCGACCTCGGCGTCTCGGCGCTGTGGGAGCTGGAGCGGATCGCCGCCGCGGGACGCGCCACGGGGATCCGCGCGCGCGTGCACCTCAAGGCCGACACCGGGCTCAGCCGCAACGGCGCGACCCCCGAGCTCTGGCCGGACCTCGTGCGCGCGGCCGTCGCCGCCGACGCGGCGGGCGAGCTGGCCCTGCATGCGCTCTGGTCGCACCTCGCCGACGCGTCGCCCGAGGACGACGACGCCGCGCTCGCCCGCTTCCACGAGGCCGTCCGCGTGGCCGAGGAGCTCGGCGCGCGCCCCGTCGAGAAGCACCTGGCGGCGAGCTCCGCCGGGATCCGCCTGCCCGCCGCCCGCTTCGACATGGTGCGGTTCGGCATCGCCGTCTACGGCATCTCGCCGTTCGACGACCGCTCGGGCCGCGACCTCGGCCTCGTCCCCGCGATGACGCTCGAGGCCGACGTCGTCTCCGTCAAGCGCGTCGAGGCGGGGCACGGCGTCTCGTACGGCCTCGACCACCGCACCGCCGGCCCCTCCACGCTCGCGCTCGTGCCGCTGGGGTACGCCGACGGGATCCCGCGCATCGCCGGCCCCCGCGCCTCCGTGCTGCTGAACGGCCGCCGCTTCCCGGTCGCCGGCCGCATCGCGATGGACCAGCTCGTGCTCGACGTCGGCGACCTGCCCGTCGAGGTCGGCGACACCGCCGTGGTCCTCGGCCCGGGCGACCGGGGCGAGCCCACCGCCGAGGAGTGGGCGGGCTGGGCCGAGACCATCGGCGACGAGATCGTCACGCGCGTGGGGCCCCGGGTGGACCGGATCCACCTGCACGAGCACGACGACGCGGCCGCCACGCCCGCCGACGAGGTCCTCTCCGACGAGCTCGTCCCCGTCGCGACCACGGACGACATGGAGGAGCTCGGCCGCGCCTTCGCGCGAGAGCTCGGCGCGGGCGACCTCGTCGTCCTCTCCGGCCCGCTCGGCGCGGGCAAGACCACCTTCACGCGCGGGCTCGGCGAGGGCCTCGGCGTCCGCGGCCCCGTCACGAGCCCCACCTTCGTGCTCGCGCGCACCCACCCGAGCCTCGTCGACGGCCCGCCGCTCGTGCACGTCGACGCCTACCGCCTGGCCGACGCCCGCGAGCTCGACGATCTCGACGTCGACTTCGCGCGCTCCGTCGTGGTGGTCGAGTGGGGCCAGGGCAAGCTCGACGGCGTCGCGGAGGAGTGGTGGGACCTCGCGATCGCGCGGCCCACGGGCGCGGGCGACGCGGATCCGGCCCAGGAGGACGACGCCGCGGATCCCGACGCCGCCCCCGAGGAGCCGCGCACCGTCCGCGTCCGACGGCTCCGCGCCCGCCCCCGCGCCTAGACTCGTCCAGTGCTCCTCGCGATCGACACCTCCGCCGGCACGGGCGTCGCCGTCATCGACCCGGACGGCCGCGTGCTCGCCGAACGGCAGGAGGCCGACACCATGCGGCACGCCGAGGTCATCGGCACGCTGCTCGACGAGTGCCTCACCGCGTCCGGCGTCGACCGCTGCGACATCCGCGCGGTCGTCGCGGGCATGGGCCCGGGGCCGTTCACCGGCCTCCGCGTCGGCATCGCCGCGGCCCGCGTCCTCGCCACCGGCCTCGACGTGCGCGTGATCCCCGTGGTGAGCCACGACGCCCTCGCCCACGACCACTACGCGGCCGGCGGCACGGGATCCCTCGTGGTCGTCACCGACGCCCGCCGCCGCGAGCTCTACTGGTCCGTCTACCGCGAGCCCGTCGCCGACGGCGTGGCCGAGCGCACGGCGGGCCCCGGACTCAGCAAGCCGGACGACGTGCCGACCGCCGACCACCGCCTCGACGCCACCGCGGTGCGCGCCGCGTCCCTCGCGCAGGTCGCCCGCCGCATGGACGCGCTCGACCTCCCGTTCGCGGCCGACGAGGCGCTGTACCTCCGCTCGCCCGACGTCACCGTCTCCGCGGGGCCCAAGCGGGTCACCTCGTGAGCGTCCGGTTCCGCCCGGCCGAGCTGGCCGACCTGCCCGCCCTCATGCGCCTCGAGACGAGCACGTTCGTCTCCGACGCCTGGTCGGCCGACGCGATGCGCGGCGAGCTCACGACCCGGCACGGCTGGTACGTCGTCGCGGTCGACGGGGCCGACGACCGGATCCTCGGCTACGCCGGCCTCTCCTGCCCGCGCGGCGTGCACGCCGCGGACGTCCAGACCATCGCGGTCGCCGAGGGCAGCCGCGGCCGGGGCATCGGCCGGGCCCTCCTCACGCGCCTCGTCGCGGAGGCGCACGCACGCGGCGCCCGCGAGGTGCTCCTCGAGGTGCGCGCCGACAACCCCGTCGCGCAGGCGCTCTACGCCTCGCTCGGCTTCGAGCCCATCGCGGTGCGGCCGCACTACTACCAGCCGGACGACGTCGATGCCGTGGTGATGCGCGCGGTGCTGAGCGAGACGCCGCCCGAGGTGGCGGAGCCCCGGGACGCGCTGCGGACGCGCGCCGCCGAGGCCCCGCAGGAGCCGGCCGAGGACGCCGGCGCCGACGACGCCGGCCCCCTCGTCCTCGGGATCGAGACCTCGTGCGACGAGACCGGCATCGGCATCGTCCGCGGCCAGACCCTCCTCGCCAACGTCATCTCCAGCTCCATGGAGGAGCACGCGCGCTACGGCGGGGTCGTGCCCGAGGTCGCGGCCCGCGCCCACCTCGAGGCGCTCACCCCCGCGATCGACGCGGCGCTCGCCGAGGCGGGCGTCGCCCTCCGGGAGCTCGACGCGATCGCCGTCACCGCGGGCCCCGGGCTCTCCGGCGCGCTCATGGTCGGCGTCGGCGCGGCGAAGGCGCTCGCCGTGGCCCTCGACATCCCGCTGCACGGCGTGAACCACCTCGTGGGCCACGTGGGGGCGGACCTCCTCAGCACCGACGGCGGTCCCGGCCGCCCGCTCGAGACGCCGAGCATCGCCCTGCTCGTCTCCGGCGGGCACACCTCGCTCCTGCTCGTGCGCGACCTCGTGGACGACGTCGAGCTCCTCGGCGAGACCATCGACGACGCCGCGGGCGAGGCCTTCGACAAGGTCGCCCGCGTCCTCGGCCTGCCCTACCCGGGCGGTCCGCACATCGACCGGGTCGCGGCCGACGGCGACCCGAGGGCGATCCGCTTCCCGCGCGGCCTGTCCCTCCCGAAGGACATGGAGCGCCACCGCTACGACTTCTCCTTCTCCGGCCTCAAGACCGCGGTCGCCCGCTGGGTCGAGAAGCGCCAGGACGCCGGCGAGCCCGTGCCCGTGGCGGACGTCGCGGCGAGCTTCCGCGAGGCCGTCGTCGACGTGCTGCTCACCAAGGCCGTGGCCGCGTGCATCGACCACGGGATCCCGCGCCTGCTGCTGGGCGGCGGCGTCGTCGCGAACGCGCGCGTGCGGGAGCTCGCGGCCGAGCGGTGCCGGGCGGCGGGCATCGAGCTGCGGATCCCGCCCCTGTCGCTCTGCACCGACAACGGCGCGATGATCGCCGCCCTCGGCGCCCGCCTGATCGAGTCGGGCCGCGCGCCGTCGGGCCTCGCGTTCGGCGCGGACTCGACGCTGCCCGTCACCGTCGTCCAGGTCGGCTGACCGTCCGGCGCCCCCCGATCGGGGTCCTTTCGCGCTTATTTCCCGGACGAGAGAATCCCGGGGCACGCATCACGGTATGTTCCCAGGGACGAAAGGAACGACAATGACCGATCCGCAGAACCCGGACCGCTCCTCCGACGACTTCCCGCCCGCTCCGGCCCAGCCGTCCTACCCGGCGGCCCCCGCTGCGGGATCCGGCTCGCCCTACGCGGCGCCCTACCAGCCCGGCCAGGGCGGTGCTCCGGCATCCAAGGGCCTCAGCATCACGTCCATGGTCCTCGGCATCGTGTCCGTGGTCACGGTCCTCTTCTGGTTCCTCTCCGCGCCCCTCGGCATCGCGGCGATCGTCACGGGCGTGCTCGGCAGGAAGCGCAACCCGGACGCCAAGGGCTTCTGGCTCACCGGCATCATCACCGGCATCGTCGGTCTCGTGCTCGCCGTCGGCCTCGCGATCCTCGGCTTCATCGCCCTGGCCGCGCTGCAGGAGCAGGGCTACACGGCTCCGTAACGCCGCACCCGCACCGCACCGCCACGACGCGGCCGTCCCCTCGGGGACGGCCGCGTCGTCGCGTCCGGGGCCGGACCCCGCGCCGGCCTCAGCCCGCGTCGACCCCGTGCCGGTCCGCGAGGATCGCCACCCGCCGGCCGCCCACGCGCGTCGCGATGAGCGTCGCGGAGCCATCG
The DNA here is from genome assembly GCF_001280205.1 of Clavibacter capsici. NCBI lineage: Bacteria > Bacillati > Actinomycetota > Actinomycetes > Micrococcales > Microbacteriaceae > Clavibacter > Clavibacter capsici. Next base: position 2,659,739 of record NZ_CP012573.1, on the reverse strand, counting down.
CCCTTCAGCTGCAGCCGCGTCCGCAGCCGCGCCGGGTCCACGTCGACCCCGCGCTTCTTGATCTCGAGCGTCCCGATCCCGCGGGCCCGCAGCTCGCGCCGCAGCCGGCTCTCGTCGAGCGGCAGCACCTCGCGCACGCGGAACCCGCGCGCGAACGGCGTCGCCCGCTCCGTCTCCGACGTGATCCACGCGATGCCCTCGCCCACCATGCGCCCGTCGAGCGACCGGGCCACGTCGCCGATGAGACGCGCGCGGATGACCGCGCCGTCCGGCTCGTAGAGGTGCTCGCCGAGCTCGCCGAGCTCCGCGTCCTCGCTGTCGGCCGCCGACGTCAGCTCCGCCTGCGACCCGCCGCTGATCACGAGCGCGGCCCGCCGCACGCCGTCGCGCCGCGTCGGACCGAACCACAGGCCCATCTCCACGGCCTGGCCGTCCACGGAGACCCACTGCGCCTCCGCCTCCTCGGGGATGAGGTCGCGGTCGAGGCCCGGTCCGAGCTTGATCCCGGCGGCCCGACCCGAGGCCAGCGCGAACGCCGCGGAGAGCGTGGGGGAGTAGGCGTCCGGATCCGAGATGCGCCGGGTGGAGGAGTGCCCGTCGGTGCGCCGCGCGGGGTCGAGGTACACGCCGTCGACGCGTCCGGCGTCGAACGCCTCGGCCGTGCCCTGCTCGACGACCGCCTCGGGGAACGGCGCGAGGTTCCAGCCGGCGACCGCCGCGGTCACCTCGTCGCGCTCGACGGCCGTGACGCGGATCCCGATGGCCGCCATCGCCATCGCGTCGCCGCCGATCCCGCAGCCGAGGTCGGCCACGTGCGCGACGCCCGCCTGCTGGAAGCGGCCGGCGTGCTGCGCGGCGACCGGGAGCCGCGTCGCCTGCTCGAGCCCGGCCTCCGTGAAGAGCATGCGCTCGGCGAAGTCGCCGAACTTGGCCCGCGCCCGGGCGCGCAGGCGGACCTGAGTGAGCACCGCGCTCACGCGCTCGGCCGAGTGGCCCTCGCCGCGCAGCGCGGTCACGATCCGCACCATGTCGTCGCCCGGTCGCGGCTCGGGAAGGGAGTCGAGCAGCCGCAGCCCCTCGAGGGAGAGGACCTCGCGGAGGTCGGACTGATCCATCCGCCCACCGTACCGGGGCGGCTCCCCACCGATTGGCACTCGCGTTGCGCGAGTGCAAGCACGGCCCGTAGAATCTCATCTGGCACTCTCCCCCGGGGATTGCCAATGAAGTCTTGTCCCTTAGTCACGAAGGAAGAGGTCAACCGTGCCGGTCTCCATCAAGCCGCTCGAGGATCGCATCGTCATCCAGCAGGTCGAAGCCGAGCAGACCACCGCGTCTGGTCTGGTCATCCCCGACACCGCCAAGGAGAAGCCCCAGGAGGGCGAGGTCGTGGCCGTGGGCCCCGGCCGCATCGACGACAACGGCAACCGCGTCCCCCTCGACGTCGCCGTGGGCGACAAGGTCATCTACTCCAAGTACGGCGGAACCGAGGTCAAGTACGACGGCCAGGACCTCCTCGTCCTCTCCGCGCGCGACGTGCTCGCCGTCATCGAGCGCTGACGCTCCGCACCAGCACGACAGCACCATCCGGGAGCCCGGCCGATCCGTTCGGCCGGGCTCTCGTGCGTCCGGGGGCGTCCCGGCGATCGACCCGCGGTCGCGGGTCCCGGCGGCGCTAGCCTCATGAGGTGACGCGCCCCGCCCCCGAGCCCTCCACCCGCTCCGGCCTCCTCGCCGCCGTGGGCGCCTACGGCCTCTGGGGCGTCCTCCCCGTCTACTTCCTGCTGCTCGCGCCGGCCGGGGCGTTCGAGATCGTCGCCTGGCGGATCCTCTTCTCGCTCGTGGTCTGCGCCCTCGTCATCACCGCGGCCCGGCGCTGGTCGCGCGTGATCGCCATCGTGCGCCGACCTCGGCTCCTGTTCGGCCTGGCACTCGCCGGGCACCTGATCCTCGTGAACTGGACCGTCTACGTCTACGGCACGCTCTCCGGCCACGTCGTGGAGACCGCGCTCGGCTACTTCATCAACCCGATCGTCACGGTGCTCCTCGGCGTGATCCTCCTGCGCGAGCGCCTGCGCCCGCTCCAGTGGACGGCGGTGGCGCTGTCCGCGGTCGCCGTGGCGGTCATCGCGATCGGCTACGGGCAGCTGCCCTGGGTCTCGCTCGCGCTCGCCGGCTCCTTCGGGCTCTACGGGCTCGTGAAGAAGCGCGTCAGCGGGGGAGCGGACGCGCTCTCCGGGCTGGCGCTCGAGACCGCGTGGCTCGTGCCCGCATCCACGACCATGCTGGTGATCACGGGCGCCGGCGCCGGACTGACGATCGGCCAGGTCTCGCTCGGGCACACCCTCCTGCTCGTCAGCACGGGCGTCGTGACCGCGGGGCCGCTCCTCCTCTTCGGGTTCGCCGCCGGGCGCCTGCCGCTGTCCGTCATCGGCCTGACGCAGTACCTGGCGCCCCTCCTGCAGTTCGCCTTCGGGGTGTTCGTGATGCACGAGGCCATGCCGCCGGAGCGCTGGGCGGGATTCGCGATCGTGTGGGCCGCCCTCGTGCTGCTCACGATCGACATGCTGCGCGCGTCCCGCCGGGGCATCCCGGACGCCGAGCGCGCGCAGAGGGAAACGCCGGTCGCCGAGCGCATCTGATGCGGATCCCGTCGCGCTTTCCCCGAATGGTAACGATCAGGTCGCGTTACACGTCGGAAATGCCGATGCATTGTGCCCGTCTCATCCGCGCCCTAGGGTCGCACCAGGCGAGGCGCGCATTCGCGTGCCTCATGCATCACATTCCCGAGCATCACCACACACATCCATAAGGAGCACCATGAGCGCATTCGGCAGGGCTTCGGCCTCCCGCTCACGATCCGCCCGCACCGCCCTCAGCGCCGTCACCATCGCGGTGGCCGGCGCCCTCGTCCTGGCCGGCTGCTCCGGCGGCGGCGGAGGCGGAGGCGGAGGCACGACGGCCGACGGCGGCCTCGACCTCAAGATCGGCACGATCCTCCCCCAGACGGGCACCCTCGCGGTCCTCGGGCCGCCCGAGTTCGCGGGCGTCCACCTCGCCGAGCAGGACATCAACGACGCCAAGGCCGGCATCACGGTGACCGCGACGGACAAGGACTCGGGCGACACCACGACCGACATCGCGAGCCAGTCGGCCACGTCGCTCATCGCGGACGGCAACAGCGCCATCATCGGCGCCGCGTCCTCCGGCGTCTCGAAGACCTTCATCGACCAGGTCACCCAGGCCGGCGTCGTGCAGCTCTCGCCGGCGAACACCTCGCCCGACTTCACGACGTACAACGACGACGGCTACTACTGGCGCACCGCCCCGTCGGACGTGCTCCAGGGCCGGATCCTCGGCAACAAGATCCTCCAGGACGGCAAGACCAACGTCTCGATCCTCTACATGAACGACGCCTACGGCACCGGCCTCGAGGAGAACATCAAGAAGACGCTCGAGGCCGGCGGCGCGAGCATCGCGGCCGAGGAGGTCTTCGAGCCCTCCGCGACCGACTTCAACAGCGCCATCACCTCGGTGCTCGCCCCGAACCCCGACGCGCTGGTCGTCATCTCGTTCGACGAGATCAAGACGATCGCCGACCAGCTGGCGTCCAAGGGCTTCGACTTCGCCAACCTCTACGGCACGGACGGCAACTACGGCGTCATCACCGAGACGGACACCAACGTCGACATCGCAGGCGCGCAGTTCACGAACCCCGGCGTCGAGGCCAAGTCCGACTTCCAGGACCGCCTGCAGGCCATGGTCAAGGCCGACGGCGACCCCGCCCTCACGGTCTTCAGCTACTCGGCCGAGTCGTACGACGGCACGGTGCTGCTCGCGCTCGCCGCGCTCCAGGGCAAGGCGACGGACGGCGCCACCATCAAGGAGAACCTGCAGTCGGTCTCCGAGGGCGGCACCAAGTGCGAGTCCTTCGCCGACTGCGCGAAGCTGATCGCGGACGGCACCGACATCGACTACGACGGCCTCTCCGGCCCGATCACGTTCGACGAGAACGGCGACCCGACCGAGGCGTACGTCTCCGTCTACAAGTACGGCGAGGGCAACACGCGCACCTTCTCCGAGCAGGTCTACGGCAAGCTCGACTAGCACCCGCACCACGCACGCCCGAGGGCCCGGTCCGCATGGACCGGGCCCTCCGGCGTCCCCGGGCGGATCCGGATGCGCGGCACCCGTCATGCCGCAGGGGCGGCACGGCACGACGCCCGCCCCCGCACACGACGACGCGGCACCCCCGGAGGGATGCCGCGTCGTGGCGTGCGAGGAGCGGGGATCAGGGCTGGGGCGCCGCCTTGGCCTTCTCCTGGTCGGCCGCGAGCGTGCCGAGGTACAGCTCGATGACCTTCGGGTCGTTCATGAGCTCGCGCCCGCGGCCCTCGTACGCGTCCTTGCCCTGGTCGAGCACGTAGCCGCGGTCGCAGATCTGCAGCGCGCGGCGGGCGTTCTGCTCCACGATCATCACGGAGACGCCGGCGCGGTTGATCTGCGCGACGTTGATGAACGTCTCGTCCTGGCGGACGGGGGAGAGGCCCGCCGACGGCTCGTCGAGGAGCAGCACCGTGGGATCCATCATGAGCGCCCGGGACATGGCGACCATCTGCCGCTCGCCGCCGGAGAGGGATCCAGCGCGCTGCTTGAGCCGCTTGCCGAGCTCCGGGAACAGGTCGGTGACGAACGCCAGCCGCTCCTTGTACATCTTGGGCTTCTGGTACACGCCCATCTGGAGGTTCTCGTCGATGGTGAGCGTGGGGAACACGTTGTTGTTCTGCGGCACCATGCCCACGCCGCGCGAGACGAGCTTGTCGGCCTTGAGCCCGGTGATGTCCTGGCCGTTCAGCTCGATGCTGCCGCCGCGCACGTTCACCTGCCCGAAGATCGCCTTCAGCAGCGTGGACTTGCCCGCGCCGTTCGGACCGATGATGCCGACGAGCTCGCCCCTGTCGACGTGCACGTTGCACCCGTTGAGGATGTTGACGCCCGGCAGGTAGCCCGCGTGGAGGTCGGTGGTCTGGAGGACCCGCTCTGTCGTCACTTCTCTGCCGCTTCCTTCTCGATCTCGTCCTTGACGAGGTCGGACTCCATGTCCTTCGCCACCTCGCGCTGGCCCGTGAGGGTGCCGAGGTCGGTGTCGTGGTGGGCGCCGAGGTAGGCGTCGATGACGGCCGGGTCGCTCATCACGGTCGAGGGCGGGCCCTCGGCGACGATGCGGCCCTCGGCCATCACGACCACCCAGTCGGCGATCTCGTTGACCATGTGCATGTCGTGCTCGACGAACAGCACCGTCATGCCCTCGGTCTTGAGGTCGAGGATGTGGTGCAGCAGCGACTGCGTGAGCGCCGGGTTGACGCCGGCCATGGGCTCGTCGAGCATGACGAGCTCCGGGCGGGTCATGAGGGCACGCGCCATCTCGAGGAGCTTGCGCTGGCCGCCCGAGAGGCTGGCCGCGTAGTCGTCCTCCTTGGCGTCGAGCTTGAACTTCGTCAGGAGCCCGCGGGCGCGCTCCGTGATCTCGTCCTCCTTCCTGCGCCACAGCGGGCGGACGAGCGCCGAGAAGAAGTTCTCGCCGCCCTGGCCCGTGGCGCCGAGGCGCATGTTCTCCAGCACCGTCATGCCGCCGAGGGCCTTGGTGAGCTGGAAGGTGCGGACCATGCCGAGGCGGGCGACGCGGAAGGCGCTCATCCCGGCCAGGTTCCGGCCCGAGAACTCCCACTTGCCGGTGTTCGGCTTGTCGAAGCCGGTCAGCAGGTTGAAGAACGTCGTCTTGCCGGCGCCGTTCGGGCCGATGAGCGCGGTGATGGAGCCGCGCGGGATCTCGAGGTGGTCGACGTCGACCGCCTTCAGGCCGCCGAACTGCCGGCTGACGCCGTGCGCGACGATGATCGGGTCCTTCTTGGCGCAGCCCGGACCGGCGTCGCCGTCGAGGATGGCCGAGACCGGGGTCTTGTCAGGCAAAGTGCGTCTCCTTCTTCTTCCCGAAGATGCCCTGTGGTCGGAAGATCACGAGCAGCATGAGCGCGACGCCCACGATGATGAAGCGGATGGGGCCCTGCTGGGTGCTCGAGATGGGCAGCCAGTCGTTCGACACCGCGAGGCTGAGCAGGCCGTCCGAGAGCGACAGCGTGACCCAGAAGATGATCGAGCCGATGACCGGCCCGAAGATGGTGGCCGCACCGCCCAGCAGCATGATCGTGTAGAGGAAGAACGTGAGCTGCGTGCCGTAGTTGTCGGGCTGCAGCGACCTCGGGAGGATGAAGACCACGCCCGCGAGCCCGCCGAACACGCCGCCCAGCACGAGCGCCTGCATCTTGTAGGAGTACACGTTCTTGCCGAGCGCGCGGACCGCGTCCTCGTCCTCGCGCACGCCCTTCAGCACGCGGCCCCAGGGGCTGCGCATGAGGAGGAAGACGAGGAGGCACGCGATGCCGACGAGGCCCCAGCCGACGATGCGGATCCACCACTGGTCGGCGGAGTACGTGAGCACTCCGGCGCCGAAGCGCCCCTCGGGCAGCGGGTTCAGCTCGTTGAAGCCGACGGCCGCGCCGTTGATGCCCTCGGAGCCGCCCGTGACGTCGGAGAACTCGGGTGTCTTGACGCTCAGCCGGATGATCTCGGCCGCCGCGATCGTGACGATGCTCAGGTAGTCCGCCCTGAGCCGCAGCGTCGGGATGCCGAGGATGAGCGCGAACACGGTGGACGCGACGATCGCCGCGAGGAGGGACGCCCAGACGGGCCACTCGTACATGACCGCCGTGATGGCGAACGCGTATCCGCCGATGGCCATGAAGCCGGCCTGGCCGAAGTTCAGCAGGCCCGTGAAGCCGAAGTGGATGACGAGGCCGACGGTCGCGAGCGCGTACGCCGCGGTGGTGGGCGAGAAGATCTCGCCGATCGCCAGGAAGATGAAGTTGGTGTTCATGCGCGGCTAACCGATCCGATCTTTCCGACCCAGGATGCCCTGGGGCCTGACGAGCAGGATGACGATCATGACCACGAGAGCGGCCACGTACTTCATGTTCTCGGGCAGGACCATGGTGCTGACGTTGATGAAGACGCCGATCACGATCGAGCCGATGAGCGCGCCGAACGCCGTGCCGAGTCCGCCGAGCACGACGGCCGAGAAGACGAGCAGCAGGATGGACGCGCCCGTGTCCCAGCGCAGCGACTGGTAGTAGGCGATGAAGACGCCGGAGAGCGCGGCCAGGGCGGCGCCGCCGACCCAGACCACGCGGATCACGCCCTCCACGTCGATGCCGGACGCGGCCGCGAGCGAGCGGTTGTCCGAGACCGCGCGGGTGGCCTTGCCGATCTTCGTGTAGAGCAGCACGTACGCGACGGCCAGCAGCAGCACGATCGAGACGACCGCGCCCGCGACGTCGGTGAACTTGAGGCTCACCGGGCCGACGACGAGGAACGGCGCCGGGCTGTTGGGGAGCGTCAGGCGGTCGGCGCCGAAGATGAACTGGAAGAGGTAGCGCAGCGCGAGCGACAGGCCGATCGTGACGATCATGAGCGGCACCAGGCCGAGGCTGCGCTTGCGGAGCGGCTTCCAGATCGCCGCGTCCTGCACGAACCCGAAGGCCCCGCCGAGGACCACCGTGATGGCGATGGCCAGCACCGGGTTGAGGCCCAGCACGTTGCTGAAGAGGTAGGCCATGAGCGCGCCGAAGGTGACGAGCTCGCCGTGGGCGAAGTTGTTGAGGCCCGTGGTGCCGTAGATGAGGGAGAGGCCGATGGCCGCGAGGGCGAGGAGCAGGCCGAAGATGAGGCCCGTCACCACCTTGGGCCAGAAGATCTTCCAGAAGTTGTTCTGGGTCACGGGCTCGGCGGTGGCGGTGACGGTGCCCGTCTCGGTGTCGGGCGCCGCCGTCTCGCCTCCCGTGGAGGTGGAGGTGCCGGCCCCGGTGCTCGCGCTGGGCGCGGGGCTCGCGCCGCCGGATCCGGCCGCCGCACCGTCGGGGGAGAGGAAGAAGAACGCGGGGACGTTCTTGTTGCCCGCGGCCACGTCGATCTCGCGGGGGCTGGATCCCGCGCGGGGGACGCCGGCGCCCTCGGGGACGGTCGACGTGTCCACCTCGACCGTGAACGAGCCCGGCGCGCTCAGGCCGACCTCGGCCTTGCCGTCGGGACCCGTCGTGCCGGTGGTCTCCACGCCGCCGCCCGAGACCTTCACGGTCACGCCGGCGACGCCGGTCTTGTCGGCGTCCGCCCGGACCCACACGAGCAGCGACTGCTCGGCGGACGCCGGGTCGACCGCCTGCGGCGCCGCGCGTGGATCCGCGTGGGCGCCCGACGGGGCCGAGAGGAGAAGTGCGGTGCAGGCGAAGGCCACCGCGAGAATCAGGGCCCACATGCGCTGTGCGCGTGCTCCGGCCGAACCAGTGGCTATCACTAGACCTCCATAGGGGGAGCCGGCGGATGGTGGGTTCCGCGCAGGCGCCGCGACTACCGTCAGGACGACGTTGGTTGACAGTACGTGCTGATTATGTCCTGGATGTTTCGGGCGCGTACGGCGTGGAGGCGTGATATCCCGGGAATGCCGGCTGGCGCGTCCCGTTAACATTGGGACACCGGTTGCCGACGCGGTCCCCCGGCCATCCCATCCGCCTCTCCCGTCCCCCTGGAGGAACATTGGACCAGTCCGACCCGTTCGGCGTCATCGGCCTCACCTACGACGACGTCATGCTCCTCCCGGGGCACACCGACGTCATCCCGAGCGAGGCCGACACCACGTCCCGCCTCACGCGCAACATCAGCGTCGCCGCGCCCCTCCTCTCCTCCGCGATGGACACCGTCACCGAGGCGCGCATGGCCATCGCCATGGCGCGGCAGGGCGGGCTCGGCGTCATCCACCGCAACCTCTCCATCGCGGACCAGGCCGCCTTCGTCGACAAGGTGAAGCGCAGCGAGTCCGGCATGATCACGAACCCGGTCACCACGCGCCCCGACGCGACGGTCGCCGAGGTGGACGCGCTGTGCGGCCAGTTCCGCGTCTCCGGCCTCCCGGTCGTCGAGGCGGACGGCACGCTCGTCGGCATCATCACGAACCGCGACATGCGCTTCGTCTCGCCCGTGCAGGCGGCGACCGCGCTCGTCCGCGACGTCATGACCCGCACCCCGCTCATCACCGGACGCGTCGGCATCGACCCGGACCACGCCATCGCGATCTTCGCGGAGCACAAGATCGAGAAGCTGCCGCTCGTGGACGACGACGGCAAGCTGCGCGGCCTCATCACCGTCAAGGACTTCGACAAGTCCGAGCAGTACCCGGACGCGACGAAGGACGCCGAGGGGCGCCTGCGCGTCGGCGCGGCCATCGGCTTCTTCGGCGACGCCTGGGAGCGGGCGCTCGCGCTCGTCGAGGCGGGCGTGGACGTGCTCGTGGTCGACACCGCCAACGGCGACAGCAAGGGCGTGCTCGACATCATCCGTCGGCTGAAGACCGACCCGGCCACCTCGCACGTCGACGTCATCGGCGGCAACGTCGCGACCCGCTCGGGCGCGCAGGCGCTCATCGACGCCGGCGCGGACGCGATCAAGGTCGGCGTCGGCCCCGGGTCGATCTGCACCACGCGCGTCGTCGCGGGCGTCGGCGTGCCGCAGGTCACCGCCGTCTACGAGGCGTCGCTCGCGGCGCGGGCGGCCGGCATCCCCGTCATCGCGGACGGCGGCCTCCAGTACTCGGGCGACATCGCGAAGGCGCTCGTCGCCGGCGCCGACACCGTCATGCTCGGCAGCCTCCTCGCCGGCTGCGACGAGAGCCCCGGCGACCTCATGTTCGTGGGCGGCAAGCAGTTCAAGAGCTACCGCGGGATGGGATCGCTCGGCGCCCTGCAGACGCGCGGCACGAAGACCTCGTACTCGAAGGACCGCTACTACCAGGCCGACGTGCCGAGCGACGACAAGCTCATCCCCGAGGGCATCGAGGGCCAGGTGCCCTACCGCGGATCCCTCGCCAACGTCGTGTACCAGCTCACGGGCGGCCTCCGGCAGTCGATGTTCTACGTCGGCGCGCGCACGGTCGGCGAGCTGAAGGACCGCGGGCGCTTCGTGCGCATCACGGCGGCCGGGCTCAAGGAGTCGCACCCGCACGACGTGCAGATGGTGGTCGAGGCGCCCAACTACCGGCGCTGATGCGGTGAGCCGCGCGCGATGCGCGGTGAGGACGAGGGGCCGGTGCGGATCGCACCGGCCCCTCGCGCGTCGGGGCGCTCCCTCACAGGGCATGCGGATCCGCCCGTGTCCGGCGATCGGCGGCGCGGGGCCGGCCCGGAGGGGCGCCGCCGCGACACTGCCCGCATGCCGTCGCCCCTGCCGCCCGTCCCCCGTCCGCTCCTCGCCTGCGGCCCCTCTCCCGACGCGGTCCTGATCCTCTCGGGGGCGGCGGCCGGGCGGGGGCGGGGATCCGGCGAGGAGGAGCGCGCGGACGCGGCATCCGTCGCACGGGCCGAGGCGCGCGGGGAGCTCGTGCGGCTGCGCGCCGGCGTGCACGTGCGGCGGGCCGAGTGGGAGGCGGTGTCGGCGCGTGGACGGCACCTCCTGCGGATCCGCGCGCTCGCCCGGGTGTCGCCAGGTCCGCTCGTGCTGGGCGGGGCGTCGGCGGCGGCCGTGCACGCGCTGCCGCGCCTCGCGCCGTGGCCCGCGCTCGTGACGCTCCTCGACGTGCCGGGGATCCCGCCCGGTCGTCCGGCCGGCACGCGCATCGTCCGCGATCCCGCGCACGGGCGGTCCCGCCTCGTGGCGGCGGCGGACGGCGTGCGGGTGCCGGGGATCGCGGCGGCGGCGCTCGCCGCCTCGCACGAGGCGGCGATGACGGCGGTGCGGGATGCCGCGCCGCGGGGCCCGGGGTGGTTCGCGCACGGCCTGGTCGCGCTCGACGACGCGCTCGCGCCGGGGCGGTCGTCCCCCGTCACCCGCGCGGACCTCGAGGGGGAGAGGGAGCTGCGCGGCCCCGGCCCGTGGAGCCGCCGCGCGGCGCTCCTCGTGGCGGCGGCCGACGGCGCCGCGGCGTCCCCGGTGGAGTCGATCGCCCGGGGCGTCGCGCACGAGGCGGGGCTCGCGCCGCCCGGCGTGGGCGTCGCCGTCGGCGGTCACGGGCGGCTCGCGCTGGCGTGGGCGCGCGAGCGGGTGGGGCTGCGGATCGTCGGGTCGGCGCCGGGGGACCGGGGCACGCTGGATGTCGATGCCCGCGCGGCGGATCCGCGGGAGGTCGACCGCTGGCGCGTCGTGGTGGCGGGGGAGCGGGACGTCCTCGGCGCCGGGCGGCTGCGGGCGCTCCTCCTGCACGCGGGGCTCGAGCCCGAGCGGCGCGCGGCCCCCGGGGCGGTGGGGGCGGGCGCGGATCCCGCCGGCGGCCGGTCGCGCAGGAGCCCGCCGCTAGGCTGTGCGGGTGAGTGATGTAGAGATCGGCCGCGCCAAGCGGGCCCGCCGTGTGTACGCGTTCGACGACATCGCCATCGTCCCGTCGAGGCGCACGCGCGACCCGCAGGACGTCTCGGTCTCGTGGTCGATCGACGCGTACCAGTTCGAGATCCCGTTCCTCGCGGCGCCCATGGACTCCGTGGTCTCCCCGGCCACGGCCATCGCGATGGGCCGCTTCGGCGGCGTCGGCGTGCTCGACCTCGAGGGCCTCTGGACCCGGTACGAGAACCCCGAGCGCCTGCTCGAGGAGATCCGCTCGCTGCCGCCCGAGTCGGCGACCGCGCGCATGCAGCAGATCTACGCCGAGCCGATCAAGCCGGAGCTCATCACCGCGCGCATCGCCGAGATCCGCGCGGCGGGCGTCGTCGTCGCGGCCGCCCTCTCGCCGCAGCGCACCGCCGACCACTACGAGACCGTGGTCGCGGCCGGTGTCGACCTCTTCGTCATCCGCGGCACCACCGTCTCCGCCGAGCACGTCTCCAAGGGCGCGGCGCCCCTCAACCTCAAGAAGTTCATCTACGAGCTCGACGTGCCCGTCATCGTCGGCGGCGCGGCCACCTACACGGCGGCCCTGCACCTCATGCGCACGGGCGCGGCCGGCGTGCTCGTCGGGTTCGGCGGGGGAGCGGCGTCCACGACCCGCTCGGCCCTCGGGATCCACGCGCCCATGGCAACGGCCCTCTCCGACGTCGCCGGCGCCCGCCGCGACTACATGGACGAGTCCGGCGGCCGCTACGTGCACGTCATCGCCGACGGCGGCCTCGGCAGCTCGGGCGACATCGTCAAGGCCATCGCGGTCGGCGCCGACGCGGTCATGCTCGGCTCCACGCTCGCGCGCGCCACGGACGCGCCCGGCCAGGGCTACCACTGGGGCGCCGAGGCGCACCACCCCGAGCTGCCGCGCGGCCACCGCGTGCGGGTCGACCAGGTGGCGCCGCTCGAGCAGATCCTCTACGGCCCGTCCACCACGGCCGACGGCAGCGCCAACCTGGTCGGCGCCCTGCGTCGGGCCATGGCCACCACCGGCTACTCCGACCTGAAGGAGTTCCAGCGCGTCGAGGTCGTCGTCGCGCCGTACGGCAAGTAGTCCGCCCGGCCGCCCGGCCCCGGCGCGGTCCGGGAACATGCGGGGAGCGGCCCGCGTTGTGAACCAGAGGAAGAGGGAGGTGCGCGCATGGCGGAGGTCCGACGCGTCAAGCTGCCGGGTGTCGGCGTGCTGCACACCTTCATCACCGACGACGGGGGCAAGGTCGGCGTCATCGCCCACCGCTCCGGCCACAGCGACCTGATCACCTTCTCCGAGGAGCAGGACGGGCCCGACACGCAGAAGGTCTCCCTCCGCCTCAGCGAGGACGAGGCGCACACGCTCGCGGAGCTGCTCGGCGGCACGCGCATCACGGAGTCGCTCGACAAGCTCGACCAGATCCCCGGGCTCAGCATCGACTGGTTCACGGTCGACTACGACGACCACATCGCCGGCCAGGCGCTCGGCAACCTCGCGTCCCGCGGCGTCGTCGGCCTCACGGTCGTCGCGGTCGTCCGCGGCGAGTCCGCGAACCCGGCGCCCTCCGACGACTTCACCGTCTACCCGGGCGACACGCTCGTGGTCGCGGGCTCGCCCGAGAAGGTCGCCAAGGCCTTCGCGTTCTACCGGACGGGCGAGTTCCCGCACCGCCCCGCATCCGGCTCCGCGCCGGACGGAGGGTAGCGGGTGCACCACGGCCACGACCTCATCGTCCTCGGCCTGCTGTTCGTCCTCGCCTACGCGTTCGGCCAGCTCGGCAAGCGCATCGGCCTGCCCGCGATCCCCATCTACATGCTCGTCGGGCTCCTCGCGAGCCCGAACGTCGACTGGTTCCCGCTCGACTTCGCCTCGGGTGACATCGAGCTCATCGCCGTCTTCGGCCTGATCCTCCTGCTCTTCAACCTCGGCCTCGAGTTCGACCAGGACGAGTTCTTCGGCAACGCCGGCAAGCTCATCGTCTCGGGCGGCTCCTACGTCCTCATCAACATGGGCGTCGGGTTCGCGTTCGGCTTCGCCCTCGGCTGGGGCACGCGCGAGGCGCTCGTCATCGCCGGGATGACGGCGACCTCCTCGAGCGCCATCGTCACGAAGCTCCTCATCGAGCTGAACCGGCTGGCGAACGACGAGACGCCCATGATCCTCGGCGTCACCGTGGTCGAGGACATCTTCATCGCCGTCTACCTCGCCATCGTGTCGGTCGTGCTGAGCGGCGAGACCGAGCCGTGGGCGGTCGTCGGGCAGCTCGCGATCTCGTTCGCCTTCCTCATCGTGATGTTCACGGTGGCCCGGAAGGGCGGCGCCTTCCTGTCGCGCTTCCTGCGCACGCGCGACGTCGAGCTGTTCACGGTCCTGTTCTTCGGCCTCGCGATCCTCTTCGGCGGCATCGGCGAGGTCCTCGGCGTCACCGACGCGATCGGCGCGTTCCTCATCGGCCTGCTGCTCGGCGCCACGCGCGTGCGCAACCGCATCGAGCAGATCGCGATCCCGCTCCGCGACGTCTTCGGCGCGTTCTTCTTCCTCAACTTCGGGCTCGCGCTCGACCCGCGCGAGTTCCCGACCGTCGTGATCCCGGTGCTCGTGGCCGTCGTCATGACCTTCACGCTCAACCTCATCGCCGGTCAGTTCGTCGCGTGGCTCAACGGGCACGGCGCGCAGGCGGGGATCAACACGGCCTTCATCCTGCAGAACCGGGGCGAGTTCGCGCTCATCCTCGCGACGCTGTCCCTGTCGGCGGGGCTCGACGAGCGGATCCAGCCGTTCGCCGGCCTCTACGTGCTCGTGATGGCGATCATGGGGCCGCTGCTCGCGGCCAACTCGGTGCGCATCGGCACGGCGGTGCTGCCCACGCGGTACCGCTCCGCGACGAGGCGCGCGGCGGAGAAGGCGGCGCGCGACGCTGAGCGGGCCGGGGCGCTGGCGCTGTTCGAGGCGGCGGAGCGCGGCGACCAGGCGGTCGTCGCCGCCTACGACGACGGCCTCGCGGTCGCCGGATCCCGGCAGGGAACCGCCGCCCGCGGCACGACTCCGGGCACGGGTCCCGAGGCCGAGACCACGGGCGCCGCCGTCCGGGCCGACGCGGCCGCGGGTGGCCCCGCCGACGGCGGCGACGCGCATCCCGCCCCCGACCGGCGCCGCGCCGAGCAGGCCGGCCAGCAGTCCGACCACGACACCTGGACACCGCCCACCCGCGAACGGGAACCCGACTACTGATGACGCACGCACCCGACCACCGCACCGACGCCGACGCCGACGCGCGCCCCGGATCCAGGCCCGCCGGCGCGGATCCGGCCGCGCCCGACGCCCCCGGCCCCACCATCGGCCAGGTCGCCCGCCGTCCGCGCTCGATCGCCCTGCTCGCGCTCGCCCTCGTCATCGCCGCGGGCTTCGCGGCGCTCGGCCAGTGGCAGCTGGCGCGCGCGGTCGAGTCGGGCGTCGTCATCGAGCGGGACACCGAGACGGCGCTGCCGCTCGGCACGCTCGCCGAGCCGCAGGGCTACGTGACGGATCGGTCGGCGGGCCACATGGTCACCGTCACCGGGTCCATGGTCCCCGGCGACTTCCTCGTCGTCTCCGACCGCGTGAACGACGGCCGCACCGGCGCGTGGGTGGTGGGGCACCTGTCGATCACGGACGACGGGTCCGCCGCGGATCCCTCGCCCGACGAGGTCCCCGCCAGCGTCCCGGTCGCGCTCGGCTGGGCCGCGACCGACGACGAGGCGGCCGCGGTCGCGGCGTCGCTGGACGCGGACGGCGGATCCGCCGCGGGAGTCCAGGACATCGTCGGCCGCTTCCTCCCGAGCGAGCAGCCCGAGCCCTCCGGCGAAGGCCAGGACCCCCAGCGCATGACCCGGCTCAGCACGGCGGCGCTCGTCAACCTCTGGACGGGCGACGTCGGCGACGTCTACAACGGCTTCGTCGTCGCGTCCACGCCCGTCCCCGGCCTCGCGGCCATCGACTCGCCCCCACCGAGCGAGGCCGTGCAGCTCAACTGGCTCAACATCTTCTACGCGGCCGAGTGGGCGGTCTTCGCGATCTTCGCGATCGTGATCTGGTACCGCACCGTCCGCGACACCTGGACCCGCGAGCAGCCCGGCTACCGCGAGGACGACGACGACGAGGACGACGACGACCCGCTCCCCGAGGGCGCCCGCGACGACGCCTCCGGCGCTCCCCGCCGCGGGAGCCGCGCAGACGCCGACCGGTAGGATCCACCCATGGCCTACGGACTCAAGCGCTCCGACGTCCCGCAGATCCGGAGGGTCCTCGGCTTCTACCGCGTCATGGCGTTCATCACCGGCGCGTTCCTCCTCCTGCTCGTGGTGGAGATGGGCTTCAAGTACCTGCCGGGCTTCCAGTTCGTCGACGGGTCCCTGCAGTACCTCGCGGGCGCCGGCTACGAGCTCGAGCTGAACGGCCCCTCGGGCTTCCTGGCGCTGTCGCCGGCCGACACCCTCACGGGCACGAACCTCAGCCTCATCATCCAGATCGTCCACGGCAACATCTACGTGGTCTACCTCATCAGCGACTTCCTGCTCTGGCAGAAGATGCGCTGGTCGTTCACGCGCTTCATCCTCATCGCGGCGGGCGGCGTCGTGCCGTTCCTCTCCTTCGTCGTGGAGTCGCGCATCGCCCGCCAGGTGCGGGAGGTCATCGCGAAGCTCGAGGCGCCGCGGCGCGCGAGCTCGCCCGGCGACGACCAGGATCCCCGACCCATCGACCCGACCACCACCACGGAGGCCACCACTTGAGCGTCGACAACCCCACGAACCAGCGCCCCGTCCTCGTCGTCGACTTCGGCGCCCAGTACGCGCAGCTGATCGCCCGCCGCGTCCGCGAGGCCAACGTCTACTCGGAGATCGTGCCGTCCACGATCACGGCCGAGGAGATCCGCGCAAAGGACCCGTCCGGCATCGTCCTGAGCGGCGGCCCGTCCAGCGTCTACGAGGAGGGCTCGCCCGGCCTCGACGAGGGGATCCTCGACCTCGGCGTCCCCGTGCTCGGCATCTGCTACGGCTTCCAGGTCATGGCCCGCGCGCTCGGCGGCGAGGTCGCGCACACGGGAGCGCGCGAGTACGGATCCACCGCGGTCACGCTCACGCCCGGCAGCACGCTGCTCGACGGTCAGCCCGACGACCAGACCGTGTGGATGAGCCACGGCGACTCCGTGTCGAAGGCGCCCGAGGGCTTCGAGGTGCTCGCGTCCAGCGCGTCCACGCCCGTCGCCGCGTTCGCGAGCGACGAGCGTCGTCTCTACGGCGTGCAGTGGCACCCCGAGGTCAAGCACTCCGCGCACGGCCAGGCCGTCCTCGAGAACTTCCTGCACCGCGCGGCCGGCATCCCCGGCGACTGGAACAGCGGCAACGTCATCGCCGAGCAGGTCGAGCGGATCCGCGCCCAGGTCGGCGACGCGAAGGTCATCTGCGGCCTGTCCGGCGGCGTCGACTCCGCGGTCGCCGCGGCGCTCGTGCACCGCGCGGTCGGCGACCAGCTCACCTGCGTCTTCGTCGACCACGGGCTCCTCCGGCACGACGAGCGCCGTCAGGTGGAGGAGGACTACGTGGCCGCCACGGGTGTCCGGCTCGTCACGGTCGACGCGGCCGAGCAGTTCCTCGACGGGCTCGCGGGCGTCACGGATCCCGAGGCCAAGCGCAAGATCATCGGCCGCGAGTTCATCCGGTCGTTCGAGGGCGCCGCGGAGGCGCTCGTGCTCGAGGCGAAGGCCGACGGCGAGCCGATCCGCTTCCTCGTGCAGGGCACGCTCTACCCGGACGTGGTGGAGTCGGGCGGCGGCACGGGCACCGCGAACATCAAGAGCCACCACAACGTGGGCGGCCTCCCGGAGGACCTCAAGTTCGAGCTCGTCGAGCCGCTCCGCACCCTGTTCAAGGACGAGGTGCGCGCCATCGGCCGCGAGCTCGGCCTCCCCGAGGTCATCGTGGGGCGCCAGCCGTTCCCCGGCCCCGGCCTCGGGATCCGCATCGTCGGCGAGGTCACGGCCGAGCGCCTCGAGCTGCTCCGCAAGGCCGACGCCATCGCGCGCGCCGAGCTCACCGCCGCGGGCCTCGACCAGGAGATCTGGCAGTGCCCCGTCGTGCTCCTCGCGGACGTCCGCTCGGTCGGCGTGCAGGGCGACGGCCGCACCTACGGCCACCCCATCGTGCTGCGCCCCGTCTCCAGCGAGGACGCGATGACCGCCGACTGGACCCGCCTCCCGTACGACGTGCTCGCGCGCATCTCCAACCGCATCACGAACGAGGTCGACGGCGTGAACCGCGTCGTGCTCGACGTGACGTCGAAGCCGCCGGGCACCATCGAGTGGGAGTGATCCTCCCGCGCACGCCGTGAACGACGAAGGCCGCTCCCCGAGGGGAGCGGCCTTCGTCGTGCTGCCGGTCCGCGGTGCTGTGCCAGGGACCGGCGGTGGCGCTAGTTGTTCCCGCGCAGGATCGCGAAGATGCGGAGCAGCTCGACGTACAGCCACACGATCGTGACCACGAGGCCGAACGCCGCGGTCCAGCCGTAGCGGCGCGGGGCGCCCGAGCGGACGCCGCGCTGGATGAAGTCGAAGTCGAGGACCAGCGAGTAGGCGCCGAGCACGACGGCGAGGAGACCGAACACCACGCCGAGCGGGATGCCGAAGATCTCGATGCCCCTCACACCCCAGGGGCTCTGGATGGCGCCGAAGGCGATGAGGGCGAAGTTCACGAGCGAGAACGCCGCGTAGGAGATGATCGCGATCATGAAGATCTTGGTCGCCTTGGCGGAGGCCCGGATCTTGCCGCTGCGGAACAGGATCAGCACGGTGGCGAAGACCGCGGCCGTGCCGAGCAGCGCCTGCGTGGCGACGCCGGGGGCGATGCCCTCGAAGACGCGCGAGATGCCGCCCACCAGCAGCCCCTCGAACGCCGCGTACGCGACGATCAGCGGGACGGACGGCTCCTTTTTGAAGGAGTTGACGAGGCCGAGCACGAGGCCGCCGATGGCGCCGAGCATGGCGAGGGGGAGCGCGAGGGGACCTGACAGCCACGCGACCGCGCCGAGCACGACGACGATGGCGAGCAGGCTGACCGTCTTGACGGTCGTGTCCTCGAAGGTCATGCGGTCGGTCTCGGAGGCGGTGGCCGACGGGCGGTTGTACAGCTCGTCGAGGCTCTCCGGGGTCACATCCCTCGTGGGCGTCGCACCTCGGCCGTTGAAGACCGGGTTGTTGGAGAACGTGGGGTTGGCCATGATCCTTCTACTCTCGATGGTGGATGAACGTGATCGTCGTCAATTTAGCTGGCCAGTCTGGGAGACCACTCGCGTGAGCCGTGCATTTCCCCAGATGAGTACGCGCACGCCGTCCACCCGGCGCCTGTAGCGTGCGCCGCGTGGATCACGCCCCTCGCCCTCGTCCCCTCGTCATCGCCCATCGCGGAGCCAGCGGCTACCGCCCCGAGCACTCCGCCGCCGCCGTCCGGCTCGGCTTCGCCCAGGGCGCCGACGCCGTCGAGCCCGACCTCGTCGCCTCCTCGGACGGCGTGCTCGTCATCCGGCACGAGAACGAGCTGTCGGGCACGACCGACGTCGCGGACCGACCCGAGTTCGCCGACCGGCGCGCCACCCGCCTCGTCGACGGCATCGAGCGCACCGGCTGGTTCACGGAGGACATGACGTGGGCCGAGATCCGCACGCTGCGGTGCCGCGAGCGCATCCCCGCGATCCGGCCGGAGAGCGCCGCGCACGACGACGAGGAGACGGTGCTCTCGCTGCCGGACCTGCTCCGCATCATCGACCAGGAGTCCGCCCGGCACGGCCGCCCGCTCGGCATGGTCGCGGAGATCAAGCACGCCACGCACTTCGCCGCGCTCGGCATGCCCCTCGACGAGCTGCTCGCCCGCGACCTGCGCGAGCGCGGATGGGCGTCGGACGCGTCCCGCCTCACGATCGAGTCCTTCGAGCGCGACGTGCTCCTGCGGGTGCGCGCGCACGGCGTCGAGGCGCGGCTGGTGTACCTCCTCGAGGGGCGCGGGGCCGCGGTGGACGAGCTCGCCCGGCACGGCTCCTCCGCCGTCACGTTCGACGAGCAGCTGACCGACGCGGGGCTGGCGGCGCTCGCCGCGGAGGTCGACGGCATCAGCGTGGGCCTCGAGCGCATCTGCCCCGCAGCGGGCTTCGGCGCCGACGCCGAGGCAGCCCCCGTGTCCGACCTCGTCGCGCGCGCCCACGAGGCCGGCCTCTCCGTCTTCACGTGGACGCTGCGCCCCGAGAACGCGTTCCTGCCCCGGCCCCTCCGCAGCTCCGGAGCGAAGACGGCCCACGGCGACTTCCGCGCGCACTGGCGCCGGTTCCTCGACGCGGGCGTCGACGGCGTCTTCGCCGACCAGCCGGATCTCGCGGTGGCGCTCGTGGGGGAGCGGGCGGAGGTGTCGGGGAGCTGACGCCCCGGCAGGAGGTGGTCCGCGGCAGGCGGTAGGCGGCAGGTGCGCTGGGGCAGGCGGTAGGCGGTCCACGGCCTGCGCCTGACCGGACCCCGGCTCGGGCAGTCCCGTCCCGTCCCGTCCCGTCCCGTCCCGTCCCGCAGCGCCTAGGATCGATGCCGACATGAGTGCCGACCCCGCCGCCGTTCCCCCCTCCAGCACGCCGATCATCCTCGACGGGCACGGGGGCTCCGGGGGAGGGACCGGGACCCCGGCGGATCCGCTGCTCGAGGGCCTCAACCCGGAGCAGCGCGAGGCCGTCGTCTACCGCGGGCCCGCCCTCCTCATCGTCGCCGGCGCCGGGTCCGGCAAGACGCGCGTGCTCACCCACCGCATCGCGAGCCTCATCGAGTCCCGGGAGGCATGGCCGAGCCAGATCCTCGCCATCACCTTCACGAACAAGGCCGCGGCGGAGATGCGGGAGCGCGTCGAGTCCCTCCTCGGGCAGGCATCCGAGGGCATGTGGATCTCGACCTTCCACTCCGCGTGCGTGCGCATCCTGCGCCGCGAGGCCGAGGCATTCGGCTTCACGCAGAACTTCACCATCTACGACTCGGCCGACAGCCGCGTGCTCATCAAGCGGATCATCAAGCAGCTCGACGCCGACACGCTCGGCTTCACGGTCTCCTCCGTCTCCGGCCGCATCTCCAAGCTCAAGAACGAGCTCTCCGACGCGGACACGTTCGCGCGCACGGCCAACTTCAACGACCCCGCCGAGGCGATGTTCGTGGAGATATTCCGGCAGTACACCCGGTCGCTCGCGGCGGCGAACGCGTTCGACTTCGACGACCTCATCGGCCAGACCGTCTTCCTCTTCCGCGCGTTCCCGAAGGTGGCGGCGCTCTACCAGCGGCGCTTCCGCCACGTGCTCGTGGACGAGTACCAGGACACCAACCACGCGCAGTACTCGCTCATCCGCGAGCTGACCCGTGCGGTCGCCCCGGACGACGTGCCCGTCGACACGCGCATGTCCACGAACGGCATGGGCGGTATCGACGGCGCCTCGCTCACGGTGGTCGGCGACAGCGACCAGTCGATCTACGCCTTCCGGGGCGCCGACATCCGCAACATCACCGAGTTCGAGCGCGACTTCCCGCAGTCGAAGGTCGTGCTCCTCGAGCAGAACTACCGGTCGACGCAGAACATCCTCACCGCCGCCAACGCCGTGATCTCGAACAACTTCGACCGCAAGGACAAGAAGCTGTGGACCTCGATCGGGGACGGCGACAAGATCGTCGGCTTCACGGGGTACTCGGGTCACGACGAGGCGCAGTTCGTGGCCGACGAGATCCAGAAGCTGCACGAGGAGGGCACCGCCTACTCCGAGATCGCCGTCTTCTACCGCACGAACGCGCAGACGCGCGCGCTCGAGGAGATCCTCATCCGCTCGGCCGTGCCGTACCGGATCATGGGCGGCACCAAGTTCTACGAGCGGGCTGAGATCAAGGACGCGATGGCGTACCTGATCGCCGTGGCGAACCCCGCCGACGTGCTCGCGCTCCGCCGCATCCTCAACACCCCGAAGCGCGGCATCGGCCCGGCCACGGAGACGGCCCTGGCGAACTTCGCCGAGGCGCATGGCGTCACCTTCCGCGAGGCCATGCGCCGCGCATCGGAGCTCGGGCTCGGGCCCAAGGTGACCCAGGCGATCCTCACGCTGTCCCGCATGCTCGACGAGGTGGCGCTGCTGCTCGACCCCGACCGGCCGGAGGGGCGCACCTCCGTGGGCGACCTCGTGACCACGCTGCTGGAGAGGAGCGGCCTCGTCCAGGCGCTGCGGGCGAGCAAGGACGCGCAGGACGAGGCACGCGCGGAGAACGTCGAGGAGCTCGTCGCCGTGACGAAGGAGTTCTCGCGGAACAACCCCGAGGGTCAGCTGGTCGACTTCCTCACCGAGGTGTCCCTCGTCGCCGCAGCGGACGAGCTCGACGACTCGAGCGGCACGGTCTCCTTGATGACGCTGCACACGGCGAAGGGGCTCGAGTACGACTCGGTGTTCCTCACGGGAGTGGAGGAGGACCTCCTCCCGCACCGCATGTCCGCCAACGAGCCGGGCGGCCCGGCCGAGGAGCGCCGGCTGTTCTACGTCGGGATCACTCGCGCACGACGGCGCCTCTTCATCTCCCTCGCGATGACGCGTGCGCAGTTCGGCGAGGTGAACGTGGCCATGCCCAGCCGGTACCTGCAGGAGATCCCCGCCGAGCTCATCGACTGGAAGCAGTCGCCCGGCATGGCGACCTCCCGCGGAGGCACTCAACCGCGCGCCCTCAACGCTCGGCGGGAAGGCGGCGGATACGGCGGCCGGTCGCGATCCACGAGCGGATTCGAGGACCCGGCACTGCCGCCGCCCCCGCGTCCGAAGACCCAGTGGGCCAACACGGTCACCGGGCAGGTACGCGACAACGGCGACCTGGAGCTCGCGTTCGGCGATCGGATCCGCCACACCGACTTCGGCGACGGCCGCGTCACCGCCGTCACGGGTGAGGGGCGGAAGCGCATCGCCGAGGTGCAGTTCGACGGACCGGCGGGCAGGAAGCGACTGCTCATCAAGATCGCGCCCATCGAGAAGCTCTAGCGGTCGTCCGGGAACGTCGACGGCCGGCGCGGCGTGCTCCGATGCCGAGCGATCCGATGGCGCCCAGCGCGGTGCCCGCCCCGGCCAGCTGCGCGGCACCGAGCCGAGCGGACGCGCCCACGATGCCCGGTGCGTCGATGCCGGGCGCCCCTCCCGTCATCGCGAGCTGAGGTCGGCCGCCGGTCGACGGCGGCGCCTCGACCGGGGGCGGTCCCGCGTGGAAGGTCTCGGATGCGTGCGCCGCGTGATCCGCGAACGGGGCGATGGCGGCGCCGTCGGCGTCACCGGCGGGTCGGCCGGAGCTGTCGAGCACCGCCACGTACCACCCGGGCGCGACGACGCGCATGCAGGGGGTCGTCACGTCGCCGTCGTCCGCGACCATGACGTCGGACGCCGGGCCCTCGCCGGCGTCTGCGGCCACGGCCATGGCCTCCCCCTCGGCGGGTGCGGCGGCGAAGGGGCCCGCGAGCCGCACGCGGACGGGGACGGGACCCGTGCCCACGAAGCTGCCCACGTGCAGGGTGTCGGTCTCGCAGTCGCCCGCGGTGATCTCCCGCGCCCCGATGCTCGTCGTGATGGCAGGCGGGTGCGGCACCTGCGTCGTCTCGGTCGCCGCGCCGAAGGTGGACCGCCACGGCAGCACGCGGTCCCGGCCGTCCGCCACGGCGGTGTCCGACGGCGAGATGGACTCGACCCAGGTGTAGAAGCCCCCTGCGGGCAGGCGGCAGGCGGGCGTCGTGTAGTCGCCGGGCCCGTGGTCGACGCGCGTGGTCACCTCGCAGACCTGCGGCGCGTCGACGGGCACCTCGTCGCGCTCGGGTCCGACCTGCTCGGGGAACGGGCCGAGGAGTCGGCTGCGGACGGTGACCGGCACCGGCAGGAGGGTCCCGTCCGCGTGCCGCAGGAGCCCCCATCCGTCGGAGGTGGCCGGTCGACCGCCGGACGCCGGAGCGGCCGGATCCGCCGACACCTCGAGGGAGTCCGAGAGCTCGTCGCCCGCCGCGGCGACCGAGCTCGAGGTGCGCGTGACCACCCGGGGCGCGAAGGGGAGCGGGCTCGGAGCGCGGGCATCGGCGTGCGCCTCGGCGTGCGCGTCGGCAGGGCGGGCCAGGATCATGCCCTGCGAGGCGCCGCCGTCCCCGACGACGTCGAGCGCGTCGCCGTAGGGCAGGTCGCGGAAGGCGGCGCTCGCCGTCACGTGCAGCGCGGCGGTCGCTCCCGTCGCCGTGATGGGCGTCGCGACGCCGTCCGGGACCTGCGCGCTCGTGCCCCCGCCGTCGAACACGGCGCCCTCGAGCGTGACGGTGCCCGTGCGGGACCCGGCGGGGACGTCCGCGGGACCGGTGGCGAGGAAGTCCGCCCGGAGGTCGACGCGCACGGTGCCGTGGCCGTCGTCCCCGAGCGCGACGGACACGGCGGCGGCGACGGCGCGCGAGGCGCCGGACGCCGATCCGGCCTCCGCGAGCATGTCGCGGGCGCGCGACTCGACGACGCCGGCCCGGTCACCCGCGCGTGCCGCGTACCAGGCGAGGTCGTGGCCCCCGAGGCCCGTGATCCTCCACGTGGCGAGCTGACCGGCGGCCGCCGTGTCGGGATCCGCGGAACCCGCCCACGTCCTCGAGATGTACGCGAGCCGAGCGCGGTCGTCGGGGGAGCGGCCGGCGTCGTCCACCGGCGCGTACTCGTGGCCGGGCGGCGCGGCGAGCCCGAC
Organism: Clavibacter capsici; assembly: GCF_001280205.1. NCBI lineage: Bacteria > Bacillati > Actinomycetota > Actinomycetes > Micrococcales > Microbacteriaceae > Clavibacter > Clavibacter capsici. The sequence goes on along the minus strand of NZ_CP012573.1, from coordinate 2,635,536 downwards.
GTCGATGCAGAAGCCGAGCCGCCCGTCGTCCATGCGGTAGGAGCCGAGCCAGCGGCCGTCAGGTCCCGACGCGTAGCCGACGCCGGGGGAGACGGCGCTGAGCGCCTGCGCCGGAGGGACGGCGCTCGCCGCGAGGCCGGTGGCGAGGCCGATGCCGACGAGCGCCGAGACGAGGCGTCCGGCGCGGGGCCGGCGGCGGGGTCGTCCGTCGCATCGTGGGGGAGGGGTGGTCGGGTGGGAGGCGGTCCGTGTCATGGCCGCACCATCCGCCGCCGACGGGCGGCGGGCGCGCGCGGGCCGGCGACACGGGGACGGACGGCGGGATCCGGCCCCTGTGCAGGAGTGCCGCTGCGCCCCTACCCGGCGTCGCGGCGCAGGTACCGTCGGGTGACGACCGCCCGCGGCGCGTCGCGGACCACCTGCGGCAGCACCCGGTTCACCGCGAGCATCGCGCGCAGAACCCTGTCGAAGCGGCGCTGCAGCCGGGCGTCCCAGTGCATGCCGAATCCCGCCCGGAGCCGCGGCGGCAGGAGCCCGGCCGTCACGAGCGCGACGACCCCCGTCACCGGGAGCAGGGGACGCGGCCAGGCGCCGCCGCCCAGCAGGGCCCGCGCCACGCGTCGGGCGTCGGCGGTCGGCTCGAGCGCGGCGATCCGCTCGTCCCAGTAGGCGCGGAAGGCAGCGCGATCCGCGGGCCACCGCGCCTCCGGCACCTGCAGCGCCGTCCCGAGCACCGCGTACCCCCGGTAGATGCGGTCGGCGGCCTCCTCCGGGAGCGGGCCGTAGGCGAGCTCGGCCATCCGGATCGCGCTGTCGTAGATGGTCGCCGCCACCCAGAGCTGCAGGTCGACGTCGTAGGCGGAGTAGGCGGGTGCGGATCCGTCGGCCGCAGGCACCCGGGCCCGAACGGGGGCATGCGCGCGCCCCACGATCCGCCGCGCTCGCGCGACGTCCGCGGGTGAGCCGAAGACCACCGCGTAGATGTAGCCGAGCGTGCCCTCCAGGCGGTCGAGGGGGCGCGACGCGAAGTCGCTGTGCTCGGCGACGCCCCGGGCGACGGACGGGTCGGCGATCTGCAGCAGGATCGCGCGGCCGCCCGCGGCCAGGAGGATCGCCTCGCCCGCGATGTCGCGGATGCTCGCGTCGCGCCGCGTCACGGGATGCGTCCTCGGCCTCATCCGCCCAGTCTCCCTCCCCAGGGCGGGCCGTCGCCCGGGAGCGCACGGCCGCGGCATGCCCGGGCCGCCCGACGCGCGACCCGATAGGCTCTCCACGGTCGTCGACGCGGCGGGCCGGACCACCCCGGTGGCGCGGTGCGGGCGTCGACCAGCCGCTACACACCGGGTGCCGCCACCAGACGGTCGCGGCACCGCAGCCTCGAACGACGCACGTAACCGCCTGGCGCGGGTGCGGATGGGATGACACGCGTGGATCTTTTCGAATACCAGGCCAGGGACCTCTTCGAGTCCTACGGCGTCCCGGTCCTCCCGGGGATCGTCGCCGACACCGCCGAGGAGGTGCGCGCCGCGGCCGAGAAGCTGGGCGGCACCGTGGTCGTGAAGGCGCAGGTGAAGACCGGCGGCCGCGGCAAGGCCGGCGGCGTCAAGGTCGCCCAGAGCGCCGACGCGGCGTACGAGGCGGCGCAGTCCATCCTCGGGCTCGACATCAAGGGCCACACCGTGCACCGCGTGATGGTCGCGGCCGGCGCGCGCATCAAGCAGGAGTTCTACTTCTCCATCCTGCTCGACCGCGCCGAGCGCTCCTACCTCTCGCTCACGAGCTACGAGGGCGGCATGGAGATCGAGGAGCTCGCCGTCACGCGACCCGAGGCCCTCGCCCGCATCGAGATCGACCCGGTCACCGGCATCGACGCCGCCAAGGCCGAGGAGATCGCGCGCGCCGCGTCGTTCCCCGAGGAGCTCATCGCCAAGGTCGCGCCCGTCTTCGAGCGCCTCTGGTGGGTCTACCGCGACGAGGACGCGACGCTCGTCGAGGTCAACCCGCTGGTGCTCACCGAGTCGGGCGACGTCATCGCGCTCGACGGCAAGGTCACGCTCGACGAGAACGCCGGCTTCCGCCACGAGGCCCACGCGGCCCTGGAGGACGCGGCCGCCGCCGACCCGCTCGAGGCCAAGGCCAAGGAGTCGGACCTCAACTACGTGAAGCTCGACGGCCAGGTCGGCATCATCGGCAACGGCGCGGGCCTCGTCATGTCCACGCTCGACGTCGTCAGCTACGCGGGTGAGAAGCACGGCGGCGTGCGCCCCGCGAACTTCCTCGACATCGGCGGCGGAGCGTCGGCCGAGGTCATGGCCGCGGGTCTCGACGTCATCCTCGGCGACGAGCAGGTCACGAGCGTCTTCGTCAACGTCTTCGGCGGCATCACATCGTGCGACGCCGTCGCCAACGGCATCGTCGGCGCGCTCGACAAGCTGGGCGACGCCGCCACCAAGCCGCTCGTCGTCCGCCTCGACGGCAACAACGTCGAGGAGGGGCGACGCATCCTCGAGGAGCGCGCGCACCCCCTCGTCACCGTCGTCGGCACCATGGACGAGGCCGCCGACAAGGCCGCCGAGCTGGCCGCCGCCTAACTCCCGAGAGAACAGGAACAGGTACATGTCGATTCTTCTCGACGAGAACAGCAGGATCATCGTCCAGGGCCTCACGGGCTCCGAGGGCACCAAGCACGCGGGCCGCATGCTCGCGTCCGGCAGCAAGGTCGTCGGCGGCGTCAACCCGCGCAAGGCCGGCAGCTCGGTCACCATCGAGGGCGTCGAGCTCCCGATCTTCGGATCGGTCGCCGAGGCCATGGCCGAGACGGGCGCCGACGTGTCGGTCATCTTCGTCCCGCCGGCCTTCGCCAAGAGCGCGGTGGTGGAGGCGATCGACGCGGCCATCCCGCTGGCGGTCGTCATCACCGAGGGCATCCCCGTCAAGGACTCCGCGGAGTTCTGGTCGCACGCCAAGAGCACGGGCGGCAGGACCCGCATCGTCGGCCCGAACTGCCCCGGCATCATCAGCCCCGGCAAGTCGAACGCCGGCATCATCCCCGCCACCATCACCGAGGCCGGCCCCATCGGACTCGTGTCGAAGTCGGGCACGCTCACGTACCAGATGATGTTCGAGCTGCGCGACCTCGGCATCTCGACCGCCATCGGCATCGGCGGCGACCCGATCATCGGCACCACGCACATCGACGCCCTCGAGGCGTTCGAGGCGGACCCCGAGACGCGTGCCATCGTCATGATCGGCGAGATCGGCGGCGACGCAGAGGAGCGCGCGGCCGAGTACATCAAGGCGCACGTCACGAAGCCGGTCGTCGCGTACGTCGCGGGCTTCACCGCCCCCGAGGGCAAGACCATGGGTCATGCCGGCGCCATCGTATCCGGCGGCAGCGGCACGGCTCAGGGCAAGAAGGAGGCCCTCGAGGCCTCCGGCGTCAAGGTCGGCAAGACGCCGACCGAGACGGCCAACCTCCTCCGCGAGGTCTTCGCCGCACTGTAGCGCCGACGCCCACCCAGCGCACAGACGGCCCGCATCCTCCATGGATGCGGGCCGTCGTCGTGCCCGCCCCTCCCCAGGCGGATCCCGCGCCCGATGCCCCGGCGCGCCCACGGCGGGACGGATCGCGGAGGGCCCGGCCGGTAGGGTCGTCGAGGCATGAACCGACACGCAACCGCCCTGTTCGCGGCACTCGAGGCGCTCCTGGTGGTGGGGGTCGGCGTCGCCCTGCCCCTCGTGCCGCTCACCGCGCTGTGGGCGGGCCAGTACGACCTGCAGATCGACTGGGGCGTCTTCGCGCGCACGGCCGTCGACCTGTGGCTGCTCGGGCACGGGGTGCCGCTCACGGCCTCGCTGGATCCCGCGCTCGCGGCCGCCCTCGGGCTCCCCGCCGTGGACGCCCCGTTCGCGTTGTCCCTCGCCCCGCTCGGCTTCGCCCTCCTCACGCTCCTCCTCGGGATCCGCGCCGGCCGCCGCATCGTGGAGACCGACCACCCGGGCATCGGAGCCGTCGCCGCGATCGGCACGACCGCCGTCCTGTCCCTCGGCCTCGCGCTGGCCGCGCAGCACGAGGGCGTCGCACCGGCCGTCGTGCGCGGGGCGACCCTCCCGACGCTGGTCCTCGCGCTCGGCCTCCTCGTCGGCGGCATCGCACGCGTCGACCGAGCCCGCGCCGGCCGCTGGTGGTCGTCCCTCTCATCCGGCCGCGCCGCGGGATCCGTCCGCTCGGTCCGTGACGCGCTCGACCGTCTCCCGCAGGGCGCCCTCTCGGTGGCGGCGACCGCCGTCCGCGGGGGCGCGGCTGCCGCGTTCGCCGTCGTCGCGATCTCCGCGGTCGTGGTCGCGGTCCTCCTCGGCCTGCAGTACGCCACCGTCATCACGCTCTACGAGACCCTGCAGACCGGCATCGTCGGCGGCGTCGCGCTCACGCTCGGACAGCTCGCGCTCCTGCCGAACCTGGTCGTCTGGACGGCGTCGTGGCTCATCGGCCCGGGCTTCGCGCTCGGCACCGGCTCGTCCGTCTCGCCGCTCGGCACCTCCGTCGGCCCGCTCCCGTCGCTCCCCGTCCTGGGCGTCCTGCCGCAGGGCGCCCTCGACCTCGGCTTCCTCGGGATCCTCGTGCCGGTGGTCGTCTCCTTCGTCGCGGCGGTCGCGCTCTCCCCGCGGGTGTCGCGCATCCCGGAGCCCGAGGCCCGGCGCTGGCCGTGGTTCCTGGTGGCCGGTCTCGGCATGGGCGCCGTCGCGGCCGTCGTCCTCGCCCTGCTCGCGGTGCTCTCCGGCGGCGCCGCGGGCCCGGGCCGCCTGGCCGACGTGGGTCCCGCAGCCGGCTGGATCCTCCTGGCCGCGTTCCTCGAGGTCGGCGTCGCCTCCGTCGCCGGCATGTTCGTGTCCGGCCTCATGGCCCCGCTGGTCCGGCGCAGCCCCGAGAGACGCGGATAGGCTGTGCGCGTGCTCAACGTGGTCGTCCTCATCTCCGGCAGCGGGACCAACCTCCACGCCCTCCTCCAGGCGGCCGAGCACGCGGACTACCCGGCGCGCGTGATCGCCGTCGGGGCCGACCGCGACGCCGACGGCCTCCGCTTCGCCGAGGAGCGCGGGATCCCCACCTTCACCGTCCCCTTCGGGAGCTTCCCCGACCGCGCGGCGTGGGGGGATGAGCTCTCCGCCGCCATCGCGGGCTGGGAGCCGGACCTCGTCGTCCTCAGCGGGTTCATGCGCCTCCTGCCGCCGCGCGCCGTCGAGGCCTTCGCGCCGCGCATCATCAACACGCATCCGGCGTACCTGCCCGAGTTCCCGGGCGCCCACGCCGTGCGCGACGCCATCGCGGCCGGGGCCACGAGCTCCGGTGCATCCATCATCGTCGTCGACACCGGGGTCGACACCGGTCCGGTGCTCGCGCAGGAGCGCGTGCCCGTGGAACCGGGCGACACCGAGCACACCCTGCACGAGCGCATCAAGGTCGTGGAGCGCAGGCTCCTCGTCGACACGGTGCGCGCCATCTCCCTCGGCACCATCGACCTCAAGGAGCTGTCCCCGGCATGAGCGGACCCCGTCACGACCCGTCCCTGTTCCGCGATCGAGACGGCATCGAGGTGGCACGCGCCCTCGTCTCCGTCAGCGACAAGACCGGGCTCCTGGAGCTGGCGGCCGCGCTCGCGGAGGCGGGCGTCGAGATCGTCTCGACGGGATCCACCGCGAGCACCATCGCCGACGCGGGCTTCCCCGTCACGCAGGTGCAGGACGTGACCGGCTTCCCGGAGTCGCTCGACGGCCGGGTCAAGACGCTGCACCCCGCCGTGCACGCCGGCCTCCTCGCCGACCTCCGGCTCGAGTCGCACGAGCTGCAGCTCGCGGAGCTCGGCATCTCGCCGTTCCAGCTGGTGGTCGTGAACCTGTACCCGTTCGTGGAGACGGTCGCGTCGGGCGCCCCGGCCTCGGACGTGATCGAGCAGATCGACATCGGCGGCCCCGCGATGGTGCGCGCATCCGCCAAGAACCACGCGAACGTGGCCATCGTCGTGTCGCCCTCCAGCTACGACGAGGTGATCGCGGCCGTCCGGTCCGGGGGCACGACCCTCGACCAGCGTCGCCGGCTCGCCGCCGCGGCCTTCGCGCACACGGCGGACTACGACCGCGCCGTCGCGGACTACTTCCGCTCGACGGTCGTCGGCACGGAGACGGCGTCGCCCGCGGTCGCCGCGTGGCCCGAGGAATGGGCCGTGGCGGGCGAGCTCGCGCAGGTGCTCCGGTACGGCGAGAACTCCCACCAGGACGCGGCGCTCTACCGGCGGGCGGACGGCGCGGGCATCGCGCAGGCGATCCAGCTCCACGGCAAGGAGATGTCGTACAACAACTTCGTCGACGCGGACGCGGCCGTGCGGGCGGCCTACGACTTCGCGGAGCCGGCCGTCGCCATCATCAAGCACGCGAACCCCTGCGGCATCGCGATAGCGGCGCCGCGGGCGGTCGACGCCATCGCGTCGGCGCACCGGAGCGCGCACGACTGCGATCCGGTCTCCGCGTTCGGCGGGGTCATCGCCGCGAACCGCACCGTGACGCTCGGGATGGCCGAGACCGTGAAGGAGATCTTCACCGAGGTGCTCGTGGCACCCGGGTTCGACGACGACGCGCTGAAGCTGCTGAAGACCAAGAAGAACCTGCGGCTGCTCACCCTCCCGGAGGGCTACCGTCGCGAGGACCTCGAGGCCCGGCAGATCTCGGGCGGCTACCTGGTGCAGTCGGGGGACGCGTTCCCGACCGACGGCACCCGGGTGTCGTCCTCGTGGACCCTCGCCGCCGGCGATCCGGTGGACGACCAGACCCTCGCCGACCTCGAGTTCGCGTGGAAGGCGTGCCGCGCGGTGAAGTCGAACGCGATCCTGCTCGCGCACCACGGTGCGTCCGTGGGCGTGGGCATGGGCCAGGTCAACCGCGTCGACTCGTGCCAGCTCGCCGTGACGCGCGCAGGTGACCGGGCATCCGGCTCCGTCGCCGCCTCCGACGCGTTCTTCCCGTTCGCCGACGGGCTCCGGGTCCTCCTCGACGCCGGCGTCCGCGCCGTCGTCCAGCCCGGGGGATCGGTCCGCGACGAGGAGGTCGTCGAGGCCGCCCGCGCCGCCGGCGTCGCCATGTACTTCACGGGCGAGCGCCACTTCTTCCACTGATGCACGTGGCGGCGGTCCTCCGGGGCCGCCGCCGCGCCGCCCCGGGAGGCTGTCGCGACACGCCCGGGATGCGGGTTGTTTTGCGGGGGTGGGGTGGTCCGCGTAATGTCTCCTCTTGTCGCCGGAACGGGCGGGAAGCGGAAAAGCTTCCGGAGCTGTTCTGGTGGGTGATGATCCTGGTGAAACAGAAGTTGCCGCGGCCTACGGGTTGCGTGTGTACCACCAACTGAGCTAGGGTCTGATTCTGCTTCCGACGAGAGTGCCGGGCCTTCTGGGTCTGGATCACTCCCACGGGGAGCGGTGGAGTGTGAGCTCCGATGGCTGGCTGTGATGGTCGGTGTCGGGAGCGTCCGTTCCTTGAGAACTCAACAGCGTGCACAATGTCAAATGCCAAATACCCGTGGCATCGTCCCTTTTGGGATGGTGTCCGGATTCCTTTGGAAAACATTTAAACAAACAAGCAAGTCAGTAATGATTTGTTCTGTCGGTTTCAAACTTGCTGGTTCGTGTTCGATTCCCGTTCACGTCTGGCTTTAGATGTGCCGACTGCTTTCGGGTGGTCGTGCGTTTAAGCATTTATGGAGAGTTTGATCCTGGCTCAGGACGAACGCTGGCGGCGTGCTTAACACATGCAAGTCGAACGGTGATGTCAGAGCTTGCTCTGGCGGATCAGTGGCGAACGGGTGAGTAACACGTGAGTAACCTGCCCCCGACTCTGGGATAACTGCTAGAAATGGTAGCTAATACCGGATATGACGACTGGCCGCATGGTCTGGTCGTGGAAAGAATTTCGGTTGGGGATGGACTCGCGGCCTATCAGGTTGTTGGTGAGGTAATGGCTCACCAAGCCTACGACGGGTAGCCGGCCTGAGAGGGTGACCGGCCACACTGGGACTGAGACACGGCCCAGACTCCTACGGGAGGCAGCAGTGGGGAATATTGCACAATGGGCGCAAGCCTGATGCAGCAACGCCGCGTGAGGGATGACGGCCTTCGGGTTGTAAACCTCTTTTAGTAGGGAAGAAGCGAAAGTGACGGTACCTGCAGAAAAAGCACCGGCTAACTACGTGCCAGCAGCCGCGGTAATACGTAGGGTGCAAGCGTTGTCCGGAATTATTGGGCGTAAAGAGCTCGTAGGCGGTTTGTCGCGTCTGCTGTGAAATCCCGAGGCTCAACCTCGGGTCTGCAGTGGGTACGGGCAGACTAGAGTGCGGTAGGGGAGATTGGAATTCCTGGTGTAGCGGTGGAATGCGCAGATATCAGGAGGAACACCGATGGCGAAGGCAGATCTCTGGGCCGTAACTGACGCTGAGGAGCGAAAGCATGGGGAGCGAACAGGATTAGATACCCTGGTAGTCCATGCCGTAAACGTTGGGAACTAGATGTGGGGACCATTCCACGGTCTCCGTGTCGCAGCTAACGCATTAAGTTCCCCGCCTGGGGAGTACGGCCGCAAGGCTAAAACTCAAAGGAATTGACGGGGGCCCGCACAAGCGGCGGAGCATGCGGATTAATTCGATGCAACGCGAAGAACCTTACCAAGGCTTGACATATACCGGAAACGTGCAGAGATGTGCGCCCCGCAAGGTCGGTATACAGGTGGTGCATGGTTGTCGTCAGCTCGTGTCGTGAGATGTTGGGTTAAGTCCCGCAACGAGCGCAACCCTCGTTCTATGTTGCCAGCACGTAATGGTGGGAACTCATAGGAGACTGCCGGGGTCAACTCGGAGGAAGGTGGGGATGACGTCAAATCATCATGCCCCTTATGTCTTGGGCTTCACGCATGCTACAATGGCCGGTACAAAGGGCTGCGATACCGTAAGGTGGAGCGAATCCCAAAAAGCCGGTCTCAGTTCGGATTGAGGTCTGCAACTCGACCTCATGAAGTCGGAGTCGCTAGTAATCGCAGATCAGCAACGCTGCGGTGAATACGTTCCCGGGCCTTGTACACACCGCCCGTCAAGTCATGAAAGTCGGTAACACCCGAAGCCAGTGGCCTAACCGCAAGGGAGGAGCTGTCGAAGGTGGGATCGGTGATTAGGACTAAGTCGTAACAAGGTAGCCGTACCGGAAGGTGCGGCTGGATCACCTCCTTTCTAAGGAGCATGTGCACCTCTCCTCTGTATACAGGGAGATCAATGGTGCCAAGTCACGCGTCAGGCGTTCGTCCTGATGGTGGCGCTCATGGGTGGAACATTGACATTGATGCCGGCTGATGTGCCGTGCTGCTAGTACGCCTCCTTGTGGGGTGGGAACGTGGTGCGTGTGTGTCGAGGGCATGTTGCACGCTGTTGGGTCCTGAGGGACCGGGCCGCACCGTTTGGTGTGTCTGGTTTCTTGTCGGACCCTTTCCGTCGTCCTGTTGTGGATGGTGGTGGGGTACCGCCCGTATATTGAGAACTACACAGTGGACGCGAGCATCTTAGATTCACCGGTTTTCCGGTGGATCACAAAGATCTATTTATAGATCATTGGTCATTTCTGTCTCCTCTAGGGGAGGCGAAACGATTCAATCTCATGTGATTTCAAGATTCTAAGAGCAAACGGTGGATGCCTTGGCATCTGGAGCCGAAGAAGGACGTATAAATCTGCGATAAGCCTCGGGGAGCTGATAATAGAGCTTTGATCCGAGGATTTCCGAATGGGGAAACCCCGCCAGGCCCTTTGGGTGACCTGGTGACTCCCGCCTGAATATATAGGGCGGGTAGAGGGAACGTGGGGAAGTGAAACATCTCAGTACCCACAGGAAGAGAAAGCAAAAGCGATTCCGTTAGTAGTGGCGAGCGAAACCGGAAGAGGCCAAACCGATCATGTGTGATATCCGGTAGGAGTTGCATGGTCGGGGTTGCGGGACTTTCCGTACAGTTCTACCGAGCTGTGAGGGCAATGAGCGCGATATAGACGAATGGTCTTGAAAGGCCAGTCATAGAGGGTGCGAACCCCGTAGTCGAAATGTCGTCGCCTGTCCGGAGAGTATCCCAAGTAGCACGGGGCCCGAGAAATCCCGTGTGAATCTGTCAGGACCACCTGATAAGCCTAAATACTCCCAGATGACCGATAGCGGACAAGTACCGTGAGGGAAAGGTGAAAAGTACCCCGGGAGGGGAGTGAAATAGTACCTGAAACCGTTTGCTTACAAACCGTTGGAGCACCCTTGTTGGTGTGACAGCGTGCCTTTTGAAGAATGAGCCTGCGAGTTAGTGATATGTGGCGAGGTTAACCCGTGAGGGGCAGCCGTAGCGAAAGCGAGTCTTAATAGGGCGTATGAGTCGCATGTTCTAGACCCGAAGCGAAGTGATCTATCCATGGCCAGGTTGAAGCGACGGTAAGACGTCGTGGAGGACCGAACCCACTTCAGTTGAAAATGGAGGGGATGAGCTGTGGATAGGGGTGAAAGGCCAATCAAACTTCGTGATAGCTGGTTCTCTCCGAAATGCATTTAGGTGCAGCGTTGCGTGTTTCTTGCCGGAGGTAGAGCTACTGGATGGACGATGGGCCCCAAAAGGTTACTGACTTCAGCCAAACTCCGAATGCCGGTAAGTGAGAGCGCAGCAGTGAGACGGTGGGGGATAAGCTTCATCGTCGAGAGGGAAACAACCCAGACCACCATCTAAGGTCCCTAAGCGCGTGCTAAGTGGGAAAGGATGTGGAGTTGCATAGACAACCAGGAGGTTGGCTTAGAAGCAGCCACCCTTGAAAGAGTGCGTAATAGCTCACTGGTCAAGTGATTCCGCGCCGACAATGTAACGGGGCTCAAGCACGCCACCGAAGTTGTGGCATTTATATTATAGGCAGGCCTTCGTGGTCCAGCCGTATGGATGGGTAGGAGAGCGTCGTGTGGCCAGCGAAGCGGCGGTGTGAACCAGCCGTGGAGGCCACACGAGTGAGAATGCAGGCATGAGTAGCGAAAGACGGGTGAGAAACCCGTCCTCCGAAAGACCAAGGGTTCCAGGGCCAGGCTAATCCGCCCTGGGTAAGTCGGGACCTAAGGCGAGGCCGACAGGCGTAGTCGATGGACAACGGGTTGATATTCCCGTACCGATGAAGAACCGCCCAAGACAATCCAGTAATGCTAAGTGTCTGAATCCTTGATTCGATCCCTTCGGGGTGACGGTCTTGGCCTAGCACACGACCCTACGCTGGGGCGTTTAGCGTATTAACAGGTGTGACGCAGGAAGGTAGCTGAGCCGGGCGATGGTTGTCCCGGTCTAAGGATGTAGGGCAGAAGATAGGCAAATCCGTCTTCTATGTAGCCTGAGACCCGATGGGTAGTCCTCACGGACGAAATCAGTGATCCTATGCTGCCAAGAAAAGCATCGACGCGAGGTTCCAATCGCCCGTACCCCAAACCGACTCAGGTGGTCAGGTAGAGAATACTAAGGAGATCGAGAGAATCGTGGTTAAGGAACTCGGCAAAATGCCCCCGTAACTTCGGGAGAAGGGGGGCCTGAGGCGTGTAGGGATTTACTCCTGAAGCGTTTGAAGGCCGCAGAGACCAGTGGGAAGCGACTGTTTACTAAAAACACAGGTCCGTGCTAAGTCGCAAGACGATGTATACGGACTGACGCCTGCCCGGTGCTGGAAGGTTAAGAGGAACGGTTAGTACGCAAGTGCGAAGCTGAGAATTTAAGCCCCAGTAAACGGCGGTGGTAACTATAACCATCCTAAGGTAGCGAAATTCCTTGTCGGGTAAGTTCCGACCTGCACGAATGGCGTAACGACTTCCCAGCTGTCTCAACCGCGAACTCGGCGAAATTGCACTACGAGTAAAGATGCTCGTTACGCGCAGCAGGACGGAAAGACCCCGTGACCTTTACTACAGCTTGGTATTGGTGTTCGGTGTGGCTTGTGTAGGATAGGTGGGAGACTGTGAAGCTCGGACGCTAGTTCGGGTGGAGTCATTGTTGAAATACCACTCTGGTCACTCTGGATATCTAACTTCGAACCGTAATCCGGTTCAGGGACAGTGCCTGGTGGGTAGTTTAACTGGGGCGGTTGCCTCCTAAAGAGTAACGGAGGCGCCCAAAGGTTCCCTCAACCTGGTTGGTAATCAGGTGTCGAGTGTAAGTGCACAAGGGAGCTTGACTGTGAGACTGACAAGTCGAGCAGGGACGAAAGTCGGGACTAGTGATCCGGCAGTGGCTTGTGGAAGCGCTGTCGCTCAACGGATAAAAGGTACCTCGGGGATAACAGGCTGATCTTGCCCAAGAGTCCATATCGACGGCATGGTTTGGCACCTCGATGTCGGCTCGTCGCATCCTGGGGCTGGAGTAGGTCCCAAGGGTTGGGCTGTTCGCCCATTAAAGCGGTACGCGAGCTGGGTTTAGAACGTCGTGAGACAGTTCGGTCCCTATCCGCTGCGCGCGTAGGAAATTTGAGAAGATCTATCCCTAGTACGAGAGGACCGGGATGGACGAACCTCTGGTGTGTCAGTTGTTCCGCCAGGAGCACCGCTGATTAGCTACGTTCGGAACGGATAACCGCTGAAAGCATCTAAGCGGGAAGCCGGCTTCGAGATGAGATTTCCATCCCTTTCAGGGTGAAGGCTCCCGGCTAGACTACCGGGTTGATAGGCAGGATGTGGAAGCGAGGACTAAAGACTCGTGGAGCTGACCTGTACTAATAAGCCGATATCTTGAAAACACTTTGCTTGCGTCCACTATGTGGTTCCCGATATACGGTCGGGCATCAATTGAACAACCAGCTTGACTGGTCGATTCATCACAGATTTCATGCCCTGCGGGGTGTGTATGAGGTGTTTCGGCGGCCATAGCGAGAGGGAAACGCCCGGTTACATTCCGAACCCGGAAGCTAAGACTCTCAGCGCCGATGGTACTGCAGGGGGGACCCTGTGGGAGAGTAGGACACCGCCGGACTTAACTTGATTGATTGGGGAGGCCCGTCGCACTTCGTGCGGCGGGCCTTTCTGCGTTAACGCCCATGCCCGGGTCCAGCTGCGAAGACGGCATGCTGCTGAGGCGCCAGAGCCGGCGCGTCCTGCTTTTGCCTGGATTGACGTTCATCGTGCCTGGTGCGTGGTCGATCCGGGTCCTCGACCCGGAACAGAGGCCCACAGCGCTGATGGTCCATCACATGGCCCCCGTCCTTCGTGCCGGTGTTGCTGGTGTCCACTGCGGCTGGCGTCACATTCTCGCCGTCCGTCCCCGCATGGCGCGCAGGCATCTCCGCGGAGGTCCATCGACGCGGGTCCCCGCCGCTGTGCCGCTCCACTCAGCCCCCTCACATGGCGTTCATCGAGGTGGCCGTTATGGTCGTGGGTCGTGACCGATCCCCGTGAGAACGACCGCACATCCGACCTGTCCGACCAGCCCGACGTCATCGACGGGCGCACGGAGCACTCCGAGAGCGGGACGCGAGTGACGCGACCGGTGAGCTCCCCCGGGAACCCGGTCCGCTCCTCGCGCTCCGGTGCCACCGGCACGCCGTTCGCCCGGGCGCTCTCGGCCGCCCTCGTCGCCGCTGGGGTCTCGGCGATCCTGGGTCTCCTCTTCAGCGTCCTGACGCTCTTCAGCGCGAACCAGCCGGGGGCGGCCGTCCTCGTGACGCTCCTCGACTACTGGACGGTGCACACCCTCGTCGCGTTCGTCCTCCTCGCGGCCCTCGCCGGCGCGGGGTTCTACCGGCGCCTGTGGACGACCATCGTCGGGTCCGTGGCAGCGGCCGTCATCGGCGCGCTCGTGGGCAGCCTGATCGGCGCGCTCGGACAGGGTGCGACCGTGACAGGCGACATCGTGGGCCCGCTGCTGGAGACGCTGCTCGGCCTCAACCTCATGTTCGTCCTCGGGGTGTCCCTCGCTTCGGTCCTCCTGGGCCGGCGCCTGTGGATCCGGTTGGCGGGGAGCCCGGACGCCTCGCCGCGCGAGCGCGTCGCCCTCGTGCGCATCCCGTCCTCGCGGCTGGTCGAGGGGGAGCTGACGCACCGGGAGTGCCAGGCCGTCGACGCCGAGCTCGCGGATCAGCAGTGGGAGCGGTACGTGCTCGCCCTCGAGGAGCACGGGTGGTCCACGAGAGAGGTGCCGCCGGCCGACGACCACCCCGATTCCGTCTTCGTCGAGGACGCGGTCCTCGTCCTCGGTGACACCGCCGTGCTGCTCACCTCCGGTGCCGACTCCCGGCGCGGGGAGCGCACCGGCGTCGAGCGGGCCCTCGAGGAGCTGGACCTGACGGTGGCCTCCATCGACCTGCCCGCCACCATCGACGGCGGTGACGTCCTCGAGGTGGGCCGCACGATCTACGTGGGTGCCAGCACCCGGACCAACGCCGCGGGCATCCGGCGGCTGCGGGAGATCGCCCGTCCGCTCGGGTACCGCGTCGTCGGCGTGCCGGTGAGCCGGACGCTGCACCTCAAGTCGCAGGTGACGGCTCTGCCCGACGGCACGGTGATCGGCTACGAGCCGCACGTCGACGAGCCGAGTCTGTTCCCGTCCTTCCTCGCGGTGCCGGAGGCGGAGGGCGCCGCGGTCGTCGCGCTCGACGAGGACACGCTCCTCATCTCCGCCGCGGCGCCGCGCACCGCCGAGCTGCTCCGGGGTCTCGGCTACGAGATCGTGCAGGTGGACGTCAGCGAGTTCGAGAAGCTCGAGGGCTGCGTCACGTGCCTGTCGGTGCGCATCGGCTGACGCGTCCACGATCGACCTGGGCCCGGCTCGCATCCTCGGATGCGGGCCGGGCCCTTGTGCGTGCCCTCCTCCGCTCCCTATCCTGAAAGGCTGCCTGGCGCGGCCACCCCGGTGGTCCAACGGTGCGGCCCAGACGTGAATCGCATACGCAGCCAGGGAGGGTGTCATGACCACGACATCGACGACAGACGCACGCACGACCTCGATCATCGGCGCCGCGTCCCCGCGCCTCGCTCCCGCGTTCCCCGGCCGCGCCCGCTAGACGGGCCCAGCCGGCGCTCCGGCGTCCGTTCCACGCCCGTCGTCCCGGCGAGCGGGCCGCCCTTCCGGGCGCGGCATCCGACGATGCCGTCGCCCCGTCCACTCCCACCCCACGAGCGCAGGAGCTCAGGCGTCCGCCGTCGATCGGCGCTGGCGTCCCCCGCCTGCGTCGGCACCTCCCGCCCACGAACCTCCGCCGCCCGCGTCCCGACGCGCGCGGCCTCACCGCACGCCCGGCCGCGCATCGGCCGGGTCTACCGAAGGAATCACACGTGTCCACCTCCCCGCCCGCATCGCCTGACCCGGCGGCCTCCGACCGGCACGGTCCCCGCCCCGGGACCGTCGCCGTGCTCATGCGGCTCCTGCCGTTCGCGCGCCCGGCCATGCCGAGCATCATCGCGGGGATGGTGGTCGCGCTCGTCGGATCGCTGCTCTCGCTCGTGATCCCGCAGGTGCTCCGCGGCCTCGTCGACGGCCCCCTCGGCGACGGCGACTCCGCCGCCGTCGTACCCGCCGTGCTCCTCATCCTCGGCCTCGGGATCCTCGAGGCCGCGATGATCGCCCTCCGCCGCTGGTTCGTGCTGAAGCCCGGCACGCTCATGGAGGCGGACATGCGGAACTCGTTCTACCGGAAGCTGCAGCGGCTCCCGGTGGCGTTCCACGACCGGTGGCAGAGCGGGCAGCTGCTGTCGCGCATGGTAAGCGACCTGAACCTCATCCGCCGGTGGATGGCGTTCGGCCTGGTGCTGTTCGTGGTCAACATCCTCACGATCCTCGTGGGCATCGGCTTCCTCGTCTCCATCGACTGGCGGCTCGGGCTCGGCTTCCTCGTCTGCTCCATCCCGCTGTGGGTGTACGGCTACCTCTTCGAGCAGAAGTACTCCTCGGTCGCGCGGCTCAGCCAGGACCAGTCGGGCGACCTCGCGACCAGCGTCGAGCAGTCGGTGCACGGGATCCGCGTGCTCAAGGCCTTCGGGCGCGGCAAGCACATGCACGACGCCTTCGCCGAGCAGGCGGAGGAGCTGCGCGGCACCGAGATCAAGAAGGCGAAGGCCATCGCGGGCATCTGGCTGTGGCTGCTGCTCGTGCCCGACCTGACCTTCGCGCTCGCGCTGCTCGGCGGCGTGCTGCTCGCGTCGGCCGGGGAGATCTCGGTGGGCGACCTCGTCGCGTTCTTCGCGACCGCGGCGGTGCTGCGCTGGCCGATCGAGTCGATCGGCTTCCTGCTCTCGATGACCTTCGACGCGCGCACGGCCATCGACCGCTACTTCGAGGTGATGGACGAGGAGGACGACATCACGGATCCGGACGAGCCCGCGCGCATCGCCGAGCCCCGGGGCCACCTCGTCTTCCGGGGCGCCCGCTTCCGGTACCAGGACGCGGCCGGCGACCAGGCCGACCTCGTCGACGGCGTGGACCTCGACCTGCAGCCGGGGGAGACCATGGCGCTCGTCGGCGTCACCGGCTGCGGCAAGTCCACCCTCACCGCGCTCACGACCCGGCTGTACGACGTGACCGGCGGCAGCATCGAGCTCGACGGCGTGGACATCCGCGACCTGCGGCTGGACGAGCTGCGCAGCCGGATCGCCATGGCCTTCGAGGACGCGACGCTGTTCTCCTCGAGCGTCCGCGACAACGTGCTGCTCGGCCGGCCGGACCTCGCCGACGGCGGGCCGGAGGCGGAGCGCGTGCTGCAGGAGGCGCTCGACATCGCGCAGGCCGGCTTCGTGCGCGACCTGCCCGACGCCGTCGAGACGACCGTGGGCGAGGAGGGGCTCAGCCTCTCCGGCGGCCAGCGCCAGCGGCTCGCCCTGGCGCGCGCCGTCGCCGCGGCGCCGGACGTGCTCGTCCTCGACGACCCGCTGTCGGCGCTCGACGTCGACACGGAGGCGCTCGTCGAGGCGGCGCTGCGCCGCGTGCTCGCGTCCACCACCGCGCTGATCGTGGCGCACCGCCCCTCGACCGTGATGCTCGCGGATCGGGTGGCGCTCATGCAGGACGGCCGCATCACGGCGGTCGGCCGGCACACCGACCTGCTCGCCACGAGCGAGCACTACCGGTTCGTCATCTCGAGCCTGGACGTGGAAGGGAACACCGTGCGCGAGGAGGCCTCAGCATGAGCGTCACCGGGGTCACCGGCGAGGAGAGGGACGACTTCTCCCGCGCCGAGAGCAAGCAGATCCGCCGGCGGTCGACGCGGCTGCTCGTCAGCACCGTCCAGCCCGTCAAGCAGACGCTGATCCTCACGGCCGTGACGATCCTCGTCGCGACCGCGGCGAACGTCGCCGGGCCCGCCCTCATCGGCATCGGCCTCGACCGCGCGCTCCCGGCGCTCCTGGACACCGGCGACTTCACGGGCCTCGCGCTCGTGATCGGCGCCTACGTCCTGGTGGCGATCACGGGGGCCGTGCTCGTCGCGAAGTACCAGGTGATGTCGGCGCGCATCGCGCAGGAGATCCTCATCGACCTCCGCAAGCGCATGTTCCTGCACACGCAGAAGCTGAGCCTGGAGTTCCACGAGACGTACACGTCCGGCCGGATCATCTCCCGCCAGACGAGCGACCTCGACTCGATCCGCGAGCTCCTCAACGGCGGCATCAACCAGCTCGTGCAGGGCGCGCTCTACATGGCGTTCACCGCGATCGCGCTGTTCTCGTTCGACTGGGTGTCCGGCCTCGTGCTGCTCGCCGCGCTCGTGCCGCTGTTCTTCCTGAGCCTGTGGTTCGCCGTGAAGTCGCAGGCGCTGTTCCGGCAGACGCGCGTGAAGTCCGCGCGGCTGATCGTGCACTTCGTCGAGACGATGACGGGCATCCGCGCGGTGAAGGCGTTCCGCAAGGAGAAGCGCAACGCGGACGAGTTCTCCGAGCACGTCGAGGGGTACCGCGACACCAACATGCGGGTGATCCAGGTGTTCGGCGTCTTCGACCCGGGGCTCATCCTCATCGGCAACGTCACGGTGGCGGTCGTGCTGCTGGTCGGCGGCCTCCGCGTCGCGGACGGGCAGCTCGGCATCGGCGCGCTGCTCGCGGTCGTGCTCTACACGCGCCAGTTCTTCGGGCCGGCGCAGGACATGGCGATGTTCTACAACAGCTACCAGTCGGCGTCGGCCGCGCTCGAGAAGATCTCGGGCGTGCTCGAGGAGGAGCCGAGCGTGCCGGATCCCGTGGAGCCGGTCGACCTGTGGGAGTCCACGGGCCACGTCTCCTTCGAGGGCGTCGAGTTCGGCTACGGGAAGGGCAAGACGATCCTGCCGCGGTTCGACCTCGACCTGCCGGCGGGGCAGACCATCGCGCTCGTCGGATCCACCGGTGCGGGCAAGACCACCCTGGCGAAGCTCATCTCGCGGTTCTACGACCCGTCCGACGGCCGCGTGGCGCTCGACGGGATCGACCTCCGCGACCTGCACCCGAAGGACCTCCGCCGCGCCATCGTCATGGTGACGCAGGAGGCGTATCTCTTCTCCGGCTCCGTGGCCGACAACATCGCGATCGGCAAGCCCGACGCGACGCGGCGCGAGATCCAGGAGGCGGCGGAGGCGGTGGGGGCGCACACCTTCATCGAGTCGCTGCCGGACGGCTACGACACCGACGTGAACAAGCGCGGCGGCCGGGTGTCGGCGGGGCAGCGCCAGCTGATCTCGTTCGCGCGGGCCTTCCTCGCGGACCCGGCCGTGCTGATCCTCGACGAGGCGACGAGCTCGCTCGACATCCCGAGCGAGCGGCTCGTGCAGCAGGGGCTCACCACGCTGCTCGCGGACCGGACGGCGATCATCATCGCGCACCGGCTGTCGACCGTCGCCATCGCCGACCGGGTGCTCGTGATGGAGCAGGGCCGCATCGTCGAGGACGGCACGCCGGAGTCCCTCATCGCGGGGACCGGCCGGTTCTCGCAGCTGCACGCGGCCTGGCGGGAGTCGCTGGTCTGACGGGCCCCGGCGCCGGCCCGATCAGAGGTCGAGCGCCGGGGAGCCCTTCGGCAGCCACGCGTGCACGGCGTCCCCGTCGGCCGCGGCCAGCCAGCCGTCGCCGCACGTCATGGTGGCGGCGGGCGACGGATCCGGCCACCAGGTGTCCTGCAGGGCGGGCGTGGCCGGGTCGGCGGGCGCGGCGTCGCAGCCCAGCCGGTCGGCCGGCGTCGCGGAGCGGAAGCCGAGGATGGCGCCCTCCCCGCGGAGCGACGTCTTGATCCGGATGTCCGTCGCGTCGGCGGGGATCCACGCGGGATGCGTCCGTCGGCGTCCGCCGCCGTCGCGTAGACGCGCGCGTCCGCCGGGGTGGTCATGCTGCCGACGGCGCTCGCCGCGCCGCAGCCGCCGAGGGCGAGCACGAGGACAGCGGCGAGCGGGAGGGCGGCGAGCGGGTGGGCGGACCGGGGACGGGGCATGCTCCCAGTCCAGCCGAGCGGGGCGCGCCGCGCGTCGGCCGCGAGGCCCCGACCGTGGTCCCGGAGCATGATCCGCGCTCGGTCGACCGGCGGACGGGTGGCGGCCGCCGGTCGTCAGCGGATCACGGGAACCAGCGCGCCGCCTCGAGGTCGACCCGGTACCCCGCGTCGGTCGGCGCCGCGACGAGCGGCGTCCCCTCCGCCTCGTAGCGGGGCCGCGCCTCGTCGGCCAAGCCGGTCGGGGGGTGCCCGCCCGCCCGGAGGACGCGCCACCAGGGGAGGCCGGAGCCGTGGTAGCGCATCACCATGCCGACGGCGCGGGCGCCGCGGCGGCCGAAGACGGCCGCGACGTCGCCGTAGGTCATGACGCGACCCGACGGGATCTCGGCCACGACCTCGAGGACGCGGTCGGTGAACTCGCCGGGCGTCGCGAAGACGGCCACGCGCTAGAGCGCCAGCGCGCCGATGGCCTCGCCGTACTGCGTCTCGCCGATGACCTCGAAGCCCACGTGCGTGAAGAACTCCTCCGGGCCGTCCTCGCCCGGCTCCCACACCACGGTGAGGCGGTCGAAGCCGCGCGAGCGGGCCTCGTCGGCGAGGGAGAGCACGGCGAAGCGGCCGACGCCGTGGCCCTGCGCGTCCGCGTCGACGTTGATGCGCCAGATGCAGCTGCGGAAGATCTCCTCGTGGGCCTCGGGATCGAAGTTGCCCATGATGAAGCCGACGACCTCCTCGTCCTCGATCACGACGCGGGGCCAGGCGGTGGTGGGGTTGACGTACGCCTCGGCGATGGAGTGCGACACGGGGGCGACGTAGTTCTCCTGCCCCGGCTTGAGCGTCAGCGTGTTGGCCGCCACGATCGTGCGGGCGCTCAGCTCTTCGAGTCTCATGTCGCTCATGGGCACAGGGTATCGGGCGGATCCCCCTCGGACCAGGTGGCCGCGCGCCTCGCCGAGGGCCGCCTCGCCGATGTCTCGATGTCGAGAGACAGGGGTCGGCGGGTAGGCTGGCGGACGGATCCACCGGCGACGAGCCGGACCCGGCGCGCGCCGACGGAGACGCGCACGGAGGCGACCGACGAGCATGAGGAGGACTTCGTGGAGAAGATCAAGGTAGAGGGGACCGTCGTCGAGCTCGACGGCGACGAGATGACGCGCATCATCTGGCAGTCCATCAAGGACACGCTCATCCACCCGTACCTCGACATCGACCTCGAGTACTACGACCTGGGCATCGAGAAGCGCGACGAGACCGACGACCAGATCACCGTCGACGCGGCCAACGCCATCAAGAAGCACGGCGTCGGCGTCAAGTGCGCCACGATCACGCCCGACGAGGCGCGCGTCGAGGAGTTCGGCCTGAAGAAGATGTGGCGCTCGCCGAACGGCACCATCCGCAACATCCTGGGCGGCACGATCTTCCGCGAGCCCATCATCATCAGCAACATCCCGCGCCTCGTGCCCGGCTGGAACAAGCCGATCATCGTCGGCCGCCACGCGTTCGGCGACCAGTACCGCGCCACCGACTTCCGCTTCGAGGGCGAGGGCACGCTCACGATGACCTTCACGCCGAAGGACGGCTCGGAGCCGCAGCAGTTCGAGGTGTTCCAGAGCCCCGGATCCGGCGTCGCGATGGGCATGTACAACCTCGACGACTCGATCCGCGACTTCGCGCGCGCGTCGCTCTCCTACGGCCTCGCCCGGAACTACCCGGTGTACCTCTCCACGAAGAACACGATCCTCAAGGCCTACGACGGCCGCTTCAAGGACCTGTTCCAGGAGGTCTTCGAGGCCGAGTACAAGGAGCAGTTCGACGCCGCGGGCCTCACCTACGAGCACCGCCTCATCGACGACATGGTCGCCGCCTCGCTCAAGTGGGAGGGCGGCTACGTCTGGGCCTGCAAGAACTACGACGGCGACGTGCAGTCCGACACCGTGGCCCAGGGCTTCGGCTCGCTCGGCCTCATGACGAGCGTGCTCACCACCCCCGACGGCAAGGTCGTCGAGGCGGAGGCCGCGCACGGCACGGTCACGCGCCACTACCGCCAGCACCAGCAGGGCAAGCCCACGTCGACGAACCCCATCGCGTCGATCTACGCCTGGACGCGCGGCCTCGCGCACCGCGCCAAGCTCGACGGCAACGACGCGCTCGCGACGTTCGCGGACACCCTCGAGGACGTCGTCATCACGACGGTCGAGAGCGGCAAGATGACGAAGGACCTCGCGCTCCTCGTCGGACCGGACCAGCCGTACCAGACGACCGAGGAGTTCCTCGCGTCGCTCGCGGACAACCTGCAGGCGCGCCTGGCCTGATCCCCGGGGCGGCGCGCCGACGCCGCCGCACGCCGAGAGGCCCCGCCCCGATCCGGGGGCGGGGCCTCTCGCGTCCCCGGGCGCTGACGGCGTGTGCAGAGGGCGCCCGGATGCCGCGGGTTCCTCCCTACGGTTCTCCCCGACGCGTCGACGACGCGAGTCCGCGACGGCGGCGACCGCCGTGCAGCGCACGCGGTGCGCCGCGGATCCGGATGCCGGCCAGCCGGCGACAGGAGGGAACAGCCATGCCCATCCACCGAGACCCGATCCCGCCCGAGCGGAGGCGCCGCCTGCGCCAGGCCCGGCCCATCGTGGCCTGCGCGCTCGCCGTGGCGCTGGTCGCCGCCGGGGGCTCCGCCGCCGGGGCCGCCACGATGCCGCGGGCGTCCGTGCCCGTGGACGCGGGGGACGGCCACTACCTCGTCACCCTCAAGGACCAGCCGGCGGCCACCTACGACGGGACCCTCGACGGGCTGGCGCGCACGAAGGTCGACCCCGGCGCGCGCCTGGACGCGCAGTCGGACGCCGTGGAGCGCTACTCCGACCACCTCTCCCGGACCCAGCACGGCATCGCCGACTCGGTCGGCGCCACCCCCACGCACGAGTACTCGCTCACGACGAACGGGTTCTCCGCGGACCTCACCGCGGCGCAGGTCCGCGCGCTCGGGCACTCCGCCGACGTCCTGAGCGTCGAGCCCGACCAGACGCTGCACATGCAGTCCACGCCCGCGACCCGCTCCCTCGGGCTCGAGGGCGACCGCGGGCTGTGGGCGGCAGCGGGCGGCGTGGGGAAGGCGGGCGCCGGCACGGTGATCGCCGACATCGACTCCGGCATCGCCCCCGACAACCCGTCCTTCGCGGGGAAGCCCCTCGGGACGACCCCGGGTGCCGAGCCGTACCGCGACGGGAAGGGCATCGCGTTCCGCAAGGCCGACGGCAGCGTCTTCCACGGCACGTGCGAGACGGGCGACGGCTTCACGGCCGCCGACTGCTCCACGAAGCTCATCGGCGCGCGCTCCTACATCGCCGGCCGCGACCTGAAGACGGACCCGATCGGGCCGGAGGAGAAGCGCTCGCCGCGCGACACCGACGGGCACGGCACGCACACGGCCAGCACGGCCGCGGGGAACGCCGACGTCACAGCCGTCATCCAGGGCCGCACCCTCGACACCATCGCGGGCGTCGCCCCGGCCGCCAAGATCGCCGCCTACAAGGTGTGCTGGGACGGACCGGACCCGGACGTCGAGACGGACGACGGGTGCCAGCTGTCCGACATCATCGCGGCCATCGACCAGGCCACGGCCGACGGCGCGGACGTCATCAACATGTCGCTCGGCAGCGACGGACGTGCGTCGGACGAGGAGCAGCGCGCCCTCCTGGGTGCCGCGAGCGCCGGCGTCTTCGTCGCGGCATCCGCCGGCAACAGCGGCCCCGACGCCGGGACGGTCGCGAACATGGAGCCGTGGATCACCACGGTCGCGGCCAGCAGCGTCCCCGACAACTACTCCGCGACCGTGACGCTCGGCGACGGTCGGAAGTACTCGGGCGGATCCATCACGGTGCCCTCCGCGGTGTCGGGCCCGCTCGTGCGCGCGGCCGACTCGGGCGTCGCAGGCGCGAAGTCCCCGGAGCTCTGCGGGAAGGGCACGCTCGACCCGGCCAAGGTGACGGGCCGCATCGTGCAGTGCGACCGCGGGGTCTCGGCCCGCATCGCGAAGAGCGCCGAGGTGCGCCGCGCGGGCGGCATCGGCATGGTGCTCACCAACGTCAAGGCGGACTCCGAGGACCTCGACACCCACACGGTCCCGACCGTCCACCTCGACGTCGACGCGCGGGACGCCGTCGTGGCGTACGCCGCGAAGGCCGGCGCCACGGCGACGCTCACCCCCGGCAACACCTCGGGCGTCGAGCGCCCGGCCCCGCAGGTCACGGGCTTCAGCTCGCGCGGGCCGGAGTCCATCGACGACGGCGACATCATCAAGCCGGAC
Source organism: Clavibacter capsici (assembly GCF_001280205.1). Lineage (NCBI taxonomy): Bacteria > Bacillati > Actinomycetota > Actinomycetes > Micrococcales > Microbacteriaceae > Clavibacter > Clavibacter capsici. The sequence continues at coordinate 2,611,786 of NZ_CP012573.1, read as the reverse complement.
ATCACGGCGCCGGGCGCGGGCATCCCCGCGGCCTACGCCGACGTGGACGGGAAGCCCGGGTTCGCCGTGCTCTCCGGCACGTCGATGTCCTCCCCGCACATCGCCGGGTTCGCGCTCGACTACCTCGGCCTGCACCCGAAGGCGGCGCCCGCGGAGATCAAGTCCGCGATGATGACGACCGCCACGGACACGGTGGACGCGCAGGGGAAGCCCGTCACGGATCCGTTCGCGCAGGGGGCGGGCGAGATCGCTCCCGGCCGGTACCTCCACCCGGGCCTCGTCTACGCGAGCGGCCCGCGGGACTGGGCGGGATACGCCGCCCAGACGGGACTGGAGCTGCCGCATCCGGCGGCGCCCGTGCCCGTGTCCGACCTCAACCTCCCGAGCATCGCGGTCGGCTCGCTCGTCGGCAGCGCGACCGTGACGCGCACCGTCACCTCGCAGTCCGCGGGGACCTGGACCGCGTCCGTGCAGGGCGTGACGGGCGCGGACGTGAAGGTGACGCCCGCGAGGCTGAGCTTCACCCGGCCCGGCCAGACGCGCTCCTTCCAGGTGCGCGTCACGACGAAGGCGGGCGCCGCGCTGGACGCCTGGACGACCGGATCCCTCACGTGGTCGGGCGCGGGCGGCACGGTCCGCAGCCCCGTCGCGGTGCGGCCGAGGGAGCTCGACGCGCCGTCGTCGGTCTCGGGCAGCGGGACGGCGGGCGAGGTCGGCGTCACCGTGACCGCGGGCGTCACCGGCCGGATCGGGCTCACGACCTCCGGGCTCGCGCAGGGGCAGCTCCTCCACGACCCGTCCGGACCGAAGTCGGGACCGACCGGATCGCTCGAGAAGGACGAGGACTTCGAGATGCCCCTCACCGTCGCCGCGGGCGAGAAGGCGCTCGTGCTCGACGCGACGCCGCGCGACGGGGCCTCCGACCTGGCCCTGCTGCTGCAGCGGGTCGGCGCCGACGGGAAGCGCACGCTGGTGGACATCCAGCTGACGCCGTCGCTCTCCGAGCGCATCGTGGTGCCCGCCCCGGAGGCCGGCGACTACGTGGCGACCGTCGAGGCGGAGACCGTCGCGGGATCGGCGAAGAAGGCCGACTTCGACCTGACCCGCTACGACGTCGGCGCGAGCGGCGGCAAGGGCGCGTTCGCGGTGACGCCGGCGCAGCTGCGCGTGACGCAGGGGCGGAAGGCGACGTACGCCGCGTCGTGGTCCGGCCTCGACGCCGGGTCCCGGTACGTCGGGCTCGTGTCGTACACGGGATCCGACGCCACCACCCTGGTGGACGTGACGACGCCGGCCGCCGCCGTCGCGCCGGTGGCGAGCGAGCCGCCGGTCATCAGCGGCACCCCCGACGTCGGGCAGACGCTGACCGCGTCGACCGGCACGTGGACCCCCGCGGGCGCGACCTTCGCCACGCAGTGGCTGTCCGACGGGAAGGCCATCGGCGGCGCGACGGGCTCGTCCCTCCGCGTCACGTCGGCGCTCGCCGGCACCGCGCTGACCGCCCGCGTGACGGCCACCGCGCCGGGCGGCGCGACCGGGGTCGCCACGAGCGCGCCCGTCACCGTGCGGTACGCGCCCGACGTCCGCCTGACGCTCACCACGCCGCCCGGCGCGCCCGCCGGGACCGCGTGCGTGGAGGTCGCCGTCCGGAGCGGTGCGCCCCAGGCGGCCACGGGGACGGCGAGCCTGACCGTCGATGAGCGGACGTACCGGGTCCCGCTCGACGGGTCGGGCACAGGGCGCGTCGACGTCTCCGGCATCCAGCCGGGCGACCACTCCGTCGAGGCGTCCTACCCCGGCGACCACATGGTCGGCACCGGCACGAGCCCCGCGCGGACGTGGCACGTGGCGGGCTGACCCGCGGGAGAGGCGGAGGGGCGGGTGCCGGTGGCACCCGCCCCTCCGTCGTGCGCGGGCGGACGCCGTGCCGGATCCGACCGGACGCCCACCTGGACGCCTGGTGTGCGCGAGGTATCCGCACGGAGGCGGCAGGCTCGGCCGAGCGCGGCGAGAACGCCGATGTGACGGGGATCCGACCGCCTCCGGCAACTGTTACACGGCGGTAACACGGGCCCTATCTCAGGGCGAATACCCGGGGTATGTTGAGGTTTCGTGCGCGTCTCGGGGCGTGCGCGGACCACTCATCCCCACTCGAAGGACGTGTTCGTGATCCCACGCTCCATCCGGCTCCGCTCGGAGTCCGACCGCGCATCATCCCTGCGCAGGGCGACGGCCTCCGTCGCCGCCACCGCCCTCGTCGCCGCCGGCCTCGCCGCGTTCGGAGCGGGAGGCGCCATGGCCGCCCCCGCACCGACCGTCGCGAAGCAGGCGGCCGACCTGGAGGACGGCCGCTACATCGTGACCCTCGCCGACGAGGCCGCCGCGACCTACCAGGGCGGGGTCTCCGGGCTCGCCGCCACCCAGGCCCGCTCGGGCACGCAGCTCGACGCGGGATCCGCTCCCGTCTCCGAGTACACGGACTACCTGAAGGCGCAGCAGGAGGATGTCGCCGCCAGCGTCGGCGCCGACATCGACTACTCGTACTCCCTCACGGTCAACGGCTTCTCGGCCGACCTCACCGCCGAGCAGGCCGCGGAGCTCTCGAGCGACCGGAAGGTCCAGAGCGTCGAGCGCGACCGGATCTACCACCCCACCTCCACCCCTGCGGCCGACTTCCTCGGCCTCACCGGCGCCGACGGCGTCTGGGCGAAGACGGGCGGCCAGGAGAAGGCGGGCGAGGGCGCCGTCATCGGCGTGATCGACACCGGCATCGCGCCGGAGAACCCGTCCTTCGCGGGCGCCCGCCTCGGCACCGCCGCGGGTTCCGAGCCGTACCTCGACGGATCCACGATCCGCTTCGACAAGGGCGACGGCACGCAGTTCACCGGCGTCTGCCAGACCGGCGAGCAGTTCACGGCCGCCGACTGCAGCACCAAGATCGTCGGCGCGCGCTACTTCGTCGACGGCTTCGGCAAGGCGAACATCGGCAACGCGTCGACGGGCGAGTACGTCTCCCCGCGCGACGGCGACGGCCACGGCTCGCACACGGGATCCACCGCCGCGGGCAACGCCGGCGTGGAGGCCACCATCGACGGCAACCCGCTCGGCGAGATCTCGGGCGTCGCGCCCGCGTCGAAGATCGCCGCGTACAAGGTCTGCTGGTCGGGCCCCGACAACTCCACGCAGGACGACGACGGCTGCGCGGGAGCCGATCTGGTCGCCGCCATCGAGCAGGCGACGAAGGACGGCGTCGACGTCATCAACTACTCCATCGGCGGCGGATCCGCGGAGACCACGTTCTCCGCGACCGACGCCGCGTTCCTGGGCGCCGCCAGCGCGGGCATCTTCGTCTCCGCCTCCGCGGGCAACTCCGGCCCGGACGCGTCCACCCTCGACAACGCGTCGCCGTGGATCACCACGGTCGCCGCGAGCACGGTCGCGGGCAACTTCGAGGCCACCGCGAAGCTCGGCGACGGGCAGCAGTTCGCGGGCTCGTCCATCACGGTGACCGAGCCGGTCTCCGGCGCCTTCGTCACGGCGGCCTCCGTCGCCGCGGCCGGCGCGACCACGCCGAACCTCTGCGGACCCGGATCCCTCGACCCGGCGAAGACGGCCGGGAAGATCGTCCTGTGCGAGCGCGGCACGTTCGACCGGGTCGCCAAGTCGGCCGAGGTCGAGCGCGCGGGCGGCATCGGCATGGTGCTCGTCAACCCGACGCCCAACTCGATCGACGCCGACACGCACTCCGTGCCGACCGTCCACCTCGACGCCGACGTCTACGCCGCCGTCTCCGCGTACGCGGCCACGCCCGGCGCGACCGTCACCCTGGTTCCGGACAACACGACGGGCGTCTCCGCCCCGACCCCGCAGGTCGCCGGATTCAGCTCGCGCGGCCCGGTCCTCGCGGACGGCAGCGACATCCTGAAGCCCGACGTCACGGCGCCCGGCGTCTCGATCATCGCGGCGACGAACAACGCGGAGGGCGCCGAGCCGACCTTCGCGCTCCTGTCCGGCACGTCGATGGCGGCCCCGCACGTGGCCGGCCTCGCGCTGCTGTACCTGGGCGAGCGCCCGAACGCGCCCGTCTCGGAGATCAAGTCGGCGCTCATGACGACCGCCTACGACACGAAGGACGCCGACGGCGGCACGGTCACGGATCCCTTCGCCCAGGGCGCCGGGCACGTCGACCCGACCCGCTACCTCGACGCGGGCCTGCTGTACCTCAACGACCGCAGCGACTGGCTCGCGTACCTCGCGGCCACCGGGTACGCGACGGGCATCGAGCCCGTCGACCCGTCGGAGCTCAACCTGGCGAGCATCGCGATCGGCACCCTCACGGGCGCCGAGACCGTGACGCGCGAGGTCACCTCCACCGGCCCCGGCACCTACACGGCCAGCGTGCAGGGCCTCGCCGGCGTCCGGGCGGACGTCACGCCGTCCACGCTCGAGTTCACCGAGGCGGGCCAGACGAAGTCGTTCGAGGTGTCGTTCACGCGCACCACGGCGACCGTCGACCGGTACGCCACCGGCTCGCTCACCTGGACGAGCGCCGACCACGTCGTGCGCAGCCCCGTCGCCGTGAACCCCGTCTCCATCGCGGCCCCGGCCGAGGTGGCGGGCACCGGGATCGACGGGTCCGTCGACGTCACGGTCACCCCCGGCGCCACCGGGCCGATCACGCTCACGGCCGAGGGCCTCGCCCGCGGCGTCGTGATCCCGGACCCGAAGGACGCCTCGTCGCCCTTCACCGGCTCCGGCCCCGCGAAGGCGTCGGCCACCTACCCGATCACGGTGCCGGCGGGCCAGCTGGCGACGCGGATCGACCTCGACTCCGCGGACGAAGCCGCCGACCTCGACCTCACGGTCACCCGGGTCGTCGACGGGAAGGTCGTCGCGACGTACACGTCGGCCACCGCGTCCGCCGACGAGTCGGTCACCATCGAGACGCCGGAGGCCGGCGCCTACGTGGTGAAGGTCGACGTGTTCTCGATCCCGACGGGCTCGACGACCGCCGACTACACGGTCACGCAGTTCGACCTGTCCACGACGACGGACGAGGGCGCCTTCACGGTGTCCCCGAACCCGATCGACGCGGTGCAGAGCCGGCCGGCCACCTACACGGCGTCGTGGAGCGACCTCGCTCCCGAGACCGCGTACCTCGGTCGCGTCGCGTACTCGGGATCCCCCTTCACCACGTACGTCCGCGTCGAGTCCGGGGCGATCCCCGCCCCGGTCGCGACCGCGCCGCCCGTGGTCACCGGCACCCCCGTCGCCGGCCAGACGCTCACGGCGACGCCCGGCACGTGGGACCAGGAGGGCCTCACGTTCTCGTACCAGTGGTACGCGGACGGCAAGGCGCTCCCCGGCCAGACGCGCGCGACCTACCGGGTCTCGCCGTCGGCCTCGGGCAAGTCGATCACCGTCGTCGTGACGGCGAAGCCGGCCGAGGGCCCGACGGGCACCGCGACCAGCGAGCCCGTCGTGATCAAGCTGGCCAGCACGGTCACGGTGAGCGTGAAGCCGCCCGTGCTGACGAGCGCGCAGAAGGCGGTCGTCACGGTCAAGGTCGACAGCGCCGCGAAGGCGGCGCCCACGGGCACCGTCACCGTGAAGGTCGGCGCGGACACGTTCGAGGTCACCCTCGACGCGGCCGGCACCGGCCGCGTCGAGCTGCCGGCGTACCCGAAGGGCCGCTACGCGGTGACCGCGGCCTACGCGGGTGACGACGCGAACGCGGCCAAGACCAGCGCGCCGAAGTACCTCTACGTGACCCGCTGACCCGGCTGACGCAGGACCACCGCAGAGGGGCGGGTGCCGGGAGGCGCCCGCCCCTCTCGCATGCCCGAAGCCGACCGGGCGTATGCCTCAGCGGAAGATGATGGTGCGCGCGCCGTCGAGCAGCACGCGGTGCTCCGCGAACCAGCGCACGGCCTGCGTGAGGGTGCGCGACTCCTCGTCCTGGCCGATGGCCATGAGCTCGCGGGCGCTGCGCGAGTGGTCCACGCGGACGACGTTCTGCTCCACGATCGGGCCCTCGTCGAGGTCGCTCGTGACGAAGTGCGCGGTCGCGCCGATGAGCTTCACGCCGCGCGCGTGCGCCTGCTTGTAGGGGTTCGCGCCCTTGAAGCCGGGGAGGAAGGAATGGTGGATGTTGATGATCCGGCCGCTGAGGCGCGCGCACAGCTCGGGGGAGAGGATCTGCATGTAGCGCGCCAGCACCACCAGCTCGACGTCGTGCTCCTCGACCGCGCGGATCACGCGCTCCTCGAACGCCCGCTTCGACGCGTCGTCGGTGACGGGCACGTGCTCGAACGGCACCCCGTAGAAGCCGGCGAGGTCGGCGAGCTTCCCGTGGTTGCTGAGCACGAGCGGGATCTCGACGGGCAGCTGCCCCGCGCGCTGCCGGAACAGCAGGTCGTTCACGCAGTGCTCGGCGGTGGATCCCAGCACGAGCGTGCGCAGCGGCCGGCCCACCTCGTCGAGGTGCCAGGTCGCGTCGTAGCGCTCGACGACGGCAGCGAGCGACTCGGCCAGGCGGTCGTCGTCGGCGGCGCTCTGGATCTGGAGCCGCATGAAGAACCGGCCGGTGTCGGCGCTCGAGAACTGCTGCGACTCCGTGATGTCGCCGCCGGCCTCGACGATCGCGCCGGCGATGGCGTGCACGATCCCCGGACGGTCGTCGCAGGAGAAGCTGAGGACGCGGTGCGGCGGCTGCGCGCGGGTGGCCTGGTCGGTCATCCGTCTAGGCTATTGCCTGGCTGCGCGGATCCCGCCGGCCCCGGGAGTCCTCCCGCCGTCGACGTCCTGTGGGTGCCCCATGACGAACACCTCCCCCATATTCCTGCCCGATCCGGACCGCGCCGCCCACGGCGGACGGCGCTCGCCGGTGCCGCCGCACGACCCGGCGGACCCCGCCTTCCGCTTCCCCTGGGTCGGCATCCTCACGCTCGCGGCGTGCGTCTTCCTCAGCGTCACGAGCGAGACGCTGCCCACCGGCCTCCTCAGCGAGATGAGCGGCGACCTCCGCGTGGACGAGTCGCGCGTCGGCCTCCTCGTCTCGGTGTTCGCGGTCGCCGTGGTGCTCTCCAGCGCGCCGCTCGCGGCCCTCACCCGCCGGGTGCCGCGGCACGCGCTGCTCCTCGTGGTCCTCGCGGTCTTCGCGACGAGCAACCTGCTGACCGCGCTCGCCCCCACGTTCGAGCTCGTCATCGCGACGCGCGTGCTCGGCGGGCTCGCGCACGGCCTGTTCTGGGCGGTCGTCGGCGCGTACTCGGCGCACCTCGTGCCGCCCGCGCTGATCGGCCGGGCCGTGGCGCTCACGGTCGGCGGCGGCAGCCTCGCGTTCGTGCTGGGCGTGCCCGTGGGCACCGCGGCCGGGCAGGCGTTCGGCTGGCGCGCGGCGTTCGCGGGGATCGGCGTGCTCACGCTCCTCGGGATCGTGCTCGTCTGGCGCTTCCTGCCCGCGGTCGGCCGCCCCGAGCGGGAGGCGCCGGCCGGTGCGCCCGGCGGCGGCCGCGTCGGGATCCGGCAGCGCATGGCCGGCCAGGGCGTCGGCGGCGTGCTGTTCGTCTGCCTCACCGCGATGGTGATCATGATCGGCCAGTACGGCTTCTACACGTACGTCGACCCGTTCGTCACGCGCGTGATGGGGATCCCGCCGGAGCAGCTCAGCGCCATGCTCTTCGGCTACGGCATCGCCGGGGCCCTCGGGCTCCTGCTCGCCGGCACCGTGTTCGCGAGTCGGCCCCAGCTCGGCGTGCTGACGGGCCTCGCGGCGGCGGCGCTCGGGGTCAGCTCGCTCGCGCTCGTGCCGGGCCTCTGGGCGGTCGCGATCCCCGGCTTCCTCCTCTGGGGCCTCGCGTTCGGCGCGATCCCGTCCCTCCTCCAGACGCGCATGCTGCACGCGGCGCACCCGTCGTTCCGCGACACCGCGAGCTCCTTCTACACGACCGCGTTCAACGTCGGGATCGGCGGCGGCGCCCTCGTGGGCGGCGCGCTGCTCGACGGGCTCGGCATCGCGTCGCTGCCGGGCGCGTACCTCGTCGTGCTGGCGGTGTCGGCCGTGCTCGTCGTCGGATCCGCGGGCCGGGCCGCCCGGGGACGCGCGACCGCCCGGCGCTCCGCCGCCTGAGGCCTGCGGCATCCCCATCCGCACCTGGGCGCCCGCCGCCTGCGCGAGGATGGGTGCCGTGACCACGACCCCCGCGCCCCTCGGCCTCCTCCTCGACGTCGACGGCCCCATCGCCAGCCCGATCACCCGCACCCTCGCCATCCCGAGCATCGCCGCCGACCTCGTGGAGCTGGCCGCCGCGGGCGTGCCCGTCGTCTTCAACACGGGGCGCTCGGACGCGTTCATCCGCGCGCAGGTCGTCGGCCCGCTGCTCGACGCCGGCCTGCCCGAAGGCGCGCGCGTGCACGCCGTGTGCGAGAAGGGCGCGTCGTGGTTCTCCATCACGCCCGAGGGCGCGGGGGAGGTGCACGTCGACCGGTCGCTCGCGCTGCCCGAGGCGTTCATGCGCGACATGGAGCGCCTCGTCGCCGAGCGCTTCGCGGACTGGATGTTCTTCGACACGACCAAGCACGCGATGGTCTCGCTCGAGCAGCTCACGAGCGTCGCCTCCGCCGACTACCTCGCCGTGCAGCCCGACCTCGATGCGCTCGCGGTCGAGATGCTCGCCGCGCGCGGGCTCGGCTCGGTGCTCGAGGGCGTCGAGGTGCCGGACGCGCGCGGCGAGGTGCAGGTGCGTGTGGACCCCACGATCATCTCCACCGACATCGAGTCCGTCCGCCTCGGCAAGGACCTCGGCGCCGCCCGCGCGCTGGAGCTCCTCGCCGACAGCGGGCCGCTGCCGCTGCGCTGGCGCACGGTCGGCGACTCGCGCACCGACTACGCGATGGCGCGCTGGCTGCACGAGAACGGCCACGAGGTCGCGCACGTCGACGTGCGGCCGGCCGACGGGATCCCCGCGACGCCGTACGACGTGCTCACCGCCGGCGACCTGATCCACGACGAGGCGGGCGCGGCGCTCCTCGCGCAGTGGGTGCGCATCGTGCGCGGCGAGGCCGAGGACGACTCCGCGTTCCTGGCGCCGGGGCGCTCCGCGAGCTGATCCGCGCGGATCAGCCGCCGCGCTCGCCGCATGACCGGAAGGGCCCGTCCGATCCCGGACGGGCCCTTCCGCGTGTGCGCGAACGGATGTTAGCCTCGGCTAACACTTCGACGGAGAGGCCGCCATGACCCGCACCGCCCCCGAGCGCCGCGCGCGCCGGCCCGTCACGGGGCCGCGGCTCGTGCTCCTGCTCGGGCCGGCGTTCGTCGCGGCCATCGCGTACGTGGATCCGGGCAACGTCGCCGCCAACCTCACCGCGGGCGCCCGCTACGGCTACCTGCTGGTGTGGGTGCTCGTCGCCGCGAACGCCATCGCCGTGCTCGTGCAGTACCAGTCGGCGAAGCTCGGGCTCGTGACGGGCCGCAGCCTCCCGGAGCTGCTCGGCCAGCGGCTGCCGACCGGCCGTCGCCGCGCGTTCTGGATCCAGGCGGAGCTCATCGCCGCGGCCACCGACCTCGCGGAGGTCATCGGCGGGGCCATCGCGCTGCACCTCCTGTTCGGGATCCCGCTGGTCGCGGGCGGCGTGATCGTCGGCCTCGTCTCCATCGGCCTGCTCGCCGTGCAGTCGCGGCACGGGCAGCGCCCGTTCGAGCTCGTGATCGGCGCGCTGCTCCTCGTGATCACCGTCGGCTTCCTCACGGGCCTCGTCGTGAGCCCGCTGTCGGCGTCGGGGATCGCGGGCGGCCTGGTGCCGCGCTTCGCGGGGCCGGACAGCGTGCTGCTCGCCGCGAGCATGCTCGGCGCGACCGTGATGCCGCACGCCGTCTACCTGCACTCGTCGCTCAGCCGCGACCGGCACGGCGTGCAGACGGACGACGGCGCGCTCCGGCGGCTGCTCCGCGCGACGCGCTGGGACGTGGTCACGGCGCTCGCCGTGGCCGGCGCCGTCAACATCTCCATGCTCCTCATCGCGGCCGCCAGCCTCGGCGGCGTGCCCGGCACCGACTCCATCGAGGGCGCGCACGCGGCCATCACGGCGTCGCTCGGGCCGGTCGTCGGCGTGGTGTTCGCGGTCGGGCTGCTGGCGTCGGGCCTCGCGTCCACGTCCGTGGGCGCCTACGCGGGCGCGGCGATCATGGGCGGGCTGCTGCACGTGCGGGTGCCGCTGCTCGCGCGGCGCGTGGTGACGCTCATCCCCGCGCTCGCGATCCTCGCCGTCGGCGTCGACCCGACCACGGCGCTCGTCGTGAGCCAGGTGGTGCTGAGCCTCGGGATCCCGTTCGCGCTCGTGCCGCTCATCCGCCTCACGGGTGACCGCCGCGTGATGGGCGACCACGTCGACCGGCCGCTCACGCGCATCGCGGCGTGGGTCGCGGTGTCGCTCGTGGTGGTGCTGAACGTCGCGCTCGTGGTGCTGACCCTCACGGGCTGACGCACGCACGCACGCGGGCAGGCCGGCCGTCAGCCGGCGTCGGAGACCCAGACCGCGGACGCGGCGGCGGCCGTGAGGGGCCGGGCGGCGGATCCGTCGACCGTCACGACCACGGCGGCCGGGCCGTGCGCCTGGCCGTCCGTCGAAGCCGCCCGCACGAGCGTCGCGTCCAGCCCGATCCCGTGCTCGGCGAGCTCGCGCAGCAGGCGCGGATCCTCGTCGGAGATCCGGCGCACGCGCATGGGCCGGTCGGCCGCCGCCTGCGCGAGCACGGTCGCGTCCGGCAGGTGCGGCTCGCCGTCGGCCGAGGGGATCGGGTCGCCGTGCGGATCCCGGGACGGGTGCCCGAGGTGCGCGTCGATGCGCGCCACGAAGTCGTCGGAGACCGCGTGCTCGAGCACCTCGGCCTCGTCGTGCACCTCGTCCCAGCCGTAGCCGAGCACCTCCACGAGGAACGTCTCCAGCAGGCGGTGGCGGCGCACCATCTGGATCGCGTGCCGGCGCCCGTCGGCCGTGAGCTCGATGCTGCCGTACGGCCGGTGCTCCACGAGGCCCTGCGCGGTGAGGCGGCGGAGGCCGTCGGACGCGGTGGCGGGCCGGATCCCGAGCCGCTCGGCGAGCCGGCCGACGGTGACGGGCTGGTCGGACCACTCGGTCGCGGTCCAGATGAGCTTGAGGTAGTCCTGCGCGGCGCTGGAGAGCTCGTCGACGGACATGCCGCCATGGTACCGAGCCGCCCCGCCCGGCCCCCGGCCGCCCGGGCGGAGCATGCTGGACGGGACCCGCGGGCAGGGACGCCCGCGGCGGATCCGATGGAGGAACCACATGCAGTACCGGAATCTCGGGAACAGCGGCGCGGTCGTCTCGACCTACGCGCTCGGCACCATGACCTTCGGCGCGGAGGCGGACGAGGAGACCTCGGGGCGCATCCTCGAGGCGTACGTCGCGGGCGGCGGCACGTTCATCGACACCGCCGACGTCTACACGTCGGGCGTCTCGGAGGAGATCGTCGGCCGCTGGCTGAAGGCCCACCCGTCGGAGGCCGACCAGCTCGTGGTCGCCACCAAGGCCCGCTTCCCGATGGGGGAGGGCAACAACGACGTCGGCACCTCGCGTCGCCACCTCACCCGCGCGCTCGACGACTCGCTGCGCCGCCTCGGCGTCGACACGATCGACCTCTACCAGATGCACGCGTGGGACGCCGTGACCCCGCTCGAGGAGACGCTGCGCTTCCTCGACGACGCCGTGCGCGCCGGCAAGATCGCGTACTACGGCTTCTCGAACTACCTCGGCTGGCAGCTGACCAAGGCCGTGCACGTCGCGAAGGCGCTCGGGTGCACGCCGCCCGTCACGCTGCAGCCGCAGTACTCGCTGCTCGTGCGCGAGATCGAGTCGGAGATCGTGCCCGCGTCGCTCGACGCCGGGATCGGCCTGCTGCCCTGGTCGCCGCTCGCGGGCGGCTGGCTCACCGGCAAGTACCGCCGCGACGAGACGCCCACCGGCGCCACCCGCCTCGGCGAGGACCCGGAGCGCGGCATGGAGGCGTTCACGCCGCGGAACGGCCAGGAGCGGACGTGGGCGATCCTCGACGAGGTGCGCCGGATCGCCGACGCGCACGGATCCAGCTCCGCCCGCGTCGCGCTCGCGTGGCTCGAGGCGCAGCCGGCGGTGACCAGCGTGATCCTCGGCGCCCGCACCGTGGATCAGCTCGAGGACAACATGGCGTCCGCCGACCTGGAGCTCACGGCCGACGAGATCGCGTCGCTCAGCGCGGTGAGCGCGCCCGTGGTGTCCGACTACCCGTACGGCCCGGCCGGCGTGCAGCAGCGCCACCGCGCGATCGACGTGCGCGGCTGATCCCGCCGCCGGTCGTCCCCTCGTCCGTTCCGGCGACGCGGGGGCGGCCGGCACCGGGTGCCCGCGGCGTGATCCGCACCCGCGGCACGTGCCGGCGCACCACGACCTCGAGGGTCAGCTGCCCGCGCCGCGCGAGCACCACGGCGACGACCGCGGCCGCCAGCGCGGGCACGCCGCCGGAGACGACCATGCCGGCGTGCACGCCGAACGCCTCGACGATCCCGCCCATGAGCGGCCCGCCGATCGCCTGGCCGCCGAGCAGCACGAGCACGTAGACGCTCATCACCCGCCCGCGGATGGCCACGTTGCTGGAGAGCTGCACGAGGGAGTTCGCCGCCGTCTGGAAGAGCAGCGACGCCATGCCGACCGTGACGAGCACGACGGCGAACGGCGCGATCCCCGGCATGAGGCCCGCGGCCGCCTGGAGGAGGCCCGTGATCCCGACGCCGACCACGATGGTCCGCAGCCGCACGGTCGCGCGCCGCGTCGAGAGCAGGGCGCCCGTGAGCGCGCCGATGGCCACCATCGAGTTGAAGAAGCCGTAGCCGCCCGCGCCGACGTCGTACACGTCGCTCGCGAACGCGGCGAGGAGCACGGGCATCGTGAGGCCGAAGACGCTGAACACGGCGACGAGCACGACGGGCCAGAGGATGGTCGGCTTCGACCGCGCGTAGCGGAGGCCCTCCGAGAGCTGGCCGCGGCGGCGCGGCGCCGGCGGCATCCGGATGAGGGCCTTCACGTCGAGGCTCCACAGCGTGAGCACCACCACGACGCAGGCGAGCGCGTTGATCGCGAACGACCAGCCGGCGCCGACCGCGAGCAGCAGGATCCCGCTGAGCGCGGGGCCCACCATGCCGCCGAGCTGGAACACCGACGAGTTGACGCTGATCGCGTTCCGGAGGTGCTGCTGGCCGACGATCTCGGTCACGAACACCTGGCGCGCCGGGTTGTCGATCACCGTGACGAGCCCGGTCGCGAACGCGATGGCGAAGATGTGCCACGCCTCGACGGCGCCCGAGAGCGTGAGGACGGCGAGCAGCGCGCTGAGGAGCGCGTAGGTGCCCTGCGTGATCATCATCAGCATGCGCTTCGAGCACCGGTCGACGAGGACGCCGCCGAGCAGCCCGAAGAGGAGCATCGGCGCGAACTGCATCGCGACCGTGATGCCCACCGCGGTGACGCTGCCGGTGAGCTCGAGCACGAGCCAGTCCTGGGCGATGCGCTGCATCCAGCCCGAGGTCATGGCGATGACGTTGGAGGCCGTGAACCGGCGGAAGTTCGGCACGCTCAGGGCGATGAGCGTGTGGCGCCACGGCGGGCGCTGCGTCTGGATCGGGAGCGGGGCGGTCGGGGGGAAGGCGTTCGGCGGCGGGGTCACTTCATCCTGCGGGGTGCGTTGCGTATGGGCGGATCGGTTCCGTATGGGTGCGGCCCTCGTGGGGCCGTGCTCGACGCTAGCGCCGGGCTTCCCATTCGGATCCCGTCTCGACATGATGAGTGCCATCACGTGATCGAATGACCGGGAGGCGCCGTGCTCGACCCCACCCTGCTGCGGACGTTCCTCGCCGTCGCCGACACCCGCAGCTTCACGCAGGCGGCCGCGCGGCTCGGCATCAGCCAGCCGACCGTGAGCCAGCAGGTGCGCCGGCTCGAGCGCTCGGTCGACCGCACCCTCATCGCGCGCGACACCCGCGCCATGCGCCTCACCGACGCGGGCGACGCGATGGCGGGCTTCGCGCGCACGATCCTCGCGGCGCACCGGGCGGCGGAGAGCTACTTCGGCGGATCCGAGGTGAGCGGCCGCCTGCGCTTCGGCACCGCGGACGACCTCGCGATCACGCAGCTGCCGCGGATCCTGCGGCACTTCCGGCAGCTGCACCCGCAGATCGAGCTGGAGCTCACCGTCACGCAGAGCGGGCCGCTGCACCGGCGGCTGCTCGCGGGCCAGCTCGACCTGATCCTCACCAAGACCACGGTCGACGAGCAGCCGACCGCGAAGCTCGTCGGCCGCGACCGCATGGTGTGGGTCGGCCTCGAGCGCACGATCCTGGAGCCGGGCGCGAGCGTGCCGCTCATCGCGTACCGGGCCCCGAGCATCAGCCGGCAGATGGCGATGGACGCGCTCGAGCGGGCCGGCCGCACCTGGCGGATCACGTGCAGCACGCGCGACGTGAACGGCGTGCTCGCGGCCGTGCGCGCGGGCATGGGCGTGGCGGTGCTTCCCCAGGCGCTCATCCCCACGGACCTCGTGAAGGTCACCTCGCGCCTCGGCCTGCCGGAGCTCGACGAGGTGGACTACGTGCTGATGGACAACCCGGCGGGCCCGCGGGCGTCGATCGAGGCGCTGACGTCGGCGATCATGTCGCGCGGGGTGGCGCGGGCGAGCTGACGGGCGCGGCGCCGTCGGACGCGCGCTACCAGCGGGCGACGGGCGGCAGGCCGTCGTCGGCGAGGCCGGCGTCGCGGGTGCGCGTCCGACCGCGGCGTCCGCGCCCGCGGGCACCGGGCTGGTGCGGCGGCTCGGGCTTGTCGGGATCCGCCGCGGGGTCGCCGGGCTGCTCCAGCTGCATGGCGAGGGCGCGGAGGCGGGCGTCCATCTCGGCGTGGGCGGCGGCGGCCTCGGCGAGGCGCACGCGCTCCTCGTCGACGTCGGCGGGGATCCGGGTGGCCTCCTCGAGCGGCAGCGCGTCGGCCTCCGCCTCCGCGAGGCGACGGGCGCGGCGGCGCGCGGCGAGGATCCCGAACGCGCCGACCGCGATCTGGAACATGCCGAGCCAGCCGGACGCGTCGTTCACGGGGGCGAGCACGTGCCAGGCGCCGAGCGCGATCCAGCCGATGTTGACCCACATCGGCCACGCGAACCCCGAGGCGCCGCGGGCGCCCTCGCGGGGCTCGTCCGTGCCGCGTCCCTCGTCGCTCATGCCGTTCCTCCGTGCCGACCCGCCTGTGCCTGCGAGTGTGTCACGCGAGGTCGTGAGCCGCCTGGAGCCAGACGAACGTGCGCGGGCTGAGCACGATGCCCTTCGTGAGGCGGAGGCGCTCGTCGCGCACGAGGTCGACGGCCTGCTCCGCGAACCCGCCGAGCGTCTCCGCGGACACCGTCGCGGCCTGGTCGCCGAGGTTGGCGAGCACGAGGACCGTGCCGTCCTCGTGCGGGCGCTGGTAGCCGAGCACGTGCGGGTCGTTCGCGTCGAAGCCGACGACGCGCGTGCCGCCCAGCGCGGGCGTGGCCCGGCGCACCGCGACGAGCCGGCGGATCCCCGCGTGGACGACGCCCGTGCTCGTGGTGCGGTCGTCGCGCTGGTCGTAGCGCTCGAACGGGTAGAGCGGGCGGTTCACCCACCTGCTGTCCTCGGCGTGCGCCGGGACGTCGTCGTAGCCGTAGTCGTTGAGCTGGCCGACCTCGTCGCCGAGCACGACGAGCGGCAGGCCGCCGATGCTGAGGGCGACGGAGTGGGCGAGCAGGATCCGCTCGACCGCGCCCGGGTCGTCCTGCTCGAGCCCCGCGAGGGACGCCGTGGTGCCGGCGACCGCGCCGTCCGCGTGCCAGACGCCGCGTGCGTGGCTCCCGGGGAAGCGGCCCACGTGGTAGTCGGCGAGGAAGCGGCGGTGCTCGTCGGGGTCGATGCCGAGGGCGCGCGCGTCGTCGTCGTCGAAGGCGAAGCGGAGGGCGTCGAGGCTGCGGACGCGCGCGAGGCGGACGGATCCCGCCGGCGCGTCGCCGCGGCGGACGAGCGCCCGCGCGAGGAGCGCGGAGGACCGGGTGGCGAGGGCCTCCCAGACGAGGGCGGTGAGGGCGGGGTCCTCGGCGACGCGCACGGCGTCGCCGTCGAGGAGGTCGGCGCCGCCGCGCGGGTCGGCCTCGGCCGCGACGGCCAGCGCGAGCGCGGGGGCGACGCGGCGGGCGAGGGCGCCGATCACGCGGAGGAGGGCGGCGCGGTCGGCATGCGGGTCGGCGTCGGGGCGCTCGCCGAGGATCGCGGCCGGGTCGACGCGCACGACGTCCGCGCCGACGGCGGCGAGCGCGACGGCCTCACGGATCGCGGATCCGATGCGGTCGGCGGGCGACGCGTCGGCGGCGGCGGGGGAGAGGTCGACGCCCAGCGTGAGGCCGGCGTCGTGCAGCGCGTCCACGAGCGCCGCCAGGTCGGCGGCGGATCCGAGGCCCGGGCGCACGCGCACACCCGGCGCGAGGAGCGCGTCGTCGTCGGCGTCGGGATCCGCCCCCTCGGCGACGGGCGTGACCTGCAGGTGCGTGAGGCCGAGGTCGCGGAGGGCGGGGATCCGGGCGGCGAGGCCGCGGAGGTCGTCGGCGTACCGGTCGACGTAGCAGAGGCCGCCGGTGCGGCGGTCGAGGTCGAGGGCGGCCGGGGGCGCGATGCGGGCGCGCACGTCGCGGAGGTCGTCGGCGAGGTCGTCCGCGAGGGCGTCGGCGCGGTCGCCCAGGAGCGGGCGGAGCTCGGCGGCGAGGGCGTCGCGGTCGAGGGGCGCGGGGACGGCCGCGGGATCCGGGCGCGCGTCGTCGCGGTCGTGTCCGCCTGCCGCGGGATCGGTCGTGAGCGCTGCGCTCCCCATGCTCGGTCCTTCCTCCGCATCCGGCGGGCACCGTCGCCCGACCCCCTGATCCTACGGGCGGTCGGCCGCCCTGACCGGCTGATCCGTTCGTGCGCATCGCTTTTCCTCGCTCGGCGGCCAGCTGCGGTCCGCCCGGTGGCGCCCGACGCGGATCCGCCGCCCGTCCCCGTGGGCACGCGCCTCGCGCCCGCGCGCCCGCCCGGGTAGGCTCGACGACGTCGCGACTGGCGTTCGGATGGGTCACCATCGGGGAGCGACTCACACGGTTGGTGGCCGTACGCCTGGGCCACGACGCATCCGCTCGTCCACCGTGCACAAGGAGTCCCATGCCCGTCGACCAGTCCTTCAACGCCCCCCTCTCCGAGGTCGACCCGGAGATCGCGGCCGTCCTCGAGCAGGAGCTCGGCCGCCAGCGCGGCACCCTCGAGATGATCGCCAGCGAGAACTTCGTGCCGCGCGCGGTGCTGCAGTCGCAGGGGTCCGTGCTCACCAACAAGTACGCGGAGGGCTACCCGGGCCGCCGCTACTACGGCGGCTGCGAGTTCGTCGACGTCGCCGAGCAGCTCGCCATCGACCGCGCCAAGAGCCTCTTCGGCGCCGAGTTCGCCAACGTCCAGCCGCACTCGGGCGCGACCGCGAACGCGGCCGTCCTCGCCGCCATCGCGCAGCCGGGCGACACGATCCTCGGCCTCGAGCTCGCGCACGGCGGCCACCTCACGCACGGCATGAAGCTCAACTTCTCCGGCAAGCTCTACGACGCGGCCGCGTACGGCGTGGATCCCGACACCTTCCTCATCGACATGGACGTCGTGCGCGAGAAGGCGCTGGAGCACCGCCCGCAGGTCATCATCGCCGGCTGGTCGGCGTACCCCCGCCACCTCGACTTCGCCGCGTTCCGCGCCATCGCCGACGAGGTCGGCGCGAAGCTCTGGGTCGACATGGCGCACTTCGCGGGCCTCGTCGCCGCGGGCGTGCACCCGTCGCCCGTGCCCTACGCGGACGTCGTCTCCTCCACCGTGCACAAGACCCTCGCGGGTCCCCGGTCCGGCGTGATCCTCAGCCGCGACACCGCGCTCGCCAAGAAGCTGAACTCGGCCGTGTTCCCGGGCCAGCAGGGCGGCCCGCTCATGCACGTCATCGCGGCCAAGGCCACGGCGTTCAAGATCGCGGCCACCGAGGAGTTCGCCGACCGCCAGCGCCGCACCATCC
Organism: Clavibacter capsici; assembly: GCF_001280205.1. Classification (NCBI taxonomy): domain Bacteria; kingdom Bacillati; phylum Actinomycetota; class Actinomycetes; order Micrococcales; family Microbacteriaceae; genus Clavibacter; species Clavibacter capsici. The sequence goes on along the minus strand of NZ_CP012573.1, from coordinate 2,593,663 downwards.
AGGGCGCGCAGATCCTCGCCGAGCGCCTCACGGCCACCGACTCCACCGAGGCCGGCGTCTCGGTCCTCACCGGCGGCACCGACGTGCACCTCGTGCTGGCCGACCTCCGCCACTCGGAGATCGACGGCAAGCAGGCGGAGGACGCGCTGCACGAGGTCGGCATCACGGTCAACCGCAACTCGGTGCCGTTCGACCCGCGCCCGCCGATGGTCACCTCCGGCGTCCGCATCGGCACGTCGGCGCTCGCGACCCGCGGCTTCGGCGAGGCCGAGTTCACCGAGGTGGCGGACATCATCGCCGAGACCCTGAAGCCCGGCAGCGACCTCGCCGCCCTGCGTGCGCGCGTGCTCACGCTCACCGACGGCTTCCCGCTCTACGAGGGCCTCGCCCAGTGACCGCGGTCGTGCTCGACGGCGTCGCGACCGCGTCGGCCGTCAAGTCGGAGCTGGCCGTGCGGATCCGCGCCCTCCGCGAGCAGGGCCTCGTGCCCGGGCTCGGCACGCTCCTCGTGGGCGACGACCCGGGATCCCGCTCGTACGTCGCGGGCAAGCACCGCGACTGCGCCGAGGTGGGCATCGAGTCCATCCGCGTGGACCTCCCCGCCGACGCGACCGAGGCGGACGTGCGCCAGGCGATCGAGCGCCTCAACTCGGACCCGGCCGTCACGGGGTACATCGTGCAGCTGCCGCTCCCCGCGGGGATCGACGAGAACGCGATGCTCGAGCTCATCGACCCGTCGAAGGACGCGGACGGCCTGCACCCGACCAACCTCGGGCGCCTGGTGCTCGGCGTGCAGGGCGAGCTGACCTCGCCGCTGCCGTGCACGCCCGCCGGCATCGTCGAGATGCTCGAGCGCTACGACGTGCCGATCGCCGGCCAGCACGTGGTCGTCGTCGGCCGCGGCCTCACGGTCGGGCGCCCGCTCGGCCTGCTGCTCACGCGCAAGGGCCTCGACGCGACCGTCACGCTCACGCACTCCCGCACGCGCGACCTCGAGCAGGAGGTCCGCCGCGCGGACATCGTGGTCGCGGCCGTCGGCGTCGCGCACCTGATCGAGCCGGAATGGGTGAAGCCGGGCGCCGCGGTGCTGGATGTGGGGATCACGCGCGTCGTGGATCCCGAGACCGGCAAGGCGCGCCTCACGGGCGACGTGGACCCGGCCGTCGCCGAGGTCGCCGGCCACCTGTCGCCCAACCCGCGCGGGGTCGGGCCGATGACCCGCGCGATGCTGCTGGCGAACGTGGTGCTGGCCGCCGAGCGCGACGCCCGCCTCGCCGCCGACCTCCGGGGCTGACGGCGCTCGCCGCGACAGCGCGGCGGGGACGCGACGAGGGGACGGCCGGTCAGGCCGTCCCCTCCTCGCGTCCGGGGTCCGCGCTCAGCAGGACCGCGGGCGTCGGGATCGCCCCGGCGTGCAGCCGCGCGTTCTCCACGTAGTGGTCGGCGTTCGCGCGGAGCCCCGCGACCTCCTCGTCCGTGAGCTCGCGCCGCACCTTGCCGGGCACGCCCGCGACGAGCGAGCGCGGCGGGATCACCTGCCCTTCGAGCACGACGGTGCCGCCCGCGAGCAGCGACTCCCGGCCGACGACGGCGCCGTTCATCACGGTGGCCGACATGCCGACGATGCAGTCGTCCTCGACCGTGCAGCCGTGCAGCACGGCGTTGTGGCCGACGCTCACGCCCTCGCCGACCGTGAGCGGGAAGCCCGGGTCGACGTGGCAGCTCACGTTGTCCTGCAGGTTCGAGCGGGCGCCGATCCGGATGTCGGCGGCCTCCGCGCGGAGCACGGCGTTGAACCACACGCTGGATCCGGCGCCGAGCGTCACCCGCCCGACCACGCGCGCGCCGGCGGCCACGAGCGCGTCGTCGGCGATGACGGGGGCGGGCGATCCGGGGAGCGCGCGGACGGTGGCCTGGGGATCGACGGTCATGCCGACAGGGTAGGCGCCGGACGCATGCGCGCGCCCCGCTCCATCGGCGTGAAGCCCGCGGCGACGTAGGCGTCCCACGGCGCGCGGTAGTAGGGGAGCGGGGAGGCGTTGATGAAGACGTCGTGCCCGCCCAGCTCGCCGACCCGGCGGCAGACGTCGAGCGCGAGGATCTGCGCGAGGCCCCGGCGGCGGTGCGCGGGCACGATGCCGAGCGGCTCGAGCTCCGCCCATCCGCTCGCCGGGTCGAGCCAGGCCGTGCAGGTGCCCGCGAGCGAGCCGTCGGGTGCCTCGATCACCAGGTCGAGGTCGCGGCGGTACACGGCGGCGGCCCGCATGGCCGCGTAGCCGTCGGCGTCGAAGCGGCTCTCGGCTTCCGGGTCGATGCCGTCGCCGGATCCGTCGGTGAAGGGCAGCTCGACCGGCTTCCACGCGCGGCGGTGGGCGTCGACCTTGGCCTGCTCCTCGCCGTCGGCGACCGGGCGGATCAGGTACCCCGCGGGCGGCCGCGCGCCCGTGTCCAGGGCGGGGTGGCGGAGCCCGGCGAGCGGGACGGCCTCGTCGACGAAGCCGCGGGCGGCGAGGATCCCGCGGAGCCGGTCCTGCCCGCGGTGCGCGGCGACGCTCGCGCCTCCGTGGCCGGCCGCGTCGAGGACCCATGCGGCCAGCAGGTCGGTGGTGGCGTCGTCGCCGGGCGCGCACTCGACGCGCGCGTCGTCCGCGGAGAAGCCGGCCCAGCCGATCAGGGCGCCGGCCGCGTCGCGCACCACGGCCATCCGCTCGGGCAGCTGCCCGGTGGACGCCTCCCACGCGAACCCGCCGGGGTGCGTCGACGCGGGGAACCACCCGGACAGCGCGGGCCCGATGTCGCGGAAGCCGTCCCGGTCGTCGGAGATCTCGGTCAGGCCCGCGGCCGCTCGCGTCATGACGAGGAGCCTAGGGGGCGCCGCCGGAGCGGCACCCGCCCTACTGCTCCGCCTTCGCCCCGTCCGACGGCGTGACCGTGAAGACGGTCGGCCCCGTGTAGCCGTGCTCCGCGAACGCGCCGTCGATCGCGACCTGGAGGCGCGACAGCGAGTCGACGTCGATGAGCGCGATGGCGGATCCGCCGAAGCCGCCGCCCGTCATGCGCGCGCCGATCGCGCCCTCGTTCTGCGCGACCTCGACGGCCAGGTCGAGCTCCGGGACGCTGATCTCGAAGTCGTCGCGCATGGACCTGTGGCTCGCATCGAGCAGCTCGCCGATGGCGCGCGGGCCCTCCTCGCGGAGCGCGCGCACGGTGTCGAGCACGCGCTGGTTCTCGGTGACGATGTGGCGTACGCGGCGGAACGTCTCGTCGTCGAGCACCTCGCGGGCGCGGACGAGGTCGTCCACCGAGAGGTCGCGCAGCGACGGGACGCCCATGAGGCGCGCGCCCTGCTCGCACGACTCGCGGCGCGCGCGGTACCCGCCGTCGGCGTGCGCGTGGGCGACGTGGGTGTCGATCACGGCGATGGTGAGCCCCGCCGCCTCGAGCCCGAGCGGGATGACCTCGGCGTCGAGCGAGCGGCAGTCGAGGAACACGCCCGCGTCGGCCTGGCCGAGGAGGCTCGCGGACTGGTCCATGATCCCGGTCGGCGCGCCCACGATCTCGTTCTCGGCGAGCTGCCCGACCGCGGCGAGGGTCGGCCGGTCGAGGCCCAGGCGCCAGATGTCGTCGAGCGCCAGGGCGATGGACCCCTCGAGCGCCGCCGACGACGACAGCCCCGCGCCCACGGGCACGTCGCTGTCGATGAACACGTCGAAGCCGGGGACGGCGGCGAGGTCGGCCCCGCGCTGCCCGAGCGCCCACGCGACGCCCAGCGGGTAGGCCTGCCAGCCGTCGATGCGCTCGCCGCTCAGGTCGGCGAGGCGCGCCTCCACGACCTCCTCGGAGAAGGAGCTGGCGAGGCGGATGCGGTCGTCGTCGCGCGGCGCGAGCGCGATCACCGTGCGGCGGTCGATCGCGAACGGGAACACGAAGCCCTCGTTGTAGTCGGTGTGCTCGCCGATGAGGTTCACGCGCCCGGGCGACGACCACACGCCGTGCGGCTCGCGCTCGAAGCGGGCGCGGAATCCCTCGCGCACGTCGTCTCGGATGTCGGTCATGCGTCCTCCACTGCCTTCCGGATCATCTCGGCCGCCTTCTCCGGCGGCACGTCGCCGATCCAGGCGCCCATGGCCGCCTCGGATCCGGCCAGGAACTTGAGCTTGTCGGCCGCGCGACGCGGCGACGTGATCTGCAGCATCAGCCGGATCTCGTCGCGGTGCGCGTCCACGGGCGCCTGGTGCCAGGCGGCGATGTAGGGCGTCGGGGTGTCGTACAGCCGGTCCATCCCCTGCAGCAGCCGCAGGTACATCGTCGCCAGCTCGTCGCGCTCGGCCTCGGTCGTCTCCGCGAGGTCGGGCACGTGGCGGTGGGGGAGCAGGTGGATCTCCACGGGCCAGCGCGCCGCGAACGGCACGAAGGCGGTGAAGTGCTCGCCGCGCAGCACGACGCGCTCGGACGCCTGCTCGGACTCGAGGATCCGCTGGAACAGGCCGGGCCCGAACCGCTCGATCGACTCCACGAGCCGGCGCGTGCGCGGCGTGACGTAGGGGTACGAGTAGATCTGCCCGTGCGGGTGGTGCAGCGTCACGCCGATGGCCTCGCCGCGGTTCTCGAACGGGAACACCTGGCGGATCCCGGGCATCGCCGACAGGGCGCGCGTGCGCTCGGCCCACGCCTCCACCACGGTGCGGGCGCGCGACGGCGTGAGGCCGCTGAACGAGCCGGTGTGCGCGGGGCTGAAGCAGACGACCTCGCAGCGGCCGACCGAGGTGCGGGTGCGCTCCAGGCCGATGGCGGTGAGGTCGTCGTCGTCCACGGGCGCGTCCACGCCGTCCGCGTCGGCGAGGGCCGGTCCGAAGGACGGCGACTTGTTCTCGAAGACCGCGACGTCGTACATGCTCGGGATCTCGGACGGGTTCGTCGGGCTCGCCGGGGCGAGGGGATCCAGCTCCGCCGGCGGGAGGTGCGCCCGGTTCTGGCGGGCGGCGGCGATGGACACCCACTCGCCCGTGAGGACGTCCTGCCGCATCGTCGCGGTGGGCGGGCGGGGCGCGGCGGGGCGGGCGTCGACGGCGCGCTCGGGCGGCAGGGTCGTGTCGGCGTCGTCGAAGTAGACGAGCTCGCGGCCGTCGGACAGCAGCGTGCGGCGCTGCGTGATCCCGGACGGCGATGTCGTGACGGTCTGGTCGGCATGCATGATCCCTCGATCCTACGGGCTCGGAGGGCAGGGATCTGCGCTCGCGAAAGCCCCGGCTTGCGTTCCGGCAACCGCGTGCGCGAGGCTCGCGGCATGGCCGACGACACCGCATCCGTCCCCGCGGCGACGCGACGCTCCCGCATCCTCGAGCGGCTCGGCGACCGCGGGTTCGCGACCGTCGCCGAGCTCGCGGCCGACGCGGGCGTCTCCGCCGTCACGATCCGCGCCGACCTCGACGCGCTCGCCGACTCCGCCGCCGTCCAGCGCGTGCACGGGGGCGCGGTCCTCCGCTCCGGCCTCGCCGCCCGCGAGCAGAGCCTCGAGGTGACGCTCGAGTCCGCGGCCGACGCGAAGCGCGCCATCGGCCGGGCCGCCGCCGACCTCGTCGAGAGCGGGCAGAGCGTGCTGCTCGACGTCGGCAGCACGACGCTCCAGGTGGCCCGGGCGCTCGTGGCGCGCGAGGACCTCGTCGACGTCACGGTGATCACCAACGGCCTCACGCTCGCCCTCGAGCTCGAGCGCGCCATGCCGCGGTTCACCGTGGTCGTCACGGGCGGCACCCTGCGCGCGCTGCAGCACAGCCTCGTGGATCCGCTCGCGACCGTCGTGCTCGACCGCCTCCACCCCGACGTCGCCTTCATCGGCTGCAACGGCATCGACGTCGACCGCGGCGTCACGAACGTCAACCTGCCCGAGGCCGAGGTGAAGCGGCGGATGGTCGCCGCGAGCGCGCGCACGGTCGTCGTCGCGGACGGGACGAAGGTCGGACGCACGCACCTCGGCTCCGTCGCGCCGCTCGACCTCGTCGACACGCTGCTCACGGACGCCGGCGCGGACCCGCACGAGGTCGGCCGCCTGCGCGAGGCGGGACTGCGCGTCGTCGAGGCCGGCGGGTCGCCCGGGGCGGCGCGGCCGTAACGTGGATCCCATGAGACCCGTCACCGGAGAGCAGCACCACCTCGTCCACGCCGGCCCGTCCGGCGAGCTCCGCGCCACCGTGGTGCAGCTCGCCGCCGCAATCCGCGGCCTGACCCTCGACGGCGTCGACCTCGTCGAGCCCTACGGCGATGACCTGGTCGCCCCCATGGGCGCCGGCATGGTGCTCGTGCCGTGGCCCAACCGGATCCGCGGCGCCCGCTACGAGCTCGACGGGAAGGCCCAGGCCCTCGACGTCTCCGAGCCGTCGCTCGGCAACGCCTCCCACGGCCTCCTCCGCAACACCGGGTACGCGGCGTCCGACCGCGACGACGACCGCGTGACCCTCTCCGCCACCGTCTTCCCGCAGCACGGCTACCCCTTCCTCCTCGACACCTCCGTCACCTACCGGCTCACCGACGACGGCCTCGTCGTCACGCACCGGATCCGCAACGACTCCGCGGCGGCCGCGCCCGTCGCGGTCGGCGCGCACCCGTACCTCGCGATCGGCGGAATCCCCTCCGCCGACCTCACGCTCACCGTCCGCGCCGACACGTGGTCCGAGGTCGACGACGCGCTGATCCCCATGGCCGACCACCCCGTCGACGGCGCCGACGAGGACCTCCGCCAGGGCCGCGTCGTCGGCGAGCTCGACCTCAACACGGGCTACGGCGATGTGCACGTGGAGGGCGGCACGAGCCGCCACGGCCTCACCGCACCCGACGGCCGCGGCGTCGAGCTGTGGGCGGACGCGTCCTTCGGCTTCCTGCAGGTCTACACGCCGCGCGAGTTCGCGACGCACGGCCGTCAGGCGGTCGCCATCGAGCCGATGACCGCCCCGGCCGACGCCTTCAACTCGGGCGTCGGCGTCCGCCGCCTCGCGCCCGGCGAGGAGTGGACGCTCAGCTGGGGGATCCGCGCCACCGGCTTCTAGCGCGTCGGCCGGACGGTGCCCGCACCCCCGAAGTGGGTGGGGGACCGCGGCCCTCGTCACCCTACGGTGAGGGTAATTACCCAACCGAAGGAAATGATGCGTCCTCTTCCCCTCGTGACGGCGACCCTGCTGGCCGCCGCCCTGCTGCTCCCGGCCCAGGCGGCGACCGCCTCGGTCGACCCCGTCCCCACGCCCACCCCGACCGCTACCCCGACGGCCGTGCCGACGCCGACGCCGACGCCCGCGCCCACCCCGGCACCCGCGCCTCCGCGTGACCAGGGCCCGTACGAGATCTTCCTCACGCCCTTCGACGGCACGATCTACGAGCTCGTGGACGGACGCTCGCCGCGCCCCCTCAGCTTCCAGCGGTTCCGGGACGTGTACGACGAGCGCGTCCCGTTCCTGTCCCCGACGGACTACGTGAAGTACCCGTGGTCCTCGACCGTCTACGCGGTCACCTTCTGGCCGGGCGGGGAGAACGCCTGGCAGTGGACCCGCCTCGGCTACTCGCAGTACGAGCGCGCCGGCTTCCCTGCCGTGCGCAACGCCGGATACATCGTCAACAGCTACATCTACAAGTGGGGCACGTCGGCTGAGATCCTCGTCGAGGGCGAGGACAAGGTGAACCACAAGCTCACCGGGGCGGAGTGGCGCGACATGGCCTACCGCCCCTTCGACGACCGCGCCAACGAGGGCTTCATGAAGCTCTCCTGGACCAGCGACATCGTCCGCATGACGGACGTCCGGGGCGGCCAGGGCCGCGCGATCGGCTACGGCGAGTGGCAGGAGGAGGCGTTCCCGACCCCGCAGGTCGTGCAGCGCATCAACGGCGACCAGTTCTACCGCTACTCGAACAGCAACCAGGTCTGGTACGCCGGCCCCGGCATGAATCGGGTCGTGAGCTTCAACGAGTACCGCGCCGCCGGCTCTCCCGCCGTCCGCGTGATCCAGGTCGCCGGCCAGCCGACGCCCCCGCCGTCCAGCGGTGGTGGCGGTGGTGGCGGCAGCGTCTTCTACGCCAACTGCGCAGCGGTCAAGCGCGCCGGGAAGGCTCCGCTCTACGCGGGCCAGCCGGGCTACAGCTTCGACCTCGACCGTGACCGCGACGGGGTCGCCTGCGAGAACTGATCGCGTCCAGCTAGGAGACGAGCCCTGCCTCACCGGATGGTGAGGCAGGGCTCTCTCGTTCCCGGGCGCACGGTCATCCCTCGTCCTCCTGCGCCCACTGGAGCGCGACCCGCTGCGTGTACAGCTCCAGCGCCATGCGGTTCTCCTCGGGCTCGCGCAGCCCGTCGATGTAGGCGAGCAGCCGCCCGACGACGCCCGACAGGTACTGCACACCCCGGTCGTCGTGCTCCTCGAGCGCGGACTTCAGCAGGTCGTAGCGCTCGCCGGTCCCCTCGGCGGTCAGCATCGCTATCACGAGTTCGTCGGCCTGCATGCTCATGCGCCCAGCATCGCACCGCCGTCCGGACCTCCGCCGTCGGCGTCGGCGAGGGGCGACCCCCGTGCGCATGCGGATCCACCGGTGGAGACCCGGCGCCGCGCCTCCCCGAACTGGGGGTACGCTCCGGGCGGCAGCAGGCCGCACCCTTGCCCTATCCAGCGTGGGGCGTCCGGTGCTCGGGGGAGCGGATCGGCGCGGCCCGACTGCGCCCGTCAGCACGGCCCACCCGGAAGGCTCCCCCTTGTCCCACCCTCGCGCGGATGCGCATGCGCCCAGCCCCGACCTGCCCGAAGAGGCTCTCGCCCAGGACGCCCCGGTGCCCGCCGAACGGCCGCCGCTCGTCGGCCGCCGTGCCGTCTTCCTCGCCGCCGTCGGCGCCACCGCGGGTGCCGCGTCCGTCGCCGCACCCGCCGCGGCCCCGTCCGCCTCGGCCGCCGGCGTGGTCGGCGACCAGACCCGCGTCTACTACCCCGAGCAGTTCGGCTTCGTCCCGTCGGCCGCGGATCACACGAAGGCCATGAACGCGTTCTTCGCCGCCCTGCAGAAGACCGGCGGGCGGGGGATCCTGCCGCCGTGCGAGATCCGCGTCACCTCCACCGGCATCGACTACGCGAGCGCCGTCTGGCCCAAGCAGGTCCTGTCGGGGGCGCCCTACGGGTACCCGGCCATCTCCGTCGAGGGCTACGGGCGGCGGGTGACGACCATCCGGCAGATCGCGGGATCCACGGGCGACGTCTTCAAGGTGCAGGGCAAGATCGGCGCCGACGCCGGACCCGCCGCCAACAACAAGGCCACCGTGACGCTCAGCGGCTTCAGCATCTCCGGCACGCGCACCGGTCGCCACGGGCTGTACCTGCGCTCGCTGCTGCACTGCCGCATCACCGACATCGAGCTGAACGCCACCGGCGGCGCCGGCGTCTACTTCGCGCGCACGAACTTCACCGCGGCCAACGACGAGTACTCGTACGCGAACGTCATCGAGGGGCTGCGCGTGATCACCGCCGGCACCTGGGGCGTCGACTGCGACGGCGTCAACGCCATCGACATCGTCATGCGCGACACCGAGATCGTGAACTGCGTCGCGGGCGGCATCCGCATCGCGCCCACCAACGCGCGCTTCGAGAACACCCGCATCATCGGCTGCGGCGCCGGCAACAAGGCCGCGCGCGGCTTCCTCGCGATCCCCACGAGCAACACGGCGTCGATGGTGTCCGAGCTCGGGATCAACGGCATGCGCCTCGAGGGCAACTCGGGCGCGGGCGGCTACCAGATGGAGATCGGGGCGGGCGTCGGGGCCACGGTCGTCGGCTACAACATCGTGACCGGCGGCGACCTCGGCGCCCACGGCATCGGCGTGGGCCTCGTCGACCAGGGCGGCCGGCTCACCACGGACACGCTCATCGGCCGCGGCACCATGTTCATGACCCCGACGAGGTATCCGGCCCAGCGCGTCGTGGTGGTGGGCCCCTACGCCCGCGACACGCGCGTCGAGCGCCCGGCCCTGCCGAACAACCCGGATGCGCCGTTCCGCTCCGTGGTCACGGACGGCGGCGTCCGCAGCCTCGACGGCTTCGGCCGTTCTCTGACGGAGCCGGTGGCGACGCCGACGCCGACGCCGACTCCCTCCGTGTGATCCGTCGCGGGCCAGGCCGGGATCCGCGCGCCGGCGGCAGCGTCAGGCGGCGTGCGCTTCCTGTCCGAGACCTTGACGGCGGGGACACCCGCCCACACCTCCCAGTCGCCGGTGGACCGGGTCAGCACCGCGTTCGCGGCCACGACCGTCCCCGTGCCTACCCGCAGCGTCCCCCGGCCGCCGAGGACCTTGGCGCCCGCGCAGTGCACCGCGAAGTCGCCGATCTCGACGCCCTCGAAGCCCTGCTCGCGGTCGGTCATGCCGACGCCGCTGCGCCCGATGGTGACCTGCTGGTAGATGGAGACCGACCGTCCGATCCGCGTGGCCGGCGTGATCACGACCCCGTTCCCGCGGTGGTGCATCACCAGCCCCGGGCCGATGCTGGTCCGCGCGTGGGCCTCGACCCCCATCAGGAGCAGGACCTCCCGCACCAGTCGGACGTGCCGCTTCCCCACGAGCTTCTCCACCATCCCCATGCGGCGAGCGTACGCCCGGGCCCGAGCAGCGGCGTCGGGCGGGCGTCACGGCATCGGCCTGCCGCCGCGCAGGAGGACGCCGGGGGAGAGGCGGGAGGGTGGGCCCCGTCGGGCTCGAACCGACGACCCAGGGATTAAAAGTCCCTTGCTCTACCAACTGAGCTAGAGGCCCGTGCCCCGATGCTACGGGACGGCGGCTGCGCGGTCAGGGGCGGTCGACGTCGCGCGAGGAGCCGCGGCGCACGACCGCGCCGGCGACGACGGTGACCACGGCGAGGAAGACGCCCACGCCCACGAGCCAGGCCAGCGCCTTCACGACGAAGCCGAGGACGACCAGCACGAGCCACAGGACCACGAGGGCGGCGACGACGCGCATCCCGCCGCTCATCGTCGAGGTCCGGGGAGGCGGGAGGCGGGGCTCATGGATCCAGCCTACGCGGGTGGCCCCGACGCGCGCCGGACGGCGGTCGCCCCGCCCGGCGTACGCTTGCCGGGATGTCCGGCGACTACCACAAGCCCACCAAGTTCTCCGGGTCCAAGTTCGAGAGCATGCTCGGCGGCGAGGACCCCGCCATGATCAGCCGCGTGGCCCACGAGACCGCGTCGGCGCTGCTGGCGCGCGTGCGGGCGGATCCCGACCCCGCGGTCGTCGAGCGCCTCATCTCCTACACCGACGAGCACGGCATCGACGCGGTCGCCGAGCTGTGGTCGCGCGCGAGCCCGCGCAGCCTGCCGGGCGCGCTCTGGCGGCTGTACCTCATGCGCGCGCTGATCCGCCAGGATCCCGACGGCATCAGCCTCCTGTACCAGCGCGGCACGGAGGTCGCCACGACCATCGACCCCGTCGTCGCCGGGGCCACGGCGCCCACCGGGCCCGCCGAGATCGTGGAGCTCGCCGACAGCATCCTCCGGGGCCTGTTCACCGGCGACTTCGCGGTCGCCCTCGACCGCGCCGGCGCGTTCAGCCGGCTGGCCGCGCTCGGCGCGACGAGCGTCGCCGACGACCTGGACGCCACGGCGTCCCCGGAGCGCGCCGGCGACCTCACCACGCGTGCCCTCCGCCTCTCGCAGATGGCCGCCGACCTCGTGCAGTGCGCCCGGCTGTGGCGGAGCGAGCGGCTCGACTGATCCGCGGGGACGCGTCCGCGGATCCGCCCCGTTCGCTGTGAGCGCGACGCCCGGGACGACAGCCCGCGCCGTCTCGCGTACAGTGGTCGAGGTCGGGCCGCAGTAACCCCGGGCTCCAATATTCGCCGCTCCGAGCGGCCTCGCGCCGAGAGGCGTTCCTGCGGTCCGGCTCCTCTCGCCCTCCCTCGCCGGGAGGATGGCCCCCCCACGCGAGCGGCCCGCCCGGCGTCGTCCGTCCCCGTGGGATCCGGGCGTCCTGTGACCAATCCAGGACGTGACCCGCGCCGAAGAGTCATCGTGGGGCGCTCACCCGCTCCGCATCCGACACCCGTGAGGGTGCGACCCGCATCGGTCGTGTCCTGCTGCGCGGCAGGCCGCCCGGCCATCCCAGATGCCGCGAGAGCGGGATCCGACCGGTGCGGGGCTCCCCGCTACCTCCCGCACCATCCGCTCCACCACCCGGAAGACCCACATGACCTCCCCGCACATCCACCTCCGCTCGGCCGGCGTCGATGCGCCTGCATGCGGAACCCGGCCGGGTCTGGGATGCTGGGGCTCGTGCCTTCATCGATCGAGCGTCCCGACCTACCCGGGCCGGCGGACCCCGAGTCGAAGGAGGCCCTCCTCGGCCGCGTCGCCCAGGGCGACAGGCGCGCCTTCGCCGAGCTCTACGACCAGCTCGCCCCGCGCGTCCTCGGCCTCGTCCGCCGCCTGCTCGTCGACCACGCGCAGTCGGAGGAGGTCACGCAGGAGATCTTCCTGGAGATCTGGCAGTCCGCTTCCCGCTTCGACCCCGCCAGGGGCGCAGCGACCACGTGGGTCCTCACCATGGCCCACCGCCGCGCGGTCGACCGCGTGCGCGCCTCCCAGTCCAGCCGTGACCGCGATGTTCGCATCGGCATCCGCGACCACGAGAGCGGCTACGACCAGGTCTCCGAGACCGTCGAGATCAGCATCGAGCACGAGAGGGTGAAGAAGGCGATGACGAAGCTCACCGAGATCCAGCGCCAGGCCGTCTCGCTCGCGTACTACGGCGGCTACAGCCACAGCGAGGTCGCCTCCATGCTCGACGTGCCCATCGGCACCGTGAAGACGCGTCTGCGCGACGGCATGATCCGCCTGCGCGACGAGATGGGGGTCGCATCATGACCACCGACGACGACCTCCGCACGCTCACCGCGGCCTACGCGCTCGGCGCCGTGGACGCGCACGAGGCGGCCGAGTTCGAGGCGCTCCTGGAGCGCGACCCGGTGCTCCGCGCCGAGGTCGAGGAGCTGCGGGCGACCGCGGCCGACCTCGCCTGGACGACCGAGCCGGTGGATCCCTCGCCGCGCCTCAAGGCCGACCTCATGTCCCTGCTCGACGCCACCCCGCAGCTGCCGCCGCTCGCCGTGCCCGATGCGGCGCCCGCCGACGACCGCCGGCCCGCGCCCGTGACGGAGCTCCGTCCGGCCGTCGCCGCCGGCGACGCGTCCGCTCCCTCGGCTCCATCCGCGTCCGCTCCCTCGGCTCCGTCCGCGTCCGCTCCCCGCGAGCGCCTCGGCTCCGCGTCGGCCCGCGCCTCCGAGCGCTGGTTCCGCAGGCCCGGCGCCCTCATCGGCGTCGCGGCCGCGGCCGTCGTGCTCGTGGTCGGCGGCGTGGTCGTCGGCGCGAACGTGGGCGGCCCCGGCAGCTCGCAGGGTCCCGTCGCCTCGGCGTACGAGCAGGTGACCACCGCGTCCGACGTGGTGATCGACAAGCGCGACGTCGTCGGCGGCGGTACTGCCACGGTCTACTTCTCGGCCTCCGAGGCGAGGACGGCGGTCGTGCTCAACGACGCGTCGCCGCTGCCCGACGGCCGCGTGCTCCAGATGTGGTACGTCGGCAAGTCCGGCCCCGTCTCCGCCGGCGTCATGCCGTCCGAGGGCGGAGCGGGTCACGCCGTGCTCGAGGGCCGCTACACGCCGGGCGACACCGTGGCCATCACGGTCGAGCCCGAGGGCGGATCCGAGCAGCCCACCACCGAGCCCATCGTGGCGGTCACCAGCACCTGATCACGCGACCGCCCGCACGACGACGACGGCCCCGCATCCTGCGAAGGATGCGGGGCCGTCGTCCGTCTCGCGGCGGATCAGCCGAAGCGGCCGCTCACGTAGTCCTCGGTGGCCTGCACGCTGGGCTTCGAGAACATGGTGGTGGTGTCGTCGTACTCGATGAGCTTGCCCGGCTTGCCCGTGCCCGCGATGTTGAAGAACGCGGTGCGGTCGGAGACGCGGCTGGCCTGCTGCATGTTGTGGGTCACGATCACGATCGTGTACTGCGCCTTGAGCTCCTCGATGAGGTCCTCGATGGCGAGCGTGGAGATCGGGTCGAGCGCGGAGCACGGCTCGTCCATCAGCACCACGTCCGGCTGCACCGCGATGGCGCGCGCGATGCAGAGGCGCTGCTGCTGGCCGCCGGAGAGGCCGGATCCGGGAAGGGCCAGGCGGTCCTTCACCTCGTTCCAGAGGTTGGCGCCGATGAGCGACTGCTCGACGAGCGCGTCCGCGTCCGACTTGGAGATCTTGCGGTTGTTGAGCTTCACGCCCGCGAGCACGTTGTCGCGGATCGACATGGTGGGGAACGGGTTCGGCCGCTGGAAGACCATGCCGACCTGGCGGCGCACGAGCACCGGGTCGACGCCGGGGCCGTAGAGGTCGTTGCCGTCGACGAGCACCTCGCCCTCGACGTACGCGCCGGGGATGACCTCGTGCATGCGGTTGAGCGTGCGCAGGAAGGTGGACTTGCCGCAGCCGGACGGGCCGATGAAGGCGGTGACCGTGCGCGGCTCGATCCGCAGGTTGACGTCCTCGACCGCCTTGAACTTGCCGTAGTAGACGTTCAGGTCGTTGACTTCGATGCTCTTGGACAAAGGGTGTTCCTACCGATCGGGTGAGTGGGCCGGGGGAGCGGGCGCTAGCGGCCGAGCTTGGGGGCGAAGATGCGGGCGATGAGGCGGGCGACGATGTTCAGCAGCATCACGATGAGGATCAGCACGAGCGCGCCGGTCCACGCGCGGTCCACGTAGGCGAACGCGTCGCTGCCCTGGTCGGCGTACTGCCGGAAGACGAACACCGGCAGGGTCATCATCTGGTCCTTGAACGGGTTGTAGTTCATGCTCTGCGTGAAGCCGGCCACGATGAGCAGCGGCGCGGTCTCGCCGATGACGCGCGCGATGGCGAGCATCACGCCCGTGACGATGCCGGCCAGCGACGTCGGCAGGACGATCTTCACGATGGTCAGCCACTTCGGCACGCCGAGCGCGTACGACGCCTCGCGGAGCTCGTTGGGGACCAGCTTCAGCATCTCCTCGGCGCTGCGCACGACCACGGGGATCATCAGCACGGAGAGCGCCAGCGCGCCGCCGAAGCCCAGGCGGATGCCGGGGCCGAGGAAGATCACGAGCAGCGCGTAGGCGAAGAGGCCGGCGACGATGGACGGGATGCCGGTCATCACGTCGACGAAGAACGTGATCGCGCGGGCCAGGCGACCGCGGCCGTACTCCACGAGGTAGATGGCGGCCATCAGGCCCACGGGGATGGAGATCACCGCGGCGATGGCCGTGACGATCAGCGTGCCGATGATGGCGTGGAGGCCGCCGCCGCCCTCGCCGACCACGTTGCGCAGGCTCGAGTTGAAGAACAGCGGGTCGAAGCGGGCGGATCCGTTGGTGACGGCCGTGATGACGAGCGAGATCAGCGGGATGAGCGCGAGCACGAACGCGACCGTGACGAGGATCGTGATGACCCGGTCCTTCGCCTTGCGCTCGCCCTCCACGGCGAGCGAGATGCTGAACAGGGCGACGGCGAACAGGAGCGTGCCGAACACCGCGGTGCCCACGAGGTTGAACCCCTCCGCGGCGCCCGAGAGCTGGAGCACGAGGAAGATCGCGGCCATCACGAGCCAGGACGCGACGAAGATCGCGGGGGCCGTGAAGCGGTGCAGCTTGCCGGCGGTGAGGGAGTTGGGCAGGGTGCTCGCCGCGGGCCGCGTGCGGGAGGGGGCTGTCGTCGCCATTAGTTCGCTCCGGAGAAGGCCTTGCGGCGGCTGATGATGTAGCGGGCCAGCATGTTCACGGCCAGCGTGATGACGAAGAGCATGAGGCCGGACGCGATGAGCTCGTTGACCTTGAGGCCGTACGCCTCGGGGAAGCTCAGCGCGATGTTCGCGGCGATGGTGTTCGAGTTCGTCGACTGGAACCAGGCGAAGTTCACGACCGCGGCGGGGGAGAGGACGATCGCGACCGCCATCGTCTCGCCGAGGGCGCGGCCGAGGCCGAGCATCGAGGCCGAGATGATGCCGGGGCGGCCGAACGGCAGGACGGCGGTCTGGATCATCTCCCAGCGCGTCGCCCCCAGGGCGAGCGCCGCCTCCTCGTGCAGCTTCGGCGTCTGGAGGAAGACCTCGCGGGAGAGCGCGGTGACGATGGGCAGGATCATGACGGCGAGGACCACCGCGACCGTGAAGATCGTGCGGCCGGTGCCGGAGACGGGGCCGGCGAAGAGCGGGAACCAGCCGAAGGCGTCGGTGACGAACGCGTAGAACGGCTGCAGGAACGGCGCGAGGACGGTGATGCCCCAGAGGCCGAAGACCACGGAGGGCACCGCGGCCAGCAGGTCGATGATGTAGCCGAGGCCCTGCGCGAGCCGGCGCGGCGCGTAGTGCGAGATGAACAGGGCGATGCCGATGGCGACCGGGACGGCCATGAGCATGGCGAGCGCGGCGGCGTAGACGGTGCCGAACATGAGCGGCCCGACGAAGGCCCAGAAGCCGCTGCCGCCGGAGACCTCCGCGGGGGGCGCGGTGAGGGCGGGGATGCTCTGCACGATGAGGAACAGCGCGACGGCCGCGAGGATCACGAGGATGAGCGTGCCGGACCCGCGGGATGCCCCGGAGAAGATGCGGTCGCCCACGCGGGCCTTGGGCTTCGCGTCCTGCGAGCTGCGGGGTTCGGCGGCGTCGCGCGGCCGATCGGTCTCGGGAGCCTGGGGAGGCTGCGGGGCGGCGGTCGTCATGGGTCGGGTTCCCTACGGTCGAGATGGTGGGGCTGGGGACGGCGGGGGCCGCCCGTGGGAGCGCCCCCTGACCCGCGCGGACGCGGGTCAGGGGGCGGACGGCGGGTGCTACTTGATGGACTCGACCGCGGTCTTGACCTGCGCGGCGACCGTGTCGGACAGCGGCGCGGCGCCGGCCTTCTCGGCGGCGACCTGCTGGCCCTCGGTGCTGGTCACGTAGCCGACGTACGCCTTGACGAGCTCGCCGACGGCCGGGTCCTTGTACTCCTGGCAGGCGATGAGGTAGCTGACGAGGACGATCGGGTAGACGCCCGCCTCGGTGGTGGAGTAGTCGAGGTCGAAGACGACGTCGTTCTCCTCGCGGCCCTCGGCCTCGGGCGAGGCCTCGACGACGGCCGCTGCCGCCTCCGGGGAGAAGCCGACGAACTCGTCGCCGACCTTGATCTTCGCGACGCCGAGGTCGCCCGCCTTGGACGCGTCGGCGTAGCCGATGATGTTGGTGCCGCCGGTGACGGCGTCGACGACGCCGGACGTGCCCTGGGCCGCCTCGCCGCCCTGGTAGGGCCAGACGCCCTTGGGCTCGGCGTCCCAGACGTCCTTCGCCGTGGTGTTGAGGTACTTCGCGAAGTTCTCGGTGGTGCCCGAGTCGTCCGAGCGGTGCACGGCGGTGATGCCCGCGTCGGGCATCGTGGCGTCGGGGTTGAGCGCGACGATGGCCGGGTCGTTCCACTTCGTGATGGTGCCCTTGAAGATGCCCGCGGTGGTGGCGGGGTCGAGGTGCAGCTCCTTGACGCCGTCGATCTTGAAGATCATGGCGATGGGGGAGATGTAGGCGGGGACGTCGATCGGCTTGGTGCCGTCGGCGCACTGGCCGAACGTGCCGGTGAGCTCGTCGGTCTTCAGCGCGCGGTCGGAGCCGGCGAACATGGCGTTCTGGCCGCCGGCCATGAAGGCCTCGCGTCCGGCGCCGGAACCCTCGCCGGCGTAGCTGACGGTGACGTCGGGGTTGGCGGTCTGGAACGCGGCGCTCCAGGCCTCCTGGGCGGAGCCCTGGGAGGTGGCGCCGATCCCGTTGAGCGAGCCGGAGAGGGTGGACGCCGATGCGGACCCTCCCTCGGCGGGCGCCTCGTTGGCGGCGCAGGAGGAGAGGGCGATGGCGGTGACGGCGGCGAGCGCTGCTGCGCTGCCGAGACGCGAGATCTTCACGTGATGGAGCCTTCCGGGTATTTCGTGCTGTGAGGGGGCCGGTGCATGCCCCTGGACGAAGCTATGTCGGGCTCTTGACCGGATCGGCCGATATCGGTGAACGGCAGGTGAACACACCGCGCGGATGGGGCCGGGCTCAGGCTCGCGGGCGCACAGTGGTCGGTCGGACTCCGGACGGGCGACGACCCCGCGGCGTCCGCGGACGTCAGGAGGAGGGCCCGTAGCTCTCGACGGCGAGGATCCCCGCCTCCGGGTCGGACGCCGACAGGTGCACCACCGAGAACTCGGCGGGCGACAGCATCCCGGCCCGCGGCATGCGGCTCGCGTCGGGCGTCTCGGTGGCGAGGGCGATCTCGTGCAGGATCTCCGGCAGGACCGGGCTGTGGCTGCAGAGCACCGCGCTCCTCGCCTTGCGCACGCGCTTCGCGACGGTCTCGCGCACGGATCCGCCGTCGGCCTCGTACGCGTCCTGGCTGATGCCCGCGTCCTCCTTCACCTGGCGTCCGAGGGCCTCCGCGAGCGGCCCGACGGTCTGCAGGCAGCGCTCGGCGGTGCTGCTGGTGATGACGCGCGGCCCGAACGCGGCGAGCGTGGGGACGATGGATCGCGCCTCCTCGCGGCCGCGCGCGCTGAGCGGCCTGCCGGCATCGGCGCCGTCCCACTCGTAGGGCTGGACGGCGTGGCCGTGACGCAGCGCGATGAGGGCGAACGAGCGGTGCGAGCCCGTCTCCACGAGCCCGGCGAACAGGTCGAGGATCTGCACCTCGCCCGGGTAGTCGAGGCGCTTGCGCGCGTTGGGGATCGACACCCACTCGACGCTCTCGACCTCGTCGTCCGGCTCGAAGCGGCCGGCCTCCACCATGGCGTCGGTCGCCTCGGCGGCCCAGTAGCTCACGGACTTGCGGCGCCCGCCGGAGATGCCGTACTCGATGGCCCCCAGGGGGACGCCGAGCGCGACCCGGAGGCCCGTCTCCTCGTGCACCTCGCGGACCGCGGTCTGCGGGAGGGTCTCGCCCGGATCCACCTTGCCCTTGGGGAGGGAGGTGTCGCGCCGGCGGGTGCGGTGGATGATGAGCACCCGGATGCGCCCCTCGAGGACTCGCCAGACGACGGCGCCGGCGGCGAACACGGTGGGGCGGGACGTCACGTCCGCCAGGTTAGCCGGATCGGCGACGCGGTCGGCGCCCCCGGATGCCCCGGGGGCGCCGACCGCGGACGGCCGGCGCGGAGCCGTGCTCAGCGGAGCACGCGTCGCTTGCGCTTGGTGACGATGCCCATGACCGCGGTCTGCAGGTCCTCCAGCGTGGTGCCGTCGGGGCCCTTGTTGCGGCGCGTCCACTCGCCGTCGGAGTCGAGCACCCACGCGGACGTCGTGTCGGCCATGGCGCGGTCGAAGAGGTCCTCGATCTCCTGCAGGTGCGCGGGATCCACGAGCCGGACGAGCGCCTCGACGCGCCGGTCGAGGTTGCGGTGCATCATGTCCGCGCTGCCGATGTAGGTGGCCTGGTCGCCGTCGTTGACGAACGAGAAGACGCGGGAGTGCTCGAGGTACCGGCCGAGGATGGACCGCACCTCGATGTTCTCGCTGAGCCCCGGCTGCCCCGGCGTGAGCGAGCAGATGCCGCGCACCCAGACCTGCACGGGCACGCCCGCGTTGCTGGCCCGGTAGAGCGCGTCGATGATCTTCTCGTCGACGATGGAGTTGACCTTGATGCGGATGCCGCTCGGCTTCCCGTCGAGCGCGTTCTGCGTCTCCACGGCGATGCGCTTGAGCAGGCCCTTCCGCAGGTGCAGCGGTGCGACCAGCAGGCGCTTGAACTTCTTCTCGATGCCGTAGCCGGAGAGCTCGTTGAACAGGCGCGTGAGGTCCTTGCCCACGACGTCGTCCGCGGTGAGGAGCCCGAGGTCCTCGTAGATGCGGCTCGTCTTGGGGTTGTAGTTGCCCGTGCCGATGTGGCTGTAGTGCCGGAGCACCCCGCCCTTCTCCTGGCGGATGACGAGCGCGAGCTTGCAGTGCGTCTTGAGCCCCGCGACGCCGTAGACCACGTGCACGCCGGCCTTCTCGAGCTTGCGCGCCCACGTGATGTTGGCCTGCTCGTCGAAGCGCGCCTTGATCTCCACGAGCGCGAGGACCTGCTTGCCCGCCTCGGCGGCGTCGATGAGCGCCTCGACGATGGGGCTGTCACCGCTCGTGCGGTAGAGCGTCTGCTTGATGGCGAGCACGTGCGGGTCCGCCGCGGCCTGCTCGAGGAACGCCTGCACGCTCGTGGTGAAGGACTCGTAGGGGTGGTGCAGCAGGATGTCCTGCTGCGCGATGGAGCGGAAGATGTCGGCGCGCGAGTTGTCCTCGGCGGGCTTCAGCGCGACGGCCGTGGTGGGCACGTTGTTCGGGTAGTGCAGCGCCGGCCGGTCGAGCTTGGCGAGGTCGAACAGGCCGCCCAGGTCGAGCGGGGACGGGAGCGTGAACACCTCCTGCTCGGTGATGTCGAGCTCGCGCATGAGGAGGTCGAGCGTGACCGCGTCCATGTCGTCCGAGATCTCGAGGCGGATGGGCGGGCCGAACCGGCGCCGCAGCAGCTCCTTCTCGAGGGCCTGGATGAGGTTCTCGGTCTCGTCCTCCTCGATCTGCACGTCCTCGTTGCGCGTGACGCGGAAGACGTGGTGCTCGACGATCTCCATGCCGGGGAACAGCGTCTCCAGCTGGTTCGCGATGAGGTCCTCGAGGGCGATGAAGTCGATGGGGCCCGAGCGGGTGTCCGGCGTGAGCGGCATGAAGCGCGGCAGCATCTGCGGCACCTTGATGCGCGCGAACTCCTGGCGGTTCGTCTTCGGGTTGCGGATCCGCACGGAGAGGTTGAGCGAGAGGCCGGAGATGTAGGGGAACGGGTGGGCCGGATCCACCGCGAGCGGCATGAGCACCGGGAACACCTGCTCGGAGAACAGCTCGTGCAGCCGGTCCTGCTGGGCCGCGTCGAGCGAGTCCCAGCGGACGATGCGGATGCCGTGCTCCTCGAGCGCCGGGCGGACGCTGTCGTTGAAGGCGGCCGCGTGGCGGACCTGCAGGCGGTAGGCGGTCTCGTTGATGGCGGACAGCACCTCCGCGGGGGTGCGGCCGATGTTCGTGGGGACGGCGAGTCCCGTGGCGATGCGGCGCTTGAGGCCGGCGACGCGGACCATGAAGAACTCGTCGAGGTTGCTGGCGAAGATCGCGAGGAAGTTGGCGCGCTCGAGGACGGGCAGCTCCGGGTCCTCGGCGAGCTCGAGCACGCGGCGGTTGAAGGCCAGCCAGCTCAGCTCGCGGTCGAGGAAGCGCCCCTCGGGGAGGGTCCCGTCGTCCTCGAGGATCTCGTCCTCGTCGAAGTCGTCCAGGGATTCGGCGACCGCCTTGGCGTCGCCGATGTACGTCTCGCTGTCCATCCGCCCATCATGGCATCGCGGTGTGCGCTCCGCCCTCGGGGAGGTGAACGCACGGTGAACCGCATCGGGGGCGCGCCGGCGGGGGCGCGGGGATCAGGCGCGGCGGTACTGGACGTCGACCGCGGCGTCCCGGAACGCGGCCCGGCGGTACAGGGCGAGGGCGGGCGCGTTGTCCGCCTCGACGTACAGGTCGACGTCCTCGTGGCCCCGCGCGGCGAGCCGGTCGAGGCCCGCGGCGAGGAGGGCGGACCCGAGCCCGCGGGCGGCGCGGTCGGGATCCACGCCCAGCACGTAGACCTCGGCCTCGCCGTCCTCGACCTTGAGCCAGTGGAAGCCGGCGAGCCGGCCGTCCGCGTCGCGGGCGAGGAGCAGCAGGGCGGGGTCGAACCAGGGCTCGGCGACGCGGTCGTCGAGGTCGCCGCGGGTCATGCGGCCCTGCTCGGGGTGGCTCGCGAACGCGCGGGCGTTGAGCGCGACCCAGTCGTCGGCGTCGTCGGGGGAGAAGGAGGAGAGGGCGAGGCCCGCCGGCATCGGGCGCTCGCCGAGGCCGTCGCGCGCCTCCGCGACGGACGCGCGCAGCCGGAGCAGCTCGCGGGCCCGGTCGAGCCCGGCGGCGGCGGCGAGCGAGCGGGCTGCCGGGTGGTCGCCGTGCGCCCAGACCGAGACGGGGTATCCGTCGGCGTCGGCCAGCACGGCGTCGAGGAGCGCGCGTCCGACGCCCCGTCGGCGGTGGGCGGGATCCACGACGAGCTCGGCCGCGACCCCGCCGTCGCCGCGCGCCACGACCGCCGCGCCGACCGGGCGGCCGTCCTCCCCGTGCACGACGAGCGCGGACGGCCCGTCGTCGGCGCCGAGGGTCAGGCGCGTCTGCTCGTTGAAGGGCGCGGGGCCGTCGGCCTCGCGTGCTCGGTCGGCGAGCGCGAGGATCCCGCGGACGGCGTCGGGGGTCGCGTCGACCCGGTCGACGCGCGGGGCCTCAGGCTCCTGAGGGGGCGGGATCGCGCTCACTGTCCTCCTCGTACACGTTGAAGCGGTAGCCGACGTTGCGCACCGTGCCGATGAGCGACTCGAGGTCGCCGAGCTTGGCCCGGAGGCGCCGCACGTGCACGTCGACCGTGCGCGTGCCGCCGAAGTAGTCGTAGCCCCACACCTCGCTGAGCAGCTGCTCGCGCGTGAAGACCCGCGAGGGGTGGCTCGCGAAGAAGCGGAGCAGCTCGAACTCCTTGAAGGTGAGGTCGAGGGGCTTGCCGTGCACCTTGGCCGAGTAGCTGGCCTCGTCGATGACCACGCCCGACGCCTGGATCTTGCTGCCCGTGTGCTCCTGCGCCGCGCGGCCGATGACGAGGCGGACGCGGGCGTCGACCTCCGCCGGGCCGGCCGAGTCGAGGATCACGTCGGTCGCGCCCCAGTCGGCGCTCACCGCGGTGAGGCCGCCCTCGGTGAGCACGAGGATGAGGGGCGTGCCGCCGCCCGTGGTCGTGAGGATCTTGCAGAGCGACTTGGCGCTGGCGAGGTCGCGGCGCGCGTCCACGAGGACGAGGTCGGCCGCCGGGGCGTTGACGAGGCTGGCCGCGTCCGCCTGGATGTGCCGCGTGCGGTGGCTGAGGAGCCCGAGCGCCGGGAGCACGTCGGTGTCCGCGGACGAGGTCAGGATCAACAGCTGGGCCACAGGGATCCTCCATGGATGAATTGACCCCATGATACGTGGGGCAGGATTGGCGGGTGACCTCCCCCCTGCGCAGCCTCGTCCCGGTCTGGCTGGCCGCCGTCGTCGGCGCGGTCGTGGTGTCCGCGGCGGTCGGCCCGCACGACGCCCCGCGGTGGTTCCCCCTCGTGCTCGCGACGTGCGTGGTCGCGACCTTCGTGATCCAGCTGGCGCTGCCCCGCAAGACCGGCTTCGTGGACCGCGCCGTCGGCAGCGTCGTGGGGGCCGTGCTCGTGCTCGCCGCGGCCACCGCGGTCGTGCTGCTCCTGCCCGCCTCGGCCTGACCCGGCAGGCCTGCGACGGCCGCCCGTGGGGTAGATTGAGGCCATGTCGTCGCTGCTTGCTCTGGAACTCCTCTTCACCGGACTGCTGGTCCTGGCGAGCCTCTCCATCGGCTGGGTGTCGCTCGTCGTGGTCTACAACCTCTTCCGCGGCCAGCGCTGACCGCGCGCCGCATGATCGAGATCCCGACCGGCCTGCCCGCCGAGCTCGTCCCGCTGTCCTGGCTCCTCGGCGTCTGGGAGGGCTCCGGCGTCGTCGAGTACTCCGTGGGCGACGAGGTCGTCCGCCGCGAGTTCGGGCAGCGCATCAGCTTCAGCCACGACGGCCTCCCGCACCTCAACTACTCCTCCTACGCCTGGATCGAGGGCGACGACGGCCCGGTCCCCTTCGTCACCGAGACCGGCTACTGGCGCCTGCGCCGCCGCGTCACCGACGGCGACCCGGGTCCGGCCATGCTGCCGCCCACGGGCGAGCGCCCCTTCACGACGGCCGACGAGGTCGAGACGCTCCGGAACGCCGACGGCGGCTTCGACGTCGAGGTCGCGCTCGTGCACCCGGGCGGCGTGAGCGAGCTCTACGTCGGCCAGGTGAAGAGCGCGCGCATCGACCTCGCCACGGACGCGGTCATGCGCACCGAGGGCGCCAAGGAGTACACGGGCGCCACGCGCCTCTACGGGCTCGTCGAGCGCGACCTGCTCTGGGCGTGGGACATCGCGGCGCTCGGCCAGCCGCTGCGCACGCACGCCTCCGGGCGGGTGGCGCATGTCGACTGACCCGGATCCCGCCTCCCGCTCGCCCTTCCTCGACCTGCCCGGCGCCGTCGCGGCCGACGCCGACGGGCCGGACGCGGGCGTCCCGGCCCACCACGGATCGCTCGTCCAGGAGCAGCGCGCGCTCGCCGCGGGCACGGCCGTCGTCGACCTCTCGCACCGCGCCGTCCTCTCCGTCACGGGCGAGGACCGGCTGACCTGGCTGGACTCCATCACCAGCCAGTCGCTGCGCGGCCTCGCCCCCGGCGACTCCGCCGAGACCCTGTTCCTCGACCAGAACGGCCGGCTCGAGCACGCGGTCGGCGTGCTCGACGACGGGGTGTCGACCTGGCTCCTGCTCGGCGCCGCGGACGCGCCGGCCCTCCTCGCCTACCTCCAGCGCATGCGCTTCATGCTGCGCGTCGAGCCCGCCGATCGCACGGCCGAGCTCGCGGTCGTCGGCACGCTCGGCGAGCCCGACCTGCCGGTGGCGGCGCCCGCCGGGGTGCCGCTCGTGTGGCGGGACCCGTGGGTCCGCGTCGCGCCCGGCGGCCACCAGTACGCGGCCGCGGCGTCGCACCCGGGCGAGGGCTGGAGCTGGAGCGAGCGCCTCGTGCCGCGGTCCGAGCTGCCGGGCGTCGTCGCCCGGGTCGCGTCGGGCGAACTGCCCGTCGCGGGCGTCCTCGCGGCGGAGGCCCTGCGGATCGCCGCGTGGCGCCCGCGCTTCGCCACCGAGGTCGACGACCGCACCATCCCGCACGAGCTCGACTGGCTGCGGAGCGCCGTCCACCTCAGCAAGGGCTGCTACCGCGGGCAGGAGACGGTCGCCAAGGTGCACAACCTCGGCCGTCCGCCGCGCCGCCTGGTGCTGCTGCAGCTCGACGGGTCGGACGCGGTCCTGCCGGGCACCGGATCCGACGTGCGGCTCCCCGCCGACGCCGAGGGCGCGCCCGGCGAGGTCGTCGGAGCCGTCACCTCCTCCGCGCTGCACCACGAGCTCGGCCCGATCGCGCTCGCGGTCATCCGCCGGAACGTGGACCCCGCCGCGCAGCTCGAGGTGGTCGCCGACGACGTGCGCGTGCAGGCCATGCAGGACGTGATCGTGCCCACCGACGCCGGCCGCTCCGCCGACGTCCCCCGCCTGCCGCGGCTCGGTGCGGTCCGCCGCTGAGCGCGCGCGGGACCGGTCGGCCCGGGCCGCCCGCACCCTGAGGCACCGGGCGGATCCGCGCGCCGCGCTCCTGCGGCTGTGGGGATCGGCGCCCGCCGCCCTCCAGATCGCCGTCGCGGCCACGGGCGGCTGGGCCTTCGCGCACCACGTCCTCGGCCACGACACCCCGCTGCTCGCCACGACCGTCACCATCACGAGCCTCGGCTTCGTGCGCGACGCGCGACCCGTCCGGGTGCTCGAGACGGCGATCGGCATGACCGTCGGCATCACGCTCAGCGAGGTGCTGCTGCTCGGGATCGGGCGGGGCGCCTGGCAGCTGTTCGTCATCATCCTGGCGACGCTGCTGGCGGCGCGGCTGCTGTCGTCGAACGCCGCGTTCGCCGTGGCGGCCGGCGTGCAGGCCGTGCTCGTGGCGCTCCTGCCCGCGCCGCCCGGCGGCGTCTTCGTCCGCAGCGTCGACGGGCTCGTGGGCGGCGCGGTGGCGCTCCTCGCGACGGCGCTCATCCCACGGGATCCGCGCCGCCAGGCCATCCGCGAGGCCCGCCGCGTCTTCTCCGAGTGCTCCTACGCGCTCACCTCGCTCGTGACGGCGCTGCGGCTCGGCGACGCGACGGCCGCGGACCGGGCGCTCGACCGGCTGCGGCGCACGCAGCCGCTCATCGACGCGTGGAGCGCCGCGGCCGACTCGGCCCTCTCGATCGCGCGCATCTCGCCGTTCCTCCGCCGCCACCTGCCGGAGCTGCGCGACCAGCGGCGGGTGCTCGACGGCATGGACCTCGCCGTGCGGAACCTCCGCGTGATCTCCCGCCGCATCGACTTCCTCGTGGTGGACGGGGTCAGGCGACCGGTCCTCGCGGAGCTGCTCGCGACCGTCTCCAACGGCGTCAACCTGCTCGGGCAGAGCCTCTCGGATCCGTCGGCCGCGCCGCTCGCCCAGCAGAACCTCGTGCTCGTCGCCGTCCGGCTGGATCCGCGCGAGCTCATCCCCGGCGCCCCCGTCGGCGAGGTGATGCTCGTCATGCTCCTCCGCCCGCTCCTCGTCGACCTGCAGGTGGCGGCGGGCGTCGACGCGGCGACCGCCCGCGCCGCGCTGCCCGAGGTCTAGGCCGGCGCCACCGCCGACCACGGCACGGTCAGCTCGCCGAGCCGCCAGCGCGCGCGGCCGCCCTCGACGGGGACGCCCGCATCGCGCATCCGCTCGACGGCGCCCAGCCACTGCTGCCTCGGGCCGTACACGCCGAGCGGGGCGCTGAGGATCCAGCTCCGGTCGAGCAGGGCGAGCACCTCGTGCACGCGCTCGCCGGGGACGTTGCGGTGGATGAGCGCCTTCGGCAGCCGCTCGGCCACGATCGACGGCAGCTCCAGGCCCGCGAGCCGCAGCGAGATCGTCAGGCTGCGGGGGCCGTCGGCGCGCACGTCGACCCAGCTGGCGACCCGGCCGATCTCGTCGCACGTGCCCTCCACCACAGATCCGCCGGGCGCGAGCCGCGCCGTCATGCGCGCCCAGGCGGCCGGCACCTCCGCCTCGTCGTACTGCCGCAGCACGTTGAACGCGCGGATCACGGTCGCCCGCTCGCCGCCCGGCAGCGGCACCTCGAAGCCGCCGCGGACGAACGCGACCCGCTCCCGGGCCGAGGCGTCCGGCCACGCGGCGAGCTGCTCCCGGGCACGCGCCACGCGCCCCGGCTCGATCTCGATGCCCACGACGCGCACGTCCGGCCGCGCCTCCCGCAGCCGCCGGTGCATCTCGAGCGCCGTGATCCCGCTCGCGCCGTAGCCGAGGTCGACCACGAGCGGGTCCTCCGCGGTGCGCAGGGAGTCGAGGGTCCGGATCCACCTGTCCACGCGCCGGAGGCGGTTCGTGTTGGTCGTCCCGCGGGTCACGGAGCCGACGGGGGAGGCGGCGCCCGGCATGGGTCCAGTCTCCCATTGCTCGATAGGCTGGCCGCATGGCTGAACCCCGCACCCTCGTGCTGCTGCGTCACGGCAACAGCGACTGGAACCAGAAGAACCTGTTCACCGGATGGGTGGACGTCGAGCTGAGCGAGCAGGGCGTCGCGGAGGGCCAGCGCGCCGGCGAGCTCCTCGCCGAGTCCGGCATCCTCCCCGACGTGCTGCACACCTCCGTCCTCATCCGCGCCATCGACACCGCCAACATCGCGCTCAAGCGCGCCGGCCGGTCGTGGATCCCCGTCCAGCGCACCTGGCGCCTCAACGAGCGCCACTACGGCGCGCTCCAGGGCAAGGACAAGGCGCAGACCCTCGCCGAGTACGGCCCCGAGCAGTTCGCCACCTGGCGCCGCTCGTTCGACGTGCCGCCGCCCCCCATCGCCGACGACGACGAGTACTCGCAGTCGCGCGACCCGCGCTACGCGGACCTCGGCGACGACCTGCCCCGCACCGAGTGCCTCAAGGACGTCATCGAGCGGATGCTGCCCTACTGGGAGTCCGACATCCAGCCCGACCTCGCCTCCGGCCGCACGGTGCTCGTCACGGCGCACGGCAACTCGCTGCGCGCGCTCGTGAAGCACCTCGACGGCATCTCGGACGCGGACATCGCCGAGCTCAACATCCCCACGGGCATCCCGCTCGTGTACCGGCTCGACGAGGACTTCCGCCCGATCGTCCCCGGCGGCGAGTACCTCGACCCCGAGGCGGCCGCCGCGGGCGCCGCGGCCGTGGCCGCGCAGGGTTCCAAGAAGTAGCGCCCGCGCACGTGCGACGAGAGCCCGACCGGATCATCCGGTCGGGCTCTCGTCATGTCACCGCGCAGCGGCGGGCCGGCGCGATGCCGGCGGACGCGGATCAGGCGTCGGACTGCACCCAGTCGCCGGTCGCGAGGTACTGCACGGTCTTCGCGATGGACACCGCGTGGTCGGCGAAGCGCTCGTGGTAGCGGCTGGCGAGCGTGGAGTCGACCGTGTCGACGGCCGCGCCCTTCCAGGTCTCGCCGAGCACCTTGTCGAAGACGCTGAGGTGCAGCTCGTCGATGCGGTCGTCGTCGTTGCGGATCTCCTCGGCGAGCTTCGGGTCCTCCGTGGTGAGGAGGTCCGTGAGCTTGCGGGCGATGGCGACGTCGAGCTGGCCGAGCTCGAGGAACGTGGGGCGGAGCGACTTCGGCACCACCTTGTCCGGGAAGCGGTAGCGCGACAGCTGCGCGATGTGCTCGGCGAGGTCGCCCATGCGCTCGAGCGACGCGCTGATGCGGAGGGCGCTCACGACGATGCGGAGGTCGCGGGCCACCGGCTGCTGGCGGGCGAGGATGTTGATGGCCAGCTCGTCGAGGCTCGTCGCGAGCTCGTCGATGCGGCGGTCCTGCTCGATGACCGTCTCGGCGAGGCTGACGTTCGACTCGTTGAACGCGCGGGTCGCGTTCTCGATGGAGATGGCGACGAGCGCGGAGATCTCGATGAGACGCTCCTGGACCTCGTGGAGCTCCTGCTGGAACACTTCGCGCATGGGGACGTCCTTTCAGGCCGCCCCGCTGCGAGGGACGGGGTGGTTCTCGGGCACGGCGGACCCCGGGTGACGGTCCACGTCCTGACGACTCTGGTCATGCGAGGTTAACGCACGGTGCCGGCGAGCTGAATTCGCGACCCCGAGCACGGCGCTGGACGGCTGGACGGCCGGGAGCCCCTGGCACGGTCTCCTAGTGTGGGCGCATGGACACCGGTGCGTTGGTGCTCGTCTGCCTCCTCATCGGACTGGCGGTCGGCGCGGGATTCGTGTGGCTGCTGCACCACGCGGCGGACCGTGGCGACCGTGCCGTCGAGATCACCAACCCGGTCGTCCCGGACGGCGTCGACCAGGTGCTCGAGGCGCTGGAGTCGGCCGGCATCGTGCTCGACCCCTCCAACAACGTCATGAAGGCGTCGCCCGGCGCGATCTCCTCGGGCCTCGTCTTCCACCAGGCGCTCGTGCACCCGGAGCTCGTCTCCATGGTCGACCGGGTGCGGCGGTCCGGCGAGCCGATGGCCGACGAGGTGTCGCTCGCGCGGGGTCCGTTCGGCGCCGCCGAGTTCCAGATGCACGTGCGCGTCGCGCGCCTCGGGACGCGCTACGTCCTCCTCCTCGCGGAGGACCGCACGGAGTCCCACCGTCTCGACCAGGTGCGCCGCGACTTCGTGGCCAACATCAGCCACGAGCTGAAGACGCCCATCGGCGCGGTCGGCCTGCTCGCGGAGGCGCTCGACTCGTGCGCCGACGACGCCGTGCAGGTGCGGCGCTTCGCCGCGCGGCTCACCACGGAGTCGGCCCGGCTCGCGCGCATCACGCAGGAGATCATCGAGCTCTCCCGGCTCGAGGCGGCGAACGCGCTGGAGAAGGCGGAGCCCGTCGACGTCGACCACGTGATCAGCGTCGCGCTCGACCAGGTGCGCCTCGGCGCCGAGCTCCGCGGCATCGAGCTGGCGCGCGGCAAGCGCTCGCGCACCACCGTCTACGGCGACGAGGCCCTCCTCGTCGTGGCCGTGCACAACCTGCTGAGCAACGCGGTGAACTACTCGCCTGACGGATCCCGTGTCGGCATCGGCGTCATGGTCGACGACGGCGCCGTCGAGGTCGTGGTCACCGACCAGGGCATCGGCATCCCGGAGGACGAGCAGGACCGGATCTTCGAGCGCTTCTTCCGCGTCGACCAGGCCCGCGCCCGCGACACCGGGGGCACGGGGCTCGGGCTCAGCATCGTCAAGCACGTCGTGCAGAATCATGGCGGCGACGTGCGGGTCTGGTCCCGCCCCGGCCGCGGCTCGACCTTCACCATCCGCCTCCCCGAGGCATCGCAGACCCCGGCGCTCGCCGGTACGGACATCGGAGAACCCACGTGACACGCATCATGCTCGTCGAGGACGAGGCGTCGCTCAGCGAGCCGCTCGCCTTCCTGCTCCAGCGCGAGGGCTACGAGGTCGACGTCGTCGAGGACGGCCCCGCGGCCGTGGCGGCGTTCGACAAGGACGGGGCGGACCTGATCCTGCTCGACCTGATGCTCCCCGGCCTCCCCGGCACGGAGGTGTGCCGGGAGATCCGCACGCGCTCGGCGGTGCCGATCATCATGCTCACCGCCAAGGACTCCGAGGTGGACATCGTCGTCGGCCTCGAGCTCGGCGCCGACGACTACGTGACGAAGCCGTACTCGACGCGGGAGCTGCTGGCGCGGATCCGCGCGGTGCTCCGCCGCAAGGTCGAGGTCGACGACGAGCCGCTCAACGTGCTCGAGGTCGGCACGGTCCGCATGGACGTGGAGCGCCACACGGTCGAGGTCGGCGGCCGCGAGATCGCGATGCCGCTGAAGGAGTTCGAGCTGCTCGAGCTGCTGCTCCGCAACGCCGGCCGCGTGCTCACGCGCGGGCAGCTCATCGACCGCGTATGGGGCTCCGACTACTTCGGCGACACCAAGACGCTCGACGTGCACATCAAGCGGATCCGCTCGAAGATCGAGCGCGAGCCGTCCGACCCCGTGCTGCTCGTCACCGTGCGCGGGCTCGGCTACCGCTTCGAGGCGTAGCCGGTCGCGGCCGGCGCGACCCGGGCCGCGCACGGCGAAGGCCCCGTCCCCTCCAGGGGCGGGGCCTTCGTCGTGCGTCCGGGCGGGCCGGCGCGGGATCAGTTCGTGTCGTCCTCGAGGCCCTCGTCGCCCTCGGTCGTGCCGGGGGTCGTGGTGACCTTCGTGTCGGGCGTGGATCCGGTCTCGCCGGGGACCAGGTTCGTGTACGTCTCCTGGTCGCCGTTGAGCACGGGGACGTCCATCTCGACGCCCTCGGCGTCGCCGTACTGGATGTAGATCTTGGTCAGCGAGCCCGGGGTCGGGTCGACCGAGTCGAAGACGATGCGCTGCGAGTCCTCGGCGCCGAACTTCGTGAGGCCGGGTGCCGCGGTGACGGTGCGGGTCTCGCGGTCCGCGCTGCCCGGGGTGAGCTCGTGCTGGAAGGCGACGCGCTGGCTGTCGCCGGAGTTGTTGACGAGCGTGACGACGAGGCTCGCGCCCGCCGCGGATCCGTCCTCGGAGAGGAGGATGGCGTTCCGCACCTCGATGTCGCCGACCGTGGCGTCGAAGCCGTCGCTCGGGAAGTAGGAGATCTGCGTCGCCTGGGGCGTGATGAAGGTGCAGGACGACGTGCCGACCGCGATCAGGGCCGCGAGGACGATGGACGATGCGGTACGCGCTCTCACGGGACCCTCCGGTTGTCGCACGGGGCCGGCGCCGGGGCGTCCGGGGGCGTCCGCGCGTGTATCAGCTGACCCGCCCAGCCTACGGGATGCGCTGCGGCGCGACCGCCCGTCGGCGCGCGGGACCCGGCTGGTACCCTGGACGGCAGTCTGAGGAACGGGGAGTCCATGATCTTCGAGGTCGGCGAGACCGTCGTGTACCCGCATCACGGGGCGGCGACCATCATCGAGGTGAAGAAGCGCGTCATCCGCGGCGAGGAGAAGCTGTACCTCAAGCTCGACGTCAGCCAGGGCGGGCTCCAGATCGAGGTCCCGGCGGAGAACGTCGACATGGTCGGCGTGCGCGACGTCATCGGCCGCGAGGGCGTGGAGCGCGTGTTCGCGGTGCTGCGCGCCGAGTTCACGGAGGAGCCCACCAACTGGTCGAGGCGCTACAAGGCGAACCTCGAGAAGCTCGCGTCGGGCGACGTGCTGAAGGTGGCCGAGGTCGTGCGCGACCTGTGGCGCCGCAACGAGGATCGCGGCCTGTCCGCCGGCGAGAAGAGCATGCTCCAGAAGGCGCGCGGCATCCTCGTGGGCGAGCTGGCCCTCGCGGAGAAGACCGACGAGGAGCACGCGTCGACGCTGCTCGACGAGGTCCTCGCCTCCTGATCCGCCCGCCGTCGGCGCAGGCCGCCGCCGGTAGCCTGGCCGAATGAGCCACGACCCCGTCGTCCCGTCCGCCCGCGCGACCGATGGCGCGTCGGTCCACGGGCCCCGCCTCGGCGTCGTCGTGGTCGCGGCGGGCAGCGGCACCCGGCTCGGAGCGGGCATCCCGAAGGCGCTCGTCGAGGTCGGCGGCGCCACGCTGCTCGCCCGCTCGCTCGGCGCCGTCCTCGCCCTCGCCCAGGAGGCGCACGTCGTCGTGGTCGCGCCCGAGACGCACCTGGCCGAGACGACCGCGGTCGTGGACGCCGTCGCGGGCGCGGCCCGCGGATCCGTCGCGGTCGTCGCCGGGGGAGCGACCCGGCAGGG
This sequence comes from Clavibacter capsici, assembly GCF_001280205.1. Lineage (NCBI taxonomy): Bacteria > Bacillati > Actinomycetota > Actinomycetes > Micrococcales > Microbacteriaceae > Clavibacter > Clavibacter capsici. The sequence continues at coordinate 2,561,194 of NZ_CP012573.1, read as the reverse complement.
CTCGGTGCGGGCGGGGCTGGCGGCGCTCGCCGGATCCGTCGACACCGTCCTCGTGCACGACGCCGCCCGCGCGCTCACCCCCACCGCCCTCTTCGACCGGGTCGCGCAGGCCGTCCGCGACCAGGGAGTCGGCGTCGTCCCGGGGCTGCCCGTCACCGACACGATCAAGCGCGTCGACGCCGCGGGGGAGTGCCTCGGCACGGTCGACCGCAGCGACCTCGTCGGCGTCCAGACCCCGCAGGGCTTCCCGCGCGCTCCGCTCGACGCCGCCTACGCGGCGGCGACCGCCGAGCACACGGACGACGCCGCGCTGTTCCAGGCCGCGGGCGGCGACGTCCGCGTGGTCCCGGGCGACGCCCTCGCGTTCAAGGTCACCACGGCGTGGGACCTGCGGCGCGCCGAGGAGCTCGTCGCGCGGGCGGGCGGCGCCGGATCCACCGCCTCGCGCCTCCGCTCGGGGATCGGCACCGACGTGCACGCGGTCGACGCCACCCAGCCGCTCTGGCTCGCGGGCCTGCACTGGCCGGGCGAGGCGGGCCTCGCCGGCCACAGCGACGGCGACGCCGTGAGCCACGCGATGTGCGACGCCCTCCTCTCCGCCGCGGGCCTCGGCGACATCGGCGGGATCTTCGGCACCGACGACCCGGAGCTCGACGGCGCGCACGGCGAGGTCTTCCTCCGGCGCACGGCCGAGCTCGTCCGGGAGGCCGGCTTCTCGATCGTCAACGTCGCCGTGCAGGTCATGGCCGTGCGCCCCAAGCTGTCGCCGCGGCGAGCCGAGGCCGAGCGGATCCTCGCGGCCGCGGTCGGCGCGCCCGTCTCGCTCGCCGGCACCACGACCGACGGCCTCGGCTTCACGGGGCGCGGCGACGGCGTCGCGGCGGTCGCGACGGCCCTCGTCGAGCGCCTCTGAGCCCGCCACCGCGCGGCAGGGCGGCCCGTCATCCGGCGGGGGCACGGAGGCGCGCTGACTAGGATCTGTGTGTGACCCTGCGCCTCCATGACTCCCGGACGCAGTCCCTGCGGGACTTCGTGCCCCTCGTCGACGGCAGGGTCGGCATCTACGTCTGCGGCCCGACCGTGCAGTCCGCGCCGCACATCGGCCACCTCCGCAGCGCGCTCGCGTACGACCAGCTGCGTCGCTGGCTCACCCACCGCGGGCTCGACGTCACGCTCGTCCGCAACGTGACCGACATCGACGACAAGGTCATCGACAACGCGCGTCGCGGCCAGGAGGCCGGCGGCACCGAGGAGTGGTGGGCGCTCGCCTACCGCGTCGAGCTCGAGTTCTCCCGCGCCTACGCGGCCCTCGGGATCCTCCCGCCCAGCTACGAGCCCCGCGCCACGGCGAGCATCGGCGAGATGCAGGAGATCATCCGGCGGCTCGTCGAGCGCGGCCACGCGTACCCGGCCGACGACGGATCCGGCGACGTCTACTTCGACACCGCCTCCTGGCCCGAGTACGGCGAGCTCACCCGCCAGCGGGCCGCCGACATGGAGGCCGCGGCCGACGCGGATCCCCGCGCCAAGCGCGACGTCCGCGACTTCGCCCTCTGGAAGGGCGCGAAGCCGGGCGAGCCCGCGAGCGCGTCGTGGCCGTCGCCGTGGGGCGCCGGCCGGCCGGGCTGGCACATCGAGTGCTCCGCCATGTCCACGCGCTACCTCGGTGCTGAGTTCGACATCCACGGCGGCGGCCTCGACCTCCGCTTCCCGCACCACGAGAACGAGCTCGCGCAGTCGCGGGCCGCGGGGGACCCGTTCGCCCGCTACTGGCTGCACAACGGCCTCGTCGCCGTCGCCGGCCAGAAGATGAGCAAGTCGCTCGGCAACTCCCTGTTCGCGGCCGACCTGCTCGCGTCCGCGCGCCCGGTCGTGGTCCGCTACTTCCTCGGATCCGCGCACTACCGCTCCACCCTCGAGTTCCACGACGGCGCGCTCGCCGAGGCCGAGGCCGCGCTCGACCGCATCGAGACGTTCCTCGACCGCAGCGCCCGGCGCCTCGCCGGCACGCGCTTCCAGGCCGCGCCCGCCCCGGTCGACGGCGCGCCGGCCGCCGTGCCCGACGCCTTCGCGGACGCCATGGACGACGACCTCAGCGTCCCGCAGGCGCTCGCCGTGCTGCACGACGCCGTCCGCGCGGGCAACGCCGCCCTCGACGCCGGCGACCTCCAGGAGGCCGCAGCCCAGCGCGCGGACGTCTCCGCGATGGTGGCCGTGCTCGGCATCGACCCGCTCGCCGACGAGTGGCGCACCGCGTCCGACCAGCCCGCGCGCCGTGCGCTGCAGGCGCTGGTCGAGCACAGGATCGCCGAGCGACAGACCGCGCGGGAGGCCAGGGACTTCGCCCTCGCCGACCGCATCAGACAGGAGCTGGCCGAGGCCGGCATCACGATAGAGGACTCGCCCGGCGGGTCGCATTGGAGCATCGATGGCGAATAAGCCCAGCCGATCAGGCGCGGTACGCAAGACCAAGAAGGGCCCGCTCAAGGGATCCGGAGGGCAGGGCAGGCAGGCCCTCGAGGGCAAGAAGCCCACGCCGAAGGCCGAGGACCGCCCGTACCACCCCGCGGGCAAGCGCAAGGCCGCGAAGGACCGGTACGAGGCGGCGTCCGCGGGCGCCAACCGCGGCCGCGACGAGCGCTCCGAGCGCTCCGCCACGCCGCGCGCCCGCGCGACCGACCGCCCCGCCGCGGCCGACGCGCCGCGCGCGCGCCGCGCCAAGCAGCAGGACGAGTCCGAGGTCGTCACCGGCCGCAACTCGGTGGTCGAGGCGCTCCGCGCGAAGATCCCCGCGACCGCGCTCTACATCGCCTCGCGCATCGAGTACGACGACCGCGTCAAGGAGGTGCTGTCGCTCGCCACCGGGCGCGGGATCCCCGTGCTCGAGGTCATGCGCCCCGAGCTCGACCGCATCGCCGGCCACGACGCCGTGCACCAGGGCCTCGCGCTCAAGGTGCCGCCGTACGAGTACGCGGACGCCATCGAGCTGCTCGACAAGACGATCTCGCGCGGCCAGGTGCCGCTCATGGTCGCGCTCGACGGCATCACCGACCCGCGGAACCTCGGCGCCATCATCCGCTCCGTCGCCGCATTCGGCGGCCACGGCGTGATCGTGCCGCAGCGCCGCTCGGTCGGCCTCACCGCCAGCGCGTGGAAGACGTCGGCCGGCGCCGCCGCGCGCACGCCCGTCGCCATGGCGTCGAACCTCACGCAGACGCTCAAGGCGCTCAAGCAGCGCGGCGTCTTCGTGGTCGGCCTCGACGGCGGCGGCGACATGTCGCTGCACGAGTTCACGCTCGCGGACCGGCCGATCGTGGTCGTCGTCGGATCCGAGGGCAAGGGCCTGTCGCGCCTCGTCACCGAGACCTGCGACACCGTGGTCTCCATCCCGATCGGCGCCTCGACCGAGTCGCTCAACGCCGGCATCGCCGCGAGCGTCACGCTCTACGAGATCGGCAAGCTGCGCGCGGCCGCCCGCGCGAAGTAGCCCCGCCACCACGACGAGCCGGGACCCGCGAGGGTCCCGGCTCGTCGTCGTGCGGCATCATGCGCCGGAGGTTCAGACCTTGGTGCGCCAGTCCTCCGCGGCCTCGGCCTCGGTGATCGGCACGTCCGACTCGTCCTCGATGACGCCGATCGACTCCGTCGGCGGGTCGATGACGGTCGCCTCGTCGCGGCGGTGGCGGAGGATGTCCTGCACGTACGCGGTCACGGCCTCGGCGAGCGGGATGTCCCGGCTCAGCTTCTGCGACATGTACCAGCGGTGCTCGAGCAGCTGGTGGAACACCTCGGCGGGCTCCAGCTTGCCGCGGAGGTCCCGCGGGATCGCGCGCACGACCGGTTCGAACACGCGCGCGAGCCACTCGTGCGCCACCATCTCCTCGTCGAGGTCCTGCTTGTCGAAGGTCGCGGTGTACGAGTCGAGGTCGTTGAGCAGGCGGCGTGCCTGGTTCTCCTGCGCGTCCACGCCCGTGAGGCGCAGCAGCCGGCGCTGGTGGTGGCCGGCGTCCACGACCTTGGGCTGGATCCGCACCTGCGAGCCCTCCGCGGTCGTCCGGATCGCGAGCTCCTCGATGTCGAAGCCGAGGTCGTTGAGCCGGTCGACGCGCTCGTTGATGCGCCAGCGCTCCGACGTCGGGAACTCCTCGCGACCCGTGAGCTCCTTCCAGAGCGTGCGGTACTGGGCGACGATCCGCGTGCTGGTCTCGAGCGGGTCGAGCCCCTCCTCGATGCGGCCGCCGGCCTCGAGGTCCATGAGCTCGCCGGCGATGTTGACGCGGGCGATCTCGAGATCGTTCTCGCGCTGCCCGTTGGAGAGGCCGCCGTTGAAGAGCTTGCCGGTCTCGGCGTCCACCAGGTACGCGGCGAAGGCGCCGGCGTCGCGGCGGAAGAGCGTGTTCGACAGCGAGACGTCGCCCCAGAAGAAGCCGATCATGTGCAGCCGCACGAGCAGCACCGCGAGGGCGTCGACGAGGCGGGTCGCGGTGTCCGGTCGCAGCTGCTGCGAGAACAGCGCGCGGTAGGGGAGCGAGAACTTGAGGTGCCGGGTGACGAGCACCGACTTCAGCGGATCGCCGTCCTCGTCCGTGCGGTTCGTGATGACCGCGACCGGCTCCACGCACGGGATCTCGAGGCGCTGCAGCGTCCGCAGCATGTCGTACTCGCCGCGCGCCATCTCGTCCGTCGTCTCCTTGATGGCGATGACGTAGCCGGAGAGGTTCGCGAACCTCACGAGGTGCCGCGAGATGCCCTTGGGGAGCGTCGCGATGGCCGAGGAGGGCCACTCGTCGAGCGGCAGCTGCCAGGGCAGGTCGAGGAGCGCGGGATCGACCGTCGCCGAGGTGATGTTCAGGGATCCGGCCATGCTGCGACCCTACCCGACCGCGGAAACGCCGCTGCCGCGGCCCCCGGCGCTCCCGGCGAGGGGAGCGAGGGGACCGCGGCAGCGGTGGTGGACCGGATCGATCAGCTCGCGGCGACGGGCGCGTTGAGGCGGAGTCCGCTCTCGGCGTCGAACGCGTGGAGGTGGCCGGGCTGCGGCGTGATGAAGACGGTGTCGCCGGCGTTGGGGTGCAGGCGGCCGTCGACGCGCGCGACGAGGTCGGTGCGCTTGCCCTCGATGTCGGTGTGGCCGTAGAGGTAGCCGTCCGCGCCGAGCTCCTCGACGAGGTCCACCGTGACCGAGAGGCCCTGGCCCTGCGTCGTGGAGACCACGACGTCCTCGGGGCGGACGCCGATGGTGACCGAGCCGCCCGTGGCGTGCGAGAGCACGTCGCGCTCGACCGGCACCACGGCGGAGCCGAACTGCACGCCGCCGTCGACGACGTTCGCGGTGAAGAGGTTCATCGCGGGCGAGCCGATGAAGCCGGCCACGAACACGTTCTGCGGCTTCTCGTAGAGGTCGCGGGGCGTGCCGACCTGCTGCAGGACGCCGTCCTTGAGGACCGCGATGCGGTCGCCCATCGTGAGCGCCTCGGTCTGGTCGTGCGTGACGTAGACCGTGGTGACGCCGAGGCGGCGCTGGAGCGACGCGATCTGCGTGCGGGTCTGGACGCGGAGCTTGGCGTCGAGGTTCGACAGCGGCTCGTCCATGAGGAACACCTGCGGCTGGCGCACGATGGCGCGCCCCATGGCGACGCGCTGGCGCTGGCCGCCGGAGAGGGCCTTGGGCTTGCGGCTGAGGTAGGGCTCGAGGTCGAGGAGCTTGGCGGCCTCGAGGACGCGGGTGGCGCGCTCGTCCTTGCCGACGCCCGCGATCTTGAGCGCGAAGCCCATGTTCTCGGCCACCGTCATGTGCGGGTAGAGCGCGTAGTTCTGGAACACCATCGCGATGTCGCGGTCCTTCGGCGGCACGTCCGTGACGTTGCGGTCGCCGATGAAGATGTTGCCGTCGTTGACCTCCTCGAGGCCCGCGAGCATGCGGAGGGTGGTCGACTTGCCGCAGCCGGACGGGCCGACGAGGACGAGGAACTCGCCGTCCGCGACCTCGAGGTCGATCTGGTCGACGGCCGGGCGGGTGGAGCCCGGGTACAGGCGCGTGGCCTTGTCGAAAGTAACTGATGCCATTTCGGTGTTCTCCTTCACGGGCAGGTACGTGCCCGACGATCCGTTGTGATGGATGTGATGCTCATGGCTCATCGCTGTGGGCGACGACGACCACCCGATGAGTATTGCACGGGGGCAGGGGAGCGGGAAGCGCGCCATGATGCGGATCGGCGGCTATTCCTCACCTGGGGACGAGGCGGCCCGGACCTGTATCGTCGGCGGGACGACCTTCTCGACCCGGCCGCGTCACCGCTTTCCCAGACTGGCCGCCTAGAGTCCTGAGGTCGTGCGGGAGCCCGCCCGCGCCCGACATCCCATCCCCGGAGCGAGGATCCATGAGCAGCACGCCGCCCGCGCACGAACAGCACGGCGGTCATCGTCGACGCCGGGAGGCGGCGCGCGAGAAGGCCCGGCTCAACCGCATGAAGCAGCGACGTCGCGACGTCGCGGCGCGCGGCCTCGTCCGCGGCGGCATCGCGGTCGCCCTCGTCGCCGTGGTCGTCGTGGTGGGCCTCGTCGTCATGCAGGGCGCGCGGCCCGCGGGCCCCGGCCCGCAGAACATGGCGAGCGACGGGATCCTCATCGGCAAGGACCTCGCCGCCGCCCCCACGCAGGCGCTCGAGCCCGAGCAGGAGCCCGTCCCCGCGGCATCCCCGTCCGCCGGCGTCGCGCACATCCGCGTCTACGTCGACTACCTCTGCACCGCGTGCAAGGAGTTCCAGGACACCAACGGCGCGCAGATGGAGGGCTGGCTGCAGTCCGGCGCGGCCACCGTCGAGATCCACCCCGTCGCCATCCTCACGAGCAAGTCGCAGGCTTACTCCATGCGCGCGGCCAACGCCGCCGCCTGCGTGGCGGACTCCTCGCCCGACGACTTCTGGGCGTTCAACTCGGCGCTCTTCGCGGAGCAGCCGGCCGAGCAGAGCACCGGCCTGAGCGACGACCGCCTCGTCGAGCTCGCCTCGCAGGCGGGGGCCGCGTCCCCCGACGTCGCGAAGTGCGTGTCCGAGCAGCGCTTCCAGTCGTGGGTGAACTCCGCGACCGATCGCGTCCTCGACGGCAAGATCCCCGACTCCAACGTGGCGAAGGTCGTGGGCGCCCCCGTCATCGTCGTGGGCGACCGCCAGTACACGGGCCAGCCCGACGACGCGAAGGCGTTCGCGGCGTTCGTGCTCCAGGCCGCGGGTCAGGACGCGACGCCGACGCCGACTCCGGTGCCGTCCGAGACGCCGACCGCCGCTCCGTAGCGCGGCTCCTATGATGGATCGACGGCCCGCGAGGGCCGTCGGCCGGCCTGGCGCAATTGGTAGCGCACCGCACTTGTAATGCGGCGGTTACGGGTTCGAGTCCCGTGGCCGGCTCCGAATACGGGAGCCGACGGATCAGTCCAGGACCGTGATCATCCGCTCGCCGTCGACGGTCGAGCGGGGGCCCTTCCCGTCCGGCTCCACGTCGCCGACGTAGAGCCAGCCGAGGAGCTCCTCCCCGTCGCCGAGCCCGTGCATCCTGCGCACCGCGTCGCTGCGGGTGAGGGATCCGGTGCGCCAGAAGACGCCCCAGCCCTGCTCCTCGAGCAGCAGCGTGAGCGCATGGGCGACGCCCGCGGCGACCGCCTCCTGCTCCCAGTCCGGGACCTTGCGGCTCGGTGCGACGCACGCGACGACGGCGACGAGCAGGCTCGCCCGGTGGGTCTTCTTGCGGTGCTTGCCGGATCCGGGGTCTCCCGCCGCCTCGTCCATGGCGGCGCCGAGACGGTCGCGGGCGTCGCCGCGGATCTCGATGACCCGCCACGGCCGCAGGCCGCCGTGGTCGGCGAGCCGGGAGGCGGCCTCCACGAGGGGCACGAGGTCCTCGTGCGCGGGCGCGGCCTCGCCCACGGACGACCGCGAGCGCCGGCCGCGCAGCGCCTGGAGCACGGGTCCGGGGGTGCCGGGCCCGGACGGGTCGGCGTCGCCGCCCGCCCGATGCCGCGGCACGTCGGTCACTCCGCGGTGCGGAACGACATGGAGACCGAGTTCATGCAGAACCGGTCGCCGGTGGGGGTCTGCGGCGCGTCGTCGAAGACGTGCCCGAGGTGGGATCCGCAGCGGGCGCAGACGACCTCCACGCGCTTCATCCCGAGGCTGGTGTCCGTGTAGAGCTTGACCGCGTCGCTCTCCTTCGGCGCGTAGAAGCTCGGCCACCCGCAGTGGGAGTCGAACTTCGTGTCGCTCGTGAACAGCTCGGCGCCGCAGGCCTTGCAGCCGTACACGCCCGTGCGGTCCTCGTCCAGCAGCTCACCGGTCCAGGGGCGCTCGGTGGCCTGCTGGCGCAGCACCGCGTACTCCTCGGGGGAGAGCTCCTGACGCCACTGGTCGTCGGTCTTCTCGATCTCGTAGGCCATGGTGCGGGTCCTTTCTCGCTGGTCGATCCTAGGGGCGGCGTCCCAGCGCGCCTCCCTGGTCAACCGACGTGACGCTCCGCGGATTCCTCCATACGGGGAAGACACGGCCGGGCGCACGGGAGAGGGCGGCTGCCGCCGGGGCCGCCCGGGACGGGAGGGGACACCCCGTCCGCGTGCGCGGTGCGCCCAGGGAGGCGCACCTAGTATGTGGGGGATGTCGGGGAAGGAGGACGCCGTGGACCAGCGCGAGACCCACCCCGCGACCGCCCCGCTCGACGACCGCGCCCGCGCCGTCCTCGACTTCGAGCGCGACTGGACGCGTCACGCCGGCGCGAAGGAGGAGGCGATCCGCCAGGCCTTCGGCCTCTCCGCCACCCGCTACTACCAGCTGCTCGGCGCCCTGCTCGAGACGCGCGAGGCGCTCGCCTACGACCCCCTGCTCGTGGGGCGCCTCCTGCGCCTCCGCGAGACGCGCGCCGCGGCCCGCGCCGCCCGCGCCCTGCCCGCCGGTCTCGCGCACCGTCCGTCCGCGCGCTGACCCCGCGCCCCACCGAGGAGACACGAGACCCGCCATGCCCTCCCACGCTCCCGACCGCTTCGACGAGGTCCCCGGCGACCTGAGCCGCGTGGGCGCCCACCGTGCGCCGCGTCCCCGGCACCACCGCCTCCGCGTCTTCGCCTGGGCCGCCCTCGCCACGGGCCTCCTCGTCGGGCTCGGCGTCGTCGGCCTCTTCGTCATCGACGACCGGGTCTCGTTCACCGACATCATCCCGAGCGACTCCTCCTCCGCGGAGGCGACTCCTGCCGAGGTGCCCACCGCGGCACCGACGACCGTCCCCGGCATGGTCGTGACCGTCCTCAACGGCACGAAGACCTCCGGCCTCTCGGCCCGGGCCTCCACCGTGCTCGACAAGGCGGGCTGGAAGGTCGGGTCGCGCGCGAACGCCAGCACGTCGGACATCACCACCACGACGGTCTACTACTACGACGACGCGGACGAGGGCGCCGCACGCGGGCTCGCCGCGGCGCTGGGCGTGGGCGACGTGCAGCAGTCCGACCAGTTCCGTCCGGCGGAGGGCACGTCCGCCGCGACCGCGCCGCGGCTCACGGCGGTGCTCGGCTCCGACTACGCGGCGCGCGGCTAGCCCGGAGTCTCCGTAGGGCGTACGTGGAGGAACCGGACCGCGGATCCCCCTCCCTGGATATCGTGCTGCCTGGTCGCACGCCCGTCGCGTACCAGGTGCTGAACGCTGTGAGTTCCCGAGGGCGTGGCGCGGGGTCGATGCAGGGTCCCGCGGTCGACCCGGGGGTGGCGGCACCGCGCTCCCGACACCGCGCAGTCGCACATGGAGAAGCACATGGCCAACGGAACCGTGAAGTGGTTCAACGGGGAGAAGGGGTTCGGTTTCATCACCGTCGACCCCGTCGAGGGCGGACCGGCCCAGCAGGACGTCTTCGTCCACTACTCGGCGATCGAGATGTCCGGGTACAAGGTCCTGGAGGAGGGGCAGCGCGTGGCCTTCGAGATCGGCCAGGGCTCCAAGGGCCTGCAGGCCGAGAACGTCACGCTGGCCTAGGGGGCATCACCACGACGCCGTCGCCCGGGAGGGCGGCGGCGTCGTGACGTCCACGCCGGGATGCTCGGGGCTGTGAGCGGCTCGCTTGCACTCCCGTAGGGCGAGTGCCAGAATCGTCCCTGGCACTCCCTCACGGGGAGTGCTAGACGACTGCCTTTTTCCTGACGTCCGGGAGGGACGAGAGATACACATGGCTAAGATCATCGCTTTTGACGAAGAAGCCCGCCGCGGCCTCGAGCGCGGCCTGAACATCCTGGCCGACGCGGTCCGCGTGACCCTCGGCCCGCGTGGCCGCAACGTCGTCCTGGAGAAGAAGTGGGGCGCCCCCACCATCACGAACGACGGCGTGTCCATCGCCAAGGAGATCGAGCTCGACGACCCGTTCGAGAAGATCGGCGCGGAGCTCGTCAAGGAGGTCGCCAAGAAGACCGACGACGTCGCCGGTGACGGCACGACCACCGCGACCGTCCTCGCGCAGGCGCTGGTCCGCGAGGGCCTCCGCAACGTCGCCGCGGGCGCCGACCCCATCAGCCTCAAGCGCGGCATCGAGAAGGCCGTCGCGGCCGTCACGGAGGAGCTCAAGTCCGCCGCGAAGGAGATCGAGACCAAGGAGGAGATCGCCGCCACCGCGTCCATCTCCGCCGGCGACTCCACCATCGGCGCCATCATCGCCGAGGCGATCGACAAGGTCGGCAAGGAGGGCGTCGTCACCGTCGAGGAGTCGAACACCTTCGGCACCGAGCTCGAGCTCACCGAGGGCATGCGCTTCGACAAGGGCTACCTGTCGCAGTACTTCGTGACCGACCCCGAGCGCCAGGAGGCCGTGTTCGAGGACGCGTACATCCTGATCGTCAACTCGAAGATCTCGAACATCAAGGACCTGCTGCCGATCGTCGACAAGGTCATCCAGTCGGGCAAGCAGCTCCTCATCATCGCGGAGGACGTCGACGGCGAGGCCCTGGCCACGCTCGTCGTCAACAAGATCCGCGGCATCTTCAAGTCGGTCGCCGTGAAGGCCCCCGGCTTCGGCGACCGCCGCAAGGCGCAGCTGCAGGACATCGCCATCCTCACCGGTGGTCAGGTCATCGCCGAGGAGGTCGGCCTCAAGCTCGAGAACGTCACCCTCGACCTGCTCGGCACGGCCCGCAAGGTCGTCATCACCAAGGACGAGACCACGATCGTCGAGGGCGGCGGAGACGCCACCGAGATCGCGGCCCGCGTGCAGCAGATCCGCAACGAGATCGGCAACACGGACAGCGACTACGACCGCGAGAAGCTCCAGGAGCGCCTCGCGAAGCTGGCCGGCGGCGTCGCCGTCATCAAGGCCGGCGCCGCGACCGAGGTGGAGCTCAAGGAGCGCAAGCACCGCATCGAGGACGCCGTCCGCAACGCGAAGGCCGCCGTCGAGGAGGGCATCGTCGCCGGTGGTGGCGTCGCCCTCATCCAGGCCGGCAAGCTCGCGTTCGAGAAGCTCCAGCTCGAGGGCGACGAGGCCACCGGCGCGAACATCGTCCGCGTCGCGGTCGACGCCCCGCTCAAGCAGATCGCGATCAACGCGGGCCTCGAGCCCGGTGTCGTCGCCGAGCGCGTCCGCAACCTCCCCTCGGGTCACGGCCTCAACGCCGCCACGGGTGAGTACGTCGACATGCTGGCCGCGGGCATCAACGACCCGGTGAAGGTCACGCGCTCGGCGCTGCTGAACGCCGCGTCCATCGCCGGTCTGTTCCTCACGACCGAGGCGGTCGTCGCCGACAAGCCCGAGAAGAACCCGGCCCCGGCCGGCGACCCCACGGGTGGCATGGACTTCTAGTCCGACCGGGCGGGAGCGCCAGCGCTCCCGCCCACCTGCATGACCAGTACGACCTGTACGACGAAGCGGGCGGTCCCTCACCGGGGCCGCCCGCTTCGTCGTGCTCGCGCCTCCCCGACCGCGTGGGCCGGAGGGGCGCCTGGCCTAGTGCGCGAACATGCGGGCGTTGCCCTCCTCCACCTCCGCGTACTGCCGGGCGGCGGCGCTCAGCGCCTGGTTGATGCTCGCCAGCGCCTCCTCCACGCGCTGCTGCGTGCCCTTCCACTCGGCGACGACGCCCTGGAACGCCGTGGCGGCGCTGCCGGACCACGACCCCTGCAGGTCGGCGAGCTGGCCGTGGAGGCCCGCCACCTCCGCCTGGATGCGGCCGATGCTGCCCTGCACGGCGGCCGTGGCCGACAGGACGGCCTCGCTGTCCACCTGGTACCTCGTCATGCGTCTCCTCCTTCTCGTCGTGGGACGAGCGGAGACTAGGCCGGGCTCAGGACGCGGGCGCTGCCGGGGTCGGGGGCGTGGAGCGGGCGGAGGCCTCGGGGCTGGGGAGGAGGGGGAGGATCACGCGGAAGGTCGCGCCGCCGCCCTCGGTCTCCACGACGTCGACGCGGCCGCGGTGGGCGGCGACGATGGCGGACACGATGGCGAGGCCCAGGCCGCTGCCGCCGGTCTCGCGGGTGCGCGAGGTGTCGGCGCGCCAGAAGCGCTGGAAGATCTTCTCCCGGATCTGCGGGGGCACGCCGTCGCCGTGGTCGCGGACCTCGATGCGCGCCTCGCGCGCGGTCTCGTCCACGACGGTGGCGAGCTCGATGGGGCTGCCCGCGGGTGTGAAGCGCACGGCGTTCCCGATGAGGTTCGTCACGACCTGGCGGATCTTGTTCTCCTCCGCCGAGACCATCGCGACGCCCTCCGCGACCGCAGGGGCGTCGCCGTCGCCCGCGCGCAGCGGGGCGAGCGCATCCGTGGCCGTGTCGCCCGGGCGTCGCGAACGGCGGGAGCGGAACCGGGAGAGGGTCGCGCCCGCGAACGCGATCGGTCCCGTCACATCGCTCCCGGAAGCGGTGCCCGTGCTCCGCAGCGACTCCGGCGACATCTCCTGCGTCGGCTCGAGGCCGTCGGCGTCGAGGACCGGCCCGACGGGGTTCACGAGGACGGGCGGCAGCGCGGTCACGGTGCGCGTCTGCGAGGACGCCATCGCGTCGAGGGCCGCGTCGCGCGCGATGGGGTAGAGGTCCACGGGCGCGAGCTGCAGCGGCTTGGTCTCGTCGAGGCGCGCGAGCTCCAGCAGGTCCTCGACGAGGCCGCCCATCCGGATGGCCTCCTTCTCGATGCGCTCCATGGCCTGCGAGACGTCCTCGGGCGTCTGCAGCGCGCCCATCCGGTACAGCTCGGCGTACCCGCGGACGGACACCAGGGGCGTGCGCAGCTCGTGGCTGGCGTCGCCGACGAAGCGGCGCATCTGGTCGATGGTCTTCGCGCGGTCGGCGAAGGCGCGGTCGATGCGGCTGAGCATCATGTTGAGGGAGCGGTTGAGCCGCCCGACCTCGGTGTTCGGGGTCGCGCCTCCGAGCCGCTGGCTGAAGTCGCCGCCGGCGATGGCGGCCGCGGTGCGCTCCACCTCGCGGAGCGGACCGAACGTGCTGGTCACGAGCATGCGCGTGACGGCGGCGCCGAGCACGACCACGGCGAGGCCGAAGCTCGCGAAGATCACGATGTACGTCGCGACGAGGGCGTCGACCTCCTCGAGCGGCCGCGCGACCACGAGGGTGGAGTACTCGTTCGAGTTCGGCCCGGTGTTCTGCGAGACGCGGACGATGCCGTGCCAGCTGTTCTTCCCGGAGTTGTCGGAGAACCCGACGATCTGGTCGTTGAGCTGCGACGCCCGGGCGAGGTCGAGGCCGAAGACGCGCGGGTGCTTGGCGGCGTCGCCCGTCCAGTTGTCCGCGATGACGTCGCCGTCCGCGTCGAGGAGGACCACGAACCACTGCGGGTTCGCGCCCTCGACGTCCGCCGCCGTGAAGGTGTCCGGCTGCGACGGGTCCGTGTCGAGGACCTTGGGGAGCTGGTTGATGGCGATGGAGAGCTGGCCGTCGAGCTGCGTCACCATCTGCTGCCGCAGCAGGTACATGGTGCCCGCGCCGGAGACGAGGAGGCCGAGGAGCAGGAGGAGGACCGTGACGCCCGTGATCTTGGTGCGCAGGGAGACGTTGTTCCACTTCTCCGAGACGTAGTCGTGCACTGGCCGCACCTCGTGTTCCGTCATGGTGACCGTGTCCCATGAGGATAGGCGACGCCGGATGTGGGATCGGCCGGGCGCCCAGCGGGCGTCCGGCCGATCAGGCGGTGCGGGCTCGCGCCCGGGGGATCAGGACTTGGCGGCCTTGAGCATGTAGCCGAAGCCGCGCTTGGTCTGGATGACGGGCTCGGAGGAGTGCTGGTCGAGCTTGCGGCGGAGGTAGGAGATGTACGACTCGACGATGCCCGCGTCGCCGTTGAAGTCGTACTCCCACACGTGGTCGAGGATCTGCGCCTTCGAGAGCACGCGGTTCGGGTTGAGCATGAGGTAGCGGAGGAGCTTGAACTCCGTGGGGCTCAGCTCGATCGGCTCCTCGCCGACGAGGACCTCGTGCGTGTCCTGGTCCATGGTGAGCTCGCCCGCGCGGATGATCGCGTCCTCGTCCGCGTGCATCGTGCGGCGGAGGATGGCCTTGATGCGGGCCACGATCTCGTCGAGGCTGAACGGCTTCGTGACGTAGTCGTCGCCGCCGACCGTGAGGCCCGTGATCTTGTCCTCGGTGTCGTCCTTCGCGGTGAGGAAGAGGATCGGCGCGGTGTACCCGGCGGCGCGGAGGCGCTTGGTGACGCCGAAGCCGTTCATGTCGGGAAGCATCACGTCGAGGATGATGAGGTCGGGCTCCTCCTCGAGGACGGCCGAGATGGCCTGGGCGCCGTTGCCGACGGCACGGACCGCGAACCCGGCGAACCGGAGGCTCGTGGTCAGCAGGTCGCGGATGTTGGGCTCGTCATCGACGATAAGGATCTTCGGGCCATCGCTCATGGGATGAAGTATCTGCGCGCTCGCTGGGAGCCGCCTGGACGCGTGTGACCGGCTCTCGGGACGACCGATCCGGGGATCAGGCGGCGATGCCGGCGGCGTCGAGGATCGTGTACGCGTACCCCTGCTCGGCGAGGAACCGCTGGCGGTTCTGCGCGAAGTCCTGGTCGACGGTGTCGCGGGAGACGAGCGTGTAGAAGCTCGCCGACAGGCCGGACGCCTCCGGGCGGAGCAGGCGGCCGAGGCGCTGGGCCTCCTCCTGGCGCGACCCGAACGAGCCGGACACCTGGATCGCGACGGTCGCGTCCGGCAGGTCGACCGAGAAGTTCGCGACCTTGCTCACCACGAGCACGCGCTCCGTGCCGTCGCGGAACGCCTGGTACAGCCGCTCGCGCTCGGCGACGGGCGTGGCGCCCGTGAGCTTCGGGGCGCCCAGCGCCTCGGAGAGCTCGTCGATCTGCTCCAGGTACTGGCCGATCACGAGGATGCTCTCGCCGCGGTGCCGTTCGACCAGCGCGCGCGTCACGTCGAGCTTCGCGGGCGCGGTCGCGGCGAGGCGGTAGCGCTCGTCGTCGGCAGCGGCGGCGTAGACGAGGCGCTCGTCGTCGGGCAGGTCGATGCGCACCTCGAAGCACTCCGCGGGGGAGATGAAGCCCTGGGCCTCGATCTCCTTCCACGGCGCGTCGAACCGCTTCGGCCCGATGAGGCTGAAGACGTCGCCCTCGCGGCCGTCCTCCCGCACGAGCGTGGCGGTGAGGCCGAGGCGGCGGCGGGCCTGCAGGTCGGCCGTCAGCTTGAAGACCGGAGCGGGCAGCAGGTGTACCTCGTCGTAGACGACGAGGCCCCAGTCGAGCGCGTCGAGGAGCGCCAGGTGGGCGTACTCGCCCTTCCTCTTGGCCGTGAGGATCTGGTAGGTCGCGATGGTGACGGGCTTGACCTCCCGGGACTGGCCCGAGTACTCGCCGATCTCGTCCTCCGTGAGCGTGGTGCGCTTCAGCAGCTCGGTGCGCCACTGGCGGGCGGAGACCGTGTTGGTCACGAGGATCAGCGTCGTCGTCTTGGCGCGCGCCATCGCGGCGGCGCCGACGAGCGTCTTGCCGGCGCCGCAGGGGAGGACGACCACGCCGGATCCGCCGTCGAGGAAGTGCTCGACCGCGTCCGCCTGGTAGTCGCGCAGGGTCCAGCCGTCCTGCGTGAGGTCCATGTCGTGCGGCGTGCCCGGGGTGTAGCCGGCGAGGTCCTCGGCGGGCCATCCGATCTTCACCAGCTCCTGCTTGAGCTGGCCGCGCGCCCACGCCTGCACCCGGTACGTGGAGGCGTCGACGCGCTCGGTCAGCAGGGGTGCGATGCGGCGCGAGCTCGCGACCTCGGAGAGGACGGCGGACTCGGTGCTCGAGATCCGCAGCTCGCCCTCGTCGTCGCGTCCGATGACGAGGCGGCCGTAGCGGCCCACGGTGTCGGTGACGTCCGCCGTGACGGACTGCGGGACGGGGAAGCGGGAGTAGCGCTCGAGCGTCGCCAGCATGTCCGCGGCCGTGTGGCCGGCGGCCCGCGCGTTCCAGAGGCCGAGCCGGGTGATCCGGTACGTGTGGATGTGCTCCGGCGCCCGCTCCAGCTCGGCGAAGACGGCGAGGTCGTGCCGGGCGTCCTCGGCGTCCGCGTGGGCCACCTCGAGGAGGACGGTGCGGTCGCTCTGGACGATGAGGGGGCCGTCGGACATGCCCGCCAGCCTAGGCGCGCTCACCCGGCCGTCGGCCCGGGGGAGAGGGAGACGATGCTCGACAGGGGGAGGGTGCGCTCGACGTCGGCCACGCGATCGCGGGCGCGCAGGCGGCCGCCGGACACGCTGGCGGGCTCGAGGACGTGGTCCACCTCGCGGCCGTCGGGCATGCGGACGCGGACGCGGAGAGCGGCCTTGGCGCGGATCGCGACCTCGAGCTGGCGAGCCGTCCATGCGGCGCCGTCGTCGGGCCCGTCGGCGGCACGGACGCGGGCGACGAGCGCCTCCGCGGCGTCCGGCTCGGGATCCCGGGCGGGGTCGGGCGCCGAGTGCGTCCGGGGAGCGGGGGCGACGCGGCGTCCCTCGGCGTCCTCGCGGACCGGTCCGAGGCGCGCGGCCGCGAGGGCGCGTTCGACGGCGTCGGGCGATGCGGGCGACACCAGCACGCCGTCGCCGGCGCGCACGAGCCGCAGGGGAGCCAGGTCGCGGTCGACCAGCAGGGTGGCGAGGAGCGGCGCGTCCTCGGAGACGACGGCGGTCCGCGCGTCCGGCGTGGACCCGGCGGGTACGGCCGGGCGGATGCGGAGTCGCCCGAAGCGCGTCCCGGTCTCCGTGAGCAGGTAGTCGAGCGGCTGTGGGACGCCCGTCAGCGAGATGCCGGCGAGGAAGGAGCGGATGCCGTCGACCGTGTGGCCCGCCGCGAGGGCGCGCGAGACGGATGCGGCCGAGATGCGGTAGCTCGCGGCGAGGCCCCGGCCCTCGGGGTCCGCGACGGCGAGGAGGCGCGACTCGACGGCGGGATCCAGCGGGCCGGGCGAGACGACCGACAGGTCGTGCTGGAGGTAGACCCGGTCGACCTCGGCCGGGAGGTGCGGCGCGAGGGCGGCGGCCGCCGCGTCGGCGCCGACGGTGAGGAGCGCGCGGCCGGCGGAGCTCGGGACGTCGCCCGTGGTGATGCCGAGGAGGCCCGCGTCCCGTGTGAAGAGGGTCACGCGCTCGCCGATCCACGTGGATCCGCCGGGGAAGCGCCAGAGGACGCCCTCGAGGAGGCCGGCGCCCCAGGAGGCGTCGGCGCGCTCGGCGAGGATCCCGCGGGTGGCGGGCGCGAGCGCGTCCAGCCACGAGGCGGCCAGCGCCTCCCAGCGTTCGGCTGTCGGACGTGCGGACCAGGCGGCGGCCCCGGCCGCGACGGACCACGTGCGGCCGGCCTGCGCGACGAGGCCGGCGCGGGCGGCGATGGCGAGGACGACCGGCACGTCGTCGAGGTCGGCGCCGAGCGCGGCCGCGAGTCGGCGTGCGTCGGGGAGGGACATGCCGCCGCGGCTCAGCTCGCGGGCGGGCTCCCGTGCGAGCTCGTCGAGGAGGGCGGCGACGGCGACCACGGAGCGGAAGGCGCTCTCGCCCGCGCGCCCGTCGACCTCGTCCGGGTCGACGCGGGGCACGGCGGCGAGGGGAGCGGGGGATCCAGGCGGGCGAGCTCGTCGGTCCCGGGCCGCCCGTCCGCGGGCCATGTCGCCAGGGCGGTGGCGACCTCGGGGTGCGTGGTGATCCCGCCCGCGTCGAGGTCGGCGAGCAGCGTGGCCGCCGCCCGCGCTGCGGCGTCGGCGAGCTCGTCCGGGTCGCGCGGATCCTCGCCCGACCGGCGGGCGACGGCGTCGCGGACGGCCTCGAGCGGGATCCGGCCCACCGTGGCGCCCTCCGCCGCGGCGACGGCGAGCACGGCCAGGGCCGTGCGGTCGAGCTGCTCGAGGGCCCGGGCCACCGCATCCGCTGCGAGGACGGCGTCCGCCAGGTCGAACAGGTCGGCCACCCGGGCGGCGTCGACGCCGCGGTCGCGCACGAGGGCGGCGAGCGACCCGTCGTCCAGTGCGCGCAGGCGGGACGCGAGCACGATGGCGTCGGTCATGGTCGTCCCGCTAGCGGGACGTGCCGTCCATGCGGCGACGGCGACGGACGCTGATGACCAGGATCGCGATGAAGAGGAGCGCGGCGATCGGGATGCCGACGGCCGGGAGGAGCAGGATGACCTGCCAGAGCGGGGTGCTGTACTGCGACGCGTCGACCGCGACGAGGGGCGCCAGCAGGATCGCGAGGATGCTCAGCACGGCGACCAGCAGGATCCCGGCGAGCATGTACGCGAGGATGCGCTCGGCCCGTCCCTCGCTCGGTGCGGTCTCGGATGCCATCCGCCCAGACTACGCCGTGGCACGCGCCCGGGCGCGTCGCACGGGACGTCCGGCGCGACGGCCCACGACGCCGCCCCCGGGCGCGCGGGGTCCCGGCGAATAGACTGGACCGCCCACCAGCACATCGAGCCCCTCCCGGGGCGAGGGAAGAGGATCGCATGCCCACCGGCAAGGTGAAGTTCTACGACGAGGACAAGGGGTTCGGGTTCATCAGCTCGGACGACGGCCAGGAGGTCTTCCTGCACGCGTCGGCCCTGCCCTCGGGCGTCGCCGGCGTGAAGGCCGGCACCCGGCTCGAGTTCGGCATCGCCGACGGGAAGCGCGGCGCACAGGCGCTCTCGGCGCGGATCCTCGACGCCCCGCCTTCCCTCGTCCGCATGTCCCGCAAGCCCGCCGACGACATGGCCGTCATCGTCGAGGACCTCGTGAAGGTGCTCGACGGGATCGGCGCCAACCTCAAGCGCGGCCGGTACCCGGACGACGCCCACAGCCGGAAGATCGCGGCGCTGCTGCGCCGGGTCGCGGAGGAGCTCGATGCCTGATCACGATGACGACGTGACGACGACGGACGGGAGCGGCGCGGAGCCGACGACCGTGGACGACGCGACCGCTCCGGACGCGACCGCCGATGTCGAGCCCGCCGTCCCCGATATCGAGCTGCTCGCGGCCGTGGACCTGGCGCGCGCGGCGCTGCTCGAGATCACGCCGGCCGACACGGTCGGCGAGCCCGCCGGGTCGATCGTGGAGGGCGACCGCCTGCTGTCGCTCCTGTTCGCGAACACCATGGCGGGCTACCCCGGCTGGTTCTGGACGGTGACGCTGGCCCGTGTCGACGACGCCGCCCCGACCGTGCTCGAGGCCGAGCTCATGCCGGGCGAGGGCGCCCTGCTCTCGCCGGAGTGGCTGCCCTGGTCCGATCGGCTGGCCGGCATCGAGGCCGATCAGGAGGCGGAGCGGATCGCGGCGGAGTCCGACCACGACGACGACGATGACGACGAGGACGACCCCGCGGAGGACGCGGACGACGTCCTCGACGGCGTCGACTTCGAGGCCGCGCCGTCCGAGGACGACGACGACGATGACGACGACGACGACGACGACACGAGCTTCGACGGCGCCGATCGCTGACCCGCGCACCGCATGACGACGGCGGCGGCCCCCGAGGGGACCGCCGCCGTCGTCGTCTCCGGGGGGGGGGCGTCAGCCCGCGCCCTGCTCCACCACGAACTCGATGCAGCGCACGAGCGCCCGCACGTCGTCCGGCTCGATGGCCGTGAAGGTGGCGACGCGCAGCTGGTTGCGCCCGAGCTTCCGATAGGGCTCCGTGTCGACGACGCCGTTCGCGCGGAGGGTCCTGGCGATGGCGGCCGCGTCGATCGACTCGTCGAAGTCCATCGTCACCACCACCTGCGAGCGGTGCGCCGGATCCGTCACGAAGGGCCGCGCGTACCCCACCCGCTCCGCCCACTCGTAGAGGACGGAGGACGACTCGCGCGTGCGGGCGTCCGCCCAGGCGAGGCCGCCGGCGCGCTCGATCCAGTCGAGCTGGTCCTCGAGCATGAGGAGCGTCGCGAGCGCCGGGGTGTTCAGCGTCTGGTCCAGCCGCGAGTTGTCCACGGCGTTCTTGAGGCTGAGGAACTCGGGGATCCACCGGCCGGACGCCGCGATGCGATCGACCCGCTCGAGGGCGGCGGGGGAGAAGAGGGCGAGCCAGACGCCGCCGTCGCTCGCGAGGTTCTTCTGCGGCGCGAAGTAGTAGACGTCGGCCTCGGTCGCCTCGAAGTCGATGCCGCCGGCCGCGCTCGTGGCGTCGACGACCGTCAGCGCGCCCGCGTCACCGTGCACGCGGGTGACGGGCGCCATGACCCCCGTGGAGGTCTCGTTGTGCGGCCACGCGTAGACGTCGACGCCCTCGACGGGGCTCGCGGTGGCGCGGCTGCCGGGCTCGGCGCGGATCACGTCCGGCGCCTCGAGGAAGGGCGCCGCGGCGGCCTTCGCGAACTTGCCGCCGAACTCGCCGAAGACGAGGTTCTGGCTGCGGCGCTCGATGAGGGAGAAGGCCGCGGCGTCCCAGAACGCGGTGGACCCGCCGTTGCCCAGCACGACCTCGTAGCCGTCGGGGAGGCGGAAGAGCCGGGACAGCCCGGCGCGCACGCGGCCCACCATCTCCTTGACGGGCGCCTGGCGGTGGGACGTGCCGAGGATCTGCGCGCCCGCGAGCGCGAGGTGGTCGAGCTGCGCCTGACGCACCTTGGACGGCCCGCAGCCGAATCGTCCGTCGAGGGGCAGCAGTTCGGTGGGGATCTTCGTGGTCGGCATGCGGCAATGGTAGGGGACCGCCTCCGGCCGCCCCGGGCCCGCCACCCATCTCGCGCCGGTCATCCCGCACCCGGGGAAGTAGGCTGTCGGCTGGCGCAAGGGAGGCCCGATGACTGATCTCGTGGACACGACGGAGATGTACCTCCGCACCATCCTCGACCTCGAGGAGGAGGCCATCGTGCCGCTGCGCGCGCGCATCTCCGAGCGCCTCGGGCACTCCGGGCCCACGGTCTCGCAGACCGTCGCCCGCATGGAGCGCGACGGCCTCGTCATCGTCAGCGGCGACCGGCACCTCGAGCTCACCCCGGAGGGCCGCAGCAAGGCCGTGCACGTGATGCGCAAGCACCGCCTGGCCGAGCGCCTGCTCAGCGACGTGATCGGCCTCGAGTGGGAGTTCGTCCACGACGAGGCCTGCCGCTGGGAGCACGTGATGAGCGAGCAGGTGGAGCGCAAGATCCTCGACCTGCTCGGCCACCCGACGGAGTCCCCGTACGGCAACCCGATCCCGGGGCTCGACGAGCTGGGCGACTCGCCCGCCGTCGCTTTCATGGCGGGCGTGGTGAGCATCGTCGAGGCGTCGCTCGGCACCACGGAGGACGCTCCCGCTCGCGGCGTGATCCGCCGCCTGGGCGAGCCCGTGCAGTTCGACCCCGAGCTCCTCTCGCAGCTCAAGCAGGCCGGCGTGCTGCCCGGTGCGACCGGATCCTTCTCGCGCGAGGGCGCGTACGTGCTCGTCCGCGTGGACGGCGCGGGGCCCGGGCTGGAGCTGCCGCTCGAGGTCGCGGGCCACATCTTCATCGAGCGCTGACGGCGGCGCGCGTCGGTCGACGCGGTCGGCGGATCCACAGGACCACCCCCGGAATGGGCACACGCCTCCGGCTCACCGTTCCCACCGGGGGTTCTGTCCCGCATCCGTCCCGAGGATGACGTCTGCCGTTATGGATTCGTTAGAAATATGGTCCCTCAGGATGACAAACGGGTGCCCGTCCCTTACTCTCGAACAGGCCCGACCGACCACCACAGAGGTTCCGGGCTCGATGCAGGGCGTCTCGACACCCGTCCCCTGCGTGTGTACCCCTCGACGACCTTGGAGGGACGGGGCGCCAGCATGTCCGGCGTCGAGACGCAGGAGGTTGACAACTTGGCCCATGGTGACATCAGCGGTTCCGTCGGGAACCCGTCCGACCCGACCCGACCGCCCGCACCCGGGATGGATCGCCTGCCCACTCGTCGCGAGCTCCGCGCCGCCGAGAGCGCCGCGGCCTTCCGCCCCCGTCGCGACTCCGCGACCCGCACGCTCCAGGCCCCCGCTCCTCGCCTGACCCCGGCCCCCGTCGGCCGCTCGCGCCGCACGAAGGCCGCCAACGCGGTCGTCATGACCTTCGTCACCGGCCTCGTGGGCGTCATGGCCATCCCCGCCTACGCGGCGGGCTCGCAGCTCGAGCACACCACGAGCGCCGAGGGCGTCTCGCTCCAGGACTACTCGGCCGCGAACGCGCAGGTCGTCACGGCCGACAACGCGTCGTCCGCCCCGGTCGAGGAGGAGGGCTTCACGGCCACCTCCGTCGCCGAGCTCAGCGCGCAGAAGGCCGCCGCCGCGCGGGCCGCGCTCGCCGAGCAGCGCCGCACGCAGCTCGCGTCCTCGGCCACGAGCTACACGGGCGAATCCGCCGACCAGCTCGCGCAGAACCCGATCTACCAGGGCACCTCCGCCAGCGGCGTCTCCGCCGTCGCGCGGCAGTACCTCGGCGTCCCCTACGTCTTCGGCGGCGAGACCCCCGCCGGCTTCGACTGCTCGGGCCTCGTCAAGTACGTCTTCGCCCAGTTCGGCCTCAACCTGCCGCACTCGGTGCGCGCGCAGCACAACGCCGGCACCGTCGTCTCCCGCGAGGACGCGCGCCCCGGCGACATCGTGGTGTGGAACGACTTCAGCCACGACGGCATCTACACCGGCAACGGCATCTTCATCGACGCGCCGAAGCCCGGCGACCACGTCAAGGAGCGCCCGATCTGGAGCACCAACGTGCACTTCGTCCGCCTCCTCGGCTGACACGGGCACCTGCACGACCCGCGACGGGCCGGCGGCACGCATCCTCGGATGCGCCGCCGGCCCTCGCTCATCCCCCGGGACAAACCGGGGTCGCTGGGCTACCCTGTGCGGTGAGACGTCCCTCGACCCGCCCGGGAGCCCCCATGACCACCGCACGCGACATCCGCACCATGGATGCGCACGTGCGGCACGGCCATCGGCACCATCCCCGGGTGGGCATCCACCTGGTCCACCCGAGCGGTCACCCGCTCTCCTAGAAGGCATCGCCGTTCCCTCGGCGGTGCCTTCGCGTGTTCCCGGGGGCGGGGACGACTCGTTCGGATGCCTGGAAGCCGTCCAGGCCGGTCTGAGAGGGATGTCGTGCGCACACTGGTACTCAACGCGGGCTTCGAGCCGCTCGCCGTCGTGTCGTTCAAGCGGGCCCTGGTGCTCGTGCTGAGCGGCAAGGCCACCATGCTCGCCCAGGACGAGGAGCACCCGATCCTCGGGAGCGGCGGTGCCTGGGGGCGTCCGTCCGTGATCCTCCTCACGCGGTACGTGCGGATCCCGCACGCGCGCCGGGTGCCGGTCTCGCGCCGCGGCGTCCTCCGGCGGGACGGGGGCCGGTGCGCGTACTGCGCACGGAACGCGACGACCATCGACCACGTGCTCCCGCGGTCGCGCGGTGGGAAGGACACGTGGGAGAACCTCGTGGCCTGCTGCCTGTCGTGCAACAACCGCAAGAGCGACCGCACGCCCGAGGAGATGGGGTGGACGCTCCGCACGTCGCCGCGGGCTCCGCAGGGCAGCGGCTGGGTCGTCAGCGGGATGGAGCGGCCCGCACCGGGCTGGGACGAGTTCCTCGCGCCCGCCGCCTGACCGTCCTGCCTCCCCGCTGGCGGCCAGGCGGCGACGGACCCTCCCTAGGCTGAGGGGATGACCGACGACGCTCGCGACACCTCGACCCCCGACGACCCGTTCCTCTGGCTGGAGGAGATCCACGGCGACCGCGCCCTCGCGTGGGTGCGGTCGCAGAACGAGCGGACGCTGGGGCGCTCGCCGGAGGGGTCGCGCGCCGGGCTCACGCACGAGCTGCTCGAGGTGCTGGAGTCGGACGAGCGGATCCCGTACGTGACGCGGCACGGCGAGCACCTCTACAACCTCTGGCGCGACGCCGAGCACGTGCAGGGCCTGTGGCGCCGGACGACCCTCGACGAGTACGAGGCGCCCGCGCCGGAATGGGAGGTGCTGCTCGACCTCGACGCGCTGGGGGCGGCCGAGGGGATCCCGTGGCAGTTCTCGCGCGCGCAGCTGCTGTCGCCCGAGCGCGACCGGGCGCTCGTGTCGCTCTCGCCCGACGGCGGCGACGCGGTGGCGGTCCGCGAGCTCGACCTCGGCACCGGCCGCTTCGTCGAGGGCGGCTTCGAGGTGCCGGTCGCGAAGACCATGGTGTCGTGGATCGACCGCGACACGGTGTTCGTGGGCACCGACTTCGGACCGGGCAGCCTCACCGAGAGCTCGTACGCGCGGACCGCGCGGCGCTGGAGCCGCGGCCAGGCGCTGGCGGACGCACCCGAGGTGCACGCCGTCGCCGCGACGGACATGCTCGTCCACGTCACGCACGACCCGACGCCCGGCTTCGAGCGCGACGTCGTGCGCGAGGTGCCCGACTTCTTCACGTCGCGCACGCTCCTGCTGACGGACGCGGGCACGGTTCCCATCGAGGTGCCGGAGGACGTGGACGTCGACCTGCACCGCGAGTGGCTCGTGCTGCGCCCGCGCACCGACACGGAGATCGGCGGCGTCGTGCACGCGGGCGGCTCGCTGCTGGCGGCGCGGCTCGACGACTTCCTCGCCGGATCGCGTGAGCTCGCCGTGCTGTTCGCGCCGACCTCGTCGCGCAGCCTCGAGGACTGGACGTGGACGGCGGGGCACCTGGTGCTGACGCTGCTCGAGGACGTGGCCAGCCGGATCCGCGTGCTCACGCCGCCCACCGCCGCCGGCCCCGCCGGGTGGCACGAGGAGGACGTGCGCGTGGGCACGCCGCTCGCGTCCGTCACCGTCGTCGCGACCGACCGCGAGACCGACGAGTACTGGCTCGCGGTGACCGGGTTCCTCACGCCGCCGACGCTCCTGCACGGGACCGTGGGGGAGGGCGCGCCGCGGCCCGTCAAGGAGCAGCCGGCGTCCTTCGACGCCCGGGGGCTCGAGGTCCAGCAGCACTTCGCCGTCTCCGACGACGGCACGCGCGTGCCCTACTTCCAGGTGGGGCCGCGCGACCTGCCGCTCGACGGATCCGCGCCGACGCTGCTCTCGGGCTACGGCGGCTTCGAGAACAGCCTGCTCCCCTCGTACAGCGGCGTCCGGGGGCGCGGCTGGCTGGCGCGCGGCGGCGTGTACGTGCTCGCCAACATCCGCGGCGGCGGCGAGTACGGACCGGCGTGGCACCGGGCGGCGCTGCGTCAGGACCGGCACCGGGCGTACGAGGACTTCGCCGCCGTCGCGCGCGACCTCGTGACGCGGGGCGTGACGGTGCCCGCCCGCCTCGGCTGCGAGGGCCGCAGCAACGGCGGCCTGCTGGTCGGCAACATGCTCACGACCTACCCGGAGCTCTTCGGCGCCGTGGTCTGCGGCGTGCCGCTGCTCGACATGCGGCGGTACACGCGGCTGTCGGCGGGGGCGTCGTGGATCGCGGAGTACGGGGATCCGGACGTGCCGTCGGACTGGGACTTCATCCGGACCTTCTCGCCGTACCACAACGTCCGCGCGGGGGTCGCGTACCCGCCGACGCTCGTCTACGCGGCCACGAGCGACGACCGGGTGGGCCCGGTGCAGGCGCGGAAGATGGTCGCGCTGCTGCACGAGACCGGCGTCGAGGACGCCTGGTACTTCGAGAACACGGCCGGCGGTCACGGCGGATCCGCGGACAACCCGGCGACGGCGCGGCTGCAGTCGCTGATCCACGCGTTCCTGTGGGAGCGGCTCGCGGGCGTGCGCATGGACGCCTGACGCGGGCGTGCCGGCGCGTCGGACGGGGCGGGCCGACGCCCCGCCGTCAGCTCCTGGCGCGCCCGGTGGGGGAGCCGGGGCGGGGCCGGAGGCCGGACACGAGGTCGGTGAGCAGCGCGGTCGGCTCCAGGCCCACCTCGCGGTCGAGGCGCGTGCGGTACATGGCGTAGGCGCGCAGGGCGTCCGACTGGTTCCCGGCGGCCACGTGCACGGCGATGAGGCGACGCTGGGCGGTCTCGCGGAGGGGATCCACGTCGATCGCGCGGCGGGCGGCCGACGCCGCCTCGTGCAGGCGCCCGCGGAGGAGGAGCGCCTCGGACTGGGCCTCGAGCGCGTTGACCCGCAGGTGGCGCCACTCCTCGGCCGCGGGCTCCAGCCAGGCGTCGAACCAGTCGGGCAGGAGGTTCTGGCTGAAGAGCTCGACGGCGTCCGGCGCGATGTCCGCGTCGTCCGGCTCCGACCTCCTCTGGTCGAGCAGACGGGCCGCGGTGGCGCGGGCCGTCCGCAGGTCCACCGCGACGGCCTCGTGCAGCATGAGCCCGCTGGAGGCGCTGTCGACGATCTCTCGGCCGCCGTCGCCGAGGCGGGCGATGGCCGATCGGAGGCTGGACTGCGCCCGGCCGTCGAGCGCGTCGGGCCAGAGCTGGGACGCGAGCGTGCCGCGATCGGCGGGGCGGGTGCGGATGGCGAGCGCGGCGATGAGGCGCCGGGTGCCGTCCGAGAGGGCGGCACCGCCGGGATCGCGGCCGGGCGAGGCGGATGCCGGATCGGTCCCGAGGCCGGCGATGCGGAAGCCGCCGAGCACGTCGACCTGGATCACGCGGGTCCTCCGGGGGAGCGCGACCGGCGCGCGCGGGAGGCGACGGGAGCGGTCGCGTGGCGCGCGGGACGGGAGGTCGTGCCGTGCGCCTGCTGATGCATCCGGCACCTCCGTCGCCACACCGTATCCGCTCGCCGCCGAAAGCCCACCATGGGGGTGCTTTTGGGGCCACGCGCGACGGATCCCCGACCGGCCGGCCGGTGGGGGATCCGTCAGGGGTGGAGCGGGGTGGCTACCGCTGGGCGGACCTGCGACGGGCGTGGATCCCGAGTCCCAGCGCACCGAGGACCAGGGCGGCGAGGCCCCAGCCGATCGTGGGCGTCGGGTCGTATCCGGTGACCGGGAGGGAGCCGCCCGGCGTGGTGCCGCCCGGGACGACGGGCGTCACGGGAGTGCGCGAGGGCGTGGGCGTCCCGGCGCTCGGCGTGGGCGTGCCGGCGGTCGGGGTCGGCGTGCCGACCGACGGCGTGGGCGTCGGGGCGGTCGCGGTGGGCGTCGGCGCGGTCGGCGTCGGCGTCGGCGCGGTGGCCGTCGGCGTGGGGACCGTGGGGGTCGGGATCGGAGCCGTGGGCGTGGGCGTCGGCGCGGTCGGCGTCGGGACCGGAGCCGTCGCGGTGGGCGTCGGGGCCGTCGGCGTGGGCGTGGGGGCTGTGGGCGTCGGCGTCGGAGCCGTGGGCGTCGGTGTCGGCGTCGGAGCCGTGGGCGTGGGCGTCGGGGCCGTGGGGGTGGGCACGGGCGCGGTCGGCTCGGTCGTGGGAGTCACCGTGGGCGTCACGGTGGGCGTCACGGTGGGCGTCGCCGTGGGGGTCGCGGTCGGCTCGGCCGTGGGCGTCGCCGTCGGCTCCGCCACCGCGGTGACGAAGTTGCTGATGTCCGTGCTGCAGGTGACCGTCGCGCCGCCGCCGTTGCCGGAGCCGTTGCACTGGTTGACCGTGACGAGGAGCGCGGAGGTGACGGTGGACGTCGGGACCGTGCAGGTCACGCGACCCGCGGCGCCCCCGCCGTTGCCGGAGCCGTTGCACTGGGTGACGTCGGCGCCCGTCGTGTTGGAGACGGGCGAGCAGGCCGTGCCGCCTGCCGCGCCGTCGGTCGCGGAGCCGATGCACTGGTTCACCGTGGCGGGCGTCGTGGTGCTCTCGCCGACGATGTTGTTGGTGATGTCCACGGTGCAGATCACATTGCTGCCGCCGCCGTTCGCGACGCCGTTGCACTGGTCGACCGCGGTGATGATGATGCCGTCGCGCTGCGAGACGGTCGTGGTGCAGAGGGGGGCCGCTCCTGCGGCGCCCGCGCACACCCGGGTGGTGACCGTCGAGGACCCGGTCTGCGTCGCGACGTTCAATTCGTTGACGACCGTCACGTCGCATTCGACCTGGTCGCCGCCGCCGTTCGGGGTGTCGTCGCACTGCGTCGTGGTGGTCGGGGATACGGCGGCGGACGCGGACTGGATCTGACCGGTCATGCCGACCACGGCGACGAGCGCGATGAGCGCGGCACCCGCGGAGGCGAGGAACCGCCCGCGGATCGGGCGGCGGGGACGGCGGGCGGGAATTGCGGTCCCGGGTGATGCGAGGTGTTTCGGCACGGTGCTCCTTCTTCCCGGCCAGACTGCTCGCGGCATCGCGACGGACCCGCGACGCGGGTGTGACGGCGGCGTGACGCGCGGCGCGCCGCGCTCCTCGCGCCCCGGCATTCCGGCACAAGGGAATTCCTTACGGGGTCCCCGCCGGACGACGAAGAGGGCCGATCCTGTGGCGGATCGGCCCTCTTCGTGGTGTTGCGCGTCGTGCGCGCGTCGTGTCGCCTACTTGTTGGCGCGGTACTCCTCGAGCAGGTCGGCCGAGATGCGGCCACGCTCGGAGACCTTGTGGCCGTGCTCGCGGA
The DNA here is from genome assembly GCF_001280205.1 of Clavibacter capsici. Lineage (NCBI taxonomy): Bacteria > Bacillati > Actinomycetota > Actinomycetes > Micrococcales > Microbacteriaceae > Clavibacter > Clavibacter capsici. Next base: position 2,532,363 of record NZ_CP012573.1, on the reverse strand, counting down.
GCCACTCGCGGGCGGCGCCGAGGTCCTCCTTGGGGGCGCTCGACGAGGAGCGGCGCGTGCCGGACGAACGGCCGGTGGACGCGCGGCCGACGCGGCGGGCGCGGTCGACGTAGGTGTCCAGCGCCTCGCGCAGCTTCGCGGCGTTGGCGTCGCTCAGATCGATCTCGTAATTCACGCCGTCGAGCGCGAACGGGACGGTCTCGCCCTTTCCCTCTTCGATGACGACGCCGTCGATGTCGTCGACGAGCGTGGTGACAACCTTGCGAGCCACGTCTGTTCCTCTCATTGCAGGGGGTGCATCAGATGATGCGACGATGCCACGATACCCGTTCGACGACCCAATTCCGACATCTTGCGAGAATCGCACCCGGAAATCGCGGGAATCGACGTCGGTGGGGCCCGGCGGATACCGCGCGTCAGCCGGTCAGGGCGCATTCCCGCGCCAAGGCAGGTGATGCCGATCGCCTTTCCGGGACTTCCGCTCGAGGCGCGCGCGGCATAAGGCGCGTGAATGCCCGGTAATTCCCCCGTATGTGGAAACAAGGCGCGGCGTGCGGGATCCGCCGCCGGATGCACGAGAGGGCCCGCGGAGCGATGCTCCGCGGGCCCTCCCCGGCCGATGCGCCGGACGGATCAGTAGTACTGGCCGTGGCGGTAGTCCCACGACGGGAAGGACCGCGCGAGCGCCGACATGATGGAGTCGACCGCGAGGCCGCGGCGGATGAGCGTGGGGCTCGGGGTGACCGATCGCTCGCCGCGCTGCTCGGGGACGAGCCCGCCGGACGCGTCGACCATGGAGACCATGACGCCCTGCTCGTGCCGGCTCGTCTCGTCGAGGCCCGGCTGGATGGAGGCGACGTAGTCGTCGGCCGCCACGATGACGTCGGCCTGCTGCTCGATGCGCTCGCCGATGCCCTCGACGCGGCCGCGGTTGCCCTGGCCGGAGGGGTTCGCGGAGCTCGCGAACGCGAGGCGCCCGTTCGCCCACAGGTGCTCGGCGAGCTGCTCGGCGGGGCGGCCGAAGCGGATCACGAAGCAGCTCGTGCCTCGGCGGTCCAGGGCGAGCTGCGCCGCGGTCTCGTCGGGGAGGAGGTGCTTCGCGTCCTCGCGCCACGGGAGGATGCAGCCGAGCAGCACGTCGGCGTCCCAGTGCTCCTGGTAGAAGGCGAGGATCTCGTCGTTCAGCACCGCGAGCTGCGTCAGCTGCTCGATGCTCGTGCAGAGCACCACGCCCGGCTTGTCGCGGTTGCGCTGCTTCGCGTCGAACTTGCGCTCGAGGCCGGCGCCGTCCGTGGTCATGAGGATGTAGCCGACCTTGGTGGCGGCGACGACGAGGCCGCCGGGCGCCTCGATCGCGGCGGCGGCGCGCGGGTCGAGCGTTCCGTCCCAGGGGATCGTGCGGGTGGTGTCGGTCATGGGGGCAGGCCTCTCGTGCGAGTCGGATCGGAACCGCCGCGGCGCACCTGCGTCGGGCCGGGGTGCGTCGGGCCGCGCGTGCGGCGATCAGGCGGTGTGGACGACGGTAGGCGCGGCGGCTGGGCGGGGCGGGCGAGCGTCCACAGGAGGGCGGCCTAGCCCTCCGCCGCCAGCACCGTCCGGCAGGCGAGGTGCAGGGCCAGGCGGGTCTCGGCGTCCGCGAGGTCGACCTGGAGGATGCGCTGCACGCGCTGGATCCGCTCCGCCACCGTGTTGCGGTGCACCGCGAGGATCGACGCCGTCTCGGCGACCGACGACTCGGCGTCGAGGTAGGTCGCGAGGGTGGCGAGGAGGTCGCCCGCGGTCTGCCGCCGCAGCGGCGCGAGCAGCTCGAGCGCGGCCGGCTGGAAGGTGTCCGTCCGGGTCCAGGCGAGGAGCAGCTGCGCGAGGCCCAGGCGGTCGACGTGGAGGAAGCGGCCGGACTGCGGTCGGGAGGCGGCGAGGCGCGCGGCGTCGGCGGCCTCCGTGAGGGAGCGGGCGATGCCCGCCGGGCCGTGGTGCACGCGTCCGACGCCGACCGCGCTCGGCAGATCGTCGTCTCAGCGCTGCTGGGCCCGGCGGACCGCGCGGGCCGCCTCCTGGGCCGTGGGCACGCCCAGAAGGCATGCCAGAACGACATGCTGAATCCGAGCGTGGCGGCGACGACGAAGGCGCTCAGCGCGGACAGCTGGCCGACGCGCTGGGTCGCGATCGGGAACCAGTGGTAGCGCGCCTCCTGCGGGACCCGCGCGAGCGCGTAGTCGTCGGGTGCGGTGGATGCCATGGGGAGTCTCCTCGGGTGTGGCGACGGGTTGCCACAGAGTAGGGATCCGTCCGAGGAGGGCGCCATGTGCAGAGTGCCCCGTCGGGGGAGGTGAGCGGTGCAGGGCGCTGGGGGAGAGCGCGCGCGTGTCCGCTCCCCGCCTGCGAGCATCGGGATCCTCATGGACGACGTGCGACCGCGCAACCCCGACTCGTGGGAGCCGCCTGGCCTGTGGGCACCCCTGATGGGACATCTCGTCCTCGGGCTGGTCAAGGCGCCGGTCGTGCTGGTGCTCCTGTGGCTCGCGACCCTCCTTCCCGCCGTCCCGTCCCGGGGAGCGGCCGACCTGGTGGCGCTCGTGGCCGTGGCCGTCGGCATCGGCGCGCTGATCGAGGTCCTGGTCGAGGATCCCTTCGCCCGGCGCCGGAAGCTCTCGTCGCCGGGCGGCTGGGACTTCGCGCTCGTGCCCCCGCTGGTCGCGCTGGTCGGGGTGGTGGCACTGGGCTGGATCATGACCGGATCGCTCCTGATGGGCACGGCGGTGGGAGCCGCATGGGGGCTGGCGTCCGCGGTCGGGATCGCCATCGGCCGCCCGTGGGAGCCGGGCATGACGCAGGACGAGTTCGACCGGAAGTACGCCGAGCTGAAGGACATGACCCGCGAGACCTTCGCGCCCGACGTGGAGGAGATCCGCCGGCGTGCGGCGGAACGGAGCATGCAGAAGTACCGCGACGCGATCGAGCGGAAGCGGCGGGAGGCGGGAGGGGAGGAGTAGCGGAGGCTGGCCGCGGGCTTCAGATCCGGTCCTGTCCCACCGCCCGCTGCGGCCCGAAATGGGGGCACGCGTATCTCCATGAGCACGCATCGACGTCCGTATCGTCGGGATCACCGAGACGAGGGAGTCCCCGTGGAATTCGCCGAACGACTGGCCGCCCTGGCCCTGAAGGTCCGCAACCAGCGCGAGGCCATCCAGACGGAGGAGGCGACGAAGAACGCGTTCATCATGCCGTTCATCTCCACGATCCTCGGGTACGACGTGTTCAACCCCCTCGAGGTGGTCCCCGAGTTCACGGCGGACCTCGGCCTCAAGAAGGGCGAGAAGATCGACTACGCGATCATGCGCGACGGCGAGGTGCAGATCCTCATCGAGTGCAAGAAGTCGACGGAGCCGCTCAAGATCGAGCACGCCTCGCAGCTGTTCCGCTACTTCGCCGTGACGAACGCGCGCATCGCGGTGCTCACCAACGGCGAGACCTATCACTTCTACACGGACCTCGACGCGCCGAACCGCATGGACGAGAAGCCCTTCCTGGTGCTCGACCTCGCCGACATCGACGAGACCCTGCTGCCCGAGCTGATGAAGCTCACCAAGGACGTGTTCGACCTCGACTCGATCATCAGCGCCGCCGGCGAGCTCAAGTACGTCGGTGCGCTGAAGCGCGCGATCGCCGCGGAGTTCCGCGAGCCGAGCACGGAATGGGTGAAGCTCCTCACCCGTCGCGTGTACGACGGTTCGTTCACGGAGAAGGTGCGCGAGCAGTTCACGACGCTCGTCGGCAAGGCGTCGAAGCAGTACCTGAACGAGCAGGTGAACGACCGGCTGAAGACCGCGCTCGGCGCGCCCGCGTTCCCCTCGGCGCCCGCCGCGCCGTCGGCCGACGCGATCACCAGTGAGGAGGTCGTGGAGGCCGACCTCGACCGCGACACGGAGATCGAGACCACGCTCGAGGAGCTCGAGGGCTACCAGATCGTCAAGGCCATCGCCTGCAGCGAGGTGAAGCCGCAGCGCGTGGTGCACCGCGACGCGAAGTCGTATCTGGCGATCCTCCTCGACGACAACAACCGCAAGCCCATCGCGCGCCTGCACTTCAACGGCAAGAAGCAGAAGTACCTCGGCCTCTTCGACGCGCACAAGGTCGAGACGCGGCACCCGATCGGCTCGCTCGACGAGATCTACGCGCACGCGGACGCGATCCGCGAGGCGATACGCGTCCACGCGGGGGAGCCCGTCGGCGCATGACACGACGCGCGGAGGGGAGCTAGGGCATCGAGGGCGCCTGGGACGCTCCTCGTCGCCGTGGCCGTCGCCGTCACCGCGGCGGCGGCCTCTCTCGCGACCGTGATCGGCTTCGTGCACACGGTCGCCGAGGCGCGACGGAGCAGGCGAGCCGTGCTCGCCGCGGTGCACGCGGATCCGACGACGGGGGAGGTGGCGGCCGCTCGTGATGCGATGGGCGCCTTCCGCCATTCCCAGGACGATGGCACGTCCCGGGGCCGTGTCCGCGACGCGTGCCTACTTCGTGATCCTCTGGGCCCTCGAGCGGGCGGACACCACGCTCTCCTGCCATTCGCGGTCCCACCGGCGGCGGGCGTCCAGCTTCATCGGATGGAACCTCGACGAGCTCACGCGGAACGTGGTCTGGTTCCGAGGAGAGCACGGCCCGCGCCTCGGGCTCCATGATGCGGAGTCGTGGACGCGATTCCGTCACGCGCTCGTGTCGGACACCGTCTCCGCATCGGGGGGCCGGGCGACGAGGTCGATTCGGGGCTAGCCGCGCCACGTGCGTCGGGGATGCGGGTCGTCGCGATCACGCGATCATGAGGGTGCCCCTGGAGGGACTCGAACCCCCAACCCTTTCCTTAGGACGGAACTGCTCTTCCATTGAGCTACAGAGGCTGACCGGCCCATGGTAGCGGAGGGGAGCCCGGCCGGCCGCGGCCCGATCGCGCGGCGACGCGAGCGGGGGCGGCTGTCCGCCGAGCCCCCCGGATCCACCCCCGCGCCGCCCCGCCTGCCGGTTTCCCCACCCGCCGCGTCGTACTGTTGCCGGGTGTGGCGTGCCAATGAACGATCCGACGACGACGACGACCTGCTCTCCGGGTTCGCCGCCGAGCCTCTTGAGGACCCCCACGTGAATGCTTCCCACAACAGCACCAGCCCCCACGACCTCCGCGTCGGCGACGTGCAGCTCGGGAGCGGCAACGTGGCCGAGCCCCGCTGGCGCGAGTGGCGCGAGCAGCTGGCCGGCATCGGCGGCACCTCTCCTCTCCTCCACTTCGTGGACGCACCGGGCTCCCGCATCGAGCTGAGCACCACGCACCCGGGCGGCCTCGCGCAGTTCATCACGGGCAAGACGACGCTGCTGTCGTCCCTCATCCGCGACGAGCTCGCGCTCCGCAGCGCCCGCAAGGCCGCGAACCGCATCACCCAGAAGGGCATCGAGCTGGTCTCGGCCCGCGGCATCGAGTCGATCCACCTGGCCATCGGCCTCGCGGAGTGGCGCTTCGCCGACGAGCAGTTCCGCGCGCCCGTGCTGCTGCGCCCGCTCGCGATCCGCCGCCACGGCAGCGACTACGAGGTGCGCCTCAAGGGCCAGCCGTTCCTCAACCCGGCGCTCGCGCGCGCCCTCGAGGAGCAGTTCCAGATCACGCTCGACGCCGAGTCGTTCGTCGCGCTCGCCGTGCAGAACGGCGCGTTCAAGCCGCAGCCCGTCATCGACCGCCTCCGCGGCCTCACCTCGCACCTGCCCGCGTTCGCCGTGCAGCCGCGCCTCGTCGTCTCCTCCTTCGCGGAGGTGGGCCGGGCGCTCGCCGAGGATGCCGAGCACCTCGAGCACCTCGTCATCGACGCCATCGCCGGCAACCCCACCGCCAAGTGGGGCGTGGGCGAGGCGTACGCGCCCGTGGATCCGATCCCGCAGGACCAGCGCCCGCCCGTCACCGACACCCTGCTGCTCGACGCGGACCCCGAGCAGGAGTACGTCATCGCGCAGATCAACGCGGGCAACTCGCTCGTGGTGACCACGCTGCCCGGCACCGGTGGCACGCAGACCATCGTCAACTCCATCGGCTGCCTCGTCGCGCAGAACAAGCGCGTGCTCGTGGTGAGCCCCCGCGCCTCCTCGCTCAAGGGCATCGGCCAGCGCCTCGCCGACGTGGGCCTGCCGGGCCTCGCGGTCGCGCCGAAGTCGCTGAAGCGCGACGTCGTGCAGTCCATCGTCCGCAACGAGAAGGCGAAGCCGGCCCAGACCGCGGAGGTCGACGACGCGCTCGTCCGCCTCCGTCACGTGCTGCTCGACTACCGCTTCGCGCTCGGCCGTCCCGACAGGGACCTCGGCGTCTCGGTGCTCGACGCGCTCGGCGAGCTCTCCCGCCTCGCCCTCCTGCCCGATCCGCCGGCGACCACCGCGCGCCTCACGCGCGACGCCGTGAAGGCCATCGCGCACGACCGTGCCAGCGCCGCCGCCTCCCTCGTCAAGGCCGCGAGCCTCGGCGAGTTCCGCTACGGCCCGGGCGACTCGCCCTGGTACGGCGCCACGTTCTCCACGAGCGCCGCCGCGACGCACGCGCACGACCTCGCGAAGTCGCTGTCCGCCGACGGCCTGCCGCGCCTCCTCGAGCGCGCGGACGAGCTGATCGGCCAGACGCGCATGCGCGCCTACCGGTCGATCGACGAGCTCGGCGTGTACCTCCGCCTCCTCCTCGACGTGCGCGAGACGCTCGACAAGTTCCAGCCGGTGGTGTTCGACCGGTCGCTCAGCGAGATCATCGCGGCCACCGGCTCCCGCCGCGACGCCCCGGAGATGACGAGCATCACGCGCCGTCGCCTCCGCAAGCTCGCGCGCGAGTACGTGCGCCCGGGCGTCCACATCTCCGACATGCACGAGAGCCTCAAGGCCATCCAGAAGCAGCGGATCCTGTGGCAGCGCTACGTGGCGGTCGGCTCGACCCCCGAGGTCCCGCGCGGGATCTCCGACGTGCACGTGCGCTACCAGGAGGTCGCCGCCGACCTCAAGGTGCTCGACGAGCCGCTGAGCATGCTCACGCGTCCGACGCCGCTCGCCGAGCTGCCCGTCGACGAGCTGCGCGAGAAGGTCGCCCAGCTCGCCGAGGACAGCGAGGTGCTGCAGAACCTCCAGGAGCGCACCTCCCTGCTGGCGGAGCTGCGCCGGCTCGACCTGGATCCGCTGCTCCGCGACCTCTCCGACCGGCACGTGCCGCAGGAGTCCGTCGCCGCCGAGCTCGAGCTCGCGTGGTGGCAGTCGGTGCTCGAGCAGATGCTCGCGGGCGACAAGGCGCTCCTCAACGCGAACACGAGCGTGCTCGACCGCCTGGAGTCCGACTTCCGCCTCGTCGACGAGGCGCACGCCACGGCCAGCGCCGGCCTGCTCGCGTGGCAGCTCGCGGAGACGTGGAAGATCGGCGTGGTCGACTGGCCCGAGGAGGCGCACCACCTGCGCCAGCTGCTCGGCGGATCCGCCCCCGTCGACGCCGGGGCCCTCCACCACTCCGCGCCCCACCTCTCGCGCACCATCGCGCCGGTGTGGCTCGCCTCGCCGTACGAGGTCCCCGCGATCACCGACGAGATGCCGTTCGACGCCGTCTTCCTCGTGGACGCCGGCGCGATGACGCTCGCGGAGGCCCTCGGCGGCATCCGACGCGGCAAGCAGACCGTCGTCTTCGGGGATCCCGTCACGCAGACGCCGTCGCCGTTCACCATCGCGGTGGTCCCGCAGTCGGAGCGCTCGACGCCCCAGCTCGCGGACGACGACTCCACGCTCGAGGAGCGCCACGCCGACTCCGCGCTCGCGCGCCTCGGCGAGCTGCTGCCCACCCTCTCCCTCACGCGCAGCTACCGCGCGGGCGGCGAGGACCTGGCCGAGCTCGTCAACCGCCGCTTCTACGGCGGCCGGATCCAGTCCCTCCCGTGGGCGGGCACGTTCCTCGGCCACGGCAGCCTGTCGCTCGACTTCGTCGCCGACGGCCACGGCATGCCCGACGAGGACACCGGCGCCGTCGAGAGCGTCGACGCCGAGGTGATCCGCGTGGTGGAGCTCGTCCTCGACCACGCGAGCCACCGCCCGCGCGAGTCCCTCATGGTCATCACCGCGAGCGCCCGTCACGCCGTGCGGGTGCAGCAGGCCGTGCTCCACGCGGCCGCCAAGCGCAGCGACGTCACCGAGTTCTTCATCGGCGACCGCGCCGAGCCGTTCATGGTGGCGACCCTCGAGCAGTGCGTCGCGCAGAGCCGCGACCGGGTGATCTTCTCGGTCGGCTACGGCCGCACCCCGCACGGCCGCGTGCTGTCGAACTTCGGCGCCCTCGCGGCGCCCGGCGGGGAGCGCCTGCTCGCCGTCGCCATGACGCGCGCCCGTCGCTCGATGGTGGTCGTCTCCTGCTTCCAGCCCTCCGACATCGACCAGGACCGGATGAAGCACGGCATCGTCGCGCTCGCCCAGATCCTCTCCGAGGCGGAGGCCCGCTTCAAGGAGGACCCGATCCCGGACGACGGCGACGCCATGCTCGTCGACCTCGCCCGCCGCCTCGAGGGCCTCGGCCTCGCGCCCGCCCTCGGGCACCGCGACAAGCTCGGCCTCGTGGCGTCCTACGGCGGCCGGGCCATCGCGATCGAGACGGACCCGGTCGTCAACCAGACGAGCCTCCGCGAGTCCCTGCGCCTCCGCCCGGAGATGCTCAAGCGCCTCGGCTGGCACTACCTCCGCGTGCACTCCTTCGAGCTGTTCGCGGATCCGGACGCCGTCGCCCGCCGCATCGCCACCGCCCTCGGCGCGATCTCGGACGCGCACCCCGTGACCGCGCCCGTGCAGGTGCAGGCCGGCGCGCACCGGGCGGACTGATGCCGGAGCGCGACGCGACGGACGCCGACTCGGCGGCCGACGCTGCGGGGGAAGGCCGCCCGGCCCGCCGGTCGCGGCGTGCGTCGACGGCTCCCGTCCCCGGATCCGACCCCACGCCGCAGGCCGCCGCCCGCGCGCCCGCGGTGCGCGCCGCCGAGGACGCCCCGCAGGGCTGGGGCGACGCGCCCGCCGCCTCCGACGCGAACGACGACCGCCTCCGGCTCGACCGCCCGCCCCACTGGGGCTGACGGGTCGACGCCGGAGGCGGTCGGGTCGTGCGGATCCGCGCTAGGCGGGCTTCCCGGGCTCGGCCACGTGCTGGCCGGAGGACGACGGGATCGTGTGCGCGCCCTCGGGCGACGGACGCCCGGCGAGCAGGTCGCGGATCTCGATGAGCAGCTCCGCCTCGGTCGGCGGCACGTCCTTCGGCGTCGCGTCCTCCTCGGCCTTCTGCTTCGCGAACGCGACCTTCTTGAGGTGGTTCACCGGGAGCACGAGCGCGAAGTACACGACCGCGGCCACGATGAGGAAGTTGATGATCGCGGCGAGGACGGCGCCGAACAGGAGCGTCGAGGTCGCCCCGGACGCTGTCGGGATCTCGACCTTGAACGCGTCGTTGAGCGTCGAGGCGTTGAACAGCGCCGCGATCAGCGGGTTGAAGACCGACGTGACGATCGCCGTCACGATCGCGGTGAACGCGGCGCCGATCACGACGGCCACGGCCAGGTCGATCACGTTGCCGCGGAGGATGAACTCCTTGAAGCCCTTCACGGGTGCTCCTGTCTGGCGGGCCGTCCGATCAGGTGGACGGCGAGGACGAGCCGGAGCCCGAGGACGCGGGACCGGACGGGGTGCTGGGGGTCACGGTACCGGAGCCCTGCCCGATCGTCCCGGATCCGGACGATCCGGACGAGTCCGACGATCCGGAGGACGAAGACGAGGACGACGAGGAGTCGGAGGACGAGGACGAGTCGCCCGACTTCGCCGACGACGACCCGGACGAGGAGGACCGCGACCGCTTGGCCGCGTCCTCGGTGCGTGAGTCGTTCCGGTAGAAGCCGCTGCCGGTGAAGCTCACGCCGACCGCGGCGAAGAGCTTGCGGAGCTTGCCGCCGCAGACGGGGCACTCGGTGAGGGAGTCGTCGGTGAACGCCTGGACGATGTCGAAGGCGTTGCCGCACACCGTGCAGCGGTAGGAGTACGTGGGCATGGGTCCCTAGAAGGAGTGGATGAGGGTCGGGGTCACGATGCCGTCGACCGGCATGTCGTGCTTCTCCCGCGGGAGCTCGTCGACGAACTCGGCGTCGAACACCACAGCGTAGACCGGGGGGCAGGCCTCCATCGATCCGAGGGTCTTGTCGAAGTAGCCGCGACCCCAGCCCATGCGCATCCCGCCCTGGTCGACCGCGGCGGCCGGCACGAGGATCAGGTCGACGTCGTTGATGGCGATGGGCCCGAGCAGCTCGCCGACCGGCTCGGGCAGCCCGAACAGGCCCTCGGTCTCGGTGCCGTCGCTCACGACCCAGTCGAGCAGGCCGTCGTTCCGGGACACCGGCAGGAGCACCTGGCGGCCGTCCGCGTGCAGCCACTGCAGGAACGGACGCGTGGTCGGCTCGTCGACGGTGGAGAGGTAGCAGGCCACCCGGCGGGCGTCGTGGTTCGCCACGAGCTCCGTCAGCCGGCTGGTGAGCCCGTGGGCCGACTCGTCGCGCTCGGTCGACGTCATCTGGCGACGACGCTCCCGCAGCTGGGCGCGCAGGGCCCTCTTCTCAGTGGGGACATCGCTCGGCATGGGTCGAGTCTAGGTAGCTTTTATGGCTACGCTCGATCGCATGGTCACCCACATCACGAAGGCCGTCATCCCCGCCGCGGGACTCGGAACACGATTCCTGCCCGCGACGAAGGCGATGCCGAAGGAGATGCTGCCGGTCGTCGACCGCCCGGCCATCCAGTACGTCGTGGAGGAGGCCGTGGGCGCGGGACTGCACGACGTCCTCATGATCACGGGCCGCAACAAGACCGCCCTCGAGAACCACTTCGACCGCAACGCCGAGCTCGAGGCCACCCTCCAGCTCAAGGGCGACGACGCCAAGCTCCGCAAGGTCAACGAGTCCACCGACCTCGCCGACATGCACTACGTCCGGCAGGGCGACCCCAAGGGCCTCGGCCACGCGGTGCTCCGCGCCGAGATGCACGTGGGCCGCGAGCCGTTCGCCGTGCTCCTCGGCGACGACATCATCGACAAGCGCGACGTGCTCCTCTCCCGCATGATCGAGGTCCAGCTCCAGCGCGGCTGCTCCGTCGTCGCGCTTCTCGAGGTGGACCCCTCGCAGACGCACCTCTACGGCGTCGCCACGGTCGAGGAGACGGACGACGACGACGTCGTGCGCATCACCGGCATGGTCGAGAAGCCCGCCGCGGGCACCGCGCCCTCCAACCTCGCGATCATCGGCCGCTACGTCCTGCGCCCCGAGGTCTTCGACGTGCTGCACAAGACGGAGCCCGGCAAGGGCGGCGAGATCCAGCTCACCGACGCGCTCGAGAAGATGGCCGCCGCGCCCGAGTGGACCGGCGGCGTCTACGGCGTCGTCTTCCGCGGACGCCGCTACGACACGGGCGACCGGCTCGACTACCTGAAGGCCATCGTCCAGCTCGGCGTCGACCACGAGGACCTCGGCGAGGGCCTGCGCGAGTGGCTGCCCGAGTTCGTCAAGACGCTCGAGCGCTGATCCGGATCCGCGGCGCGGTGCGCGGTCGCGCCACCGCGGCCGCGGAGGCCTAGGCTCATGGACGTGCCGCAGACCGTACCCACCATGCGGGACGGGCGCATCTCCGTCCGGCCCATCCGGCTCCGCGACTCGCGGGCCCTCGAGCGCTCGCTGCTCGACAACCGCTCGTGGCTCCGCAAGTGGGAGGCCACCAGCCCCTACGCGCCGATGGCGTTCGACACCCGCGCGAGCATCCGGTCGCTGCAGGCCAACGCCCGCGCCGGCCTCGGCGTGCCGCTGGTCATCGACTACGACGACGAGTTCGCCGGCCAGCTCAACGTCTCGTCCATCGCCTACGGCTCGCTCTCGAGCGCGACCATCGGCTACTGGGTGGGCCAGGAGTTCGCGGGTCGCAGCGTGACGCCCACGGCCGTCGCCCTCGCGACGGACTACTGCTTCACGACCCTCGGGCTGCACCGGATGGAGATCTGCATCCGGCCGGAGAACGCGCCCAGCCTCCGCGTCGTGCAGAAGCTCGGCTTCCGGTACGAGGGGCTCCGCCGTCGCTACATCCACATCAACGGCGACTGGCGCGACCACTTCTGCTTCGGCCTCGTGGTCGAGGAGCTCTCCACCAGCGTGCTCGCGCGCTGGAAGGAGGGCGGCGTGGATCCCGAGTGGTCGCGCGTCCCGGACGCCGACGTCGAGGCGGCCGCGTCGCCGCTCGCCGTGCAGCGCCGGATCTGACCGACCACCTGCGGATGCGCCGGTCCGGCCATGGACACGCGGCGCGCTTCCCGCGCCGCACCCGTCGGACCTCCTAGCCTCGGGACATGCAATCCGGCGGCATCATCATCGCGCTCTCCGCGGTGCTCTGGCTCGCCTACCTCCTGCCCACGTGGCTGCACCGGCGCCAGTACATGGCGACCGAGCGCAACGCCGTGCGCCTCCAGCAGACCCTGCGGATCCTGGCCGAGACGGCCGAGGTCCCCGACGCGGTGCGCGCCGAGACCAACGCCCGCAGCGTCGTCGAGCAGCAGCGCGCCCTCCGCCGGGCCGCCGAAGAAGCCGAAGCCGCCGCGCGAGCGCGAGATGCCGCCGCCCAGCGCGCCCTACCGAAAGTGGCCCCCGTGTCCGCAACGTCGCCCTCCGCCGCCACGCGCCTCCGCCGCACCCGGCTGACCGCCACCGTCGTCCTCGCGCTCGCCCTCGTGGGCGTGATCGCCGGGATCACGCAGGTCGCCGCCGCCGGTGCGTGGACCCTGCTCGTGATCTCCTCGCTCGCCACGATGGGCTCGCTCGCGCTCCTGCAGCGCATGTCGCAGATCGCCGCGGCCCGCCGCCACCAGGCGCCCGAGGCCCGGCCGCGCCCCCAGACCGGCTTCACCGACTTCCACGAGTCCGCCGAGCAGCCCGCCGCGCCCGTCGCCCCGCGCGAGGAGGGCGAGTCGTGGACGCCCGTGCCCGTGCCGAAGCCGCTCTACCTCTCCCGGTCGCAGGCGCCCGGGCCGCGTCCCGGCGCCGGCAGTCCGCCGCGCACGCCGCTGTCGCCCGTCGAGGAGATGCGCCGCGCCGCCGCCGCGTCCGAGGAGACGCTCCACCGTGCGCACCTCGAGCCCGAGGTCGCGCGCCTGGCCGCCGAGGAGGAGGCCGCGCCGGCCGCATCCGCCGCCCCGGTCGCGCCCGCCGCGCGCGCCACTCCGGTCAGCCGCTTCTCGCGCATGGGCATCGTCGACGACGCGGAGCCCGGCATGGGCGACCTCGACGAGGTGCTGCGCCGTCGCCGGGCGGTCGGCTGACCGGATCCCCGTCCGGACCTCGCGGTCCGGAGGACTCCCCGCGACGTGGTAGTCTCGTGGAGTCATCAGGGCCTATGGCGCAGTTGGTAGCGCGCCTCGTTCGCATCGAGGAGGTCAGGAGTTCGAATCTCCTTAGGTCCACAAGAACCCCGCTTCGGCGGGGTTTTTGCTTGTGCGGGCTACCTCCTGTTCACGCTCACGTCCTGTGAGGGGTCATCGCCCGGATCCTCCGATGCTCCTAGTCTTCCGCCATGAAGACACGAAGAGGCCTCACCTCCGCACTGCTCGGATTGCTCCTCCCGGTCGCCATCGCGACGGCGGGAGCGTCAGCTGCCTCGGCCTCCGCAGCTGATCCGGGCTCCACGTCGGCTCGCACCGCCGCGACGACGACCGCCGCGTCCACCGCCTCCGGATGGCTCCACACGGACGGCGGGAAGATCGTCGACTCCTCGGGTTCCCCGTACACGATCCGCGGCGCCGCGTGGTTCGGGCTCGAGTCGTCGGGCTGCGTCCTCCACGGGCTCGACAAGATCACGCTCGACAGCGGCATGAAGCACCTGCACGACATGGGCTTCACCACGGTGCGCCTGCCGTACGCGAACGAGTGCCTCCACGCCTCGAGCACCGCCGACTGGCTGAACGCGAACCCGGACCTCCGGGGCCTCTCGCCGCTGCAGCTCATGGACCGCGTCATCGCCTCCGCGAAGGACAACGGCCTCAACGTGTTCCTCGACCAGCACCGCCCCACCGTGAGCGGGCAGTCCGAGCTCTGGTACTCGTCGGACCTCCCCGAGTCGCAGTGGATCTCCGACTGGAAGATGCTCGCCGACCGCTACGAGGACGACCCGACGGTCATCGGCGTCGACCTGCACAACGAGCCGCACGGCACGGCGTCGTGGGGCACCGGGGATCCGTCCACCGACTGGCGGCTCGCCGCCGAGCGCGGCGGCGACGCGGTGCTGTCCGTGAACCCGAAGCTGCTCGTCATCGTCGAGGGGACCGACAAGGAGCCCGACGGCTCCGGCACGTGGTGGGGCGGGGCGCTGGGCGCCGCGGGTGAGAAGCCCGTCGAGCTCACCGTGCCGGACCGCGTCGTCTACTCCCCGCACGACTACCCCGCGAGCATCTACGGGCAGTCGTGGTTCAGCTCGCCCGACTACCCGCGCAACCTCCCGGGCGTCTGGGACGCCGCCTGGGGCTACCTCGCGAAGAAGGACCTCGCCCCCGTGCTGCTCGGCGAGTTCGGCACCAAGCTCGAGACCACCAGCGACAAGCAGTGGCTGTCGACCCTGGTGTCGTACCTGCAGACCACGGGTATCAGCTCGTCGTTCTGGGCCTTCAACCCCGACAGCGGCGACACCGGCGGGCTCGTGCAGAGCGACTGGGTCACGCCGGAGCAGGCGAAGCTCGACGCGATGGCGCCGATCCTGCACCCGAGCCCGTCGTCCGGCTCGGGCTCGGGTTCCGGTTCCGGCTCCGGATCGGGATCGGGCTCCGGATCGGGATCGGGCTCCGGTTCGCAGCCGCAGCCCCAGCCGCAGCCGTCCACGAAGGGCGCCGTGACGGCGACCTGGCAGCCCGGCGGATCCTGGTCGTCCGGCTACGTGGCCGACCTCGACGTCACCGCGGAGTCCGCGGTCGCCGGATGGACCGTGTCGTGGGCGAGCCCCGGCACGACCTCCGTGGGGAACAGCTGGGGCATGCGCTGCGGCGTCGCCTCCGGCACCGTGACCTGCACGGGCGCCGACTGGGCCGGTGCGCTGTCGGCCGGCCAGACCGTGCACGTCGGCCTGCAGGCGGCGGGCGGGCCGGCCCCGTCCTCCCCGCAGCTCACCGTGACGAGCCGCTGACCCCTCCCGCATCCACGGCGCCGGTCGCCGGGCTCCCGCCCGGCGGCCGGCGCCTCCGCTCGTTAAGATCGACCAGTGCCCCGCCCCGCGATCCCGTCCGTGACCATCGCGACCCCGGAGGTGCGCGCCCTCCGCGCCGACCTCGAGGCGGCGCCCTTCACGCTCGCGTCGGCGCTCGACGTCTGGGGCGACGCGGCCGGGCAGGCGCTGCACCGCGGCGACCGGATCCCCGCGCGCCGTGCCGTCGCCGACGCGCGCACCGCGGACGGCCTCCCCGCATCCGCCGCCCTCGCGGCCCTCTTCGTGCTCGGCGACCCCGTCGACGTGGCCGACCTGACGGCCGCGCTGCCGTCGCTCGGCCTCGACGGCGCCGTCCGCCTCGGGCTGGTCGAGCTCGACGGCGACCGCGTGCGCCCGGCCGTCGACCTCCGCCCGTACGGCTTCATCGACGCGCACGGCGTCGGGGAGTGGTGGATCGCCTCCGACCTCGGCGAGCTCGCCACCGGCGGCGCGCTCGACGAGGACCACGTGCTCGGCGTCGGCGGCGCGTCCGCCACCCTCAGCGGCCTCATGATCTCCACCCCCGTCGCCACTGCGCTCGACCTGGGGACCGGCTGCGGGATCCAGGCGCTGCACGCCTCCCGCCACGCCGACCGCGTGGTCGCCACCGACATCTCCGCGCGCGCCCTGGCGTTCGCCGCGCTCAACGCCGCGCTCAACGGGATCACGACCATCGAGCTCCGCCTCGGCAGCCTGTTCGAGCCGGTCGCGGGGGAGCGCTTCGACCACATCGTCTCCAACCCGCCCTTCGTCATCACCCCGCGGGCCGAGGGCGTGCCCGCCTACGAGTACCGCGACGCCGGGCTGGTGGGCGACGCTCTCGTGGAGGGCGTCGTCGCGGACCTCGTCGACCACCTGACGCCGGGCGGCGTCGCGCAGCTCCTCGGCAACTGGGAGCACCGCGCGGGGGAGCCCGGCCTCGAGCGTGTCGCGGGCTGGCTCGACCGGGCCGCGGAGCGCACGGGATCCGGCCTCGACGCCTGGGTCGTCGAGCGCGAGGTGCAGGACGCGGCGCTCTACGCCGAGACGTGGATCCGCGACGGCGGCACCCGTGCCGGCACCCCCGAGTCGGAGGCCCTCGTCGAGGCCTGGCTCGACGACTTCGCCGCGCGCGGGGTGGACGCCGTCGGCTTCGGCTACCTCACCCTGCGCCGCCCGTCCGCGGGCGGGCCCGCGCTCCGCCGCCTCGAGCGGCTGCACGGCGGCCTCGGCCACAACCCGACCGGGCTCGGCGACCACCTGGCCGCGTCGCTCGCCGCGCACGACGCGCTCGCGACCCTCGACGACGACGCCCTCGCCGCGACGGCGCTGGTCGTGGCGGGCGACGTCACGGAGGAGCGGCACTACTGGCCGGGCGCCGAGGATCCGACGGTCATGACGCTGCGCCAGGGCGCCGGCTTCGGCCGCGAGGTCCCGCTCGACACGGGGCTCGCGGCGCTCGTCGGGGCGTGCGACGGCGAGCTGGCCGTCGGCGCGATCGTCGACGCGGTGGCCCAGCTGACCGCGGTCGACGCGGCCGCCCTGCGCGCCGAGCTCCTCCCGAGGATCCGCGCGCTCGTCGCCGACGGGTTCCTGCTCCTGCCGTCCGCGGCGGACGGGGACGCGCCCGCCGATCGCCCAGGACGCGACGCCTAGGATCGCGGGGTGACCCGCCGACCCGCCCGCCCCGCCGCCCGCCCCGAGATCGTCCGCGCCGCAGTGCTCGACGCCGCGCTCGTCGTCGTCTTCGTCCTCATCGGGCGCGCGAGCCACGGCGAGGACCTCGCGCCGTCGGGTGTGCTCGGCATCGCGTGGCCGTTCCTCGCGGGCGGCCTCGTCGGCTGGATCGTCGCCCGGGCCTGGCGCAGCCCGTCGCGCGTCGTGCCCGTGGGCCTCATCGTGTGGGGCGTCACGGTGGTCGTCGGGATGGTGCTCCGCGCGCTCAGCGGCGAGGGCGTGGTGATCCCGTTCGTCATCACGACCGCGATCATCCTGGGGATCCTGATGCTCGGCTGGCGCGCGATCTCCGCGCTCGTCGTCCGTCGGCGCGCGCGAGCCTGAGCCCTTCGGCGGCGGACTACGCGTCCGCTGCCTCCATCACCGCGATGAGCGCCTTCGCGTAGGCCTCCTCGGCCTCGAGGTCCCGGTGCTCGACCTCCTCGCCGTCGATCACGACGAGCACCACGTGCGCGCCGTCCTCGGCCCCGCCGATCTCGCGCCGCAGCGACCGGAACGCGCCGCCGAGCAGCGCCCGCAGCTGGTCCTCGCGCGGCAGCCACAGGCTGTCCTCGAGCGCGACGGAGTCGAGCGCCCACTCGGTCGTGCCGTTGAAGCCGAGCACGGTGCCGGTCGCGTGCTCGTGCGCCTCGATGGTGAGCTCGCTGATGGTGAAGACGTCCGACTCGAAGCCCTGGCCCCGGATCCGGAACCGGTCGCCGGGCTCGAGGCTCCACTCGAGGCCGAGCTCCAGGAGGGTCGTGGCGTGCGCGGTGGAGATCATGCGTGCAGTGTGCCCGGCGCTCCCGGGCATCGCCTCGGCAGGTGAGGGAATGCGTGTGCATTAGATTCGGGGACACCGCCCGCGGCATGTCCCGCCGACGGCCGGCTCGGGGAGGACCATGCGCGCGACAGTGAAGGACGTCGCCGCGCGCGCCGGCGTCTCCCCGAAGACGGTGTCCAACGTGATCACCGGCCGCGTCACCGTGAGCCCCGCCACCCGCGAGCGCGTCGAGCGGGCCGTCGCCGAGCTCGACTACGTGCCCAACCTCTCGGCGCGCGGTCTCCGCAACGGCCGCACGGGCGTGATCGCCGTCGCCCTGCCCGACCTCGGCACGGCCTACTCGGCCGAGCTCGCGCACCACCTCGTGGAGGTCGCCCACGAGGCCGGCTACAGCATCCAGATGGAGGAGACCGGATCGCGCCCCGACCGCGAGCGCGACCTCATGTCGCGGGCGCGCGAGCACCTCGTCGACGGACTGATCCTCAACCCCGTCCTGCTGTCGCAGAGCGCGATCGTGCGCGCCGAGTCGCTGCCGCCGGTCGTGGTCATCGGCGAGGTGGAGCAGGAGATCGCCGACCGGGTGGGCGTCGACAGCGTCGAGGCCGCCTACGACATGACGCGCTTCCTCCTCGGCACGGGCGCCCGCCGCATCGCCGCGGTCGGCACGGCCACGCGCGAGGAGTCCGCCGCCGGCGACCTCCGCCGCATCGGCTACCGGCGCGCGATGGAGGAGGCGGGCGAGGCGCCCATCGAGATCGACCGGACGGGGTGGAACAGCGCCTCGGGCGCCGAGGCCGTCGACGCCTGGCTGGCCGACGGCAACCCCGTGCCCGACGCGCTGTTCTGCTTCACCGACGGCCTCGCGTTCGGCGTGCTGCGCGCGCTCGCCGACCACGGCGTCCGCGTTCCCGAGGACGTGCAGGTCGCGGGTTTCGACGACGTGGACCAGGCCCGCTTCTCGATCCCGACGCTCACCACCGTCCACTTCGACCTCCGCGCCTACGCCGAGGCGGCCGTGGGGCAGCTCGTGCGGCGGATCGAGGAGCGCGAGGGGCCGCCCGTGCAGCTGGTGATCCCGCACCGCATCGTCGTCCGGGGCAGCACGCGCGCTCCCGCCTGACCCGCGACGGCCCCTCCGCGAACGTCGGCGAGATCCTCCGCACGAAACGTTGCGCTCGCATTACAACGATGTAATGATCATCGCATCACGAAGGAGTGGTCAATGGAACCTGTCAAGGGAAAGGCCGGGGGACGTCCCTCGGCATGGTCGAGGCGCCAGGTCCTCATGGGCGGCGCGGCTGCCCTGGGCGGCGCGTTCCTCGTCGGGGGTCTCTCCGGCTGCGCGCCCCGGGCGGCGGCGGCCGGCGGCATCGTCGACCTGAAGTACTGGCACCTGCTGTCCGGCGGCGACGGCATCCGGATGACGGAGATGGTCAAGGAGGCGGAGGAGACGGGCGACGGGTTCGACGTCACCGCCACCGTCCTCGCCTGGGGCCAGCCGTACTACACGAAGCTCGCCATGGCGTCGGTCGGCGGGCGGGCTCCCGACGTCGCCGTCATGCACGCGGCGCGCGTCCCGGGCTTCGCGCCCGGCGGCCTGCTCGACCCGTGGGACCTCGACGAGCTCGCCGGGCTCGGCATCGCGCAGGACGACTTCGAGCCGCGCGTCTGGGACAAGGGCGTCGTCGACGGCAAGCTCTACTCGATCGCGCTCGACAGCCACCCGTTCGTGATGATGTACAACACGGACGTCGCGGGCCAGGCCGGGCTCCTCGGCGACGACGGCCAGCTCGCGCCGATCGACTCGCCGGAGCAGTTCGCCGACGCGATGCGGGCGATGCAGCAGGTCACCGGGGTGCATGGCCTCAGCTACGGCTACCTCGGCGATGGCACGCAGATGTGGCGCCTGTTCTACACGCTCTACAAGCAGATGGGCGGCGACATGGAGCTGCCCACGGGCGGCCAGGTCGTCTACGACCGCGAGAAGGCGCTGACGGCCCTCGAGTTCATCCGCACGCTCCTCGACGGCACCATCGCCACACCGAGCGGCGACGCCGGCACGTCCATCGCCGAGTTCGCCGGCGGCAAGAGCGGCGCGATCTTCACCGGGGTGTGGGAGCTGCCCACGTTCCAGAAGGCCGAGCTGCCCTTCGACGCCATGCCGATCCCGACGCTGTACGGCACGCCCGCGTCCTTCGCCGACTCGCACGCGTTCGTGCTGCCCCACCAGAGCTCGCCGGATCCCGAGAAGCGCCGGAAGAGCTACGAGTTCGTGGCCGACCTCCTGAAGAACTCGCTGCAGTGGGCGGGAGCCGGGCACATCCCCGCGTACAAGCCGATCATCGAGAGCCCCGAGTACGCGGAGCTGCTGCCGCAGGCGCACTACGCGAACGCGGCCGCGCAGATCGAGTACGACCCGGTCGCCTACTTCACCGGATCCGGCTCGGACTTCCAGACGTACTTCGCCGAGAACATGCAGAACGTCTTCCTCGGGCGCCAGGACGCGGAGGCCGGCCTCGACGCGTTCATCGCGCAGATCGACGCGCTGCTCGCCAAGCCCAACCCCCTGTAGCGGCGGCCGCCCGCGGGCGGCACCGCACCCTCTTCCCAGCGAAACGACGAAGGAGTCCACTCGTGACGACAGCAGCACCACCCACCCCGGTCGCGCCCGCGGCCGGGTCCCCGGCCCGCGGCCCGCCGTGGGACGCCCGCGGGCACGCGCCAAGGAGCAGGCCCAGGGCATGCTCTTCATCGCCCCGTTCCTCATCACCTTCCTGGTGTTCCTGGTCTGGCCGGTGCTCTACGGCTTCTACCAGAGCCTCACCGGGCAGAGCCTCACGGGCGCCAACGGCCAGCTCATCGGGTTCGCCAACTACGTCGAGGCGTTCGGCGACAGCCAGATGTGGCGCTCGCTCGGCAACACCGTGGTGTTCACGATCGCGAGCACCGTCCCGCTGCTCGTCGTGGGCCTCGTGCTCGCGCTCCTCGTGAACCTCGGCCTCCCCGGCCAGTGGCTCTGGCGGCTGGCGTTCTTCCTGCCGTTCCTGCTCGCATCCACCGTCGTCTCGCTGTTCTGGCTCTGGATGTACAACCCGCAGCTCGGCGTCGTGAACGCGATCGCCGGCGCCGTCGGCCTCCCGCAGCCCGCGTGGCTGCAGGACTCGAACCTGGCCATGACGAGCGTCGTGATCACCACGGTGTGGTGGACGGTCGGCTTCAACTTCCTCATCTACCTCGCGGCGCTGCAGAACATCCCCGACCAGCAGTACGAGGCGGCGGCCCTCGACGGCGCCGGCAGGTGGCGGCAGCTGTTCTCCATCACGATCCCGCAGCTCGCCCCGACGACCGCGCTCCTCGCGATCCTGCAGGTGCTCGCGTCGCTCAAGGTGTTCGACCAGATCTACCAGATGACCGCGGGCGGCCCCGGAGGATCGACCCGGCCGGTCGTGCAGTACGTCTTCGAGACCGGGTTCACCGGCTTCCGCTTCGGCTACTCGGCCGCCATCTCGTACATCTTCTTCGCGCTGATCGTGGTCATCTCGGTCATCCAGATCACGGCCACCCGGAGGAAGTCATGACCACCGCCACCCGTCCCGCCTTCTCCTCCGGCACGCTCGCCCGGAAGCCCGCGACCAGCGTCGCCGCCCGCCAGGGACGCACGGGCACGCCGAGGTTCCAGCCGTCGCGCATCGCCGCGCTCGTGATCCTCATCGTCCTCGCGGCCGCGTGGCTGCTGCCGTTCCTCTGGGCGGTGCTCACGTCCTTCAAGTCGGAGACCGACGCCGCGGCGTTCCCGGTGACCGTCTTCCCGGCGGGCGGGTTCACGCTCGACGCCTACGCCTCCGTGCTCAACGGCGGCACGATCCCGCTGTGGACGTGGAACAGCCTGCTCACCAGCACGGTGATCACGGTCGTGGCGGTCGTGTTCTCGGCGCTCGCCGGATACGCGCTCAGCCGCATCGACTTCCGCGGCCGGAAGCTGCTGATGGGGGCGATCGTGGCGTCGATCATCATCCCGCCGCAGATCCTCATCGTCCCGCTCTTCCACCAGATGCTGGCGTTTGACCTGGTGGACACCCTCTGGGCCGTGATCCTGCCGCAGATCGTGCAGCCCGCGATGGTCTTCATCCTGAAGGCGTTCTTCGACCAGATCCCCGTCGAGCTCGAGGACGCGGCGCGCGTCGACGGCGCCGGGCGCGTGCGCGTGTTCCTGCAGATCGTGATGCCGCTGTCCCGCCCCATCC
This sequence comes from Clavibacter capsici, assembly GCF_001280205.1. Taxonomy (NCBI): domain Bacteria; kingdom Bacillati; phylum Actinomycetota; class Actinomycetes; order Micrococcales; family Microbacteriaceae; genus Clavibacter; species Clavibacter capsici. The sequence goes on along the minus strand of NZ_CP012573.1, from coordinate 2,510,367 downwards.
TCTCGGCGGTCGCGATCTTCGTCTTCATCGGCGCCTGGAACAACTTCCTCTGGCCCTTCATCGCCACGAACGACTCCTCGCTCATGACCCTGCCGGTCGGGCTGCAGACGGTGAAGAACGCCTACGGGATCCAGTACGCGCAGAACATGGCCTCGGCCGTGCTCGCCGCGCTGCCGCTGATCCTGGTGTTCCTCTTCTTCCAGCGCCAGATCATCAAGGGCATCTCGACCACCGGGTTCGGCGGCCAGTGATCCGCCCCGCAGCCCCGACCGACCGACCCACCCCGCCCGGGACGCACGCGCCCGGGCCCGACGTCCAGGAGGACGCCCCATGACCCGTGCCCGCATCACCATCGACCGCGACTTCACCATCGGCGACGTGCCGCGCCGGCTCTTCGGCTCGTTCGTCGAGCACATGGGCCGGTGCGTCTACACCGGCATCTACGAGCCCGGCCACCCCACCGCGACGCCCGAGGGCTACCGGCAGGACGTGCTCGACCTGACGAAGGAGCTCGGCGCCACGGTCGTCCGCTACCCCGGCGGCAACTTCGTCTCCGGCTACGACTGGGAGGACGGCGTCGGCCCCGTCGAGGACCGGCCCCGCCGCCTCGACGGCGCCTGGCACACCGTCGAGACCAACGCGTTCGGCCTGCACGAGTTCATGGGCTGGTCGAAGGCCGCGGGCGTCGAGGTCATGGAGGCCATCAACCTCGGCACGCGCGGCGTCGACGCGGCGCGCGCGCTCGTCGAGTACGCGAACCACCCCGGCGGATCGAGGTACTCCGACATGCGCCGTGCCAACGGCGCCGAGGAGCCCTTCGACATCAAGCTCTGGTGCCTCGGCAACGAGATGGACGGGCCGTGGCAGATCGGGCACAAGACGGCCGACGAGTACGGCCGCCTCGCCCAGGAGGCCGGGAAGGCCATGCGGCTGGTGGATCCGAGCATCGAGCTGGTCGCGTGCGGCAGCTCCAACTCGGGCATGCCCACGTTCGGGCAGTGGGAGCAGACCGTGCTCGGCCACACCTACGACGTCGTCGACTACGTCTCGCTGCACGCCTACTACCAGGAGCACGAGGGCGACGTGCGGAGCTTCCTGGCGAGCGCCGTCGACATGGACTTCTTCATCGAGTCGGTGGTCGCGACGGCGGACGCGACCGGCGCGCGCCTGAAGAACCGGAAGCGGATCGACCTCTCGTTCGACGAGTGGAACGTCTGGTACCAGCGCGGGCTCGACGGCGAGGACCAGCCGCACCGCATCGAGAAGGCGGGCTGGCGCGAGCACCCGCGGGTCATCGAGGACGAGTACAGCGTGACCGACGCGGTCGTGGTCGGCACGCTCCTCAACTCGCTGCTGCGGCACGGCGACCGGGTGAAGATCGCCAACCAGGCGCAGCTCGTGAACGTGATCGCGCCGATCCGCAGCGAGGAGGGCGGCCCGGCCTGGCGCCAGTCGATCTTCTGGCCGTTCGCGCGCATGGCGCAGCTCGCGACGGGCCGCATCCTGCGGATCGAGGTGGACAGCGACCGCTACGACAACGACCGCTTCGGCACCGCCGACGTGGTGGACGTCAGCGCGACCTGGGACGACGAGGCGGGCACGGTGTCCCTCTTCCTCGCCAACCGCGGGCTCGAGGAGGAGGCCGCGACCGAGGTGGCGCTCCGCGGGCTCGACGCCGGGCGGATCCTGCGGGCCGAGGTCCTGCGGGTCCCCGAGGGCGGCGACCGCTTCTCGAGCAACACGCTCGAGTCGGGCGAACAGGTCGGCCTCGTGCCGCTCGAGGGGGTGCACGCCGAGGGCGGGCGCCTCACGCTCACGCTCCCGGCGCTGTCCTGGGCGGTCGTGGTGCTGGACGTGACCCGCAGCTGACGCGCGCACGACGACGGCCCGCCCTGCGCGATGCAGGGCGGGCCGTCGTCGTGGGGGAGCGGATCAGCTGACGGGGCCCTCGGTGAGGGTCACGGTGCCGGTCCTCTTAGCGCCGGCCGCGGTGGTCCAGCCGAGCTCCACCGACTCGCCCGGCTTGTGGCCGGAGATGGCGGCGCTGAGCTCGGACCCCGACGCGACGGCCTTGCCGTCGACCGAGGTCACGACGTCGCCCTGCGTGAGGCCGGCCTTCGCCGCGCCGGACCCGTCGACCACGCCCTGGACGGGCGCACCGGCGACGGAGCCCGCGCCGTTCGCGAGCAGCACGCCGAGGAAGGCGGGGTAGCCGATCTTCACGGTGCCGGACTCGACGCCGCTCTCGATCTGCTTCGCGATGCCCATGGCCTTGTCGATCGGGATCGCGAAGCCCGCGACCTGGGCCGACCCGGAGGAGGCGGCCGTGTCGATGCCGACGACCTCGTTCTCGGCGTCCACCAGGGGCCCGCCGGAGTCGCCGGAGACGATGGGCGCGTCCGTCTGGATGAGGTCGGTGAGCGTCTCGCCCGCGGCCGTGCCCTCGGCCTGGGTGGTGATGGTCTGGCCGAGCGCGGTGACCTGGCCGGTCGCCGCGGTGAGCGTGCCCGTGCCGCCGGCGTTGCCGACGCCCGTGACGGCCTCGCCGACCTGCGCGCCGTCGGTGTCGAGCTTCGCCGGCGTGAGGCCGGACGCGCCCTCGAGCTTCAGCACGGCGACGTCGTTCGTGGCGTCGGTGCCGACGACCTTGCCGACGTAGGCCTTGCCCGTCGACTCGACCGTGACGCGGATGCTCGTCGCACCGCTGACGACGTGGTTGTTGGTGAGGATCGTGCCGTCGGACGACAGGATGATGCCCGTGCCCGCCCCGGCCGCGTTCTCGTAGGTGAGGGCCGAGTCGATGGTGACGACGCCCGACATCTGCGCCTCCGAGGCCTCGGGTGAGGTGACCGACGTGCCCGTGCCGGACTGCCTGCCGGAACCGGATCCGGTTCCCGCGCCGTCGCCGCGTCCCTGCCCGGGCAGCGTCCCCTGGCCGCGTCCGAAGCCCTGGCCCGGCGTGAACGAGCCCGGGTCCTGGATCCGCGTGTCGCCGGCGGAGGACGACGAGCGCCCGAGGTCGGCCATGAAGCCCACCGCCGTGCCGCTGCCGAAGGAGAGGAGGAGGGCGAGGGCGGACGCGCCCGCGATGAGGCCGGTGCGGAGGCCGCGGCGCATGCGCTTCGGCGGGACGGGGTTCCCCGCCGCGTCGACAGGGAGGGGGCGGCCGAAGGCGTCGGTCGCCGGGGCGGGCCACGGGGACCCGGCGGGAGCGCCGTGACCGACCGACGGCGATGCGGTGGCGTAGGCGGCCGTCGGGGCCGCGGGTCCGCCGACGGCGGGACCGGTCGGGGCGGCCCAGGCCGCGGGCGCGGCGGGAGGCACGGCGGCGGTGGGGGTCGCGTCGGCGGGCGTCGCGCTGGCGGCGGCGGGCGTCGCGTCAGTGGGAGCGGCGGCGGGCGTCGCGTCGGCGGACGGTGCGGGGGTGGTCGTGCCGGCGTCGCCGGCCGGGGCCTCGTCCGGGCGTCCGGTCGGCTCCTGCGGTGTCTCGTTCATGACGGTCCTTCGTGTCTCGGGTGGCCCGGTGGGGGCGATGGGAAGATCACACCGCCCCTCCCTATGAGCACCCCATGACGAGCACGAGCGTCGGCCATGGATCGCGCGACCGCCCGCGCCCGGCTCGGGGTCGGCCCGCGCGTAGGCTCGACCCATGGAGCAGAGAAGCCTCGGCAGGACCCATCGGAACGTCTCGGTCATCGGACTCGGGACCTGGCAGCTCGGCGGGGACTGGGGTGACGTCGCCGAGGACGACGCGCTCGCCGTGCTCGACGCCGCGGCCGACGCGGGCATCACGTTCTTCGACACGGCCGACGTCTACGGCGACGGTCGCAGCGAGACGATCATCGGATCCTGGCTCCGCGCGCACCCGGACTCGGGCGTCACGGTCGCGACCAAGATGGGCCGCCGCGACGCGCAGGACCCCGCGAACTTCACCCTCGACCGCTTCCGCGAGTGGACCGACCGCTCGCGCCGGAACCTCGGCGTCGAGACGCTCGACCTCGTGCAGCTGCACTGCCCGCCCACGCCCGTCTTCTCGAGCGACCGCGTGTACGACGCCCTCGACGAGCTCGTCGCCGACGGGGCCATCGCGTCGTACGGCGTCAGCGTCGAGACGACCGACGAGGCCCTCCTCGCCATCGCGCGCCCCGGCGTCGCGAGCGTGCAGATCATCCTCAACGCGTTCCGCCTCAAGCCGCTCGACCGCGTGCTGCCGGCCGCCGTCGAGGCGGGCGTCGGGATCATCGCCCGCGTGCCGCTCGCCTCGGGCCTCCTCAGCGGCCGCTACTCCGCGGAGACGACCTTCGCCGAGACCGACCACCGGAACTTCAACCGCCAGGGCGCGGCGTTCGACGTGGGGGAGACGTTCTCGGGCGTCGACTACGACGACGGCGTGGCCGCGGCCCGCGAGTTCGCGGCCGCCGCGCACGAGGCCGCACCCGACCTCACGCCCGCGCAGGTCGCGCTCGCGTGGATCGTGCAGCGTGAGGGCGTCTCCACGGTGATCCCGGGTGCCCGCAACGCGGAGCAGGCCCAGGCGAACGCGCGCGCCGGCGACGCTCCCGCGCTCGGCGAGGTCTTCGAGCGCCAGGTCGCGGACGTCTACGACCGGTACTTCCGCGCCGCGGTCCACCCGCGCTGGTAGTCCCGCCGGGACGTGCGACGGCCCCGGTCAGCGATGCTGACCGGGGCCGTCGTCCGTGCGGATGCGCTACTGCAGCTGGTCGCAGGCGGTCGACATCTGCGTCTTCAGCTCGTCGCTGATCGGCTGGCCGACGCCGGGCGCGATCTGGTCGGCGAGGGCCGTGATCTGCTGGCCGGCCGAGGCCGCGCCGGTCTCGGTCGACGCGCTGATCTCGGTGCCGAGGTCGCGGAACGCCTGGACGTCGGACTCCTCCAGCGTGGACTTGTCCTTGAGGCCGCAGGCGATGTCGCGGGTCTTCGAGGCGATGGCCTCGCGGGATCCGGGGGCGGCGGCGTCGCCGGAGCCGGCGTCCGCGCTCGCCTCGGGCGTGGGGGTCGCGGCCTCGGCGGAAGCAGACGCGGAGGCGGAGGGCGTGGGGGTCGCGGCGTCATCGGCGGCGGGCGAGCTGCATCCGGCGAGCGCGAGGCCGAGGACGAGCCCCAGTCCGGCGATCCCGGCCCGCAGCCGGCGCGTGGTCAGAGGGGTCTGCTGAGAGGTCATGCCCTCACACTATCCAGGGCGGGCGTCCGTTTTTCCGCGGGGGCGGAGACTCTGGGGCGCGGCGCCGGCGGATCTGCGCGGCTCCCGTCGGCGACGGGGTCAGGTGACGATGGCGACGGGCTCCGTGTCCGGCATCGGGCCCGCGTCGCGACCCCGGAGGTCGGGGCTGTGGCGGTGGAAGGCGGCGGCGATGGCCGCGCCCGCCGCGAGCAGCGCGGCCGCGACAACGAACGCGCCCTGCGCCCCCTGCGCGTCGATGACGAAGCCCGCCGCGGCGGAGCCGAGCGCCGCCCCGATCAGCTGGCCGGTGCCGACCCACCCGTACGCCTCCGCCGTGTCGCTGAAGCGCACCGACGACGAGACGACCGCGAAGAGCACGGCGAGGGCCGGCGCGATGCCGACGCCCGCGAGGAAGAGGAAGACGGAGAGCCAGGCGAACTGCATCCAGACCGCGGCCAGGGCCGTGCCGACCAGGATGATCGTCATGCGCCGGGCCATGGCCCACGGGCTGATGGGGATGTGGCCGAGCGCGAGGCCGCCGATGAGCGAGCCGACCGCGAAGATCGCGAGGACGAAGCCGGCCTCCGGTCCGCCGTGGCCGTACACCGCGACGACGCCCGCCTCGATCGCGGAGCACGCGGCGATGAGCAGGAAGCCGACGATCGTGCTGAGCAGCACCGGCGGGCGGCCGAGCACCACGCCGAAGCGGCGCTTGCTGCGGGGGATGCGCACCCGGCCGAGCTCGGGGGAGGAGATGAACCACGCGCCGCCGCCGACGAGGAAGGCCGCGGCGACGAGGATCCCGGCGCTCGTGTCCACCTGGATCGCGAGGAAGGTCGCGATGACGGGACCGAGCACCCAGATGATCTCCTGCGCCGACGCGTCGAGCGAGAACAGGGGCGTCAGCTGCTTCGAGTTGACCATCTTGGGGTAGATGGTGCGGACGGCCGGCTGCACGGGCGGGTTGGCGAGCCCGGCGAGGAGGCCGAGCGCCATGAACACGGGGACCGAGGTGCTCGCGTCGCCGAGCGCGACGGCGACCACGGCCACCGTGCACACGGCCGAGGTGAGGATGAGGACCGGCCTCATGCCCCACACGCCCATCCACCTGCTGGTGAGGGGGCCGGCGACGGCCTGGCCGATGCTGGTCGCCGCGAGCACGAGGCCGGCGGCGCCGTACGACTCGTGGATCCGCTCGACGTGCATGAGGAACGCCAGCGAGAGCATGCCGCCCGGGAAGCGCGCGACGAGCTGGGCGGTGATGATCCGGCCCACGCCGCGGGTCTTGAGGAGGCTTCCATACGTGCTCACGAGGGTCAGATCCTACCGGCCGGCGGGCCTCCTCCCGCAGCCGCGGGCGCCACCGGACAGCGATGTCGGCGGCGCTCCGTAGCCTGTGGAACCTGTGGACAAGTCCGCCGAGTTGTCCACACCTGTGGACGACACGCCCACTACATATGGGGTTGGTCCTGGCCGGGGGCCCGCATATATAGTGATGAAGACGGCAGCGGCCCCCGGTCGTCCCGGCTCCACGGAGCGGGCGCGGAGGGGCCTGCCGAGCATTTCCCCTGGTGAGGCGCAGGGCGCGGCGGGTACGTCCCGCACCGCGTCCCCGCCGACCCCGGGACAGTCCGCCGCCGATCAGCGCGGACGACGAAGACGACGAGGAGCAGAGTGTCCATCACCGTAGTGAAGCGCGACGGCACGCGGGAGCCGTACGACGCGAACCGCATCAACCTGGCCATCGAGGACGCCACGCAGGGCCTCGACGAGAACATCGGCTGGGTCACGCAGATCGCGTCCGAGCTGGAGATCACCCTCTTCGACGGGATCACCACGCAGCAGCTGGATGAGGCCGTCATCCAGGTCGCGCTCCAGAACGTGAAGGACGACCCGGCGTTCGACACCGTCGCCGCGCGCCTCCTCCTCAAGACCATCTACAAGCGCGTCCTCGGCGACTACTCGTCGCCCGAGGAGCTCAAGCGCCTCCACGCGGAGCACTTCGCCCGCAACATCCAGCGCGGCGTCGACGAGATGCTCCTCGACTCCCGCCTCGTGCAGCTGTTCGACCTGGAGCGCCTCGCCCAGGCCCTCGAGCCGGCGCACGACGAGCTGCTGAAGTACATCGGCGTCGTCACGCTGAACAACCGCTACGGCATCAAGGGCCGCAACGGCGACGCCCTCGAGGTGCCCCAGTACTTCTGGATGCGCATCGCGATGGGCCTCGCGCTCAACGAGCAGAACCCCACCGAGACGGCCATCGCCTTCTACGAGAAGATGTCGAAGCTCGAGTACCTCGCGGCCGGCTCCACCCTCGTCAACGCGGGAACCATCTACCCGCAGCTCGCGAACTGCTTCGTCATGGAGATGCAGGACGACATCGAGCACATCGCGAAGACCACGCGCGACGTCATGTGGCTCACGAAGGGCACGGGCGGCATCGGCCTCTCCGTCTCCAAGCTGCGCGCGCAGGGCTCGCCCATCCGCTCGAACAACACCACCTCCACGGGCCCGATCCCGTTCATGCACACCATCGACTCGGTGCTCCGCGCCGTCAGCCGCGGCGGCAAGAAGTTCGGCGCCCTGTGCTTCTACATGGAGAACTGGCACCTCGACTTCCCCGAGTTCCTCGACCTCCGCCAGAACTCGGGCGACCCGTACCGCCGCACCCGCACCGCCAACACGGCCGTGTGGATCAGCGACGAGTTCATGAAGCGCGTCCAGGACGACGAGGACTGGTTCCTCTTCGACCCGCTGGAGGTCTCCGACCTCAACGAGCTGTACGGCAAGGCGTTCTCGGAGCGCTACGCGTTCTACGTGGGCGAGGCCGAGGCCGGGCGGATCCGCATGTTCAAGCGCATCAAGGCGCGGGAGCAGTTCAAGTCGATCCTCATCTCGCTCCAGACCACCAGCCACCCGTGGCTGACCTGGAAGGACACGATCAACAACCGCGCCCTCAACAACAACACGGGCACGATCCACCTCTCGAACCTCTGCACCGAGATCACGCTGCCGCAGGACGAGGACAACGTCTCCGTCTGCAACCTGGCGTCCATCAACCTGTCGCAGCACTTCTCCGACGGCAAGATCGACTTCGCGAAGATCGAGCAGAGCGCGCGCCTCGCGGTGCGCCAGCTCGACAACCTCATCGACATCACGCGCTCCAGCGTGAAGGAGGCGGACTTCTCCAACCAGCAGAACCGCGCGGTGGGCCTCGGCGTCATGGGCTTCACCGACGTCGTGGAGAAGCTCGGGTACTCGTACGAGTCCGAGGAGTCGTACGACCTGATCGACGAGATCATGGAGCACGTCTCCTACGCGGCCATCGACGAGTCGGCGGACCTGGCGAAGGAGCGCGGCGCGTACCCGAACTTCGAGGGATCCCGCTGGTCGGAGGGCCTCGTGCCGCTCGACTCGATCGCGCTCATGGAGGCCGACCGCGGCGTGCCCGTCAAGGTCAACCGCACCACGCGCCTCGACTGGGACGCGCTCCGCGCCAAGGTCAAGGGCGGGATGCGCAACGCGACGCTCATGGCGATCGCGCCCACCGCGTCCATCGGCCTCGTCGCCGGCACCACCCCCGGCCTCGACCCGCAGTTCTCGCAGATCTTCAGCCGCTCCACCTCCTCGGGCAAGTTCCTCGAGGTCAACCGGAACCTGGTGAAGGACCTGCAGGAGCTCGGCCTCTGGGAGACCGTGCGGGAGAGCATCCTCCGCAGCCAGGGCGACATCCAGAACATCGCCGCCATCCCGGACTCGGTCAAGGCCACGTACCGCACGAGCTTCCAGCTCTCGCCGTACGCGTTCCTCGAGGTCGCCGCGCGTGCGCAGAAGTGGATCGACCAGGCCATCAGCCGCAACATGTACCTCGAGACGCGCGACCTCGGCGACATGATGGACATCTACTTCGCCGGCTGGGAGCGCGGGGTCAAGACCACGTACTACCTGCACATGAAGCCGCGCCACACGGCCGAGCAGTCGACCGTGAAGGTCGACAAGTCCCAGGACGCCGACGGCACCAAGCGCAAGGGCTTCGGCGGATTCGGCGGCGGCGCTCCCGCGGCCGTCCCCGCGTCGGCGGCCCCCGCATCCACCGCGACCGCGGACGCCCCGGCGCCCGAGGCCGCTCCCGCGCCCCGCAAGGGCTTCGGCTTCGGCGGAGTGGGAGGTGCACGCTGATGAACGACGACACGTTCGGCGACTACGTCGTCCCCATGGACCCCATGGACGAGCTCCAGTGCGACTCCTGCCAGTAGGCAGGACCGCCGCAGCGGGCCGCGCAGCCAGCGCGGCGCGGCCCGTCCCCACACGAACCACGAGCTAGAAGCGAATCGGAAGAAGAGACACCAATGTCGAAGATCCTCGGCACGGGAATCCAGGAGGGCCTCCTCCTCAAGCCCGTCAACTACCAGTGGGCCATGGACCTGTACGACCAGGCCGTCGCCAACACGTGGTTCCCCAACGAGATCCAGCTCGGCGAGGACATCGCGGACTTCAAGAAGATGACGGACGAGGAGCGCCACGCGATCACGTTCCTCATGAGCTACTTCAACCCGAACGAGCTCCTCGTGAACAAGGCGCTCGCGTTCGGCGTCTACCCCTACATCAACGCCCCGGAGTGCCACCTCTACCTGGCGAAGCAGATGTGGGAGGAGGCGAACCACTGCATGTCGTTCGAGTACGTCCTGGAGACGTTCCCGATCGACCGCGAGGCCGCGTACAACTCCCACGTCGACATCCCGTCGATGGCGCGCAAGGAGGAGTTCGAGGTCAAGTTCATCAAGCGGATGACCGAGCAGACCCTCGACATCACCACCACCGAGGGCAAGAAGGACTTCGTCCGGAACCTCGTCGCGTACAACGTGATCCTCGAGGGCATCTGGTTCTACTCGGGCTTCATGGTGTCGCTCTCGTTCCGCCAGCGGAACCTGCTGCGCAACTTCGGCTCGCTCATGGACTGGATCGTGCGCGACGAGTCGCTGCACCTCAAGTTCGGCATCAACCTGATCCTCACGGTGCTCGAGGAGAACCCTGACCTGCAGACGGAGGAGTTCGCCGCCGAGATCAAGCAGATGATCCTCGACGCCGTCGAGATGGAGGAGCAGTACAACAAGGACCTCCTGCCGAACGGCATCCTCGGCCTCAACGCGAACTACATCAACCAGTACGTGAAGTACCTGGCCGACCGCCGCCTCGAGGAGCTCGGCTTCGAGGCCGAGTACAAGGTCTCCAACCCGGCGAAGTGGATGGCGACGGCGAACGACACGCTCCAGCTCGTCAACTTCTTCGAGTCGACCAACACGTCGTACGAGTCGAACGCGTCCGCCACGGTCGGCGCCAAGTAGCACCGGCCGCCGTTGCGGGAGACCGCCGCACCGCACCGTCGACGACGCCCGCGCCGCGCATCCACCCGGATGCCGGTGCGGGCGTCGTCATGCCGTCACCCGCAGCATCGCCAGCACCGAGAGGGCCCATGGACGACCAGCACGACTCCGCCACCCGTCACGTCGCACGCGACGGGCGCGCCTACCGCACCGAGGTCGTGGGGTGGGACGACCCGCGCGGCGCCCGGATCCGCCGCGCCATGGAGGACGAGATGGACGAGCGGTACGAGGGCCGTCACGCGGACGACCCCGACTGGCCCGCGAAGGCCGCCGTCGCGTTCGCGCTCGACCCGGCCGACGTGGAGGCCGTCGTGCTGCTCGTGCCGGAGGGCGACGACCGGGAGGCGGCCGCGCACGGCGTCATCCGACGGCTGCGCGGCGAGCTGGAGCTGAAGAAGGTCGTCGTGGATCCGGCGCACCGCGGCACGGGCCTCGCGCGCGTGCTCATGGCGGAGCTCGAGCGGGTCGGCCGGGAGCGCGGCGCGCGCCGGCTGATCCTGCAGACGGGCGACCGGCAGCCCGACGCCGTGCGGCTCTACGAGACTGCGGGCTGGCTGCCGATCGACGTGTACCCGCCGTACATCCCGGTCACGAACTCGATCTGCTTCGAGAAGCCGCTGGGCTGAGGGCGACGCTCGGCCCGGGCGCCCTGCGAGCATGGGGCGATGGAGATCCTCATCACGCCGACCGAGCTCGACCACGCCCTCCGCACCCGTGACGACGTCCGCGTCCTCGACGTGCGCTGGTCGCTCGGGGGTCCGCCCGGCGGTCCGCTGCACGAGGCGGGGCACATCCCGGGCGCCGTCTACGTGGATCTCGACGCCGAGCTCTCGCGGCACGGCGCACCGGAGGAGGGCCGGCACCCGCTGCCCGATCCCGCGGCGCTGCAGGAGGCCGCCCGCTGCTGGGGCGTGCGGGAGGGCGACGCGGTCGTCGCCTACGACGGCGGCGGCAGCCTCGCGGCGGCGCGGGCCTGGTGGGTGCTGCGCGACGCGGGCATCGCCGACGTGCGGATCCTCGACGGCGCGCTGCCGGCCTGGACCGCGGCCGGCCTGCCGCTCGAGACCGGCCCGGTGGTGCCGGCGCCCGGCGACGTGACGCTGACCTCCGGCCTCCTCGCCGTGCTGGACGAGGCCGGCGCCGCCCGGGTCGCGCGCGACGGCGTGCTGCTCGACGCCCGCGCAGGCGAGCGGTACCGCGGCGAGGTCGAGCCGTGGGATCCGCGCGCCGGCCACATCCCGGGCGCCCGCAGCGCGCCCTCCACGGACGGCCTCTCCTCCGACGGCACCTTCCGTCCGGCCGCGGAGCTGCGCGCTCGGTACCAGGCGCTGGGGGTGCCCGACGTGGGCGAGGTCGCGGTCTACTGCGGGTCGGGCGTCAGCGCCGCCCTCGAGGTCGCGGCGCTCTCGATCGCGGGGATCGACGCCGCGCTGTACCCGGGATCCTGGTCCGCCTGGTCGAACCGGCCCGAGCTGCCCGTCGCGACGGGCGAGGCCCCGGACGGCGACCGCTGATCAGACGGGCCGGCGCTGCACGGCGACGATCGTGCAGTCGTCCGCCTTGTTCGCGGGCGTGACGCCGATGAGGGCGTCGAGGAAGCGCTGCGGCGTGCGGTGCCGGGCCAGGGCGTTCGCGAGGTAGGCGTGCGTCGCCTCCTCGTCGTCGAAGAAGTCGAGGAGGCCGTCGCTGAAGATCAGGAGCGTGTCGCCGGGGTCCAGCCGCACCGACTCCTCCTGCCACGCGTCCGGCGCCTCCAGCCCCAGCGGGAGGTGGCGGCCGCGCAGGCGCACGGTGCTGCCGTCGGCGCGGATCACGAGGGTGAGGCCGTGCCCGGCGTCGACGTAGGTGAGGATGCCGGTCGCGATCTCGAGCCGGGCGTGGAAGAGCGTGCTGAACGACCCCGCGGACGCCAGGTCGTCGACGAGCGCGGTGGCGGTGCGGACCATCGTCGAGCGGACCCCGTGCGTGCGGGACGCCATGCGGATGGTCGCGCGGACGCCCGCGGCGAGGATCGCGGCGCCGACGCCCTTGCCCATCACGTCGGCGAGCGTGAGCCGGAGGTCGCCGCCCTCGAGGAACCAGTCGTGCACGTCGCCGCCCACCGTCTGCGCGGGGATGCTCGTGCCCGCGATCTCGTAGCCCTCGAGGTGCGGGGCCGGCTGCGGCGAGAGCGCCCGGGCGACGTCCGCGGCGCGCTGGCTGTCGGTCTCGCGCGCGATCTCCTCCGCGAAGAAGTCGCCGATGAGGGCGAGGCGCGCGCGGTCGGCCTGGCCGAAGGAGCGCGGCACGGTGTCGGCGACGAAGAAGACGCCGATCACGTTGCCGTCGGGTGCGTGCAGGTGCTGCGCCGCGTAGAAGCGGATGCCGAGCGCGCCCGTGGCGCTGGGGGAGGAGGCGAGCCGCGGATCCACCAGCGCGTCCTCGACGACGAGCATGCCGTCCGCGGCGAGGGCCGCCTCGGTGAACGTGCCGTCGCGCGACCAGCGCGGGCTGGGCAGGCCGACGCTCGACTTCATCCAGATGGCGTCGGCGCCGACGATGCCGACCGCCGCGATGGGCACGCGGTAGAACTCGGCGATCATCATCGTGATGCGGTCGAAGCGCGTCTCCGGCGCCGTGCCGAACACGTGCAGCGACTCGAGCGACTCGAGGCGCTGGCGCTCGCGGAGCTCGGTGTCCATGCGGTCCCCCTGTGCTCCTCCGGCGGATCCCCCGATCCGCGCGTCGCGCAGGGCGACCTGGCCGGTCGTGCGCGACACGACGAGCCTACGCGCCTCGCGGGACGCGACCTGGGCACCGCCCGTGCCGCCGCCTCAGCCCGCGAGCACCTTCCGGATCCGCTGCAGCGACACCGGCTCGGCCGTCGGCAGGTGCTGGGCGAAGAGGCTGAGGCGCAGCTCCTCGAGCATCCACCGGGCGTGCACGAGCGACTCGGGCGCGTGCGGCGCGGACGGGATGACGCCGCCGGCCTCGCGGTAGAGGTCGGTCGCCTTCTGCACCTCGGTCATCCACGCGCGGTCGCGGGCGGGCTGGTCGGGGAGGCGCTGCACGCGGTGCGTGAGGCCCGAGAGGTAGGCGGGCAGGCGCTGGAGCCGCGCGAGCCCGGTGGCGGAGACGAAGCCCGGGTGCACGAGGCCCGCGAGCTGCTCACGCGCGTCGGTGAGCGCGCCGATCAGCTGCATGCTCGTCGCCTGCTTGATCGCCTTCTCGGCGTCGCGCGCGCCCGTGAGCACGCGGTTGACGAGCGCCACCGTGTCGAACATCGAGTCCATGACGACGCCGGAGACCCGGTCGCGCGCGGTCTCGAACAGCTCCTTCGAGTAGATCGCGCCGCCCGGGGCCACGCGCTCGAGCACCTGGTCGATGCAGGCGAGCAGGCAGTCGTCGAAGAGCGCCTGCACGTTCGGGTACGGGCTCGTCGCGAGCATCAGCTTCTCCTGGCTCGTGAGGTGCTGCTTCACGTAGGCCGAGGGGTTCGCGATGGCGAGGACGAGCAGGCGCCGCACGCCGCCGGGCATCGCACGCGCCTGGTCCTCGGCGGTGGCCATGAGGCGGATCGCGACCGTGGATCCCTCGTCGACGAGCGCCGGGTACGCGCGGATGACGTGCCGGCTGTCGCCCGTGCCGCCCTGCGCGGTGTCGACGAAGCGGGGCAGCTCGTCGAGGTCCCACGTGGTGAGGCCCGTGCGCTCCATGCCGCGGGTCGCGGATCCCTTGGCCCCGGCGACGCGCTCGACCGGCCGCGCGGTGGCCCGGGCGACGCTGTCGCGGGCGCGGCTGGACAGGCGCGCCTGCAGCTCGGTGAGGTCGCGGCCGGCGGCGACCTCGCGGCCGCGCTCGTCGACCACGCGGAACGCCATGCGCAGGTGCGCGGGGATCCGGTCGAGGTCGAAGTCGTCGTCGGCGACGCGCACGTGCGCCTTGCGCATGATGAGGCCCGCGATGGTGGTGGTGAAGGCCACGGGGTGCTGCGGATCCGGCTCGGGCAGCCCCTCGAGGAGTCGGTCGGCCCAGTCGGCGGCCGGCACCACGTTCTTGCGCAGCGCCTTCGGAAGGGCCTTGATCATCGCGGTCACGAGGTCGCGCCGCATGCCCGGCACCTGCCAGTCGAACCCGGCGGGGCTGAGGCGCGCGAGGAGCGCGAGCGGCACCTGCACGGTCACGCCGTCGTCGGGCGCGCCCGGCTCGAAGCGGTAGGTGAGCGAGAGGCGCTGGTCGCCCTGCTGCCAGGTGGGCGGGAACGCGGCCTCGTCGACGTCGACCGCGTCCTCGGCGAGGAGCTCCTCGGCGGTCATGGTGAGGAGGTCGGGCGTCTCCTGCCGGGCCTTCTTCCACCAGCCCTCGAAGGCGCGCGTGGAGGCGACGTCGCGCGGGATCCGCCGGTCGTAGAACTCGAAGACGGCCTCGTCGTCGTTGAGGATGTCGCGGCGGCGCGTGCGCTCCTCCACCTCGGCGAGCTCCTCGCGGAGCCTCCGGTTGGCGCGGTCGAACGCCTGCTGCGACTCCCAGTCGCCCTCGACGAGCGCGTGCCGGATGAAGAGCTCGCGCGCGTACGCCGGGTCGATGCGGGAGAACTGCACGCGGCGCTTGAGCACGATCGGGACGCCGTACAGCGTCACGCGCTCCCACGCCACGGTCGCGCCCTGCTTCTTCTCCCAGTGCGGCTCGCTGTGCGTGCGCTTCACCAGGGAGCCCGCGATGGGCTCGGCCCACGCCGGGTCGATGGCCGCGTTGGTGCGCGCGAACAGGCGGCTGGTCTCCACGAGCTCGGCGCTCATGATCGCGTCGGGCTGCTTCTTCGCGAGCGCGGATCCGGGGAACACCACGAACCGGGCCTGGCGCGCGCCGACGTAGTCCTTCTTCTGCGCGTCCTTGAGGCCGATGTGGGAGAGGAGTCCCGCGAGCAGCGACTTGTGGATCCCGTCCGGATCGGCCTTGGGGTCGTTCATCTGGAGGTCGAGCGGGCGGGCGAGCTGGCGCAGCTGCCGGAGGACGTCCTTCCACTCGCGCACCCGCACGTAGTTGAGGAACTCGGCCTTGCACATGCGGCGGAACGCGCTCGAGGAGAGCTCGGCCTCCTTCTCCTCGAGGTGGTTCCAGAGGTTGAGGAGCGTGATGAAGTCGCTCGACGGATCCACGAACCGCGCGTGCTGCTGGTCGGCCTGCGGGCGCTTCTCGAGCGGGCGCTCGCGCACGTCCTGGATGGTGAGGCCGGCCACGATGATCATGACCTCGCGGCTCACGCCGTGCTTGCGCGACTCGACGACCATGCGCGCGAACCGCGGGTCGATCGGCAGGCGCGACAGGTCGCGGCCCACCTTGGTGAGCGCCGGGGTGCCGTCGGGGGAGCGGACGACCGCGCCGAGCTCGGTGAGGAGGTCCACGCCGTCCTTGATGCCGCGCGAGTCCGGCGGCTGGAGGAACGGGAACGCCGCGATGTCGCCGAGGCCGAGCGACACCATCTGCAGGATCACGGCCGCGAGGTTGGTGCGGAGGATCTCCGGCTCGGTGAACTCGGGTCGGCGGAGGAAGTCCTCCTCCGAGTAGAGGCGGATCGCGATGCCGTCGCTCGTGCGGCCGGAGCGGCCCGAGCGCTGGTTGGCCGACGCCTGCGACACGGCCTCGATGGGGAGGCGCTGCACCTTGGAGCGCACGGAGTACCGGGAGATGCGCGCGGTGCCGGCGTCGATGACGTACTTGATCCCGGGCACCGTGAGGCTCGTCTCGGCGACGTTGGTGGCGAGCACGATGCGGCGGCGCACGCCCGCCTGCGTCGACGGCTGGAAGACGCGGTGCTGGTCCGCGGAGGAGAGCCGGCCGTAGAGCGGGAGCACCTCGGTGTGCGGGAGGTTCCGGCTGCGGATCGCGTCCTCGGCGTCGCGGATCTCGTTCTCGCCGCTCAGGAACACGAGCACGTCGCCCGAGGACTCGGCGGAGAGCTCGTCGAGGGCGGCGTTGATGCCCTCGAGGTAGTCGCGGTCGTCCGCCGGGCGTTCCATCGGGGCGTCGGCGAGGTCGTCGTCGCCGGCGGCGGGCGCCTCGGCGACGAGCGGGCGGTAGCGGATCTCCACCGGGTACGTGCGCCCCGAGACCTCGACGATGGGCGCGTCGCCGAAGTGCCGCGAGAAGCTCTGCGGGTCGATGGTGGCCGACGTGATGATGACCTTGAGGTCGGGCCGGCGCGGCAGCAGCTGCTTGAGGTAGCCGAGCAGGAAGTCGATGTTGAGGCTGCGCTCGTGGGCCTCGTCGATGATGATCGTGTCGTACTTGCGGAGCAGCCGGTCGCGCTGCAGCTCGTTGAGCAGGATCCCGTCGGTCATCAGCTTGATGCGGGTGTCGGCCGAGACCTTGTCGGTGAAGCGCACCTGGTAGCCGACGAGCTGGCCGACCTCGCCGCCGAGCTCCTCCGCGATGCGCTCCGAGATGGTGCGCGCGGCGAGCCGCCGGGGCTGGGTGTGGCCGATGCTCTCGCGTCCGAGCTCGAGGCAGATCTTCGGCAGCTGCGTGGTCTTGCCGGAGCCGGTGGCGCCCGCGACGATGACGACCTGGTTGTCGCGGATGGCCTCGGCGATCTCGTCGCGCATCCGGCTGACGGGGAGCTCCGGCGGGTACGCGATGCTGAATTCCATGCTGGTTCCATCCTATCCGCGGGCCGTCGGGCCTCCCCGGCGGGGGTGCCGGTGGATATCGTCGGGAGCAGAGCGCCGGAGTGCACGGCGCGCGGGCGGCACCGCCTCCCGAGTCGACGACGACCGACGGGATCCGCCCATGACCTCCGAAACGCCCCTCCTCCCCGAGCACGACCGCGACGAGTCGGGGACGGGGTTCGCCTCGGTCTCCGTCGCGGCGGTCCTCGCTGAGTCCGCCGAGCGTCACGCCGACCGCGTGGCCGTGGTCGTCGGCGACGTCTCCACCACCTACCGCGAGCTCTGGGACGAGACGCGCGCCTACGCCGGCGCGCTCCGCGACCGCGGGGTGGGCGAGGGCACGCGCGTCGCCATGCTCATCCCGAACGTCGCCGACTTCCCGCGCGTCTACTACGCGGTGCTCGCGCTCGGCGGCGTCGTGGTGCCCGTGCACGCGCTGCTCAAGGCGGAGGAGATCGCGTACGTGCTGCGCGACTCCGGATCCGCGCTCCTGGTGTGCGCCGGACCGCTGCTCGAGCAGGGCGGGAAGGGCGCGGCGCTCGCCGAGGTGCCGGTGATCAGCGTGCTCGTCCCCGCGGCCTCGGAGGGCGGGCCCGACCGGCTGGAGGAGCTCGCGCGGGCCGCGACGCCGATCCGCACGTACGTGCCGCGCCGGCCGTCCGACACCGCGACGATCCTCTACACCTCCGGCACCACGGGCCAGCCCAAGGGCGCCGAGGGATCCCACCTCGCGCTCGTGATGCAGGTCGACGTGCTCCTGCTCGACACCTTCGACCTGCGCGCGGGCGACCGGATCCTCGGCTGCCTGCCCCTGTTCCACACCTTCGGCCAGACCTGCACCATGAACGCGTCGTTCCGCGCGGGCGCGACCATCGTGATGGTGCCCCGCTTCGACGGCGACGCCGCCCTCGCGCTCATGGTCGAGCACGAGACGCAGGTGTTCATGGGCGTGCCGACCATGTACATCGCGCTGCTCGGAGCCGCCGCCCGGAATGCGGCCCGACCGCCGCTGCGGTACGCGATCTCGGGCGGGGCCGCGCTCCCGGTGGCCGTCATCGACGCGTTCCGCGAGGCGTTCTCCGCCGAGATCCACGAGGGCTACGGCCTCACGGAGACCTCGCCCGTCGCCTCGTTCAACCACGTGGGGGTCGAGGCCCGGCCGGGCACGGTCGGGAAGCCGATCTGGGGCGTGCAGATCGAGATAGCCGACCCCGAGCACGAGGACCGCGTGGAGCTCCTCGAGCGCGGAGTGCTCGGCGAGATCGTGATCCGCGGGCACAACCTCATGAACGGCTACCTGCACCGCCCGGAGGACACGGCCCGCGCGATCGTCGACGGCTGGTTCCGCACGGGGGACCTCGGCACCATCGACGACGAGGGCTTCGTCCGCGTCGTCGACCGGACGAAGGACATGATCCTGCGCAACGGCTACAACGTGTACCCGCGCGAGGTCGAGGAGGTGCTCGCCCGGCACGAGGCCGTCGCGCAGTGCGCCGTGTTCGGCGTCGCCCACGAGCTGCACGGGCAGGAGGTCGTCGCGGCGATCGTCGCGAAGGCGGACGCCGAGGTCGACCCCGAGGAGGTCGTCGCCTACATGCGGGAGCGCATCGCGTCGTACAAGTACCCGCGGCGGGTCGAGGTGGTGGAGGCGCTGCCGCTCGGGCCGAGCGGCAAGGTCCTCAAGCGGACCCTCGTCGAGCGGTTCGGCGCGTGAGCGGCGGCGTCCTGCGCACCCCGATCCCGTCGGTGCCGATGGGCGACGGGATCCCCATCCCGCAGTTCGGCGTCGGCACCTACAAGGTGTCGGACGACGACGCCGAGCGGATCGTCGCCGAGGCGCTCGAGGTCGGCTACCGGCACATCGACACCGCGGCCATGTACGGCAACGAGGAGGGCGTCGGGCGGGCGATCCGCGCATCCGGCATCCCGCGCGACGAGCTGTTCGTCACCACCAAGGTCTGGAACGACGACCACGGCCGCGACCGGGCGCGCGACGCGATCCGCCGCAGCCTCGACCGGCTGGACCTTCCCGCGGTCGACCTGCACCTCATCCACTGGCCGGCGGCCGAGCGCGGCCTGTACGTCGAGACCTGGGAGGCGCTCGCCGCGGCCCGCGACGAGGGCCTGACGCGCTCGATCGGCGTCTCCAACTTCCTCGTGCCGCACCTGGAGGCGCTCGCCGCCGCCGGGCTGCCCACGCCGGCGGTCGACCAGATCGAGCTGCACCCGCGGCACCAGCAGCGGGAGACGACCTCGTACCTGGCGGAGCACGGGATCGCCGTGCAGGCGTGGAGCCCGCTCGCGCGCGGTGCCGTCGCGGACGCGGACGTCGTGCGCGCCGCGGCCCGCGCCCACGACCGCACGGACGCGCAGGTCGTGCTCCGCTGGCACGTGCAGCGCGGCACGATCGTCTTCCCCAAGACCACGCGGCGCGAGCGGCTGGTCGAGAACGCGGACGTCTTCGACTTCGCGCTGACCGACGAGGAGATGGCGGGGATCACCGCGCTCGAGGCCGCGGGGCGCGTGGGCAGCCACCCGGACCGGGTGGTCTGACCGGGCGGCTCCCCACCGGACGACCCGGGCGCCGACGCGTCACGTCCGCCGGGTACGGTGTCCGTCATGCCCCAGCACCGCATCCGCACGCGCCTCAAGTCCGTGGTCTCCCGGGGCGTCGCGCCCCTCGGCGGCGGGCATGCGGGCGGCGCGTCGCGGTCCCGGGACGAGCGGGAGGATCCGACGGAGCAGGCGGGCGCGCGCCGCCCGAGCCTCGTCGACAACGGCGTCTACGTCGACGGCTGCCGCGTCGCCTCGCCCGCCACGCTCGCCGACACCTTCCGCGAGCTCGACGAGCGGCCCGACGCGATGGCGTGGATCGGCCTCTACCGCCCCACGGTCGAGGAGCTGCAGGCGCTCGCCGAGGAGTTCGACCTGCACGAGCTGGCGGTGGAGGACGCGATCCAGGCCCACCAGCGCCCCAAGACCGAGCGGTACAGCTCCACCCTCTTCACCGTGCTGCGCGCCGCCCGCTACGTGGACGACCGCGAGGAGGTGGAGTTCGGCGAGCTGCACGTGTTCCTCGGCCGCAACTTCGTGATCACCGTCCGGCACGCGGAGTCGCCCGACCTCTCGGCCGTCCGCACGCGCATGCAGGAGCGCCCCGAGCTCCTCGCCAACGGCCCCGAGTCGGTGCTCTACGCGATCCTCGACGCGGTCGTCGACGGGTACGCGCCCGTCGTCACGGGCCTCGCCAACGACATCGACGAGATCGAGGACCAGGTCTTCGACGGGGATCCGGCCGTGTCCCGCCGCATCTACGAGCTCTCCCGCGAGGTCATCGACTTCCAGCGCGCGGTGCGTCCGCTCACCGGCATGCTCCAGCAGCTGCAGGCGGGATCCGGCAAGTACCGCGTCGGCGAGGAGCTGCAGCAGGCGCTGCGCGACGTGGCCGACCACGTCATCGTCGTCAACGAGCGCGTGGAGGAGTTCCGCGTGCTGCTGCGCGACATCCTCACCGTGAACTCGACGCTCGTCGGGCAGCGGCAGAACGAGGAGATGCGCGAGCTCAGCGAGTCGAGCAACCGGCAGAGCGTGGAGACCCGCAAGATCTCCGGCTGGGCGGCCATCCTGTTCGCGCCCACCCTCGTCTCGAGCGTGTACGGCATGAACTTCGACATCATGCCGGAGCTGCACTGGGACTGGGGCTACCCGTTCTCCCTCGTGCTCATGCTCGGCGTGAGCGGCGTCCTCTACGGCATCTTCCGCAAGCGCGACTGGATCTGACGCCCGTCCGCCCCAGGCCCCGCGCGTAGCGTGGACGCATGCCCAACCGCCTCGCCGACGCCGTCAGCCCGTACCTCCAGAGCCACGCGGACAACCCGGTCGACTGGCGGCCGTGGGGTCCCGAGGCGTTCGCGGAGGCCGCGCGGCGCGACGTGCCCGTGCTCGTCTCCGTCGGCTACGCGACCTGCCACTGGTGCCACGTCATGGCGCGCGAGACGTTCTCGGATCCGGCGCTCGCGGAGCGCCTGAACGCCGGGTTCGTCGCCATCAAGGTCGACCGCGAGGAGCACCCGGAGGTGGACGCGGCGCTCATCACCGCGGCCGGTGCCTTCACGGACCAGCTCGGCTGGCCGCTCAACGTGTTCACGACGCCCGAGGGCCGCACCTTCCACGCGGGCACGTACTCGCCGCCCGAGCCGCGCGCCGGCCACCCGTCGTTCCGGCAGGTGCTCGACGCCGTCGCCGAGGCCTGGACCACGCGCCGCGACCAGGTCGAGCAGGGCGCGGGGCAGCTGAGCGCGGCGATCCGCGAGGCCTCGGCGCGCGGATCCGCCGCCTCGCCCCTCCCGGACGCCGCGGCCCTCGACCGGGTCGCCGGCGAGCTCGCCGCGTTCGAGGACCCGGAGCACGGCGGGTTCGGATCCGCGCCGAAGTTCCCCGTCGCACCCGTCGTGCTGCTGCTCGACACGCTCCACGCCGCGGGCGTGCTCGCGCCCGAGCGCGCGGCGGCGACGGGGGCGCTCGTGCGCCGCACCCTCGACGCGATGGCCCGATCCGACCTCCGCGACCCGGTCGAGGGCGGCTTCTTCCGCTACTCCACGCGCCGCGACTGGTCCGAGCCGCACTACGAGCGGATGCTCTACGACAACGCCCTGCTCCTCGACGCGTACGCGCGCGCGGGCTACGAGGACGTCGCGGCCGGGATCGTCGCGTTCCTCACGACCACGCTGCGCCGGCCGTCGGGCGGCTTCGCGTCGGCGCAGGACTCCGAGAGCACGGTCGCCGGTCGGCGCGTCGAGGGCGGGTACTACGCGCTGGACGCGGCGGGCCGCGCGGCCGAGGACCCGCCCGCGGTCGACGGCAAGGTGCTCACCGGCTGGAACGGCCTCGCGATCGGCGCGCTCGCCCGGGCGGGGCGCGCGTTCGACCGGCCCGCGTGGATCCAGGCCGCCCGCGACGCCGCCGACATGCTGCTCGCGGAGCACGTGCGCGCCGACGGGTCCCTGGTGCGCGCCTCCATCGACGGCCGCGTCTCGCCCGCCGTCGCGACGCTCGAGGACCACGGCATGCTCGCCGACGGGCTGCTCGCGCTCGCGCTCGCGACGGGCGAGGCCGCCTACGCGGTGCGCGCCCGCGGCATCGTGGACGCGCTGGTCGCGGCCGCCGACGCCGACCCGCAGCCGGGGTCCGCGGGCTTCCGGGTGCCGACGGGCGCGGATCCCGTGCTCGCCGGCTTCGGCCTCGACCTCGCCTCCGACCCGTCCGAGGGCGCGTACCCGTCCGGCCTCACCGCCGCGTCGTCGGCCGCGCGCGTGCTGGGGCAGCTGACGGCGGATCCGCGGTACGACCGCGCGGCCCGCGCCGCGCTCGCGACGGTGGCGGCGGGCGGCGCGACCCGGCCCATCGCGTTCGGGGGCGCGCTCGAGCAGGCGGCCGCGATCGACGCGGCGGCCCGCCAGCTCGTGGTGGTGCTGCCCGACGGGGCCGACGCGGCGGGCGATCCGCTCGCGGACGAGGCGCGTGGCCGGATCCGCCCGCCCGACGTCGCGCTCGTCGTCACGGAGACGGCGGCCCGGGCCTGGGCCGACGCGGGCTTCGAGCTCCTCGCCGACCGCACGGCCGGATCCACCGCCACCGCCTACCTCTGCTCGGGCTTCGTCTGCCGGCTCCCGGTCACGACGGCGGAGGCGCTCCGCGCGCAGCTGGTGCCGGCGCCCTGAGGGCCGCCGCGCCGCCGGACGCGGATCCCGGAGCCCGTGGAGAAGCGCCCTCCCGGGGTGGCGCGCAGTCGTTAGCCTCCTCCCGCCACGGGATCCCGTGAGCGTCCCCGACCGCGAGGAGCACCCGCGCATGCGCATCCCGTCCCCCCTCTCCCGCCTCGGCATCGGCGCGTGCGCCGCCGCCGGTCTCGCCCTCTCCGCGCTCGCCGTCGGGCCCGCGCCCGCCGCCCTGGCGCAGTCGAACGTCCGCGTCTGCGCCGCATGGAACTCCGCGCAGACGCCCGGGTCGATCGGGACGGGCCTCCTCGTGAAGGTGTACAAGGACGGGTCGTACACGTGCGACCAGAAGCTCGAGTACATGTACGACCACTACGGGGAGGCCTACCGCGGATCCTCGGTGCAGCACACCGTGCGCCTCATCAGCTGCGAGGACTTCGCCGTGCGCATCGGGTCGAGCGGCGATCCCTGCTACGGCCTCACGGAGAACGCCATCTACCGGTTCACCTCGTCGCAGGACCTGCTCCACCCGGTGCGCCACCCGGAGTACGCCTACTGGCGCGCGTGATCCGGCGCTGATCCTCCGCGCGGCGAGCCCGGCCCCGCCTCGCTCCGGCGGGTGACGGCCCTGGCTGCGCGCCCGGCCCGGAAGGTGCCCCAGACGATCCCCGCCACGAGCAGCAGCGACCCCCAGGAGGCGACGCTGTTCATGCCCGCGCCGGCCGCGATGCTCCCGATCACGCCGCCGATCGCGACGGGCAGGCAGGTGCCGCGGAGCGCGGGCAGCGCCGCGCGGTGGCCGGCGCGCCAGGCGGCGTCGCTCGCCATGAGCGGGCGGGTGCGGATCCCGATCCAGCCGTTGCGCTTGAGCGCGCCCCAGGCCGCGAGCTGCGTGGTGCCGAGGACGAGCAGCGCCGCGACGGCGAGCAGCAGCGCGGGGACACCCATGCGCCCAGCCTGACATGTCCGGACGCGCGGGATGCGCTCAGCACTCGATGACGTTGACCGCGAGCCCGCCCGTGGACGTCTCCTTGTACTTGGTGGACATGTCGAGGCCCGTCTGCCGCATGGTCTCGATCACGGTGTCGAGCGAGACGAGGTGCGTGCCGTCGCCGTGCAGCGCCATGCGCGCGGCGTTCACGGCGGTGGAGGCGGCGATCGCGTTCCGCTCGATGCACGGGATCTGCACGAGCCCGCCCACGGGATCGCACGTGAGGCCGAGGTGGTGCTCCATCGCGATCTCGGCGGCGTTCTCGACCTGCCGCGGGGATCCGCCGAGCACCGCGCACAGGGCGCCGGCCGCCATCGCGCACGCCGTGCCGACCTCGCCCTGGCAGCCGGCCTCCGCGCCCGAGATGCTGGCGTTCGCCTTCACGAGCGAGCCGATCGCGGTGGCGGTGAGCAGGAAGTCGCGGATCCCGTCGCGGTCGGCGCCCGGCACGAACCGCAGGTAGTAGGAGCCGACCGCGGGGATGATGCCGGCCGCGCCGTTGGTCGGCGCCGTCACGACCCGTCCACCGGACGCGTTCTCCTCGTTGACCGCGAGCGCGAACGCGTGCAGCCACTCGTGGCTGGTGTCGCGCGCGCCCTCCGCGTCGATGGTCGCGAGCTGCGAGGCGACCCGCGCCGCCCGCCGTCGCACGTTGAGGCCGCCCGGCAGCGTGCCCTGGCCGTCGAGGCCGGAGGAGACGCACGCGGCCATGGCGTCCCAGATCGCGTCGAGGCCGGCGACCGCGCGGCGGGATCCGTGGATCGACTCCTCGGTGTCGCGCGCGACGTCCGCGATGGAGCGGCCGGTGGCCTCGGCCAGCGCGATCAGCTCGTCGGCGCTGGAGAAGGAGTGCGGGAGCCCGGTGGGCAGCACGGCGGACGGCGCCTGGTCCTCGCGCAGCACGAACCCGCCGCCGACCGAGAACCACGTGCTCTCGAGCACAGTGCCGCCGTCGGCGTCGAGCGCCGCGAGGTGCATCGCGTTCGGGTGCCGGGGGAGCCGGGTGAACGGCTCGAAGGTGAGGTCGCGGCCCACCATGCGCACCGGGTGGATCCCCGCCAGGGGCACGTCCACGCCCTCGCCGAGCCCGGACCAGCGGCCGCGCACCTCGTCCGGGTCGCACGTCTCGGGCGCGAGGCCCGCGAGCCCGGCGACGACCGCGTCGGGCGTCCCGTGGCCGAGGCCCGTCGCGCCCAGCGAGCCGAAGAGCCGCACGGTGACGCGCGCGATCTCCGTGAACCGGGGCGACGCCCGGCACTCCTCGGCGAAGAGCAGGGCCGCGCGCATGGGGCCGACGGTGTGCGAGCTCGACGGCCCGATCCCGATGGAGAAGAGGTCGAGTGCCGAGACGTACGCTGTCATCCCGTCAGACTATGCCGCCGCCCTCGCGCGGTCGGCCGCGGCGGCGGGCGGGGAGCCGGCGGATCCGCGGCCGGCGCGTCGGGCCGGACCGTGCGAGGCGAGCGCGAGCCAGGTCCAGCCGACGGCGAGGCCGAGCATGGTCATCACGCCGCGCGGGAAGAAGATGTGGCTGTCGACGAACGAGACGGCCGCGACCACGGCGATGACGGCTCCCGGCAGCGCGCGGAGCCCCGCGTGCCGGATCACGAGCGCGCTCGCGAGCACGGTCACGGCGACGTACGACCACACGCCCGCGACCACGATCCCGTCCGCGAGCGCGTACATGGTGGTCACGCCCTGGCCGCCCTCGAGCTTCAGGGCGCCGGCCGCGATGCCGGCGAGGATGTCGAGGGCCTGGTAGCAGACGGCGTAGACGAAGCCGAGGACGACGGCGAGGATCCCGAGGCGGCGGTCGTGGCGGCGCGTGAGGAGGATCGGCGCGATCGCGAGCAGCGGGAACACCGGGAGGAGCGCGATGTGCAGGTCGCGCCAGTGCATCGCCGTCGCGTCCGTGAGCGAGCTCGGGTGCGAGAGCCCGGCGGCGGCCAGGGCCAGCGGCGGCAGGGCGACCGCGACGAGGACGGCGGCGGTGCGGGAGCGGGAGGAGGGCGGGGCGACGGCGTCGGGCATGCGGTCATCGTAGGCACGGCGCTCGGGGGAGCCGGCCGGGATCAGGAGCTCGACATGCAGAGAGCCCCCGCCGCCGGACCGCGTGGGCCGGGCGACGGGGGCTCCGTGGAGCAGGAAGGACTAGGCCTTCTTGCGGCCGACGATCGCGCCGTAGACCAGCAGGACGATGATCGCGCCGACGATGGCGAGCGCGAGCGAGCCGAGGTCGAAGCCGTCGACCGGCTTGTTGAACAGCGCGCTGCCGATGAAGCCGCCGAGGAAGGCCCCGACGACGCCCAGGATCAGCGTGACGATGATTCCGCCACCCTGCTTGCCCGGGAGGATCAGCTTGGCGAGCGCTCCGGCGATCAGACCCAGAACCAGAAAACCGATGATGCCCATGTGCGTTACTCCTCAAGATGACGTGCTGTGTGACACCCGAATGCGGGTGGACGTGCCCCAGTCAAGCACCATGAGGACCATTCGTGCAAAAACGTTTAGTGGATACGCCTTTACGGGACGGGGTCCGCGGGCCCGATCCGGTGCGGCATCCGGTGCCCTCAGGCGCCCGCGGTACCGTCGGCGCATGCGCATCCCACCTGCCCGTCGTCCCCGCGAGATCCCCGGCGAAGGGCAGGAGTCCGTGTGGGACTACCCGCGTCCGCCGCGCGTGGATCCGTCGTCCGAGCACGTCGTGATCGAGCTCGGCGGCCGGATCGTCGCCGAGACCCGCGCCGCCGTGCGGGTGCTCGAGACCAGCCACCCGCCGGTGTACTACATCCCCTCGGCCGACTTCGCTCCCGGCGTCCTCTCCTCCGCGGCCGGCCGGTCGTGGTGCGAGTACAAGGGCGAGGCGTCGTACCTCTCCCTCACGGCGGGCGCCGTCACGGCCGAGCGGTCCGCGTGGTGGTACCCGTCGCCCACGCGCGGGTTCGAGGTGCTGGCCGACATGATCGCCGTGTACCCCTCGGCGATGGACCGGATCACCGTCGACGGCATCGAGGTCGAGGCGCAGGAGGGCGACTTCTACGGCGGCTGGATCACGCCGCGCGTGGTCGGCCCGTTCAAGGGGGCGCCGGGCACGCTCGGCTGGTGATCCCGGCGGGCGCCGCCTCGCGGCGTGGGTGCGGGACCGGCTAGGCCGTCGCCT
Source organism: Clavibacter capsici (assembly GCF_001280205.1). Lineage (NCBI taxonomy): Bacteria > Bacillati > Actinomycetota > Actinomycetes > Micrococcales > Microbacteriaceae > Clavibacter > Clavibacter capsici. The sequence goes on along the minus strand of NZ_CP012573.1, from coordinate 2,483,286 downwards.
TCCGCGAGCTGATGACGCCCGTGTCGAAGCCGAGCAGGTGCAGGCCGCCGTGGAAGCGCGCGTGCTCGACCTTGACGCATCGGTCCATGACCACCGTGAGGCCGCGGGCCTCCGCATCCACCGCCGCCTCCTGGTTCCAGATGCCGAGCTGCACCCAGATGACGGGCGCGCCGACGGCGACCACGTCGTCCACCACGGACGGGATGTCGCTCGCCTTCCGGAACACGTCGACGATGTCGGGCACCTCGGGCAGCGACGCGAGGTCGGGGTACGCCTTCTGCCCGAGGATCTCGGTGGCGTTCGGGTTCACGAAGTAGACGCGGTAGTCGCTCGACTGCTGGAGGTAGGTGCCGACGAAGTAGCTGGACCGGGCGGGGTTCGGCGAGGCGCCCACGATCGCGACGGACTTCGCGCGGCGGAGGATCGCCTGGCGCTCCTTCGCGCTCGGGCCGGTCCACGTGCGCTCGGAGCGCAGGAGGGCGGCGAGCGGGCTGGAGCGCGGGATCGCGCAGGTGAGGCCGTTCTGGAGCTGGGTGGTCTGGGTGCCGTCGGCGTCGGGATCCGCGACGGGCTCGACGGGCGCGGTGGCGTCCGCGCCCTCGGCGTGCGCCTGCGCGCCAGACGCGTCGCCGGCCGCGCGGTCGGCGGCCTCCTCGGCGGGGTCGAGCGACGCGAGGTCGGCGGCGTCGGCGGCCGGGTGCGGCGTGGATCCGGTGCGCTCGGGCGGCACCCCGCCGGTGTCGAAGCTCACTTCGCTCCCTCCGTGGCGGCGGTCAGCGCCTGGTCCAGGTCGTGGATGATGTCGGCGACGTCCTCGATGCCGACGCTGATGCGGACGATGCCGGGCAGCACGCCCGCGTCGACCAGCTGCGACTCGCTCAGCTGCGCGTGGGTCGTGGAGGCCGGGTGGATGACGAGGGTCTTCGCGTCGCCGATGTTGGCGAGGTGGCTCGCGAGCTCGACCGACTCGATGAAGCGCTGGCCCACCGCGCGTCCGCCCGCGACCTCGAACGTGAACACGGATCCGGGCCCCGTCGGCAGGTACTTGCGCGCCCGCTCGTGGTGGGGGTGCGCGGGGAGGCCGGCCCAGTTGACCGCGGAGATGCGCGGATCCTGATCCAGCCACTCGGCGACGGCCCGCGCGTTGTCGATGTGCGCCTGCATCCGGTACGGGAGCGTCTCGACGCCCTGCGCGAGGAGGAACGCGGAGTGCGGCGCGAGCGACGGGCCGATGTCGCGGAGCTGCTCGGCGCGGAGCCGCGTGAGGAACGCGTACTCGCCGAAGTTGCCGGTCCAGTTGAGGCCGCCGTAGCTCGGCACGGGCTGGTCGAGGAGCGGGAAGCGCGCGCTCTCCCAGTCGAAGAGGCCCGACTCGACGACCACGCCGCCGAGCGTCGTGCCGTGCCCGCCGAGGAACTTGGTGGCCGAGTGGATGACGATGTCCGCGCCCCACTCGATGGGCCGGTTGAGGTACGGGGTCGCGATGGTCGAGTCGATGACGAGCGGGACGCCCGCGGCGTGCGCGACGGCGGCGAGCCCCTCGATGTCGGCGATCTCGCCCGACGGGTTCGCGACCGTCTCCGCGAAGACGAGCTTGGTGCGATCGGTGATCGCGGCGGCGTAGTCGGCCGGGTCGCTCGACTGCACGAACGTGGTCTCCACGCCGAAGCGGCGGAGGGTCACGTCGAGCTGGGTGATGGATCCGCCGTAGAGGTTCGCGGAGGCGACGATGTGGTCGCCGGCGCCCGCGAGCGACGCGAAGGTGATGTACTGCGCGCTCAGCCCGCTCGCCGTGGCGACCGCGCCGAGGCCGCCCTCGAGGCTCGCGACGCGCTCCTCGAACGACGCGACCGTGGGGTTCGACAGGCGCGAGTAGACGTTGCCGTACTTCTGGAGCGCGAAGCGCGCGGCGGCGTCGGCGGTGTCGTCGAAGACGAACGCGCTCGACTGGTAGATGGGGAGGGCGCGCGCACCCGTGGTGGCGTCGGGGATGTTGCCCGCGTGGATCGCCCTCGTCCTGAACCCGTACTCGCGATCGACCATGGTCCTCACGCTAACCCGTGCTCCCGGGGCGTCCGGCGTGCGGGCGTAACAGGAGGTCTCGAGCGGGGATCGCGGTCCTCTCGTGGGCCCGTCGGCGGTGGCCCGGGGCGCCCTAGGGTGGCCGGGTGACCGACACGCTCGACGATCTGCTCTCCTCGGATCCGCACCGCATCTGGCAGGCGTCGTGGGAGGTCATCCGCACGCGCGACACCGCGCTGCTCGAGGAGCTCCGGACCTCGCTCGCGGAGATCCGGCGGGCGACGGCGGACGTCGAGCTCGGCGGGATGATCCGGCCCAACCGCGACGCCCTCGACCACGCCCTCGGCAAGGTGCGGGGCTACCGCGGCTGGCGCTGCTGGTGCGACGACTACCCGAGGCTCCTCGCCTTCGACCCGGCCAGGGAGGAGGAGCGCGGGCACGCGACGGTCCTTAGTCGCGACCTCTCCGGGTGGCCGGTGACCTACGAGTGCGGGTGCGCCGTCTGCGGCCGGCGGTTCCGCGTCGAGGAGGGCGAGCACCACGCGCTCTGGTGGAGGTGGACCGCGCTGGGGCGCTGAGCGAGGATCGCCGGGGCGGCTCAGGACAGGCGCACGGCCGCGAGCGCCAGGGCGGCGATGAGCGCCCAGGAGAGGAGGCCGGCCGCGAGCGCGGATCCGCCCTGGCCGACGAGCTCGCGGAGGCGCACCGCGGATCCGAGCGCCACGAGCGCGATCGCGAGGAGCGCGGTCTGCACGACCTGCGCGGCGTCGAGCACGCCGACCGGGAGCGGCACGAACGTGCGCACCAGCACCGCGGCCAGGAAGCCGAGCACGAACAGCGGCACGATCGGCGGACGCGCGGCCCCCTCGACGCGGCCGTCGCGGCGGCGCATCACGACGCCCGCGACGGCGACAACGGGCGCGAGCAGCAGCACGCGCGTGAGCTTCACGGCGATCGCGATGGTGAGGGCGGCGGATCCGGCGATCTGGGCGGTCGCGACGACCTGCCCCACGTCGTGGACGCCCGCGCCCACCCAGTGGCCGAAGGCGACGTCGTCGAGGCCGAGCGGGCCGGCGAGCGGCGGCAGCACGGCGATCGCGAGGGTGCCGCAGAGGGTGACGAGCGCGACGGGGGCGCCCTGGTCGGCGGGCTTCGCGCGCGTGACGCCGGCCATCGCGCCGATCGCGCTCGCGCCGCAGATCGAGAAGCCGGTCGCGAGGAGGAGGGGCTGCTGGCCGGGCATCCGGAGCGCGCGGGCGATCGCGTACGTGCCCGCGAACGACAGGACCACGACGGCGACCACGAGCAGCACGGCACGCCAGCCGAGGCCGACGATGTCGGACAGGCCGAGCTGCAGGCCGAGGAGGACGACGCCGATCCGCATCAGCCGCTTCGACGCGAGCGTGAGGCCGGGCCTCAGCGGGCCGGTGAGCGCGGGCCGGGCGGCGGGGACCTGCGCGGCGACGATGCCGAGGGCGACCGCCACCGTGAGCAGCGGGATCGCCGGGATGAGCGCGTGCACCGCCCACGCGACGAGCGCCGCGACGGCCGCGGCGGCGAGGCCGGGGAGCGCGGGGTGGAGGCGGGTGGCGGTGACGGGCATCAGATCCAGCCCGAGGGGATCCACGCGTGCAGCCGCCAGAACCACGTCGGCACGAGCTGCCCGGTCCAGAGCGGGTAGAAGAAGGCGCTGACGAGCGCGCACACCACGAGCACCACGGCCACGATGACGATGCCGCGCGTGCGCCGGGGGCGCGGGTCCCCGCGGTCGCCGAGGACCAGACCCAGCACCACCGCGAGGCTGAGCAGCAGGTACGGCTCGAAGGCGATCGAGTAGAACTGGAAGACCGTGCGGTTCACGTAGAGCAGCCACGGCAGGTAGCCGACGACCATCCCCATGAGCACGAGGCCCACGCGCCACTCGCGGCGGGCGGCGAGCCGGTAGACGAGGTAGAGCATCGCGGCGACGGAGAGCCACCAGATGATCGGGTTCGCGATCGAGGTGATGGACGCCGAGCACGCGTCGACCGTGCAGCCCGCCTCGCCGTAGCCGTAGCCCTCGTAGTAGAACTGCGTCGGCCGGTAGAGCAGGAGCCAGAGGCGCGGATCCGCCCGGTACGGGTGCGTGACGTCGAGCCCCACGTTGAACGCGTACTGCTGCGACAGGTAGTGCCACAGGCTCTGGACCGACAGCGGCACCCACGCGAGGGAGCCCTGCCACGCGTTCGCGCCCTCGGCCGCCCAGTTCCGGAAGTACCCGTTCGATGTCGCGAACCAGCCCGCGTAGGACGCGAGGAACGCGGCGATGGCGGGCGGCACGAGGAGGAGGAACGACACCGGGCCCTGCGCGACCGCGCCCGCCGTGAACCACGCGGCGAGCCCGTGTCGGCGGCGCAGGAGCATGTCGGTGAGCACCACGTAGAGGCCGAAGCCCGCGAGGAAGAAGACGCCCGACCACTTGACCGACGAGGTGGCGCCGAACGCGACGCCGGCGGCGATCAGCCACGGGCGCCACAGGATCACGGGACCGAACTCGAGCGGGTGGGCGTTCTCGGGGCGCGCGTCGCGGCGGAGGGCGAGGAGGCGCGCGAACCGGCGCTCGTGCCAGGTGCGGTCGAGGAGGATCGCGCCGAAGCCGAGGAGGCCGAAGAACATGACGTGCGTGTCGAGGAGCGCGATGCGGCTCATGACGATGGCGTGGCCGTCGATCGCGAAGAGGAGGCCGGCGATGGCGGCGACCATCGCGGATGCGGTGAGCCGGCGGGCGATGAGCGTGAGGAGCACGACGGCGAGGGTGCCGACGACGGCCGTCGCGATGCGCCAGCCCACCGGATCCGCCGCGCCGAAGACCGCGAGCCCGAGCGCGATGACCCACTTGCCGAGGGGCGGATGCGCCACGAACCCGGGCGCCTGCAGGTACCCGTCGGTCTGCCCGGCGATGAAGGCGGGGTTCGGATCCGTGGGCCACGACCCCTCGTAGCCGAGGTGGAGGAGGGTCCACGCGTCCTTCACGTAGAAGGTCTCGTCGAAGACGAGCGTGTCGGGGTGGCCGAGCGACTGGATGCGGAGCACCGCGGCGAGCAGCGCGATCGCGATGACGGTGCCCCACTCGAGCGCGCGCCGGCGGCCGGGCGTGGTGACGAGGCGGGCCAGCAGGTCGTCGAGGCGGGATCCGCGGGCAGAGACCGCACGCTCGTCAGCGCGGCGGCCGACGAAGGTGGGGCTGTCGTCGTCGTGCCCCGGGACACCGGCGGGCGGGGCGTCGTGCTCGGCGGGGCGATGGGGCAGGTCGGGCACGGCTCATCATCGCACGCACGCGCGCGGCCACCCGGGGGCGGACGCTCCGCGGCGCGCCCGGGGCTCCGTGCGGGAGTGCGGATGCTCGCACCGCCCCGCCGCCCGGAGCCCCGGTCGCTTCCCACGCCGCGTCGCTCGCGGCGCGCCCGGGTTCGTCAGTTGCCGCAGTGGCTGTTCGCGAAGTCCGGGACCTTGACGTAGGTGTACTTCTGTCCGTCCTCGACGCACCCGATCGCGAGGGCGAAGAGGCCGAGCGCGGCCCCTGCCCCGAGTGCGAAGACAGCGGCGCAGACGTACACGGCGAAGCCGTAGCACGTACCGCCGATGACGGCGAGCACGCCGGCGGCGCCGCCGCCGGCGCTCGCGAGCGCCTTCGAGTCGACCGTCAGCGTGGCCCAGTGCTTGAACTTCTTCCAGAAGGACTTGCTCTCAGTGACCGGGGCGTTCGAAAGGGCAGCGGGCGGGGCGGACTCGGCGATGCTGTCCGCGCGGAGCTGGGCGATCTCCGCGGTCGCTCGCTGGACGAGCGTGTCCCGGTCGGCCACGGCGGTCCCGGAGGCGGTGTCTGCCGCGACGGTGACGTCGACGACCTGCTCAGGGGTGATGCGGCCCGTGACGAGATCCCGTTCGTACGTGCCTCGGCTCACCGATGCGGAGATCGCTGCTTCTGCAGCTTGCGTGGACACCTCGGCGGCCCGCGCAGGGGTGGGGCCGACGGCCAAGGAGCCGACGACGGCGAGGACGCCGACGATGGCGACGCCGGCACCTGCCCGACCGGGACGATGCGAGCGGGCGATGAAGGAGGGGGTGCGGAACGCGGGGCGGGGTGGCGTCGAGGACATGAGGGCCTTTCTACGGTGGACGATCGACCGGGGATCGCAGTCGACACGGCGCGGGATGCCCGTGTGACTCGAGACCGTAGGGCGCGGGGCCTCGGCCAGGTCGACCGGGTGCACAGGGCCGCGCGCGACGCGGTGCTCGGCCGGCACCCGCCATGCTGTCGCCGGAGCACGACGAGCGGGACCCGTGCTCATCGCCCTCCGGGCCGTGTCCCGCATGCTGGCCGTCAGCATGCTCGGCGCCGGGACCCTCGAGCTCGTCCGCTCGCGACAGGACACCGTCGAAGGCGGCATGCAATGGGCCGAGGGCTTCTCCGCGACCGCCGTGAAGGCGATCGCGGCCCTCGAGGTCGTCGAAGCGATCGGCCTGGCGGCGCTGATGATCGTCGTCGTCGTGCACGCCCGCCGTCGCGAGTCCGTCGTGCCGCCGCTCACGCTCCTGGTGCTCGCGCTCGTGGCGGCCTCGCTGGGCGTCGTCTTCGGTGGCCGCGTCGGAACGCGCGGTCGGACCGGCCGGGGCGACGGCGGCGTGCGCTCTGCGGGTCCGCGACGCCCGCGCGGTGATCCGGGCTGCGGCCGTCGCAGCGAGCACGAGGCCGAGGAGCACGGCTGAGCGTCTCGACGCGGGAGGGGCGGCGCGGGGTGGACCGGGCGCATGCCCTTCCCGCGCCGTGTGCCGACCGTGCTGATCCGCCCCGTATCCATCCGACCGGAGGACGCTCGGCGGTGAGCGTCCTCGAGACCCTGGCGCCGTCACGTGCAGGGGTGCCGGCGGCGGCGCGGGCTGCTCCTAGCTGTCCGCGTCGTCCTCGGCGTCGTCGCCCTCGACCTCGGGCGCCTCGTCGAGCAGCAGGAACAGGCCCGCGTAGGGCTCGAGCTGCACGGGGAAGCTGGACAGGTCGTCGACCGTGCCGACCTCCTCGCCCGTGGTGGCGTCGCGGACCGCGCGCCGGGTGGGCAGGTGCTCGGAGCGCACCGTGGCGAGGATCGGCTCGCCGGTGAAGTTGAGCACCGTCAGCTGGAGGCGGGCGTCGGCCTCCGGGTCGCCGTTGTCGAGGCGGTGCACCATGACGAGCATGCCGGGGTGGCCGACGTCCGGGACGTCGACCTGCGTGCCGACCGCCACGTCGAAGCGCTCGCGCACCTCGAGGAGGCTGCGGAGCCCGGAGACGAACGACGTGGGGTCGTCCACCTGGGCGGGCAGCGATCCGTAGAGCGAGCGGCCGCGCGGCATGCCGGACCCGGACGTGGTCGCCTCGGGCGCCGCGTCGAGCAGGTCGTGGCCGCCGCGGTGCACCCAGCGGGTGTCGCCGCCCTCGATGAGGTCGGCCACCTGCGACGCCTGCAGCGGCAGCACGCCGAGGAGGTCCCACGCGGAGAGCGCGAAGACGCCCGGCTGCCACGCGTTGAACTTGGCGAGCAGGAGGTGCGCGGCGCGGATCCCCTCGACGTCGTCCTCGCCGATCGCGTCGAGCGTGGTGAAGCCCTGCGCGGCCGCGATGACGGACGCCGTGGTGCAGGCGATGCCGTTCGTGGTGAACACGTGGTTGTAGTCGGCGCTCTCGCCCGTGAGCTCCTCGAGGAGGTCGCCGCGGATGGTCTCCGCGAGGTCGGCGCCCGTCAGCTCGCCGCCGCGGAACGGGAACACGTCCGCGCAGTGCTCGGTCGCCCAGTGCACGAGCTCGTAGGTGAGCTCGTCGTGGTTCTGGAGGGCGTGAACGAGGATCACGGGCTCGACGCCCACCTCGAGCGAGGTGCGGAGCGTGAGGCGCAGGAACTCGGTGTCGCCGGTCGCCAGCGCGTGCTGGTACGCGGGCCGGTTGATGAAGTCGTAGGAGAGGTCGGCGCCGACGCGGCCGGTGTCGCGGATGTCCTCCATCGTGAGGTTCAGCTCCTGGAAGGAGAACCCGCCGACCTTGCGCACCATGCTCGCGATGAGGTGGTTCGCCGCCTCCGAGAGCGGGTGGCCCTCGGACCACGCCGGTCCCTCGACGCTCTTCTCCACGCCGAGGAAGCCGTTCGCGTCGAGCCGCAGCGCGCTCGCGCCGAGGTCGCCGAGCGAGTGGAGCGCGTCGCCGATGACCATGCGCATGCCCGCGAACGTGGGGTCGAGCCAGTTGATGGAGGGCTGGCCCTGCTTGAAGTAGTGCAGGTACACCCAGCGGCGCGTGCGGCCGTCGACGCCGAGCACGGGCGCGGTGGCGCTCCAGTTGGTCTCCTTCACGCCGGGCGCGTAGAAGATCACGCGCTGCAGGCGGCCGATGATGTAGCCCTGGTCGGCGAGCGCCTGCTCGGCGGCCACGTCGAGGTTGACGGCGTCGCGGCCCGGCAGCACGTCGGGCAGCAGGTGCCAGTCCTCCTCGGGGATCTCGACCATGTGGTAGATCCCGGGGAAGTCCTTGTAGCCCATCTCGGCCAGGCGGAAGTCCGCGCCTTTGCCGGTGTGGCCGGGCACGATGTCGTCGATGACGCTGCCGCCGTGCTGGTCGGCGACCTCGGTGAGGCGGCGGAACTCGTCCTCCGTGCCGAACGCCGCGTCGATCTGCGTGCTGATGCGGTCGAAGTGGCCGTCGACGCTCGCGGTCTGCGACCACTCGGTTATGCCGCCGGCGAGCTTCACGGGGCCGGTGTGCACGGCCTCGATGCCGATCGACTGGAAGATCTCCCACAGCTGCGGGTCGCCGAGCGCGCCGAGGTAGGACTCGCCGGGCTTGGTGATGAGCGAGATCGGGTAGGCGGTGAACCAGACCGACGCGGTGTCGATGGCGCGGCGGGCGTCCGGCCGGGCGTACGGGTTCGACCACATGCTGGGCGAGCCGGAGAGGCCGCGGCTCAGCACGTCGGCGTCGCCGAGCATCGACTGGCGGCGGAGCCACTCCACGTAGGACGGGTTCGACGCGTCGGCGGCGCGCGGGTCGTTCGACGAGCGGCGGATCCCGCTGGCGCGCAGCTGCGGACGGGAGCGGAGCCGGGCGGGGCGCGCCGGGAAGCGGTCCTCGTCGTAGGTGATCTCCGTGGGCTCCGGCTCGGGGATCGCGTTCGTCTCGATGGCGTCGTCCACTGGTGCTCCTCGGGGTGGGTGGTGGTGCTCGTGCCCGATCCGGGCGGCGTCGGCCCGCGGGGCCGCTGTCACGAGCGTACGCAGGATGGCGGGCGCCGTGGTCCGTCGGCGGCGTGCCGCGCCGCGCCGCGTCGCGTCGCGTCGGAGGGGACACGTCGCCGTACCCCCGGAGTCGCATGCGGATCCGCGGGGATGCTCCTCGCGGCCGACGGCGGGCGCGCTCGCCGCCGGGATCCTGGGGACATGACGCGCACCCTCATCTCCACGATCGCCTGGTGGCTGCTCGCCGCCGCCCTCGGGCTCCTGCTCGGCGGCGCCACGTCGTTCGCCCAGCTCCGGCTGCCGGACGGGCTGCGGTCCTTCGCCGACTCGAACGGCGGCTGGACGCTGCTGGCCTTCGTCGTGACCGCGGTGTGCATGCGACGGCCGAGCGCGCGCCGCTGGTGGATCGCGGCGGGCATGGGCCTCGTGGTGTTCCACGCGCTGCTCCAGGGCTACGCGGTCGTCTCGACGCTGCGCGGCTTCCCCGACGCGTACGGCCCCGGCGACCTCTACTTCGTCATCGCGACCCTGGCCGGTCCGGTGCTCGGGCTCGCCGGCCTCGCGTGGGCGTCGGGATCGGGCACGCTCCGGGCGTGCGGGACCGCGGTGGTGGCGGCGGTCATGGTCGGCGACGGCATCTGGGGGCTGCTCCGCGTCGCCGCGACGACGGGCTGGCTCTACTGGACCCTCAGCATCGCCATCGGCATCGGGATCCTCGCCTGGGCGGTCGTCGGCCGGATCGACCGGCCGCGCGACCGGGTGCTGGCGATCGCGCTCACCGGCGCGGGCGCGGCCCTCTACGCGCTGGCGTTCTCGGCCCTCTGACGGGGGCGCGGGCCCCGCGCCTCCCGCATCCGCCATGCCAGCATGGCTCCGTGCCCGTCGTCGAGTCCCGCCGCATCGTCCCCGTGGAGCCCGCCGTCGCGTTCGCGATCTCGCAGACGCAGGGGGCGATCCGGAAGCGGTGGGATCCCTTCATCGCGCACCAGCACCTCATGGGCGGCGCGACCGAGCCCGCCAAGGGCGTCCGCACGTTCACGGTCTCGCGCCTCGGCCTCAGCATGGTGAGCGAGTACGTCTCGCACCATCCGCCGACCAACGTCGGCATGAGGATGACCCAGGGGTCGTGGTTCTTCGCGCGCATGGGCGGCGGGTGGCGGTTCGCGCCCGTCGAGGGCGAGCCGCATCAGGCGCTCGCGACCTGGCGCTACAGCTTCGCGTGCCGGCCCGCCTGGCTCGCACCCGTCGCCGAGCGCATCGGCACGTGGATCCTGCAGCGCGACATGGACCGGCGCATCGACGGCTTCGCGCGCGGCTGCGCGGACCCGGTGGTCCTGGCCGCGGTGGGCGCGGGCGCCGTCGCGTCCGACGCGGGCTGAGTCGTGTTCCTCCGGAGCCGGGCGCGGTGGCGGACGACGCTGGGGCTGTGGATCCTCGGCATCGCCCTGTGCGTGGTCTCGGTGCTCGGTCTCACGGGTGCGTTCGGCGAGATCAGCAGCGCCGGGCGCTTCGGCACCATCGTCCTCTTCGGCGTCCCGCTGGGGCTCCTCTCGATCGGCTGCGGGATCGCGAACGGGATCCGCGGCTGGAGCGACCCGGGCGACGAGGAGGTCGACGAGCCCGTGCACGCCGGCGACCGGGCCGGCCTCTCCGACGCGGAGGCGACCGAGGCGGACGCCACCGACCGGGACCGCCACGGCCCGGGTGGCTCGACCGACCGGTGATCGTCCTCGGCGCCGGGTCGCCCGACGAGCGTCCGCAGGATGCGGGGGCACCGTGGGCCGCTCCGACGAGGCCGCCTCGGGCGGGCCGCCGCCGCTCGTGGGCTCGTCAGACGTTCGTCTGACTTTAAGCCGTGCTTCTCCTCGGTTCACCTCACGACGATCGTGGACTGCCCTACCGTGCGGGTGCGGCGTCATCCGACGCCCCAGACAGAGAGGAAGACGCATGTCCAGCATCCGCCGGACCCGCTCCACCCGCTCCACCCTCACCACCGTCGCCATCACCGCCGTGGCGGCCATCGGCATCGTCATCGCCGCCCCCGGCAGCGGTGCCTTCGCCGTCGCGAACCCGAACTCCCCGGAGGTCCGGCTCAGCCACTCCATCGAGAGCGGGCACCTGCTGGACGACCTCAAGTCGGGCCGCATCACCGAGTCCGACGTCCTCCACGCGGCGAGCACCGGGATCGACGTGAACGGCCAGCACTTCGACAACTGGATCGACCCGTCGCCCGAGCAGACCGCCGCGGCCGAGGCGCAGGTCGCCAGCCTCCGCGCGTCCGCCGAGGCCGACCCCAAGATGAAGGCCTCGCTGGAGAGCGCCAAGGCCTCGCTGGACAGCACCGAGGCCTCGCTGAACGCCTCGCTGAAGGCGGGCGACCCGTCGGCTCTCGGCACCGGTGGCTCGATCTCGGAGTCCAAGAACATCTTCAAGCACCTGATCCACTGGTTCACCCTCTACATCAACCACGACTGGCTGCGCGGGCTCATCGGCACCTCCGCGGGCATCGCCGGAGTGTCCGTCTGCGTCTTCTTCGACCTCAGTCGGGTGACCTGCGGCATCGTCGGCGCGTTCTTCGCCGGCGGCATCTCCGAGGTCGTGAAGGGCTCGGCCTCGTGCAGCGGGAAGGGCCTGTACATCAAGATCCCCGACACGTGGAACTCGCACTGCGAGGAGTAGCGCACGGAGGACCGACTCGCTGATCCGCAGGCCGAGGCACGGCGACGACGCCGCGCCTCGGTCTGCGGGCACCACCGCGGAGACGACCGGGGCGGACGCGACCGGCCGGGACCGCACCAGCTCGGATGGGATGATCGACCGGTGATCATCCTCGGCGCGACCCCCATCGGCAACCTGGGCGACGCGTCGCGGCGGCTCGTGGAGGCGCTGTCCTCCGCCACGGTCGTGGCCGCCGAGGACACCCGCACGACCATCCGCCTGCTCGGCGCGCTCGGCGTCGAGAACCGGCCGCGCCTCATCGCGCTGCACGACCACAACGAGCAGGAGCGCTCGGCCGACCTCGTCGAGCTGGCGCGCGAGACCGACGTGCTCGTCCTCTCCGACGCCGGCATGCCCGCGATCTCCGACCCCGGCTTCCACCTGGTGGAGGCGGCAGCCGCGGCGGGCGTCCGCGTCACGGTGATCCCCGGCCCGAGCGCCGTGCTCAGCGCGCTCGCCGTGTCCGGCCTCCCCACCGACCGCTTCACCTTCGAGGGCTTCCTGCCGCGGAAGGGCGGCGACCGGCGCCGCGTGCTCCGCGAGCTGGTGCGCGAGCGCCGCACCATGGTCTTCTTCGAGTCGCCGAACCGGCTGCAGGCGTCGCTCGAGGACGTCGTCGCCGAGTGGGGTCCCGACCGCCGGCTCGTCGTGTGCCGGGAGCTGACGAAGCTGTACGAGGAGGTGCGCCGCGGATCCGCCGCCGAGCTCGCCGCCTGGGCCGCCGAGGGCGTGCGCGGCGAGATCGTCGTGGTCGCGGAGGGCGCCGCGGCGCTCGAGGTCGACCTCGCGACGGGCGTGGCCCAGGTGCTCGAGCTGGTCGCCGACGGCGCGCGCCTCAAGGACGCGGCCGGCACCATCGCCGAGGCGACCGGCCTCGGCAAGCGCGACCTGTACCAGGCGGCGCTCGCCGCGCGCTGACGCTCCCGGGTGCGCGGGCCGGCCGAGTCGCGTCAGCCGACCGGATCCTGCGCGCGGCGCTCCCGGAACGCGACCATGTTCATCCGGTTGCCGCAGCGCACGCTGCAGAACCGCTTCGACCCGTTGCGGGAGAGGTCGACGAGCACGCCGTCGCAGTCGTCGGCGGCGCACACCCGGAGGCGGTCGGTGGCGTCGGACCGGATGACGTCGACGAGGGCCATGGCGGCCTCCACGAGGATCCGGTCGGCGAGCGGGGCGTCGTCGGGCGTCGCGTGCAGGTGCCAGTCGAGGGCGTCGTGCCGCACGAGCCGGGGCGAGGCGCGGTGGCGCGCGAGCAGCTCGTTGACGGGATCCACCATGGCGTCGCGGTCGAGGCCCCAGATCTCGCGGAGCCGGGCTCGGGCGCGATGCACCTCGCGGAGCTCGCGCTCGTCGCGGTCGAAGCGGCCGGAGAAGCCGCTGCGGGTCATCAGGTCGGCGAGCTGCTCGGGGGTCGCCAGCAAGTCGTCGCCGGAGCGGGTGGCGCGCGGGGCCGTGTTGAGGATCACGGCGTCGAACGTGAGCACGTCCTCCGTGTCAGGGGCGAAAAGCAAGTTGACTCCTTATCCGCCGCCAGTCTAACGTCAGGACCGTAGGCCACGTGGCCCCTGACGAGACGAGCTGACCATGGAACGACGCCACCTCACCACCGGACTGGTCCTCGCGATCGTCGCCGCCGCGTCGTTCGGCCTGTCCGGCGCGTTCGTGAAGCCGCTGCTGGCGTCGGGCTGGAGCCCCGTGGCCGCGGTCACGCTCCGCGCGCTCGTCGGCGGGCTGGTGCTCGCGCCGGTCGCGCTCGTCCAGCTCCGCGGCGACCTGCGGCCCGTGCTCCGGGCCTGGCGGCGCGTGCTCGGCATGGCGCTCGTGGGCGTGGCCGGCGCGCAGGTCATGTACTTCGCGGCGATCGAGCGGATCCCCGTGGGCACCGCCATCCTCATCGAGTTCATGGCGCCGCTGCTGCTCGTCGCGGTGGCGTGGGCGATGACGCGGCGGCGGCCCGCGGTGCCGGTGCTCGTCGGATCCGTGGCGGCGGCGGGCGGGCTCGCGCTCGTCGTGTCGCCGTCGGGCGGCGGGGCGCTGGATCCCGTCGGCGTGCTGCTCGCGCTCGGCGCGATGGTGGGCTGCGCCGGCTACTTCGCCATCGCGGCCCGGGGCGCGGACGGCCTGCCGCCCGTGGCGCTCGCGGCCGCGGGGCTGCTCGTCGCCGCGGCGGTGCTGGCGGGCGTCGGGCTCACCGGGATACTGCCGTTCACCGGATCCGTCGCCGACGTGGCCGTGCTCGGGCGCGTGGTGCCGTGGTGGGTGCCGATGCTCGTGGTGGGCGTGGTCGCGACCGCCCTCGCGTACGGGGCGGGGACCACGGGGAGCGCGATGCTCGGGTCGCGCCTCGCGTCGTTCGTCGGCCTCCTCGAGGTGGCGGCCGCCGGCGCCTGGGCGTGGCTGCTGCTCGGCGAGGAGCTGACCGCGCTGCAGCTCGTGGGCGGCGTGCTCATCGTCGCGGGCATCGTCGCGGTGCGGTTCGACGCGCGGGCGGATGCGCTGTCGGCCGCGGGGGAGCCGGGGACGGAGGCGGCGGTCTCGCCGGGCGCCGCGACGGATCCCGCGCTACGGGGCCGGTGATTCAGCCGCATCGACCGGCTCGAGGTGGTGCAGCACGCGCTTGAGGTGCATCGCCGTGAGGACGCCGGGGCCCATCGCACGGCCGAGCTCCTGCGACTGTCGGTCGACCGCCTCCACGAGCATCCGGACCTGCCGCGCGGCCTCGCCCATCGCGCGGTGGCGCTCCGGGGAGTCCGGGTCCTCGAGGTCGAGCACGTCGGCGACCGCGTGGCACGCGTCGCGGATGGGCGCGCCGATGCCGTGGTCGAGGGCGAGGGATCCGCGCTGCTGCCAGATGGTGTCGGCCAGGGCCGCGGAGACGTCGCGCACGTGGAACACGATCTGGTCCATCGCCTCGAGCCGGGCGTGGTCGATCCGCACGTCCCGCTTGTTCACGAGCGCGCGCGGGTTGCCCTTGCGGCTCTCGTCGGCCTGCCTGAGCTCGGCCCGCACGGCGCGGGCGGTGCCGGCGAGGTCCTCGCTCGCGCGGATCCAGTCGGCGTGCGCGGGCGGGGCGTCGGACTCGACGGCGTCGCCCACCTCCCGCAGCCGCGCGGCGACCTCGCGCTGGAACGCGCTGATCCGAGCGGCCGCGCGTCCGCTCGACAGCGTCGGGGCGATGAGCACGTTGATGAGGAGGCCCGTCACGACGCCGACCGCCATCTGCACGAGGTAGCCGAGCGAGTACGTGTCGGCGTCCTGCCCGCCGATGATGAGCACGAACAGAGCCGCCATCGGCACGTACTCGCGGCCGGCGCCGAACCAGCCGGAGCCGGAGAGGATCACGCCGATGCCGACGATGAGGGGGATCGACCACCAGGTCGGTCCCGTGGTGACGATGACGGCGGTCGCGAGGACGATGCCCGCCGCCAGCCCGAGGAGCGTCTGGAGGCCCGTGCGCGCGGATCCCATGAGCGTCGGGTACATGCTCACGAGCGCGCCGAGCGGCGCGTAGTAGGGGTAGTCGTTCGCGACGCCGGGCACGTACGGCGCGACGGCCCAGGCGATGCCGACCGCGAGCGCGGTCTTCGCGGCGAGGAGGAGCCGGTCGGGGGAGGTGGCGGCCCGCCACGCGCCGACGACGGCGTCCCGGACGCGGTGGATCCCCATGCCCCGAGGCTAGCGACGAAGAGGGCGCGCGACCGGACGGGTCGCGCGCCCTCGACGAGGCTCGGCGGGTCAGGCCCGCGTCGCCTCGATCACCATGTCGTCGCGCGAGGGGCTGCCGTCGGCGCGCTGGAGGCACGTGATGACGACCAGGCGCCCCGGGGTGTCGGCCCAGACCGCGGCGTCGTCAGGCAGCGCGCCCTTCGGGACCGCGCGGCTCGAGCCGACCGCGTAGTCGACGCCCGCCACCTCGATGACCGCGCCGGGCGCGATGCGCGCGCTCCCGGCCTGGTCGTCGATGAGGAGGTCGCCCGGGCCCGTGCCACCGCCCCGCACCGAGTGCATGACGACGAACACCGTGCCGGCGCCCGCGTCCTCGGGGGCGACCCCGAGGTCGCGCACGCGGTACGCGGAGGTGAAGCCCGGGGGATCCACGACGCCGCCGACCACGTCGACCGCGCCGAGCGGCACGTCGAGCCCGACGGACGGCGCGCGGAGGCGGCCGAGGCCGGAGTCGACGGCCGGCTGCGCGGATCCGTCGCCGGCAGCGGACGCCGGGACGGGCACGTCGGCCTGCACCGGGGCGCCCGCGAGGTCGCGGGGGCCGTCGGCCGCGGGCAGCGCGCCCACGGCCGACAGCGTGCCGACGACCACGGCCGCGGACGCCGCGACGACCGCGGCGGCGGTGAGCGCCCGCCGCCGGGTCGTCCGCGGGTCCGTCGTCACCGCTGCTGCGACGCCCGGCGGCGACGCGTCACGGCCAGGGCCGCGAGCGCGCCGAGGCCGAGGCCCGCGAGCGCCATCCCGGGCCACGGGGTGGCGGCGACGGAGGTGCCACCGGTCGCGACCGCGGGGCCCGCGTGGTGCGCGCCCGTCGTGCTCGCGGTCGTGACGGACGAGGCCGCGGCGGCGCTCACCGTGAGCGCGGCCGGGTCCGTGACGGCCGCGCCTGACGCGTCGAGGAGCGTCAGCGTGTGCGCGCCCGCCTCAGTGCCCGCGGGGATCGTGACGGTGCCCGCGACCGAGCCGTCGGAGGCGGCGGTGAGCGTGCCCACGTCGGTCGGCGTCGAGTGGAGCTCGACCCGGTACGCCGCGCCCGCGGTGAGGCCGGACGCGCGGACCGCGACCGTCCCGCCCGCGACGGGCGCGGATCCACCGGGCAGCTCGAGCCGCGCGAGACCGGCGGTGACGCGGTAGGTGCGCGTGGTGCGCCCGTCCGCCGCGGTCACGACGACCGTGACGACGCGGCCGGCGACGGTCACGGCCGCGTGGCTCCCGGCGTCGGCGAGGGCCACGTGCACGTCGGCGGGCGAGATCGACCCGAGGCCCACGGGCACGGTGACGCCCGCGGATGCGGCGGCGTCCGCGAGCGGCACGCTGACGCCGCCCACGGCGATGGAGTCCGCGGCCGCGTCGTCGGACACGAGGAACCGGGCGCGCAGGGCGCGGATCTCCGGGTCGGTGACGCCCAGCGTCGTGCGGATGTAGGAGTCCATGCCCGCATAGCGCGACGCGATGCCGGCCTCGAACGTGCCCTGGAGCAGAGCGGGCTTCGCCCAGTCGACGCCGAGCTGCGTGTTCGAGAGCAGGTAGTCGTGGAGGATGTCGGAGCTGCCGACGCCGAGGATCCGGTCGAGCAGGTCCACGACCGTGCCCGTGCGGTCCATGCCGTGCGAGCAGTGGATGAGGACCGTGCCGTCGCCCGTGTGCGACGCGAGCGCCTGCAGCACCTGGCGGTACGCGGTGATCATGACGCCGGGGTCCGCCGCGTCGACGTGGCCCTTGTCGATGAGGTCGCGGTACATGACGGTGTCGTCCGGGTAGTCGCCCTCGGCGCCGAAGAGCGATATCGCGACGGTCCTCGCCCCGGGGATCGCCACGTCGGGCTTCTTCTGGATCTGGCCGGGCGTGCGCAGGTCGATCACGAGGTCGACGTGGTGCACGCTCGCGAGCGTCGCGGCGCCCGCCGGCGTGATCTTGTCCAGCGACTCGCTGCGGATGAGCCGGTTGGCGGCGACCGTGCGTCCGTCGAGGCCCGTGAACGCGCCGAGCTCGCGCCCGTTGACGAGGCCGGGCACGTCGGTGATGAGGTGGTCGCTCGCGGTGGGGGCCGGCTGGAGCGCGGGGTCGGCGGCGGCATGCGCGGGCGCGCCGACGCCGACGGAGAGCACCACGGCGGCGGCCGCCGCGGTGAGGGCGCCGATGCGCGCGGGGGCGGCACGGCGGGCAGGGGGGATCTTCACGTTCGTCCTTCTGTGGGGAGGGGCGCGCGGGTGCGCGCGGGAACGCCGGCGGGCGCGCGGGGGACGCGCAGGGCTCGGCGACAGGAGCATGCGGCACCGGGCGAGGCCGTGCATGAACGGGATGTTCTGCTTCCGTGAACTCCTCGGCGGCGGTCGGGACGCGACCCTGCTCGACGGATCCAGTCCGGACGGCCAGCGGCGCGGATCGCCCGAAGGCCCGGCATGCCACCCGGGGCCAGGAGCGAGCGCCCGGGCCAGCAGGGCTCGACCAGCGCTCCTAGCGCTCCGCGCATCGGGTCGCGCCTGCGCGTCGTGTCATCGGGCGCGCAGCGCCACCAGCCACGCGTCCACCGCGTCCTCGCGCTCGACCCGGAACCCCGCCCGCTCGTACAGCCGCCGCGCGGCGCTGCCCTGCAGCACGTCGAGGCGGAACGGGCGGCCGTCGTCGTGACGGTCCATGAGCTCGCGCAGCACCTCGCCGCCGATGCCGCGGCCCTGCGCCGCGGGACCGAGGTAGAAGTGCTCGACCCAGTGCGCGTCGGGCTCCTCGCGGCAGGCGATGAGGCCGGCGTCGCGGCCGTCGACGCGGATCACCTGCGTCCGCGAGGGCGCCCAGCCGTCGAGGAAGCGGCGGCGGACGCCGACCGGATCCCACCGGCCGAGCCGCTCGAGGTCGGGGCGGAGGACGACGGCGCGCAGCTCCGCCATCCACGTCGCGTCGTCGGGCAGGGCGGGGCGCAGGATCCAGCGGGGGAGCGGGCCGGGATCCTGGCGCAGGTCGCGCTCCATGCAGACGCTCGTCGGATCCTCGGCATACGGCCCGAAGCGCGGCACGTGCCGGTAGCCGCCGCGCTCGTACAGCGCGATGGCGGCGGTCTGCGGCAGGCCGGTCTCCAGCCGCATCACGTGAGCCCCCAGCTCGCGCGCCCGCTCCTCCGCGGCGACGAGCAGCGCCCGCCCCACGCCGAGCCCGCGCGCCGCGTCCGTGACGAACACGCGCTTCAGCTCCGCGGAGCCGTCGTCGCCGTCGACGACCGCCGCCGTGCCCAGCGCGCGGCCGTCCGCGCGCGCGACGAGGAACGTGACGCCGGGCCGCTCGAGCGCCGCGACGTCGAGCGCGTGGTAGTTCTCGGCCGGGTAGAGGGCGAGCGCGAACTCGTCGGCCTGCCGCAGCAGCGGCAGCACGTCGGCGGCACGAGGGGACTCCGGGTCGACGGTGAGCACGCCCCAGCGTAGGACGGCCCCGGCGGTGGATACGCTGGACCGGTGCCGCGCGGACGGGGCCCCGAGCCCTCCGCGACAGGCGCCCGACCGTGAGGAAGAGCATGCAGATCCACCGCGTCCGCGTCCACCGCAGCGACGAGGCCCTGCCTCCCGGGGAGCAGCTGGCGGGGCGCATCGCCGCCGTCGCCGCCGACCCGGTCGAGGTCGACGCCGACGTCACCGGGATGATCGTCAACCGGATCATCGACAACGCGGCCGTGGCCACCGCCTCGCTCACCCGCGCGCCCGTCGTCGCGGCGCGGGCGCAGGCCCTGGCGCACGGACCGTCCACCGGCGGCGCGGGCGCGACCGTCGTGGGCGCGGATCCCGCCACCCGCGTCAGCGCCGAGTGGGCGGCCTGGGCGAACGGCGTGGCCGTGCGCGAGCTCGACTACCACGACACGTTCCTCGCGGCCGAGTACTCGCACCCGGGCGACAACATCCCGCCGATCCTCGCCGCCGCGCAGCACGCCGCAGCATCCGGCGGGCCCGACGGCCGCGCGCTCACGGGCGCCGACGTGATCCGCGGCATCGCCACGGGCTACGAGATCCAGGTCGACCTCGTGAGGGCCATCAGCCTGCACGCGCACAAGATCGACCACGTCGCGCACCTCGGCCCGTCGGCCGCCGCGGGCATCGGCACGCTCCTCGGCCTCGACGAGGCGACGGTCTTCCAGGCCGTCGGCCAGGCGCTGCACACCACGACCGCCACGCGCCAGTCGCGCAAGGGCGCGATCAGCACGTGGAAGGCGCATGCCCCCGCGTTCGCCGGGAAGATGGCCGTCGAGGCGATCGACCGGGCGATGCGCGGCCAGACCAGCCCCACCCCCATCTACGAGGGCGAGGACGGCGTCATCGCGTGGCTGCTCGACGGGCCCGACGCCGGCTACGACGTGCCGCTGCCCGCGCCCGGCGAGGCCAAGCGGGCGATCCTCGACACGTACACGAAGGAGCACTCGGCCGAGTACCAGGCGCAGGCGTGGATCGACCTCGCGCGCCGCCTGCACCACGCGCACCCGGTGCTCGCCGACGCGGACGCCATCGACCGCGTCCTCATCCACTCGTCGCACCACACGCACGTGGTCATCGGATCCGGCGCCAACGACCCGCAGAAGTACGACCCGCGCGCCAGCCGCGAGACGCTCGACCACTCGATCCCGTACATCTTCACCGTCGCCCTGCAGGACGGCGCGTGGCACCACGTCGACTCGTACGCCCCCGAGCGCGCCGGCCGCCCCGACACGGTGGACCTCTGGCGCCGCGTCACGACGACGGAGGACCCGGAGTGGACCCGCCGGTACCACTCCATGGACCCCGCCGAGAAGGCGTTCGGCGGCCGGGTGGAGATCCGCCTGACCGACGGCTCGACCATCGTCGACGAGATCGCCGTGGCCGACGCGCACCCGCTCGGCGCCCGGCCGTTCGCGCGCGCCGACTACGTCGCCAAGCTCCGCACCCTCGCCGACGGCGTGCTCGAGGACAGCGAGGTCGACCGCTTCCTCGCGCTCGTCGAGCGCCTGCCCGAGCTCACCGCCGACGAGCTCGCCGGCCTCACCGTCACCGCACGACCCGGCCTGCTGGACGCGGCCGGCTCCCCGAAGGGACTCCTCTAGTGCTCCACTCCACCCTCACCTCCGCCGCCAAGCGCCGCGCGTTCCGCGACCGGCTCGCGTCGGGCGAGCTGCTCCGGATGCCCGGCGCGTTCAACCCGCTGTCGGCCCGCCTCATCCAGGACAAGGGCATGGACGGCGTCTACATCTCCGGCGCCGTGCTCTCGGCGGACCTCGGCCTGCCGGACATCGGCCTCACCACGCTCACCGAGGTGGCCGGGCGCTCGCAGCAGATCGCGCGCGTCACGGACCTGCCGTGCCTCGTGGACGCGGACACGGGCTTCGGCGAGCCGATGAACGTCGCGCGCACCGTGCAGATGCTCGAGGACGCCGGCGTCGCGGGCCTCCACATCGAGGACCAGGTGAACCCCAAGCGCTGCGGCCACCTCGACGGCAAGCAGGTGGTGGACGAGTCGACGGCCCTCAAGCGGATCCGCGCGGCCGTCGACGCCCGCCGCGACCCGGACCTGCTGGTCATGGCCCGCACCGACGTGCGCGGCGTCGACGGGATGGCCGCCGCGGTCGACCGGGCGCGCGCGCTCGTCGACGCCGGAGCCGACGCGATCTTCCCCGAGGCGATGGCCGACCTCGCCGAGTTCGAGGCGATGCGCGCCGCGGTCGACGTGCCGATCCTCGCCAACATGACCGAGTTCGGGAAGAGCGAGCTGTTCACCACCTCCCAGCTCCGCGACGTGGGCGTCGACATCGTCATCTACCCGGTCTCGCTCCTCCGCCTCGCGATGGGCGCGGCCGAGCGCGGCCTCGACGCGATCCTCGAGGAGGGCACGCTCGCCTCGAAGGTGCCCGAGATGCAGACCCGTGCGCGCCTCTACGAGCTCCTCGACTACGCGGGCTACAGCGCCTTCGACGAGGACGTCTTCACCTTCACGCTGGAGGGGAACCGCGGCGGGGCGTGATCCCTAGTCGTGGTCGTGGAGGGACCCGTCGAGCGCGAGGCCCAGCGCGAGGACGGCCAGCAGGACCCCCATCACGACCGACGTGAGCATGTGCCCGGCCCGGGAGACCGCACGCGCCCCGCCGGATCGGGCGGCGGGTTGCGCGGGCATCCGGTGATGCTAGCCGGGGGCATCGGCGGGCGCCCCCGGGGATGCACATGCGGGCGGCGCACGTGCATCCGCACACGGGTGACCCCGTTTCGGAGAGTGCGATCCGGCCGCTGCCATGGTCGGATGGGGAGGACGAGGGAGAGCCATGGCACGCGCACGATCCGAGGTCGCCACGAGGCCCGCACGCCGCCCGCGCCTGCTCCTGCGCGCCGCGCTCCTCGGCGGGATCCCGTTGGTCGTCATGTCCGCGATCGGCGCCTACCTCCTCGCGGGCGGCCAGACCGCGGACGGGCGCTCGACGGTCGCGGTCGGCGTCATCGTCGCCGCGACCGCAGCCGGCTCGCTGCTCTACCAGGTGCCGGGCTGGAGCCTCCCGCGCCAGTCGGCCGCCCACTTCGCGCTCATGCTCGTGACCGTCCTCCCCGCGCTCCTCCTCAGCGGCTGGTTCCCGGTGGACACCCCGGGCGGCGTGCTCGCGGTCGTCGGGATCTTCCTCGCCACGGGCCTCGTGCTCTGGACGACGCTGTACCTCGTGATGACGGGGGTCGAGCGGAGCCGCGCGCGTCGGGCGGCCGTCCGTCCGTAGCGGCAGCGGAGCCGCTGACCCGGATCAGCCCGCCGTCGCCCCGCCCGCGCAGAGCCCGTCCCGGACGTAGGCCGCGAGCGCTCCGCGCCGTCGCGCGTGCAGGTCCGCGGCGTCGTCGTCGGTCGCGACCGTCGTGATCGAGACCTGCGCCCAGCTCGCGGCGGTCGCGATGAGCAGGGTCCACACGTCGTCGGGGTCGAGGTCCGAGCGGATCCGGCCGGCGGACTGGGCGGCGGCGATGTCGCGGACGTGCGTCGCGTCGTGCTCCTCGAGGCCCGGGTAGAGGTATCCGGTGCCGTCGCGCTCGAGGCGCTTCCACATCACCAAGCGGGCGAGCGCGGGATCCTGGAGGTAGTCGTCGTAGAGGCGGGCCGCGTAGCCCGGGAGGTCGTCGGCCGTGAAGGGGACGCGGTCGCCGTTCGCGATCACGTGCTCGGCGAACACCGCGTCGAAGAGCCGGTCCTTGGCGCCGAAGTGCGAGTACAGCATGGGCTTGCTCATGCCGGACGCCGCGGCGATGCGGTCGACGCGTGCCCCGGCGATGCCGCGGGCGGCGAACTCCTCCGTCGCGGCGTCGAGGATGCGCTGGCGCGTGCGGACGGCGGGGGCGGTCATGCGGCCACTGTACAGACCTACCAACCAGTAGGTAGGTTGGGCGCATGCGCACCACAGCCCTCCTGTCCCCGGCTTCCGGCCAGCCCGTCCGCCCGACGCCGATCGCGCGCCGCGACCTCCGACCCGACGACGTCGACGTCCGCGTCACCCACTGCGGCGTCTGCTTCTCCGACCTGCACGCCCTCGACCAGCACGGTCGCGACGACGCGCTCGTCCCCGGCCACGAGTTCGTGGGGGAGGTGGTGGCCGTCGGATGCGCCGTCACGGCCTTCGCGCCCGGCGACTCGGTCGCGGTCGGCAACATCGTCGACTCGTGCGGCGTCTGCGCCATGTGCCGCGCCGGCCACGAGAACATGTGCGTCGAGTTCCCCACCCTCACCTACGGCGGCCGCGACCGCGTCGACGGATCCACGACGCGCGGAGGCTGGTCCGGCCGCTACGTGGTCCGGGAGCCCTTCGTCTACCGGCGCCCGGCGTCCCTGGATCCGGCCGCCGTCGCGCCGCTCATGTGCGCGGGCGTCACGGTCTGGGAGCCGCTGCGGGCAGCCGGCGTCGGACCCGGCACGCGCCTCGGCGTCGTCGGCCTCGGCGGTCTCGGCCATCTCGCGGTGCGGCTGGGGCGGGCGCTCGGCGCGGAGGTGACCGTCTTCACGACGAGCGCGGCCAAAGCCGCGGATGCCGAGCGCCTGGGCGCCGCGCGGGTGGTCGTCTCCACGGACGCCGAGGCGATGGCCCGGGCCGGGTCCACCCTCGACCTCGTGCTCGACACGGTGTCCGTCGCGCACGACCTCGGCCCGTACCTCCGCGTGCTCGACCTCGACGGCACGCTCTGCGTGCTCGGCTTCCTGGGCCCGCTGGGTGTCCAGGCGATGGACCTGCTCACGGGCCGCCGTCGTCTCGCGTCCTCCGGCAGCGCAGGGCGTCCCGCGACGCAGGACCTGCTCGACTTCTGCGGCGAGCACGGGATCACCGCCGACGTGGAGGTGATGCCCGCCGCCGAGGTGGGCACGGCGATGGACCGGCTCCGCCGCAACGACGTGCGCTACCGCTTCGTGCTCGACATGGCGGGGATCGACGACGGGATCTGAGCGCGCGTCAGAGCCGGACGACGCGGTATGTCTCGTCGACCGCGAACCCCGCTCGCGCGTAGAGGGGGATCGCGCGCGGGCTCGAGTGCACGCGCACGTAGCGGCAGCCCGCGGCGCGGGCGTCGTCGAGCAGCGCCGCCACCAGCCGGGAGCCGGTCCCGGACCCGCGCAGCTCGGGGATGACGTAGACGGACTGGACGTCGCCCGCGACGCGGCTCAGGTCGTCCGGCGTGGGCGGCCGATCCGTGAGCGCGAGCCAGGCCAGGCCCACGACGACGCCGTCCCTCTCGGCGACGTGGCACCGGTGCGAGCGCGGGTGCGCGGCGGCGAAGGCCGCGGTCGCGGCGACGTAGCCCGCGGGATCCGTCGCCGGCGCCACGCCGCCCTCGTCGACGGACCACCGCCAGCGCAGCTCCGCCACCGCCGGCATGTCCGCGGCGCCGGCGGCGCGGATCACGACTCCGGCGGCATCGGGACGGGAGCCGGAGGCGTCGCGCGGTCGGTCGGGGAGCGGATCGGCGGTGGCGGTCATGCCCCGACGCTAGGCGACGCGGGGCGACGGGTGCGGAGGAGGGCCCGCGGGGTCAGCCGACCGCCGCGACGACCTCGGCCACGGCCCGCTCGACCTCGGCGCCCACGGCGTCCCGGTCGCCCGACTCGGAGTCGTGCACGAAGGCCAGGGCGCCGTGGCGCGCGCCGCAGTAGTCGAGGATCCCGTGGCCGATCTGCGTCTGGAACGCGGAGAGGTACCCGTGCCGCGCGAAGGACGCGCGGCCGAAGCCGGAGACGGGCACGAGGTGCACGGTGAGGCGCTGGAGCCGCTTGTCGATGCGCCCGTCGTCGTCGATGTCGAACGCCCAGCCGCCGATGAAGGTGCGGTCGATCCAGCCCTTGAGCAGCGCCGGCATCGACCACCACCACACGGGGAAGACGAGCACGACGTGGTCCACGGCGTCGAGGCGCGCCTGCTCGGCGACGACGTCCGCGGGGGCTGGCGCGTCGCCGGCGTACGTCCGCCGGTCGGCCATCCCGAAGACCGGGTCGAAGCCCTCCTGCGCGAGGTGCGCGGTCGTGACGCCGGATCCGCCGAGCGCGGCCTCGAGACGGCGGGCGACCTCGTGGGTGAGGGAGTCGGGGTCGGGGTGGGCGGTGACGATGAGCGCGGTCATGGATCCATCCGACCACGCACGACCGACCGTCGCCTCAGTCGAGCTCGCCCGCGCGGTCGTCCTCCTGCAGGAGCCGGCGCGCCGCGATCCCGATGATGGCGCTGTACGTCGGGTACGCGAACCGCACGTGCGCGAGGGTCGCGACGTCGACGCCCGCGGCCATCGCGGTGGTGACCGACTGGATCACCTCGACCGCGTTCTCGCCCACGGCGTGCGCGCCGAGGATCAGCTCGCGGCGACGGTCGGCGATGAGCAGCAGGAAGCCGGCCTCGCGGTCGTCGATCACGGCGCGGTCCACCTCGGCGAACGGCACCCGGGCGACCACGCACGCCTCGTCGCGCTCGCGCGCCTCCGCCTGCGTGAGGCCGACGCCCGCGTAGTCGGGGTCGGTGAAGCCGCCGGCCGGGAGGAGCTGCAGCGGGATCCGCCGGTTGACGCCCAGCACCGCGTTCTCGGCCGCGGCCTCGCCCTCCGACTGCGCCGCCTGCACGAGCATGTCCTTGCCGTTGGCGTCGCCCACCGCGAGGATGTGCGGCACGCGCGTGCGGAGGTAGCGGTCGACCGGGATCGCCGAGCGCTCCACCTCCAGCCCTGCGTGCTCGAGCCCCAGGTCCTCGACGTCGGCGGGCCAGCCGGTGGCCATGATCACCGCGTCGAAGCTGGAGGACTGCGGGCGGTCGCCGTCGCGCCAGAGCAGGGTGATGGATCCGTCGCCCGTCCTCGTCAGCCCCGTCACCGTGTCGATGCCCGTGTGCACGCGCACGCCCTGCGCGCGGAACGCCTCGGACACGGCCTCGGAGATCGCCTCGTCCGACGCGGTGAGCACGCGCGGCGCGACGTCGAGCAGCGTGACCTCGGAGCCGAACGAGCGGAACACGGTCACGAGCTGCGCGCCCGTGTTGCCCGCGCCGATGACCGCCAGCCGCCGGGGGATCTCGGGCAGCGCGAGCACGTCCTCGGGCACGGTCGCGAGCTCCGCGCCGGGCACGGGCAGGCGGCGCGAGTGGCCGCCGACGCACACGATGATGGAGCCCGCGGTGATCCGCCGGCCGCTGTCGAGCTCGAGCGTGCGGTCGTCGACGAAGCGCGCGCGGCCCTCGTGGACCAGCGTCACGCCCGCCGCCTCGAACCGCGCGGCCTCGTCCTTGAGCGAGCGCACGCGGTCGACCTGCTCGTGCACGCGCGCGACGATCGACGGCCAGTGCGGGGTCGGCTCGCCCACGCCGATCCCGTTCTCTCCCGCGGACCGCACCTCGCGGACGAGCCGCGCGGTCTTCGCGAGCACGCGCGTGGGCACGCACCCGGTGTTGACGCACGTGCCGCCGACGCGGCCGGCCTCGAGCACCACGACGGACGCGCCCAGCTCGGCCGCGCGGAGGGCGGCGGCGGTTCCCGCGGGGCCGGCGCCGATGACCGCCACGTCGTAGCGGTCGGGCTCGGTCGCGGTGTCGGCGGCGGGATCGGCGTGGTCGTTGCTCTCGGGCATGGCGTCCTCCGGGTCGGCGCGGCTGCGCGGGCGGCGCCTCGGGTGCGCCTGATCGAGAGGCTACCGAGCGGATCCCGCGGCGTCCGGCGCATGGAGGCGCCCGTCAGCCTCGACCCCTCCCCACCTCGCCCCGGCGTGCGGGGTCCGCGGTCGCCGACGACCCTCGCCCCCGCGCCACCCGCCCCGATACAGTGACGATCGCACCCCGAGGCGACCCGATCCGCCCCACCACAGCGGGTGCGGCATGCCGCGAAGGAGCACCATGACCGACATCCGCAAGGGCCTCGCCGGGGTAGTGGTCGACACGACCCGCATCAGCAAGGTCGAGCCGGCCACCAACTCCCTCCTCTACCGCGGGTACCCGGTGCAGGAGCTCGCGGCCGAGTGCTCCTTCGAGCAGGTCGCGTACCTCCTCTGGCACGGCGAGCTGCCGACCGACGAGGAGCTCGCGCACTTCGAGGCCCAGGAGCGCGCGGAGCGGCAGCCCGCCGAGGCCGTGCTGCGGATCGTCGACGCGCTGCCCGTCGACGCGCACCCCATGGACGTGCTGCGCACCGCGGTCAGCGCGATCGGCGCCGCGGATCCGACGCCCGACGACCACTCGGCCGACGCGGACCTCGAGCGATCCGTGCGGCTCCTCGCCCAGATCCCCGTCCTCATCGCCTACGACCAGCGCCGCCGCCAGGGCCTCGCCCCGGTCGAGCCGCGCGACGACCTCGGCCTCGCCGAGAACCTGCTCCTCATGGTGCACGGCGAGCGCCCCACCGAGGCCGACGCGAAGGCCATGGAGGTCTCGCTGATCCTGTACGCCGAGCACTCCTTCAACGCGTCCACCTTCACGGCCCGCGTCATCACCTCGACCCTCGCCGACCTGCACTCCGCGGTCACGGGCGCGATCGGCGCGCTCAAGGGCCGGCTGCACGGCGGCGCGAACGAGGCCGTGCTCGAGACGCTCGACGAGATCGGCGACGCGTCGCGCGTGGAGGCCTGGCTCGACGAGGCGCTCGCCGCGAAGCGCAAGGTCATGGGCTTCGGCCACCGCGTCTACCGCGCGGGCGACTCGCGCGTGCCCACCATGAAGCAGGCGCTCGACGAACTCGTCGCCGTGCGCGTGGAGGCCGGCGGCGAGGCGGGGGACTCCGCCCGCCGCACGATGGAGCTGTACGACGCGCTCGAGCGCGGCATGGCCGAGCGCACGGGGATCCTGCCCAACCTCGACTACCCGTCCGGCCCCGCCTACGCGCTCCTCGGCTTCGAGACCCGCGCGTTCACGCCGCTGTTCGTCGCCGCGCGCGTGGTCGGCTGGACCGCGCACATCGTGGAGCAGCGGGCGGCGAACTCGCTGATCCGGCCGCTCTCCGAGTACGACGGACCCGCCGAGCGCCACCTGTCCTGACCGCCGCCGGAGCCGCTCGGCCACCCGCCCGCCGGCCCCGGTCACACGGCCGGGAGCGCTCCCGCCGATCGTTAGGATGGAGCCCATGTCCCGCGGCGAGCCCTTCTACATCACCACGCCGATCTTCTACGTGAACGACGTCCCGCACATCGGGCACGCGTACACCGAGGTCGCCGCCGACGTCCTCGCCCGCTGGCACCGCCAGCGCGGCGACGACACCTGGTTCCTCACGGGCACCGACGAGCACGGGCAGAAGATCCTCCGCACCGCCACCGCGCACGAGACCACCCCGCAGGCCTGGGCCGACCGCCTCGTCACGGAGAGCTGGCAGCCGCTGCTGGAGGCCGTCGACATCTCCAACGACGACTTCATCCGCACCACCGACGCCCGCCACGAGGAGTCCGTCAAGGTCTTCCTGCAGCGCCTGCACGACGCCGGGTACATCTACACGGGCGAGTACAAGGGCTACTACTGCGTCGGCTGCGAGGAGTACAAGCAGCCGTCCGACCTCCTCGAGGGCACGGGTCCGTTCGAGGGCCAGCTCGTCTGCGCCATCCACTCGAAGCCCGTCGAGCTGCTGGAGGAGAAGAACTACTTCTTCCGCATGAGCGACTTCGGCGAGCGGCTCCTCGCGTTCTACGAGGAGCGCCCCGACTTCATCCAGCCGGAGAGCGCCCGCAACGAGATCCTCTCGTTCGTCCGCCGGGGACTCGAGGACCTGTCGATCTCGCGCTCCAGCTTCGACTGGGGCATCCCCATCCCGTGGGACGAGAGCCACGTCGTCTACGTGTGGTTCGAGGCGCTCATGAACTACGTCACGGCCATCGGCTACGGCGTCGACGACGAGAAGTTCCGCCGCCGCTGGCCCGCCACGCACCTGGTGGGCAAGGACATCCTCCGGTTCCACGCGGTCATCTGGCCCGCCATGCTCATGGCGCTCGGCGAGGAGCCGCCCCGTCGCGTCTTCGGCCACGGCTGGCTGCTCGTCGGCGGCGAGAAGATGTCGAAGTCGAAGCTCACGGGCATCGTGCCGCAGACCATCACCGACACCTTCGGCATCGACGCGTTCCGCTACCACTTCATGCGCGCCTTCGCCTTCGGGCAGGACGGCTCGTTCAGCTGGGAGGACCTCAGCGCCCGGTACCAGGCCGAGCTCGCCAACGGCTTCGGCAACCTCTCCTCCCGCGTGATCGCCATGGTCGGCCGCTACTTCGACGGCCGGATCCCCGAGGCGAACGAGACCACCGAGGCCGACGAGCGCGTGCTGTCCGTCGCGCGCGCCGCCGTCTCCACCGCCGACGAGGCCATCGAGCGGCTCGCGATCCACGAGGCGCTCGCCGCCGTGTGGACCCTCGTCGACGAGCTCAACGGCTACATCACGAGCCAGGAGCCCTGGGCCCTCGCGAAGAGGGACGAGGACCGCGCGCGCCTCGAGACCGTGCTCCACACGGCGGTCCGCGGGCTCGGCACGCTCGCCGTGCTGCTCGCGCCCGTGCTTCCCGGCGCCACCGCCAAGCTCTGGACCGCGCTCGGCGGCACCGGCACGGTCGGCCAGCAGCGCATCGACCTCGCCGACGAGTGGACCGGATCCGGCACCGTCACCCCGCTCGAGGCGCCGCTGTTCCCGCGCATCGAGCAGGAGCCGGCGACGCCCGCCGCCTGAGCCCGTCGCCCGCCGTCCGGGTGCCGCGGCCCGTCCGGGTGCGGCACCCGCCCGTCGGTAGAGTGAGCGCGATGCCCGATTCGAACTACGTGCGCCAGCGCGACACCACCGCGGTCCACGGCCAGACGCGCGACCTCACGTACCCGCCGCTGCCCGAGGCGCTGACGGTCCCCGTCTACGACAACCACACGCACCTCGAGATCGCGGACGGCGAGTCGCCCATCGACTTCACCGAGCACCTCGACCGCGCGAGCTCGGTCGGCGTCCGCGGCGTGATCCAGGTGGGCGGCGACCTCGAGACCTCCCGCTGGTCGGCCGAGACCGCCGCGCACGAGCCGCGCATGCTCGCGGCCGTCGCGATCCACCCGAACGAGGCCCCGGTCTACGAGGAGGCGGGCACGCTCGACGACGCGCTGGCCGAGATCCACGAGCTGGCCGGACGCCCGCGCGTGCGCGCCGTCGGCGAGACCGGCCTCGACTTCTTCCGCACGGGCGAGGAGGGCCGCGCGGCCCAGCAGCGCTCGTTCGAGGAGCACATCCGCATCGCCAAGGAGCGCGGCATCGCCCTCCAGATCCACGACCGCGACGCGCACGACGAGGTCGTCTCCACGCTGCTGCGCGTCGGCGCCCCCGAGCGCACCGTCTTCCACTGCTTCTCGGGAGATGAGGACCTCGCCCGGATCTGCGCCGAGAACGGCTGGTACATGTCGTTCTCCGGCACGGTCACCTTCAAGAACGCGGTCGACCTGCGCGAGGCGCTCGCCTTCGCGCCGCGCTCGCTGCTGCTGGTGGAGACGGATGCGCCGTTCCTCACGCCCGTGCCGTTCCGCGGCCGGCCGAACGCGCCGTACCTCATCCCGCACACCCTCCGCGCGATGGCCGCGCACCTCGGCACCGACGTGTCGATGCTCGCCGCGCAGATCTCCTCCAACACGGAGCTCGTCTACGGGCGCTGGGACGACGAGCCCGTCACGTCGCCGGCCAAGGACCCCGCCGAGGTCGACCCGGCGGGCCGCGCGTGAGCGACGAGACGGCACCCGCCGCGCCCGCTCCCGCCGCGGCGCCCACGCTCCTCGGCCCCGCCGAGATCCGCGACCTCGCCGAGCTGCTCGGCGTCGCGCCCACCAAGAAGCTCGGCCAGAACTTCGTCATCGACGCGAACACCGTGCGCCGCATCGTCCGGGTCGCGGGCGTCGAGGCCGGCACGCACGTGGTCGAGGTCGGGCCCGGCCTCGGATCCCTCACCCTCGGCCTCCTGGAGACCGGCGCGAGCGTCGTCGCGGTGGAGATCGACGGCCGGCTCGCCGAGCAGCTGCCCATCACCGTGGGCCTGTACCAGCCGGACGCCGCGCTCACCGTGGTACACGAGGACGCGCTGCGCGTCGCCGAGCTGCCCGGGGATCCCACCGCGCTCGTCGCGAACCTGCCCTACAACGTCTCCGTGCCCGTGCTGCTGCACCTGCTCGAGCACTTCCCGTCGATCCGCACGGGCGTCGTCATGGTGCAGGCCGAGGTCGGCCACCGCATCGCCGCGGCGCCGGGCTCCAAGGTCTACGGATCCCCGAGCGTCAAGGCGGCCTGGTACGGCGCGTGGCGCACGGCCGGCCAGGTCAGCCGCCAGGTGTTCTGGCCGGTGCCGAACGTCGACTCCGTCCTCGTCGCGTTCGAGCGGCACGCGGAGCCGTACGCCTCGGAGGAGCTGCGCGTCCGCACGTTCCGGATCGTCGACGCGGCCTTCCAGCAGCGCCGCAAGATGCTGCGCCAGGCGCTCGCCGAGCTGCTCGGCGGGAGCGAGGCGGCGTCCGCGCTCCTGGAGGCCGGAGGGGTCGCCCCCACTTCGCGGGGCGAGCAGCTGGGCGTCGACGACTACCTCCGCGTGGCCCGTGCCTGGGCCGATCGGGAGGGTGACGGAGAGGCTCCCAGCCTCCGCTAGGTTGGAGCACATGACCTCCGCGGCCACCACCTCCGACGTGGTGCACGCGCGGGCCCCCGGCAAGATCAACGTCTCGCTCACGGTCGGCGCCCTCCAGGAGGACGGCTACCACGACGTCGCCACGGCCTACCAGGCGGTGAGCCTGTACGAGGACGTGTGGGCCACGAAGGCGGACGGGTTCTCGGTCGAGTTCGGCGGATCCATCGACACGTCGCACCTCACGGTCGGCGCCGACAACCTCGCCGTGCGCGCGGCCCGGCTCCTCGCCCGGAGCACCGGCTACCGCGGCGGCGTGCACCTGCGGATCGAGAAGAACGTGCCCATCGCGGGCGGCATGGGCGGGGGATCCGCGGACGCCGCGGCCACCCTCCTCGCCTGCGACGCGCTCTGGGGCACCGAGCGCACCCGCGACCAGCTGCTCGCCCTCGGCGCGGAGCTCGGCGCCGACGTGCCGTTCGCGCTCGCCGGCGGCACCGCCATCGGCACCGGCCGCGGCGACCGGCTCAGCCCCGCTCTCGCCAAGGGCACCTTCCAGTGGGTGCTCGCCATCGCCGAGTTCGGCGTCTCCACGCCCGACGTCTACGGCGAGCTCGACAAGCACCGCGAGCGCCACGCGCAGGACATCTTCCCGGCCCAGCAGGTCCCGCAGGTCGACTCGGGCGTGCTGCAGGCGCTGCGGGCGGGGGATCCGCACATGCTCGCCGAGGTCCTCCACAACGACCTCCAGGCGCCCGCCCTCCACCTCGCGCCCGGCCTCGGCGAGGTGCTGCAGCTCGGCGAGGAGAACGGCGCGCTCGCGGGCATCGTCTCGGGATCCGGGCCTACGGTCGCGTTCCTCGCGGCCGACCTCGACAGCGCGCTCGAGCTGCAGATCGCGCTGAGCGCCGCCCGCCTCACGGTCATCCGCGCCACGGGGCCCGTGCACGGCGCCCGCATCATCACCGGCTGAGCCGGCCCGCTCCACCCCATGCGCACGATGCTGCCCCGCGCCGTCCGGCCGACGCGCCCCGAGTGGGCGCTCATCGGCATCACGGCGATCTGGGGCGGCACGTTCCTCGCGGTGCACGTGGCGATGGAGCACAGCGGGCCGCTCTTCTTCGTGGGGCTGCGCTTCCTCGCGGCCGGGCTGATCAGCGCCATCGTCTTCCGGCGGACGCTCGGCGGCATGCGCCGGGTCGACCTCGGCGCGGGCGCGGCCATCGGCGTCATGATCTTCCTCGGCTACGGCCTCCAGACGTACGGCCTGCAGACCATCCCGAGCAGCACGTCGGCCTTCATCACCGCGCTCTACGTGCCGCTCGTGCCGCTGCTCCAGTGGGCCGCGTTCCGGAGGCGGCCGAGCGCTCTCGCCCTGGTCGGGGTGGCGCTCGCGTTCGTCGGGCTGCTGCTCGTCGCGGGTCCGCAGGAGGGCGTGGCGTTGGGGACGGGGGAGCTGGCGACGCTCGTCAGCACGCTCCCGATCGCCGCGGAGATCATCCTCATCGGCCTCTTCGCGGGTCGCGTCGACGTGGGGCGGGTGACCGTGGTGCAGCTCCTCGTGGCCGGCGCCCTCGCCCTCGTGTGCATGCCCGTGGCGGGCGAGGCGATCCCGGCGTTCTCGTGGGTGTGGCTCGTGGCGGCGCTGGCGCTGGGGGCGAGCAGCTGCCTCATCCAGCTCACGATGAACTGGGCGCAGCGCTCCGTCTCGCCCACGCGCGCGACGATCATCTACGCGGGCGAGCCGGTCTGGGCGGGCGTCGTCGGTCGCGTGGCGGGTGAGCGGCTGCCCGCGCTGGCGATCCTCGGCGCGGCGCTCATCGTCGCCGGCACGCTGGTCAGCGAGCTGCGGCCGCGGGCGGCGCGGGCGGCGGATGCGGGCGACGAGGGGCGCGGGACCGGGGTGGGCGAGGGTCACCGCACCGGGGCCTGAGCGGCGGGCGGTCCGCCGCCCGCGGACGCCGGGACGCCGGGACGCCGGGACGCGGGGACGCGGGGACGCGGGGACGCGGGGACGCGGGGACGCGGGGACGCGGGGACGCGGGGACGCGGGGACGCGGGGACGCGGGCGTGCCTGTGAGCACGCCGGACGCGGGGAGCGGCGGCTCGCCTAGCCTCCCCGTACGCATCCGCTCGTCCCCCCATCCGCACACCCTGGAGGATCCATGCACATCGTCATCCGCACCGCGGCCGCGGCCGCCATCGCCCTCACCGGCGGCCTGTCCCTCGGACTCGCCGCGCCCACCACCGCCCACGCCGCCCCGCACGCGGCCACGTCCGTCGCCCACCGCGCTCCGGCAGCGTCCGCGGATCCGAACGCCCGCGTCGCGTTGCCGGCACCCGTCCGCCTCACGGGACCCGACGACGGAACGGACCAGCTCACCGTCCAGGTGTCGCAGCGGGCAACCTGCGTCGGCACGACCAAGTGCGTCGCCTTCCGCGGCACCGGCGTCCCCGACCAGACCGTGGTCGTCACGTACCAGGTCACCAAGGACCCGCTGTACTCCAACCGCGGGGCGGCCGGCTTCGCCACCGTCTCCAAGCGCGTGCACGTGGACGGCACGGGCGACTGGTCGCTGACGACCGACTTCTCGAACCCCGTCATCACGAAGGACGCCGCCGGTCACCGGGAGCTCGACTACCACGTGGTCCAGTCGAAGGACGTCACCACGCTGCAGGCCACCGCGCGGTTCGCGGGCAGCATCCCGCTCCGCTGATCGTCCCCGCGGCGCCCGAGCGGGCTGACGTCACCGTCGGTCCGGTCGGGGACCGCACATGATCCGCCCGCTCCACCACGAGGGGCCCGACGCCACGGCGCCGGGCCCCTCGTGCGTGCTCGAGCCGGTGCCGGCCGCGAGGCCGGCGCCCGGCCGGTGCCCGGATCAGCGCGTCCGCTGGGCGTGCGCGCGCGCCTTCATCCGGTTGCCGCACGTGGACATGGAGCACCACCTCGCCGTGCCCGGGCGGCTGTGGTCGACGAGGAACAGCTCGCACTCGTCGTTCGCGCACGGGCGGAGGCGGCCGGGCAGCCGGGCGGCGACGCTCGACCAGGCGAGCACGGCCTCCACCGGGAGCCGATCGTC
The DNA here is from genome assembly GCF_001280205.1 of Clavibacter capsici. Lineage (NCBI taxonomy): Bacteria > Bacillati > Actinomycetota > Actinomycetes > Micrococcales > Microbacteriaceae > Clavibacter > Clavibacter capsici. Next base: position 2,448,466 of record NZ_CP012573.1, on the reverse strand, counting down.
GCGGGGCGCGGAGAGCTCCCAGGCCACGCCGTCGGCGGACACGCGCGGCGTGCGCACCGCACCGTCGACGACGGCCGCGAGCTCCTCGACGGCGGCGGGTGCCGCGCCGCCCCCGCGGACGACGGCCTGGATCGCATCGCGTGCGCGCCGGAGTCGCTCGAGCTCGGCGGCGGTGCCGGTGCCGCCCCAGGTGCGCGCGAGCTGGCGGCCGGATGCGCCAGACAGTCGGTCCTCGCGCCGTGCGTCGACCACCGGCGCGCTGTTCAGCACGGCCAGCAGCAGCTCCTCGTCGCGGTCCACCGCTCCTCGATCCTCCGCGCCCGGGTGGCGCGATGGATCCATGCTACCGTCCTGCTAACCACCAAAACAACTCAAAGGGGTTAGCCATGGCCACCGTCCACCACCGCACCGTCTCGATCGACGGGCTCGACGTCTTCTGGCGCGAGGCCGGACCGGTCGACGCGCCCGTGCTCCTGCTCCTGCACGGCTACCCGTCGAGCTCGCACATGTTCCGGCACCTGATCCCCGCGCTCGCGGGCCGCTTCCGTGTCATCGCGCCGGATCACCTCGGGTTCGGGCGCTCGTCGGCGCCGTCCGTCGACGACGTCGAGTGCACGTTCGCCGCGCTCGCCGACATGACCGGCCGCTTCCTCGCCGCCATCGGGGTGTCCCGGTACGCGATCTACGTGCAGGACTACGGCGCCCCCGTCGGCTGGCGCCTGGCGCTCGCCGATCCGGCCGCGGTCACGGGCGTCATCACGCAGAACGGGAACGCCTACGAGGAGGGCTTCGTGCCGTCGTTCTGGGATCCGATCTGGGCCGACGCCGCCGAGCGCACCGACGCCACGCGCGACGCCCTCCGCCCGGCCCTCGGTCGCGCGGCGGTCGAGTGGCAGTACACGCACGGCGTGCCGGACCCGTCGGTGGTGGATCCGGACGCCTGGGAGCACGACCTCGCGCTCCTCGCCCGGCCGGGCCAGGACGACGTGCAGCTCGCGCTCTTCCGCGACTACGCGACCAACCGGGAGCTGTACCCCGCGGTGCACGCGTGGCTCCGGGAGTCCCGGGTGCCGCTGCTCGCGATCTGGGGACGGAACGACGAGATCTTCGCGGCGGCGGGAGCGGAGGCGTTCCGTCGGGATGCGCCGCACGCGCGCATCGAGCTGGTCGACGGCGGGCACTTCCTGCTCGAGTCGCACCTCGACCTCGTGGTCCGGACGATCGGCGAGTGGCAGGACGCCATGTGAGACGCGCCCGGATCAGCCCGCGGCGACCCGCTCGTACCGCTCGACGTTCGCGTTCATCACGTGCCAGTCGTCGGTCTTGGCGAAGCCGCGCGGGGTGAGGGCCTCAGCCACGTCGTCCCGGATGTCCTGCTTGTCGCTCGTGACCAGCCAGACCACGTCGGCGCCGTCGACCTCGTCGACGCGGTCGGCCAGCGGGTACGTCTCCTCCCAGAGGCCGTCGGTGTCGCCGGGCGGGGTGCGCAGCAGGATGTCGTCCATGCCGCGGAACGCGTCGGGGTAGGAGTACGCGACGATGCGCGAGGTGGCCTTCGGGTGCCGGCGCACGGGACCGAAGATCACGGCCTCCGTGGTGCCGGGCGCCTCCTGCGCGCGCTCCTCGGACACGATCCGCGCGATGGCGGCCCAGTCGGAGTCGGCCTTCCGGGTGGTCGTGCGGTCGTGCACGAGCTGCATCACCGAGAGCGCCACGAGCACGGCCGTCACCGCGGCGACGAGCGGCTTCCACTTCAGTGCGAGGATCCCGACCGCCATGAGCATCGCGAAGGCGGGCGCCGTGTACGCCATGTAGCGCGGCGAGTACAGCGGCGACATGAGCGTGGATGCGCCGATGAGCAGCAGCGTCGGCACGACGCACCAGACGACCGCGAGCTGCAGGATCGTCGGCGACCACCCGGCGTGGAGGTACGCCGACTCGTACTCGGCGAGGGCGCCCTCCGGCTCCACGCGCGACGCGCGGCGGGCGCGCACCAGGCGGATCCCGCGGCGCACCAGCAGCGCGAGGCCCACGAGCGCCAGCGCCCAGGCGAGGAAGCCGAAGACGTCGTTCTGGTAGAAGAGCTGCGTCGAGAGCACCTGCAGGACGGTGTTCGGGCCGATGGGCTTGATCCACCCGACCTGGCCCGACTGCTCCGTCACCACGCGCACGAGCGGCAGCGACAGCAGACCTGCCGTGATCGAGGCGAGCGCCCAGCCGAGCAGCGACACGACCATGGGGCGCCGGCTGCGGCGGCCGGCGCGCGCGGAGGCGATGGCCCAGAGGATCACGACGCCGTGCGCGCCGACGAGCAGCGCCAGGTACACGAACGTGGACGCGCCGAGCCACGCGAGCAGCCCGTAGAGCGCCCACCACCTGGCCTGCACCTGCCAGCGCGCGCCGGCCCGGCGGGCCGCGAGCACCAGCGTGATGGTGAGCGCGACGGCGATCAGGGTGCCGAGCGCGAAGGATCGGCCCTCCGTGCCCATCCAGGCCGAGCGCGGGATCACGACGAAGGCCAGCCCCGCGACGACGCCCGTCGCGCGCGTGGAGACCGTGCGGGTGAGCAGCACCACGCCCGCCGCGGCGAGGCCGATGAACACGGCGCTCGGGAACCGGAGCGAGGTGGGGGAGTAGCCGACCAGCTCGAACCACACCTTCATGCCCGCGTAGTAGAGGCCGTGGACGGCGTCGACCGTGCTGAGCTCACGGAGGAGGTCGTCCCAGCCGCGGGTGGCGGAGATCACGGTGGCGGCCTCGTCGTACCAGACGGAGGGCGCGCCGGCGAGGGGGAGCGCGAGCAGGAAGCCGAGGAGCCCGATGAGCCAGGCGTCGCCCCAGCGGCGGTGGTGGAAGCGGCCGAGGGGGCCCGAGGGACGCCCGCCGCGGGGACCGTCGGCGGGCCGTCGTACGCTGGGTCCGGTCGACGCGGGTCCGCGTCCGCCGTCCGTACGGAGGTCTGTCATGGGGTCGTCTCTGCCGCTCGTCGATCTGGACGGCACGCACCCCGGAGGGCGGGGCCTGGGTGGTCATGGCTCCGGGCAGGATGCGCACGAGCGGCGCGAACGGCACTCCCGGCACCTCGCCCTTCCCGGCATCGGGATGGGGGGTCAGTCCCGCATCGACCAGGCGCGCGTGCTCGTGATCGGCGCGGGCGGACTGGGCTCCCCGGTGCTGCAGTACTTGGCCGCAGCGGGGATCGGGACCCTCGGAATCGTAGACGACGATGCTGTGGACCTCTCCAACCTCCAGCGCCAGACCATCCACGGCACGCCCGACGTCGGCCGGCCGAAGACCTCGTCAGCGGCGGATTCCGTGCACCGCACCGACCCCGGCATCGAGGTCGTGGAGCACGCCGAGCGGCTCACCAACGACAACGCCCTCCGGATCCTCGGCGGATACGACGTGGTCGTCGACGCCACCGACAACTTCGCCACGCGGTACCTCATCAGCGACGCCGCCGCGCTCGTCGGCGTGCCGTGCGTGTGGGGATCCGTGTACCGGTGGGACGCGCAGGTCACCGTCTTCTGGGATGCCGCGCCCGATGGCCGCGGCATCGACTACCGCGACGTGTTCCCGGAGCCGCCGGCCGACGGCGCCGTGCTCTCCTGCGAGGAGGCGGGCGTGTTCGGCGCGGTGTGCGGCACGGTCGGGGCGCTCATGGCGACCGAGGTCATCAAGCTCGTCACGGGAGCGGGGACGCCGCTGATCGGCCGGGTCGTCGTGCTCGACGCGCTCGCCGGCACCAGCCGCACCATCGGCGTGAAGCGCGCGAAGGGCCGCCAGCGGGTCACAGCGCTCGCCGACTACGACCTGTTCTGCGGCGTGGGCGCGGCCACCGACGGCACCGAGCTCGACGCGGAGGAGGTGGAGCGGATCCTCGCCTCCGACGAGCAGGTCGTCCTCCTCGACGTGCGCGAGCCCGACGAGCGCCTCGTCGACTCCATCCCCGGCCACGTCGCGGTGCCGGTGCGCATCGTCACGGTGGACCCGGGCGCGGTGCCGGGGGAGACCACCGACCGCGTCATCGTCTACTGCGCCTCGGGCGTGCGCTCGCGGGCGGCCGCGGCGGCGCTCCGCGAGGCCGGGCGCGACGCGGTGAGCCTGCGCGGCGGGATCCGGTCGTGGCGGAGCGTGGCGGGGCGGGCGTGACGGACCCCGCCGACGCGGGTCCCGTCCTCGGGCTCGACGACGCCGCGTTCCTCGAGCACGTGGCCGACGTGCTCGCCGCGGTGCCGGGCGTGCGGGGCGTGGCGCTCGGCGGATCGCGCGCGCAGGGCGCCTCCCGCCCCGGCAGCGACTGGGACATGGCCGTCCACTACCGCGGGTCCTTCGACCCCGACGCCCTGCGCGCCCGGCGCTGACGCTGCACTACGCCCGCGAGGGCCACGCCCGCCACGGCCGGGTCGCCCAGTGCGCCGGGCTCCTCGCGGAGGCGTCGTGCCAGGCGGCGCACGCGATCCTCGCGCACCGCGCCGAGTGGGTCACCAACGAGAAGCAGCTGCTGACCCGCGCGGGTCTCCGCGGGGTCGACGCGATCGTGGCGGGGCTCGGGGCGGAACCGGCCGAGCTGCTCCGCGCGGTCGACGCGGTCGAGGCCCTGCTCGTGGATGCGGTGCGGCGGGAGGGGATCGCGGTCGGCGGGTGATCCGATGCGTCCGTCTCGTGCCTCCCGCGCCGGTGCCCGCGGTCGTCTGAGGGAGGGGGCACCTCACCCCATCCGCTGCGCCCCGATCACCCCCAGCAGCCGCAGCTTCTCGTGGCTCTCGGAGCCCGGCGCGGCCGTGTAGACGAGGAGGTGGTGCGCCTGCTCCGGATCCGTGAGGGTCTGGCACGAGAGCTCCAGCCGGCCGAGCTCCGGGTGCTCGAAGCGCTTCACGGCGCCGGGCCGCAGGCCCACCTCGTGCGCCCCCCACAGCTCGCGGAACTCGGCGCTCCGCGGCAGCAGCAGCTCCACGTAGCGGGCGGCGCGGGATCCGGGGCCCCGCTTCGTCGCGACCTCGCGCAGCCCCGACACCCACAGCCGCCCGAGGGCCGCGTGGTCCTCCGCGGCGAAGAGGCGGCGGCTGGCGGGATCCGCGAACCACCGGTACCCCATGCTCCGCTCCGGCCCGGTGATGTGCGCGGTGTCGCCCGTGAGCGCGACGCCCATCGGCGTCTGCATGAGCGTCTCGCCGAGCTCCGTCACCACCTCGGCGGGGGTGTCGACGAGCCGGTCGAGGATCCGCTGGAGGCCGGGGCCCACGTGGTCGCCGGATCCGCCGCGCGCCGCCGGCTGGTGGCCGGCGAGGAGGAACAGGTGATCGCGCTCGTCGACCGTGAGGTGCAGGCCGTGCGCGATCGCCGCGAGCATCTGCTCGGACGGCTGCGGGCTGCTGCCGCGCTCGATGCGCGCGTAGTAGTCGGCCGACATGCTGGAGAGGGCCGCCACCTCCTCGCGCCGGAGCCCGCTCGTGCGGCGACGGGCGGTGCGGGGGAGCCCGACGTCCTCGGGCTGGAGCGCCTCGCGGCGTCGGCGGAGGAACTCGGCGAGCCCCGCGGGATCCATCTGGCGCATGCGTCCTCCTGTGTCCCGTCCATCCTCCCGGGGCCGGGCGGGCGCAGCCAGGACCCGCCGATCCACGTCTCGACGCGCCCTGGTTGCCGGACGGCCCGGCGCCCAGGCTCGGAGCAGCCGACGCGGAGCCCCTGCGTCGCCGCCACCAGGAGGTTCCGCCATGCCCCGTCGCCCCATCGACGTCCCCGTCCCCGACCTCACCGGCCGCCGCGCCCTCGTCACGGGAGGCAGCGACGGCATCGGCCTCGCGCTCGCCACCCGGCTCGCCGGCGCGGGCGCCGAGGTGCTGCTGCCCGTGCGCGACCGCCGCAAGGGCGAGGCCGCCGTGGCCAGGATCCGCGAGCGCCACCCCGCCGCCCGCGTCGCGCTGCACGACCTCGACCTCGCGTCGCTCGCGTCGGTCGAGGCGCTCGCTGCCCGGCTCGCGGACGAGGGCGCGCCCCTCCACCTCCTCGTCGCGAACGCCGGCGTCATGACGCCGCCCGAGCGCCGCACCACCGCCGACGGCTTCGAGCTGCAGATCGGCACCAACCACCTCGGCCACGTCGCGCTCGTCGGCCGGCTGCTGCCGCTGCTGCGGGCGGGATCCGCGCGCGTCGTCTCGCAGGTGAGCGTCGCCGCGACTTCCGGCGCTGTCGCGTGGGACGACCTCCAGTGGGAGCGCCGCTACAACGCGATGCGCGCGTACAGCTCGTCGAAGATCGCGTTCGGGCTCTTCGGCCTCGAGCTCCAGCGGCGGAGCGCGGCGGGCGGGTGGGGGATCACGAGCGCCCTCGCGCACCCGGGCGTCGCGCCGACCAGCCTCCTCGCGGCGCGCACGGAGACGGGCCGGTCCCGCGACGGGCTCGACGTGCGGACGATCCGGCTGCTGTCGCGGCTCGGGATCCTCGTCGGCACGGTCGACACCGCGTACCTGCCGGCGCTCGTCGCCGCGACGGCCCCCGATGCGGGCGCGCGCATGTACGGCCCGCGCGGTCCGGGCCACCTGGGCGGCTCCCCGACCGACCTGCCGCCGTTCTCGCGCGTCGCGGTCGAGGCCGACGCGCGCCGCATCTGGGCGCTGTCGGAGGAGCTGACGGGGGTGCGGTTCCCGGCGTGACGGGGCGGCGGATCCCGCGCTCAGTCGACCTGCGCCCGTCGGGTGTCGCTGCCGCTCGAGCACCGCATCGGTCCCGACGCGCACCCATGCCAGGCTCGGGGCATGAGCCCCGACCCCGTCATCCTCCGGTCCGACGACGCGCGGCTGGCCGGGCTCCTCTCGGACGGGTGGGTCGTGTCCGCCCGGTCGTGGGGCGCGCAGCTCGACGCCCGGCGCGTCGACGAGGCGGACCTCCGCGCGCGCGTGGCCGGCATCGCGCCCGGCCTGCGGATCCGCGAGCTCGGGTCGGACGACCGGGACCGGATCCTCGAGCTCGACGCCGCCACGATCGACGACTACCCGGGCGGCCCCGCCACGCGGCACGCGCCCTTCACCCCGGGGACCACGCTCGCGGGCACCCCGGCGAGGCGGGCGTTCGGGGCGCTGGACGCGGACGGGCGACTCGTCGCCCTGACGGTCCTCGACGTGGACGTGCCGGGCGCCCGCGCCGAGACGGACGTGACGGTGGTCGCGCCCGCGCACCGCTCCCAGGGGCTCGGTCGTGCCGTGAAGGCCGCGTCCGTCCTCGCGCTGCGGGACGCCGGCATCGAGACGTTCCGAACCGGCGGATCCCGGGAGAACGCGGCGATCATCGCGGCGGGCACCGCGCTCGGCTACCGCATCGACGAGGGGTGGGTCACCCTGGACGCGCCGGAGGCTGCCGACGACCGGGCCGGTGGCCGGCGGACGTCCGCCGACCACCGGTGACGGATCAGCTCGGGGGCGCCAGCACGTACGCCGGCAGCTCCGCGAGCACCTGGTCGATCGACGTGTAGAGCAGGTACTGGTTGTTCTCCGTCTTGCCGGAGACGATCCCGAGCAGCTGGTGCCCGTACGACACCACCGGAGCGCCGGAGTCGCCGCCGGCGAAGGCGTCGTGCTCGTCCGTCTCTCCCGCGGAGACGTGCCGCCACCGCGTCTGCACGCCGCGGGGGAGGCTCACCGGGTGGTAGGTGCACCTGACCCCGCTCACGAACCCGGACGTGCAGAACCGGCCGGTGGGCTCGGCCGTGCCCTGGATCGGCTGCCGTCCGACGCGACCGCGGCTCGGCATGAAGACCTGGCCGTTCGCGCGCGGCGTGTACGTCTGGATGGGGCTGCAGAACGCCGGCGAGGAGTGGTGCGAGCGGCAGTACAGCGTCCGCTCGTCCGGCTGGGGCGAGACGCGGATCAGCTCGATGTCCGACCGGTGGGGCGAGATCCAGTCGACCGTGCCGATGGCCGCGGCGCCGACGTGGACGGTCGAGTACATCGGCCCGCAGTGCGCGGCCGTGAGGATGTAGCGGGTCGCCCTCTGGTACGGCGTGAGCATGAGGTACCAGCGGCGGGCGACGAAGACGGCGCCGACCGTGCAGGTGCCGTTCGACGAGTCGATCTTGGAGCCCGCGATCACCGGGAGGGTGAAGCGGTCGCCGGGCTCGGCGTTGGCCGGGGCGGTGCCGACGGCGCCGAGCGCGACGACCGCCGCGAGCGCGGCGACGAGGGCGAGGAGGCGGGAGCGTACGGGCCGACGACGGCTCGCGCCGCTCCTCGCCGGGCGTTCGCGGTGGGGGATGCGCATGGGTTCTCCATCTCTGGGGGTGCGGGGTGCGGACGCCGCGCGGATGCACGGCGCGACGCGGGACGGGCCGGGCGCGTCCCCGTGGGGTGCGCCCCCTGCCGCCTCACGCGCGAGCGGACGCCAGCGCCGGCGCCGCGCCGCGCGGGCCCGCTCCGCACACCCGCGCGGATCCGCTCCCGAGCCCGCCGCTCGTGAACGTTCACGGGTCGAACTCCCGACGATCCTTGACCTCGGATCACCGCGCCCCGTAGCGTCGTCGTGAACGTTCACGCCGACGACGCCGCGAAGGGCACCACCATGACCGACCCCACCTCGACCACCCCGACCTCGCCCGGCTGGGCGGTCCTCGGCCCGGGATCCATCGCCCGCCGGTTCCTCGCGCAGCTCCCCGCGAGCGAGCGCGGCGCCCGCCTCGTCGCCGCCGGCAGCTCGAGCGCCGAGCGCGCCTCGGCCTTCGCGACGGAGGCGGTCGAGCACGGCTTCGCCGACGTCACGGGCGCCGACTACGACGCCGTCCTCGCGGATCCCGACGTCGACGCCGTCTACATCTCCACCGTGCACACCGGCCACGCCGACCTCGTGATCCGCGCGCTCGAGTCCGGCAAGGCCGTGCTCTGCGAGAAGCCGCTCGCCGTCAGCCACGGCACCGCGATGGCGCTCGTCGACGCGGCCCGCGAGGCCGGCCTCCCTCTCGTCGAGGCGTACATGTACCGCTTCCACCCGCAGACCGCGGCGCTCCTCGAGCTGGTGCGCGAGGGCGTCATCGGCGAGGTCGCCCACGTCGACGCGTCCTTCTCCTTCCGCACCGGATCCCGCACCGGCCGCCTGTACGACACCGCGACCGCGGGCGGCGGGATCCTCGACGTCGGCGGCTACACGGTCACCGCCGCGGCCGCCGTCGTGCAGGCCGCGACCGGGATCGCCGTCGCCGAGCCGCTCACGCTCGAGGTCGACGGCACCGTGGGCCCGACCGGCGTCGACGAGTGGTCGGTCGCGCGTGCCACCTACCGCGGCGGCGCCGGGCAGGCGGGGATTACCGCGACGCTCCGCACGGGCGTGGCCCTCGACGAGCCGCAGGCGCTCACGATCCTCGGCTCGAGGGGCCGCATCCACCTGGCGGACCCGTGGACCCTCGGCGCGGAGCCCACCATCGAGGTGTCCGTCGTCGGCGAGGAGCCGCGCACGCTGAGCTTCGCGGGGGCGAAGCCGTACGCCATCGAGGCCGACGCCACGTCCGACGCGCTCGCGGCCGGCCTCGGCGAGGCGGCGCAGATGACGCTCGACGAGACCCTCGCCACCGCCCGCACGCTCGACCGCTGGCGCGCCGCGCTGGGGCTCCGCTACCCGTTCGAGTCCGAGGACGCCGACATCCCCACCGTCTCCGGCCGGCCCCTCCGCGTGCGCGACGACAGCCCCATGCTCTACGGCGAGATCCCCGGCGTCGGCAAGCGCATGTCGCGCCTCGTGATGGGCGTCGACAACCAGCCGGACCTCGCGCACGCGTCCGCGATCTTCGACCACTTCGTCGAGCAGGGCGGCAACGCCTTCGACACGGGCTACATCTACGGCGGCGGCGTTCACGAGGGCCGACTCGGCCGGTGGATCCGGAACCGCGGCATCCGCGAGGACCTCGTCGTCATCACCAAGGGCGCGCACACCCCGCACTGCGACCCGGAGTCCCTCACGAGCCAGCTGCTCGAGAGCCTGGACCGGCAGGGCAGCGACTACGCCGACATCTACCTCATGCACCGCGACAATCCCGAGGTGCCGGTGGGGGAGTTCGTCGACGTGATGGACGAGCACCAGCGCGCCGGGCGGATCCGCTCCTACGGCGTCTCCAACTGGACGCCCGAGCGCTTCGACGAGGCGCAGGCGTACGCGAAGGCGAACGGCCGCGCGGGCTTCCAGGCGCTGAGCGACCACTTCGGCCTGGCCGAGGCGTACGACGTGCCGTGGGCCGGGTGCGTCCACGTCACGGATCCGGCGTCCAAGGCCTGGCTCGAGGAGCGGCAGGTCCCGCTGCTGCCGTGGTCGTCGCAGGCGCGCGGCTTCTTCACCGGCCGTGCCCGCCCGGACGACCTGAGCGATCCGGAGCTCGTGCGCTGCTACTACGGCGACGACAACTTCGAGCGCCTCCGCCGCGCCGAGGAGCTCGCGGCTGAGCACGGCGTGCAGGCCACGGCGATCGCCCTGGCCTACGTGCTCGCGCAGCCGTTCCCGACCTTCCCGCTGTTCGGGCCGCGCACCATCTCCGAGGTGCGCTCCTCGATGCGCGGCCTGTCGGTCGAGCTCACCCCGGAGCAGGTGGCGTGGCTGGACCTGCGCGGCTGAGCGGAGCGGGCGCGACCGGCCGGGAGCCCGCCCGGGACCCCGCCGGCCGCGCCACGATCCACGACGTCGCGGCCGCCGCCGGGGTCTCCCGCCAGACCGTGACGCGCGCGATGAACGGCATGCCGGGCATCAGCGAGGCGACCAAGCGCCGCGTGCTCGACGCGGCCGACGCGCTCGCGTACCGGCCGTCGCGCTTCGGCCGCGGGCTCGTGACGGGCGGCGACCACCAGCTCGGCCTCGTGGTCGACGACCTGCGGAACCCGTGGTCGCCCGAGCTCGCGTCCGCGGTCGTGCGCGTCGCGGCGGCCCGCGGCTGGAACGTGTCGCTCGCCGACGTGGGCCTCGCCGCCGACTCCGACCGCATGGTGGAGGCGCTCGGCGCGCAGACCGACGCCGTGATCGGGACCCTCGGGTACCGCGCGGCCGAGTGGATCGCGCGGCTCGGCTCCGTGCCGGTCGTGGAGCTGGATCCGCACGCCGAGCCCCTGCGCGCCGCCGTCCTCCTGGATCCGTCCGACGCGATCGACGCGCTCGCCGACCACCTGCGCGCGGCGGGCGTCGCGCATCCGGTCGTCCTCGACGCCGCGGTCGCCGCGGGCCCCAGCGCGCGCGCCGCGCTCCTCGTGGACGCCTTCGCGGCGCGCGGCATGGCGGCGTCCGTGGTGCGGGCGTCCGCGCCCACCGCGGAGGCGGCGGCGGAGGCGACCGAGCGCATCGTGGCCCGTCCGCGCACCGTCGACGCGATCGTCGCCTTCAACGACGTGTGCGCCCTCGGCGTGCTCTCCGCCTGCCGCCGCGCGGGCGTCGACGTGCCGGGCGACGTGCGCGTGGCCGGCATCGACGGCCTGTCGATCGGCCGCCTGCTCGCGCCCACCCTCACGACCCTCGCGGTGGACCTCGACGAGCTCGCCCGCCACGCGCTCGACCTGGCGGTCGCGATGATCGCCGGTGACCTGCCGGGCTCGGGCCCCGAGGTGGTCCGCACGGTGCGGCACCAGCTGGTGGTGCGCGAGTCGGCGTAGGGCGCGCGGGACACGCGCGTCCATGCGCGCGAGGCGGACGGCCCACGCGACGCGAATGGTCGCAGGAATGCCCTCGCGCGGGGGCGCGAGCTCTTCCCGTCTGATTCCCGACGCGCGAGATTAGCGCAATGCGGCGATTCCATCAAGGCCGGAGGGGAGGAAATGGGGAATCGAGGTGCGGCTATTTCGGGGGGTGGACTGCCTCGCGCTCCACTGCGTAGCATCTGAGGCAGCGGGAGGGCGTCGCACGCCTCCGCCCATGTCGACGCCGACGTCGACCGCGTGGGCCCCCGACGTTCTGAGGGGGGCGACATGACGGACATGATCAGCACTTCGTCTGCTCCGGTGTCGGGCTCGACCGGGGTCGAGGACAGCAGCCGGCCATTCCTGCGCAAGGACACCTTCTATGCGCCGGTGGATTCCGGAATCCAGTTCTCGTCCACCGGTCCGGCGTTCCAGCTCTCCGGTGCCGGTGTATTCCGGCTCTTCGAGCGCATCGTGCCCCTGCTCGACGGATCCCTTTCCCGGGAGGAATTGCGCACCGCCGCGGGGCCGCGTCATTGGCCCGTGGTGGACGGCCTGCTCGGGCACCTCTCCGAGCGCGGATTCCTCCGGTGGATCTCCGCCGGCGACGTCGAGGTGGTCGACGAGCGCGACCGTGCCGAGCACGCTGAGCAGATATCGTTCCTCGCGCAGTACGTCGACGCGCCGCACGCCGCGTTCCGCCGACTCCGGGACGCTCCCGTGCACCTCGTCGGGGACGGACCGCTCGTGGACGCCGTCGCGGAGAACCTCCGGGCCAACGGCCATCGCGACGTGCACGCCATCGCCGATCCGTCGTCGCCCGACTCCGACGAGGCGCTCGCGCAGGCCGAGCACGTGATCGTGATGCCCACCGCGCGGTCGTACTCCTGGTTCCGTCGCCGAGGCGCGTCGCTGGAGGCATCCCGGCTGCTCCTCGTGGTGCCGGGCGCGGGACGGCTGTGGGCGCTGCCTCACCGGTGGGCTCCCGGCGCGGCCGAGGGGCCCGACTGGACCGATGCCGTCGCCGCGTTGGAGGAGGCGGGGGCGCTCGCGGGGCTGCACCGCATGCTCGTGTCGGCCGATCACGGCCACGCTCCTCTCGTCGGTCGCGCCGCGTCCGTCCCCGTGCAGCGGATGATGGGCGCCCTGCTGTCGTACGAGGTGTTCAAGGGGCTCACGGGCGCGCTGCCGGCGGAGACGGCGACCGGTGCCGTCTCGCTGGACTCCGTGACCGGGGAGACGGCGTCGCACCGCGTCGTGCCGTCCACCCAACGCGGGCGCGCGATCGTCGTGCCGCTGCGTCCATCCGCCTCGGATCCGGCCCGCCGGCCGCGTGTCCCGTCGCTCCGGGACTCCCGCGCCGACGAGTACGACGCGTGGCGCGAGGCCGTGGGTCCGATCACGATGCCCGTGACGGGGTTCGACGACGCCGATCTGACGCAGCTCCCCATGAAGGTCGGGGTCGCCGTCACGACGAGCGGCGCGCGACGCGCGTCATCCAGCATGTGGACCGCCGCGGACGCCCGGATGGAGGCCGTGGCCCGGTGCTACGAGGACCTCGTCGCCGAGCTCGAGCCGGCGACGGGACGCGTCGCGCTCGCGACCACGGGGGACGGCAGCATCGCGGAGGTCCCGGCCGGAGCGGTCTTCCGGCGCTCCCGTGCGAACTCCGACGGCCGCCACGACCGATCGGCCGCGGCGGTGGCCGTCGCCCTCACCGCGGAGGCCGCGGTCGACCGCGCGGTCGACGGGGCGGTCGCGGAGGCGCTCCTCCTGGACGCCGTGCGCCGGCCGTCGGGCACGGTCTTCCCGCTCCGCGCCGACGACGCCGCCAGCACGTTCATCCGCGACATCGCGCCCGGGATCTCCTGCGTGCACCTGGGCTCGGTCGAGGTCGACGGGCACGGCGAGCTGCACGTCGCGGTCGCCCACGAGGAGCGGGACGGCCTGGTCGTCTGGCACGCGGCGGTGGGGGCGAGCCCGGTGTCGGCAGCGGTGTCCGCCGCATCGGAGGTGGTCGCCCAACGACAGCACGGGCACCTCGCGCCTGAGACCGCGTCCATGCGCCTCTGGAGCGGGGTGGATCCGCGCGCGCTGGTCGGCGGGGACGGCACCGGCGCCGCGCGGCGGGCGGAGGTGGCCGTCGGCCTCCTCGAGGCGCCGCTCCTCGTGGCCGCCGGTCTCGTCGCGGCCACCGCGGTGGTCGTCGGAGGGGTGCCGACGTGGACGTCCTGATCGCCGACCGCTACGCCCTCGTCGCCCGGGAGGGCGACTGCCTCGAGTGCGCCCGCGTCCGGCTCGCCGAGATGGACGGCTTCCACCTCCGCAGCTCCTCGACGAGCCGGCGGGCGGTCGACGCGGACGCCGAGCACCCGTTCTTCCGCGCCTTCCTCGACGCGTTCGCGTCGCCCGCTCGCGACGGCGGCTACGTCGCGGTCGGGCGCCACGACGTCGGGGTCCGCCACGGCGACGTGGTGTGCCGCGCCCACTGCCCCCACGCCCCGTCGGCGTCGCCCGCGTCCGTCGACGTGCCCGAGCCGGATCCCGCCGGCTACCGCGCGCGGGACCTGGCGGCGAGCTTCGGCGAGGGGAGGCGGGAGAGCGACCTGTGCAACCCGGTGACCGGCGTGCTCTCCGCGAGCCTCTCGCCCGACCTCGGCTCGCTGGTCACGTCCAAGGTCAGCGGCTTCGTCGTGCAGCACGGGGACCACGGGGCGTTCGTCCGCGCATGGGGTGGGCACTGCGACTCGTACGCGCGCTCCGCCCACGTCGGCCTAGCGGAGGGCATCGAGCGCGTCTGCTGCGCCGAGCCGGATCCGGAGGACGTCCTGACCGACGTCCCGGCGGACGTGCGCCTCGTGCAGCCGGGCGACTTCGGTCTCGACCCGGCGTCGTGGCGCATCCCGCACCCGGTCATCACCGCGTGGACGCGCGGTGTCGACCTCGTCAGCGGAGCCGCCGCGGCGCTCCCGACCCGCACCGTGCACTACGAGGCGCGCGTCGCCGACCCGGTGTACGTGCAGGACTCGTCCAGCGGATGCGCCGTGGGCGGCTACGACGACGAGGCGCGGCTGTTCGGGCTCCTCGAGGTCGTCGAGCGGGACGCGTTCCTGCTCGCCTGGCACGGCGACCTCCCGCTGCGCGAGATCGACGCGGACACCATCCGCGACCAGGAGTCGCTCGCCTACCTGCGTCGGCTGCGCCTCGTCGGACGCCGCGTGCGGTTCGTGGACGCCACGGTGGGCGTCGAGGTCCCCACCGTCATCGCCGTCTGCGACACGGCTTCCGGCGGCGTCTGCCTGGGAGCGGGCGCGCATCCGGATCCGGAGCGGGCCCTCCGGTCCGCGATCGTCGAGGTCGCGTCCGACTTCACGGTCGTCGAGGACCGTGCCGCGCAGAGGCGGCCCGAGCTCCTGGCCATGCTGGAGGATCCCGGACTCGTCCGCGCCGTGGAGGACCACGCCGACCTGTACGGCCTCCCGGAGGCCCGGCCCCGGCTGACGCGCTGGGCCCGCGGCGACTCCCGCTCGTCCGCCGGCGCCACCGCCGACGACCGGCCGCCGGTCGCGCTCGCCGACCTCCGCCGCGACGCGGGCGCGGGGGAGGGCGTCGCCTCGGACCTGCGCATCGTCGTCGACGCGGCCGCCCGGGCCGGAGTCGCCCCGATCGCGGTGGACGTCGGCAGCGCTCTCTCCCGCAGGCACCTGCTGGCGTGCTCCAAGGTCGTCGTCCCCGGCCTCCTGCCGCTCGACTTCGGGTGGGCGGACCAGCGCGCCCTGCGCATGCCGCGCCTCGCGGACCGGTGCCGTGCGTGGCTGGTCGAGCAGGGCCTCGCTCCCACGGACCTCCGCATCCACCCCCACCCCCACCCCTTCCCGTGACAGACAGGAGAGACGTGTCGCCGAACACGGACTGGTCGGACGTCCCCGTCGGGGACGCCGCCACCAGGTACGCCCGTCTGATCATCGACCGGGCCCGGGTGGGCATGCCCGACGACACGTGGCACGCGGACTGGGCGAACGCGCCCCTCACCGTCACCGACCACCGCACCGCGCCCCTCCGCCTCGTCGCTCCCCTGACCCTCGGGGCGGGTCTGCTCGGGGACCGGCCCGTGCCGGTCAGCAGGGCCGTCGCCGACGTCTGCCACGCCGCGTACGGGACGGTGGCGGCGCGCATCTCGGTCAACCTCAACGACCGGCCCGAGGTCCATGCGCGCGCGGGCTCCGTCAAGTGGGGCCGCGGCGCCGCATCCGGAGGAGGCAGGTACTGCGTCGACGCCTACCTCGTCCACGGCGGCGACGAGGACCTGCCGCCCGGCGTCCACCACTACAGCGCGGTGGCGAACGGGTGGGAGACGCTCCAGCGGCACGATCGCACGGAGGAGCTGCGGCGCATCCAGGGCTACCCGGATCGGGCGGTCGCGTACCTCGTGCTGACCATCGACTACTGGCGGTCGTCCTTCAAGTACAGCGACTTCGCCTACCAGGCCACCTCCATGGACGTGGGCACCTTCTTCGGCGCGGAGCGGGAGCTCCTCGGTGACGACGTCGCAGGCTCGCTCGACATGGAGGTGGACGAGACGGCCATCGCGGACCTGCTCGGCATACGCGCCGACGATCGCGGGGTCTACGCGGTGCAGCCGTGGGGACGCGTCGTCGCGGGCAGCGTGCCCGCCGGCCGCGAGGCGGCCACCCCCGCGCCCGCCGCCCTCCCCGCGCACAGCCGCGACGTCCGCCCCGTGCGGTTCCCCACGACGGCGGCCCTCCAGCGGGACATGGCCGCCGAGGCGCCCGACCGCTCGGCACGGGAGCTCGTCCGCTGCGTCGTGCCGTCGCCGGCCCGGGCGGAGCGGGCACGCGCATGGCGCGAGCTCGCGGAGCGCGAGACGAGCTTCGGCCGGTTCGGCCAGGGGACCATCCCCCTCGCCGCGCTGCGGGAGCTCCTCGACGAGGGCCGCCGAGCCGCGGAGGCCGTCGCCGGAGGCAGTCCGCGCCCGACCCGCACCGCCCACCTCGTGTACGCCGACCGGGTCGAGGGGCTCGACGCGGGTCTCTACCTGGACGAGGGGGACGGCCTGCGGCGCCTCCGCGACGGCGACCACTCCGCCTTCCTCGAGAGCACCTACTTCCTGCGCAACTACATGGGCCGCCTCGCGGCGTGCACGGTCCTGCTGTGCGGTGACGTGGTGCCGGCCTCCGCCGCCTCCGGCGTGCGCGGCTACCGCCGCACGAACGCCGTCATCGGCGCCGCGTGCCAAGCCCTGCTCACCCGCGCGGGCCGGCTCGGCGTGGCGACGGGCACGGCGCTCGGCTTCGACGTGGCCGCGCACTCGGAGCACGCGGGCCTCGACGACGGCATGTCGCCCATGCTCATGATCATGCTGGGCGTGGACGCGCCGGCCTCCGGCCGCGTCCATGCCCGCGTCCTCGAGGGGGCGCGACCGTGACCGCCGCAGGCGTGGTCTTCGACGCCCGCTGGCAGCTCCGTCTCGGCGGGCTCCCGGTCTCCGTGGTGGACGAGCTCGACGATGCCGCCCACCGCGCGAGCTTCGGCGCGTTCTGGGCCTCCCTCCGACGCATCGCCGACCGTCAGGACGCGCTCAGCGCCCGCCTGCACGCCGAGATCGCGCACCGCCGCTCTGCGGGGGAGGACGCCCGTCCCCTGGTCGCCCTGCGACGCGCGCTCTTCCAGCGCGACGCGGAGGCGGTCGAGCGGAGCCTCGCGGTCGTCGGCGCGGCGGGGACCGCCGGGCTCGAGGCGCTCCTCGGCGCCGATGCGGCCGACGTCCGGTCGTGGCTCTCGCACGACCGCGCGCACCGCGATCGCTTCGCGGACACCCTGCGTGCCCAGCGGGACCTCCTGCGCGGACACGCGTCCGATCCCGGCTTCGTCCGCGGGGTGGCGCTCTCCGCGCCCGAGCTGGTCGCCGAGCGCACGCGCTACGCCCAGGCCCTCGACACGGGCCGCAGCGTCGACAAGCGCGGCAAGCGCGTGGAGCGGTCCGTCATGTCGTACGTGCTGCGCGCGGCCGCCAAGACGACCCCCTTCTCGACGCTGGGCCCGGTGGCCTTCCCCGACGCGGGGGCGGTGGGCAGCCCCGCCGCGCCGCCCGGATCGCGGACCACGTGGTCGGTCTACCCGCTCGCGCACGTCCTCGCGGTCACGTCCGCGCAGCCGGATCTCGTCGGCGGCTTCCGCGTGCGCATGAGCCCCTACCTCCGGCGCCTGCCGGAGACGACCTCCGTGGACCGCGCGACCTGGACCTTCACCGACGTCGAGTCGCGGGACGACTACGCCGCCTGCGTCGAGGCCCACGTGACGCTCCGGTCCGAGGGGGTCATCAAGCTCGTCGAGCACGTGCTCGACGAGCTCGGCGGGGAGACCACGTGGCGCGGCCTCGCGGACGCGCTCGTGTCCGCGGGCGGCATCCCGGAGGATCGCGCCGTCGAGCTCGTCACGACGCTGATGCGCCTCGGGGTCGTGGTCGCGCCCGCGCTGGCCATCGACGCCACCGACGAGGGCGGCTTCGCGAGCGTCCTCGAGCAGCTGGCGTCCGGCGGCGCACGGGGCACGCGCCTCGCCGGGCTCCTCGCCGCCTACCGCGACGCAGCCCGGGAGCTGGCCGGCATCGCGGAGGGCGAGGAGCGCGCCGCGCACGTGCGCGCGCTCCGCGGCCACGTCGCCGACCTGTACGCGGAGGCGGGCATCGAGTCCGGGCTGCCCCGGTCGGTCGTGTACGAGGACGTGGTCGTCCGCGCGGACGACCCCGGCATCGCCCGCGGTCTGGACGTCGGGCCCGACGTCGCGGACGCCCTGGTGCGCTTCATCGACCTGCTGGACACGAGCCACCTCCGGCGGGCGCTGCTCGACGGCTACTACCTCCACCTCGTCGAGGCGGGAGAGCCCGTCGACGACGTGGCCGCCTTCCTCCGCGGGCTGGACTCCGAGCTGCTGCAGTCGTTCCAGGAGCACCGCATCGACACGGTGGCCGACGAGGACCTCGCCGACGACCCGTGGCTGCGGTGGGGCGGAGCCTGGCGCGGCGAGGCGGCGCGGCGCACGATGCTCGCGCGGCTCCGCGCGCAGCAGCGGACGCTCCCTCTCGTCGGCACGGACATCGCGCGGGAGATGGACGCCCGCGAGGTGGACCTGCGGGAGGAGCTCCACGACCTGCTCTCGGGTCCGCCCCTCGTCCGGGCCGCGTACCGGCACGTGAACCTGCTCGTGCAGCAGGACGCAGCGACCGGGGTGACCGTCGTGAACGACTGCTTCGGGGGCATCGGCTTCCCGCTGTCGCGCTTCACGCACGGCGCCGCGCACCGCGAGGTCGGCCTCATGGCGGACGTCGAGGCCGTGGCGGGTGCCGCGGGCGTGCGCCTCATGGAGATCAGCGGCGGGACGGTGTTCTCCAACCTGAACCTGCATGAGCCCGTGCTGTCCACGCGCCTCCTCGTGCCGGGCGACCCCGTCCGGCCCGGCTCGGGGGCGGTGCGGTTGGAGTCGCTCGCGCTGCGGTGGGATGAGCGCGCCCGGCGCGTGACGCTGGTCGAGCGCGCGACCGGGACCGTGGTCCATCCGGAGTACGCGGGGTACCTCGTGCCGGCCGCGACGCCGCGGCTGCACCAGTCGCTGTCGCTGCTCACCCCGTCCGCGACGATCAGCGCCAAGCCCGCCGACCTGCTGCAGGCGCTCCCGGAGGAGGGCACGGTCGTCGTGCGCCCCCGGATGGCGCTCGGCGGGATCGTGGTCGTCCGGGCGGCGGTCCTCCTGCGGGCCGCCGATCTTCCCGCTGAGGATCCGACGACGCAGGCGGGGAACCTCGCGTGGCAGCGGTTCTGGGCGCACCGCGCCCTCCCCGTCCGCTCCTACGCGCGGGTCCTCGCGGAGGGCGCGGCGCGTCGCTCCAAGCCGTTCCTCCTCGACGCCGCCCTCATCGTCTGCCTCTCGAACCTCGCGAGCCGGCTGCGCTCCGCCGGAGCGGGCGCGACGCTGGAGCTGACGGAGCCGCTCCCCGCGCCCGAGGGCGCCCACGACCTCGGCGACGGGACGAGGCGCGTGACCGAGGCGATGCTGGGCATCAGCGTCGTCGACATCCCAGGAGAGGACGCAGCATGAGCACGATCACCGATGCAGTCGCCGGGCGGATGCCGCCCGCCTCCCTCGACGAGGGCGGCCGCTGGGTGGCCTACCACGTGTTCTACGGCGGCTCCCCGGACGTGCTCCTCACGGAGTGCCTCGTCCCCCTCGCGGAGCGCCTGGTCTCGTCCGGCGTGGTGCGCGACTGGTTCTACATCAACTACTGGCTCGAGGGCAGCCACGTGCGGCTGCGGCTGCGGGTCGGCGCCGGGACGGGCGACGCGGAGGTGGACGGGCTCGTGCTGCCCGAGGTGGAGGCGTACCTCGCGCGCAGGCCGTCGATGCACCCGACCGTGCGGCTCACCGACAACGGGTTCTACGAGCAGCTCTTCCTCGGGGAGTTCCGCGAGGAGGACCGGCCGCAGCACTTCGACGAGACCGGTGCCCCGCTGTTCCGCGAGAACAACACGATCGAGCGCCGACCCTACGAGCGGGAGACGCACCGCTACGGCGGTCCGCGGGGGATGCTGCTCTCGGAGCGCCACTTCGTCGCGTCCACGCAGCTGGCCGCACGGGTCCTCGAGCGCGGCAACCAGGACGTCCGCGGTCTCCTGCTCGGCATCGCGACGCAGCTCAGCTTCGTCACGGCCTGCGCGCTGCTGCGGGATCGTGCGCTCGTCGCCGACTTCTTCGTCGCGTACCACCGCAGGTGGGCGGCCGGCTACTCGGACGACACGCCGTACACGACGGAGCGGGGCCAGCACGAGCACCGCGCCACGGCGGCCACGCTGCGCAACAGGACCATCCCGCTCCTCGGCCCCATCGTCGACCGGGACCTCGCGGGCATGCCGGAGCTCCTGCGCGACTGGGCCGAGGTCAACCTCGCGACGCGCGACGAGCTCGACGTCCTGTTCGCCGAGGGCGCGCTCGAGTTCGACTACCAGGACGGGAGGCGAGCACCGGAGTCCCCGGACGCGGCGGCGTGGTCCCTCTGCCATTCCCTCATCCACATGACCAACAACCGGATGATGGTGTCGGTCTCCGACGAGGCGTTCATCGCCTACCAGGTGGCTCGGGCCATGGGGGCCGACGCGTGAGCGGCACGCAGGAGGCCGGCGCACCGCAGGCCGCGGCCGCGTGGCGCCCCCGCCTGGCCGCCGGGGCTCAGGTGGGGCCGGCTCGCTGGGACGGCCAGCAGGTCCTCACCGACGTCTCCGTGGCCGGCCAGGAGCGCATCCTCCGCGTGGGCCTGCGCGAGCGGATGGTCCTCGACCTCGTCGACGGCACGAGGACGGTGCCGGAGATGGGCGCGGAGATCGCCCGGCAGGGGCTGCCCCTGCCGGAGCAGGTCGTCGGCGCGACGGTGAACAGGCTCCTCGCGTTCGGCCTCGTCGAGCGGCCCTTCGCGATGTCGGCGCCGACGCTCGACGCGATCGACCGTCGGGCGGCGGTGGGCGCCGACAACCTGTCGGAGGTCTGGGCCGTGCGCGGCGGATCCGCCCGCAACCCGTTCGGGTTCCTGGCGGCGACGCCGGTGCTCGTGCTCCTCGCCGCGGTGGGCATCGTCGCGGTCGTCGTCGGATGGACGTCGGCGGACACCGCGTGGGCGGCGGTGCTGGCCGCGCCGCCCGTGACGGGGATCCTCCCGGCGCTCGCCATCGCGATCGCATGGAGCTGCGGCGTCACGCTGCTCCACGAGGGGGCGCACGTGGGCACGTTCCGCGCCCTCTCGGGACGTCGGGCACGGCTCTCCGTGACCCGCCTCGGGGTCGTCCCGCTGATGAACACGCAGCTCGACGGACTGGCGCTCCTGTCCCGCGGCCGACGGTTCCGGGTCGTGGCGAGCGGACCCGTCGTCTCCATGGCCCTCGTCTCCGTGCCCTGCGTCGTGCTCGCCCTGGCCCCGCCCGGCTCGTTCCTGGAGGTGGCCGCGGCGACGGCGCTGCTCGTGGACCTGCTGGTGGTCAGCCTCGCCGTCTCGTTCCTCCCCAACACGGACGGCACCCGCCTGCTGGAGGTGGTGGCCTCGGTCGACCAGCTGCAGGCGGTCGCGTTCCGCACGCTCACCGGCAGGTACGCGCGCCCGCGCGGCCTCCCGCGCGGCCTCCCGCGCGGCCTCCCGCTCGTGACCCGCGTCGTCGTGGTCGCGTACCCGTTCTTGCTGGTGGCGGCGGTCGTGTCGCTGCTGCTGGCCGGAGCGTCGGCGCTGGCGCCGGCGCTGACCTGACGCGCGTCCGCGTCGTCGGGAAAATGAAGAGGAAGAAGGAAACCACCGTGAACAACCTCGCATCGCTCGCCGCTGAGCTCGACGCATTCGAGATCGACACCCTGGAGGTGAAGGACTACGTGGACTACTCCGAGATGGCCTTCGGCTCCACCTGTTCGTCGTCGTCCTCGTCGTCCTGCTCCTCGACCTGCACGTCGTGCTGCACGTCGACCTCCTCCTGCGCGACGGCGTGACCGCCGGCTGACGCCGGTCGTCAGCCGCACCAGGTGCTGGGGACGATGGTCGTCGTCCCCAGCACCCCTGATGAAAGGACTCTCGTGACCTCGATCGACGATTCGGCGGTGGCCGTCTCCGACGTCTCCCTGAGCATCAAGGGGAAGACCATCCTCCAGTCCGTGGAGCTGCAGGTGCGGCCCGGATCCTTCCACGGGATCATCGGGCCGAACGGCGCGGGCAAGTCGACGCTGTTCGACATCATCCTGGGCTTCCGGGCGCCGTCGTCCGGCAGCGTCCGCCTGCTGGGCAGGGCCCCTCGCCCGAGGGATCCCGAGCTGTACCGCCAGGTGGGCGTGCAGCCGCAGCGCACCGCGTTCTTCCCCAAGCTGAGCGTGCGCGAGCACCTGACGGCCCTCAGCGACATGTACGGCATGCGTCGCGACCGCGTCGACCTCATGCTCGACGTGCTCGACCTCGGCCGGCACGCGTCGACGCGCACGGAGCGGCTCAGCGGAGGGGAGCGGCAGAGGCTCGCCATCGCCTCGGCGCTCGTGCACGAGCCCCGCGTGCTGCTCCTCGACGAGCCGACCGCCGGCCTCGATCCCACGGCGAGGCACAACCTGGTGGAGCTCCTCCGGTCGTCCGAGCTGGACGGCATGACGACGGTCTACACCACCCACTACCTCGAGGAGGCGTCGCGGCTGTGCGACGTCGTGTCGATCGTCGACCGGGGTCGCGTCCTGGTGACCCGGGAGCCCCACCTGCTCGTCGCGGAGACGGGAGCGCAGTCCTCGATCCTCCTGCCCGCGGCGGTGCACCAGGCCGACATGATCGGCGCCCTCGCATCGGTCGCGGCCGTGGACGTCGACTCGGGAGGCGTGCGTCTGCGCACCGCCGACACGGGACGCGCGTTCGCCGAGCTCTCCGCCGCCGGGGTGGACACCACCAGCGCACGCGTCACGGACGGGTCCCTCGAGGACGCGTTCATGGCCTACACAGGACGGAACTACGAGGCATGACCACCACCATCGACACGCGGAACCGCCCGCCGCGCACCATCCCCACACTGGCCCGCGTGATGGCGACGGCGGACCTGCGCGACTTCGCCACGCTCTTCTTCACCTTCGTCTTCCCGGCGGGGCTGCTCGTGAGCCTCGTGCTCGGGCTCGGGGACCTGCCATCGCCCTCCGGCGGCGACTCGGTCGACGAGATCGCGTCGAACGTCGTCGCGTTCGGGGTCGCGTTCGTGGCGGTGTTCTCGGGTTCCCAGCACATCGCGTCGTGGCGCGACAACGGCATGCTCGACGTGCTGCGCAGCGCGCCGGTGGGCTCGGGCGACATCCTCGCCGCCCAGGCCGTGGTCGGCGGTGCGCTGGCCGTCGTCCAGGCGGTCTTCCTGGTCGTCATCGCCGTCACCCCGTGGGTCGGGATGTCGCTCGTCGCGACCGCGCCGCTCGCGGTGCTCGGCGTGGCCGTCGGCTACTTCCTGTTCTTCGGGCTCGGCGTGATCCTCGCCAACCTCGTCCCGTCGGTCAACGCCGTGACGATGCTCTCCATCATCGTCGTGATGGCGGCCGGCGTCATCGGGGGCGCCATGATGCCGCTGCCCTTCCTGCCCCAGTGGATCCAGGACGTCGCGCCCTTCACCCCGGTGTTCCACATCCGGGAGGTCCTCACGCACCTGCTCGTCGGGATCGGCGACTGGTCGCAGACCGGGCTCTCGGCCCTGTACCTGCTCGGCGTGGGTGCGCTGCTGTTCCTCGTGGCGCGCATCACCATGCGCCTCTCGTGACCTCGTGATCGGCATCGCGCACGCCACGTCGCCCGCGCCCGCGGGCGACGTGGGCTCCTGGACCGCGCCGTCGACCCTCGTGGTGGGGTCGCCGGGCGCCGACGGCACCGCGGACATGGCGGAGCTGTGGTCCCGGGCGCGGCCCGCGGAGCAGGCGGACATGGTCCGGCACCCCGACGCGCAGCGCGTGGGGGGAGCCGAGGTGGGCGCGGTCCTGGGATCCGTCGTCCGGGCGGTCGCGGACTTCGCCGTCGGATCGGGCGCGGAGGGCCGGGCGCTCTGGGAGGTGGACCAGCGGTCCGGCTTGACCCGCAGGGCCGTGTTCGACCGCGCACGCGACGACGGGGCATCCGGAGGCCGAGGATCGTCGTCACGGACCGGGGTCCTCGACCCCACGTCGCTTCGCGAGCGCTCGCTCGACGGGTGGGAGTGGGAGGGGGAGGGGCTCATCGACCCCGCCGCGGGGCGCCTCGGTCCCGCGGTCACCGACGCCGTCGAGTGGACGACCCTGGCGCCCGCCTCCGGCGCGACCTCCGTGCAGGGGCATCGCGGAGCCCGGCGCCTGACCTGGTCGGGGCAGGATGCGTCGTTCGCGGCCTCGCGACGATCCGCCGTCGTGGAGGGGATCGAACGGCTCGTCGGCGGACACCAGGCGCGGGGAGGGTCGTCCACCGCACCGGCGGCGTCCTTGGGCGGCCGCGCCATCACCCCGCTCGACTTCGACCTCTACCCGGAGGCCGCCTACGGGGTCCTCGTGGAGCGCTTCGACGCGCGCTCCCCGCACGAGTGGGTCGCGGGCACCTCGCTCGTGGACGGGGGGACCGTGATGGTCCCGCGTGAGTCGGTCTACTACGCGCAGAGGCCGGAGGGGCCGCGCTGGAGCCTCGGCACGTCCTCGGGGTGCGCCACGGGATCGACCGTCGAGGAGGCCACCGTGTTCGGGCTGCTCGAGCTCGTCGAGCGGGACACGTTCGTCAACGCCTGGTACGGAGGGATCCCGCCCGTGCCCGTCGTGCCCTCGACGGTCCCGGGGACGGCCGACATGCTCGCACGCGTCGAGCTCCTCGGCTGGTCGACCGAGCTGGCCGCGCTGCCCGACGAGTGGGGCATCCCGGTGTTCGTGGCCGCGGTCGTCGCGTCCGGCGTGCGCGCCTTCGGCGCCGCGGCCCACCCCGACGCCGCGACCGCGGCCCGTCGTGCGCTCACCGAGGCCGTCGCCTACGCCCCGGATCGGGTGCGCGAGGTGGCCGCGAGGAGCGCGCGCGTGCGGGAGCTCCGGGACGACCCGCTCCTCGTGCGCGACCTCGAGGACCACCCGTTGCTGGCGGTCCCCGGGGCGCATCCGGCGTACGCGGCCGTGTGCGGCGACCGGCGGGATGCGCGGCCCCTCGACGAGGTGGCGGGAGAGGTCGCGCGAGGACGGAGGCCCATGGTGCCGGATCCGCGCGGGTCCGCCGACGACCGCGCCGGCGTCCCGGCCGGCGAGGTCGTCGAGGCCCTCGTCGGGGCGCTCGCGCGGACCGGCGTGGAGACCTTCCGCGTCGTGCAGACCGCCCCGTTCCAGGAGCGGCTCGGGCTGACGACGGTCATGACGCTGGCGCCCGCCCTCTCCCAGCTCGACTTCGGCTGGGACGCCCAGCGCGTGCGCACCTCCTCGCGTCCCGAGCGCCAGGCCCGGCTCCTCGCCCCGTCCGCTGCGACTCGGCGCCGCGACCTGCCGCACCCGTTCTCATGAGCGGCCCCGGACCGGTGCGGTCGCCGGCTCGTCGCGTCCCGCGCGCCGGTCCGCGCGGGGCGTCCGCCCCGCTCGCCGTCTTCGCCGCCGCGTACGCGGCCTGCCTGCTCCTGGCGCCCGACCCGCGATGGGCCCTCGGGGGCATCGCGGCGGCGGCCGCGGGCGCCGGGGCCATCGTCGCGGTCGACCGGCTCCGAGCCCCGCGGGCGCGCGTCCCCTCGCGCGCCGGGGCGGCGTCCATCCAGCTCACCGCCGCCGCGCAGGGCGTCGCCCTCGTCGTCGCCCTCGTCGTCGCCCTGACCGCCGGATCCTGGTGGGCGGTCCTCCCCGTCCTCCTGACCGCCGTGTGCGTCCACGTCGCCGCCCTGCTCATCGCCCTGCGACGGTCGGCCGACGTCGCCGCCCTCGTCGTGGTGCTGGCCGCCGCGATCGTCGCGTGGTCGCTGTCGCCGACGTCGATGCGCGAGGCATGGACGCTGGGCGGCGGAGCCGCGGCCGGGATGTGCATCGGGTACCTGATCGTGCTCCGCCTGCCCCGACGACGCGTCGCAGCAGCCGGCACCCCACGTGCCGACCTCCCGGTCGGCGCCGCCGACGGCGCGTCCGCGTCGTCGGGACAGTGAATGAGGAAGAAGGAAACCACCGTGAACAACCTCGCATCGCTCGCCGCTGAGCTCGACGCCTTCGAGATCGACACCCTGGAGGTGAAGGACTACGTGGACTACTCCGAGATGGCCTTCGGCTCCACCTGCTCGTCGTCGTCCTCGTCGTCCTGCTCCTCGACGTGCGCGTCGTGCTGCGCGTCGACGTCGTCCTGCGCCACGGTCTGATCCGGTAGCGCACCCGGGCGGGAGGCCTCCCGCCCGACGCCGGTCGCGTCCGCCGAGACGATCGCGACCGGCGTGCCCGGATCGGGATCCGGCCTCGGAGCGGCACCGGCCGGGTCCGAGGTCCTCGACCGTGCTGTCGCCGGCCTCCGGCGCGACGGCCGCGGCCGGCAGGCCGCGCAGCGCCGTGCCCACACGCCGCCAGCCGCCGTCCGTCGTGGTGGATCCGCGGGACCGCGCCGTCGGGAAGCCCGCCGCCTCGGCGCCCGGCGATCCCGAGCACGCATCCGGGAGGACCCATGGGCGTGCCCACCACCCGGCACGTCGACCTCCGCGGCGGGGCGGCCGAGGCGCTGGCCTTCCCGCCGTGCCGCCGACCGCGTCCGCTGGACGGCATTGTTCGCATAGAATGCGAACATGCTCATCACGGTGGATCCTGCGGCGAAGGCGTCGCTCGCGGAGCAGGTGGCGACGCAGATCCGCTACGCGATAGCGCGCGGCGAGCTCGCGAGCGGCGAGCGGCTGCCGTCGGCGCGCGACCTCGCGGCCTCCGTCGAGGTGAACATGCACACGGTCCTGCGCGCGTACGCGAGCCTCCAGGAGGACGGGCTCATCGAGCTGCGCCGCGGTCGCGGTGCCACGGTGATCCGCTCGGGCAACGCCTCGTTCGACCGGCTGCGCACGCTCGTCGAGGAGCTGCGCGAGCAGGCGGAGACCCTCGGGGTCCCGCTCGACGACCTCTTCGCCATGATCAAGGGAGCACGATGACCGACACGCGATCCATGCCGACCGGGACCCGCGTCGTGGTCGTCGCCCCCGGGGTCGTCCTCCTGCTCGCCCTCGTCGTGGCGGCGGTCGCGCTCGGGCCGTCGCTGCCCGCGCGGATCGCCGTGCACTTCGCCGCCGACGGGACGCCCGACGGGTGGGGGTCGCCCTGGGCGATGCTCGCGGCCGCCCTCGGCCTCGCCGCCGTGGCCGTGGCGGTGGCCGTGGTCGTCCTGCGCGCGGCCGACCGGCGCACCGCGGCCACGTGGGTCGCCGTCATCGACCTCGTCGCGGGCAGCCTCGCCGCGGGATGGATCGTGATCGCCCTCCGGCACGCGGCCGGCGACGGGACCCTGCCCGTCGCGTGGGCCGTCGTGATCCTCGGAGTCGGGGTATTGACGGCCGGCGTCCCGTTCGTCGCGCTCGTGCGCGGCGCATCCCCGGTGGCCGCGCACGACGTGCCGTCGCTCCCCGTGACCCCCACCGCCCGCGTCGCCTGGCGCGCGCACGCCGGGAGCGTGTGGTTCGCGGCCGTCGGCGCCGCCGTCGTCGCGCTCGGGATCGTCGCGGGCGCGCAGACGGCGACGCTCGATGCGGGGACCGCCGCCCTCTCCTCCGTGCCGCTGGTGCTGGCCGGGCTGGCGGTGCTCACCCTGGCGCGCGTCGACGTCACGGTGGACGGCCGTGGACTCCGCGTCACGTCCTCGTGGACCCGGATCCCGGTGATGCGCGTGCCCCTCGACCGGATCGAGTCGTGCGGCTGGGAGGACGTGTCGCCCGGGCAGTGGGGCGGCTGGGGTCTCCGGCTCTCGGGGCGCGGCGTCGCGTACGTCACCGGGTCGGGGCGCGGCCTCGTCGTGCGGCTCCGGGGCGGACGGGCGCGGCTCGTGACCTCCGCCGACGCGGAGCGCGGTGCGGCCGTGCTCACCACCCTGCTCGCGGCGCGCGGCGCGGCCTGACCCGGTCGCGCCGCGCTCGGACGGGTCGACGTCAGCGCGTCCGGGCGCCCGGCACGGCCGTCGGCACGCGGGCACCCGCGGTCGGCCGGGGGATCGTCATCCAGAGGTCGACCTCGTCGTCCGCGTCGAGCCCCAGCGCGACCGCCGTCTCGTCGGGGGAGGAGGCGACGATGGTGACCGCGGTGCCCGTGGCCGGGTCGCCGGTGCGGATCACGATGCGGCTCGACCGCACCGGACGCAGCCGCTCCGCCACCTCGTGCAGCACGTCGTCGAGCGCGGCCTGGTCGAGGTCGTCCACGCCGCCGTCGTCGAGGACCTGCACGAGCGCGCCTCGGCGGCGATGCGCGCGGATGACCTCCCGCATGCCGTCGTCGAGCAGCCGTCGCCCGCGGATCTCGTCCCGCAGCGTCTGCTCGAGCACGCGGCACTCGGCCTGGCCGTCGGCGTCCAGCTCCCCGTCCCGGGCGATGATCCGGCGGAGCACGGGCGCGACCTCGGTCTCGGCCATGCGCAGCCGGTCCTGCCGCTCCCGCTGGTAGGCGTCGAGCTCGGCCTGCCAGAGCAGCGTCGCGCGCTCGTCCGTGGCGGCCCGCTGCGCGACGTCGGTGATGCGGTGGAGGGCGCCGTGCATCACGAGGCCCGCGGCGACGAGCACGATCTCGGCGGCCAGGCCGAGCCGCACCACGTCGTCGACACCGCCCCACACGGCGACGGTCGCGACGAGGAAGGAGGTCGTCAGCAGCGGCTGCAGGCGGCGACCCGACATCCACACCAGGACGCATCCGGAGAGGACGCCGCAGGTGAGCCACGAGACGGACACCGAGTCGAAGTCCCGGGCGGAGAGGCCGATCGGCCCGACCGCGCAGATCACGAGCCCCGCGACCCCGGTGACCCACGCGGTCGAGGTGCGCATGCGGCCGGCGCGCGCTCCCCGGACGATGGCGGGGAGGATCAGGACGCCGATCAGGGCGCCCACGACGGGGCCGGGCGCCCGGTGGACCAGGGCCACCTGGAGGGTCGCGGCGACGATGGCGCCGACGACGAGGACGGTCATCGTCGCGTACAGCGCCCGCCGCGAGACGATGCTCTCCGCGGGGTCGGCCTCCTGCGCGTCCCGGGACGGGGATCCGGTGGCGGGCCGCCAGACGAGGACCACCGTGGTGCCGTCGCCCGGCGAGGACCGGATCCGGGCGTCGCCGCCGACCTGCCGCAGCCGCTCGACGATCGAGACGCGCACCCCGAGCTGCTCCGGCCCGATGTCGTCCGGGTCGAAGCCCGTGCCGTCGTCGCGCACCCGGATCCGCACGCCGCCGTCCCGGAGCGCGTCGGCGGTCACGGTGCGGGTGGTCGCCGATCCCGCGTGCCGGACGCTGTTCGTCAGGGCCTGCGTCATCGCGGAGACGAGCGCGTCGCCGACCTCGGTCGGCATCCGGACGTCGGCGGCGCGGTCGAGGTCGAGCCGCGCGCGCCCGGCGAGCGGGGCCAGCTCGCCCTCGGCGGAGGCGAGGGCGTCCGCGAAGCGCACGGTGCGTCCGCGGGCGTCCGGCCCGCCGGTGGTGCCGGTGAGGATGTCGAGCGCCGACCTCGCCATGAGCAGGATCCGGTCGGCCGGGTCGTGCCCGGCCGCGGACAGCAGCACCGCGAGCACCGTGTCGTGGAGCAGCGCGTCCGTCCGGATGCGCTCCGCGGCGACCGCGGCCGCGCGACGGGAGCTCGCGAAGGCGTCGCGGGCGCGGCGCTCCGCCTCGTCCGCGGCCGTGGCCCGCGAGCGCAGGGCGCGGGCGCCCAGGACCAGGGCGGCCGCGATCCCGGCGAGCCCCACGACCTGCACGAGGAGGGGGCCCGCGGCGAGGTGCCCCGCGTAGATCACGCCGATCGCGGCGACGCACGCCAGGCAGGCCGCGTACGCCAGGAGCGGCCGCTCGACCACGATGGCGACGCACGCGAACGCGATGCAGGACAGCGTGACCAGCCACGGCGGCGAGCCGTCGACCGACGTGTCACCGAGCCGCATCGGCTCGAGGGCGATCAGCGCGAGGTAGAGGGCGATCGAGATCCGCAGGCACGCGTAGGCGGGCAGCCCGCGCGGGACGATGGCCGCCGGCACGGCCACGACCATGAGCGCCGCGACGCACAGCGACACCGCGGCGGGATGCGACGGACCCGCCTGGGCGCTCACCGCGAAGGAGGGCAGCGACAGCAGCGCGAGCAGGGGAGCCGTGAGCGAGAGCGTCCGCACCATGCCGCGCTCGACGCCCGCGCGGAGGGGCGACTCGAGGGGCGCCGGGGCGGACGCGGGCGCGCGCGACTCCTCGCCTGCGCCCCTCCGCGCATGCGCACGTCGTCCCTCGCGCGGTGCGCTGGACGACCGCCCCCCGCGGTCCCGCATGGCCCCACGCTAGCCCGACGGCGTCGGATGAGGGCGCCCCGGGCGCGGATCGGACGGCCCGCGGGTCGTCGGGGCGACCGACCACGGCGCGGACCGGGTCCCGTACGAGCCCGGTGACGGGCGCGGGGTCGACGCCTGATCAGCCGCCTGAGAACGGCGGCAGCACGTCCACCGCGCTGCCCGCGATGAGGGGCGCCTCGCGGTCGGTGGTGGCGACGCCCTCGACGAGGTAGGTGCAGCGGGCGAGGACGGCGGCGGCGTTGGCGGGATCCTCCGAGGCGGAGGCCCGGATGCCGAGCGCGTCGACGAGGTCGCCGAGGGTCGCGCCGTCGGGCAGGTCGAGCGCGTCGGTCGTGCGGCCGAGCGCGGCGGACGCGGCGGCGAAGAGCTCCACGGGCACGATCACGTCAGCCCCCGATCGCGCTCATCGAGCGGGCCGGCTGGATGAAGTCGACCTGGTCCATGCCGTGCCCCTTCGGCTTCGCCCACATCGCCTGGCGCCAGAGATCGGCGATCTCCCGGTCGGAGGCGCCGGAGCGCAGCGGAGCGAGCAGGTCGGTCTCGGTGTGGGAGAAGAGGCAGCTGCGCACGCCGCCGGTCGCGGTGAGGCGCGTGCGGCGGCAGTCGGCGCAGAACGGCTCGGTGACGCTCGCGATGACGCCGACGCGGCCGAGCATCGCCGTGCCCGCGCCGCCCTCGCGGGAGTGCACGCGCCACAGCTCCGCGGGGGCGCCGTCGCGCGGCGCCTCGTCGGGCACCAGCGTGAAGCGCTCCGAGAGGCGCGCCCGGATCTCGGCCGCCGTGATCATCTCGGCCCGGTCCCAGGCGTGGTCGGCGTCGAGCGGCATCTGCTCGATGAAGCGCAGCTGGTGGCCCCCCGCGACCGCCCACTCGAGGAGGTCCGCCGCCTGGTCGTCGTTGACGCCGCGCACGAGCACCGCGTTGATCTTGATGGGCGCGAGCCCCGCGGCCGCCGCGGCGTCGATGCCGTCGAGCACGCGGTCGAGGAACGGGCGGCGCGTGATGAGGCGGAAGGTCTCGGCGTGCACGGAGTCGAGGGAGACGTTGATCCGGTCGAGCCCCGCGTCCTTGAGGGCCTGCGCGCGCGAGGCGAGGCCGATCGCGTTGGTGGTGAGGGAGATCTCGGGACGGTCGGGGATCGCGGCGCACGCGGCGACGATCTCCAGCAGGTCGCGCCGCAGCAGCGGCTCGCCGCCCGTGAACCGCACCTGCCGGACCCCGAGGTCGCGCGTGCCGATGCGCACGAGCCGCTCGATCTCGGCGAGCTGCAGCGCCTGCCGGTCGGGCGTGAAGGGCAGCCCCTCGGCCGGCATGCAGTAGGTGCAGCGCAGGTTGCAGCGGTCGGTGAGCGAGATGCGGAGGTCGGTCGCGCGGCGGCCGAAGGGGTCGAGGAGCGCCGGGTCGTCGGGCCGGGCGGGTCCCGGCGCGGCGGCGGGACGCGGCATGGCCGGCATCCCCAGCGAGGTGCTCATGCGTCCAGGCTACGCGCGCGCCGGAGGGGGCCGGACGCCGGGCGGATCCGGCGTCCCGTCGCGCGCCGCGGGTGCGGTGCCTAGGATCGCTGCATGACGCAGAACAGGGACCGGACGCGGTCGCGCGCCGCGGATGCCCAGGTCGAGCCCGCCGCAGCACCGCCCTCCGCGCCGCCGTTCCGATACCGCGTGAGCGAGGCCGCCGCGCTCATCGGCGTGAGCGACGACACGCTCCGGCGCTGGGCCGACGCCGGCCGGCTCGACCTCGTGCGCGGTGAGGGGCGCCTGATCCTCGTGGACGGCGTGCAGCTCGCGCACCTCGCGACCGAGCTCGCCGCGGACGGGGCGCTCGCCGCATCCGGTGCCCGGCGCCCGCCGACCTCGGCGCGCAACCGCATGGCCGGCATCGTCACGCGGGTGGTGCGGGACGGCGTGATGGCGCAGGTCGAGATCCAGGCGGGGCCGTTCCGGATGGTGTCGCTCATCAGCCGCGAGGCCGCCGACGAGCTCGGGCTCGAGGTCGGGGCGCCGGCCGCGGCGACCGTGAAGGCCACGAACGTGGGCGTGGAGCTGCTCGCGCCGGAGTCGCTGACGGGCGGGCGGGCGTGATCCGCGGGACCCGCATCGTCGTCGGCGCCCTGGCCGTCGGCCTCCTGGCCGGGTGCTCCGCGGGCGGATCCGCGCCCGCGGGCGTCCCCGATCCCGCCCCCGACTCCCTCACCGGCACGCTCGTGGTGCAGGCGGCCGCATCGCTCACCGGCAGCATGGACGAGGTCGCCGCCGACTTCCAGGCCGCGCACCCGGGCATCGCGGTCACGGTCTCCTACGGCGGCAGCTCGACGCTCGCGCAGCAGATCGTGCAGGGCGCGCCCGCCGACGTGTTCGCCTCCGCGTCGACCGCGACGATGCAGACGGTCGTCGACGC
Organism: Clavibacter capsici; assembly: GCF_001280205.1. Lineage (NCBI taxonomy): Bacteria > Bacillati > Actinomycetota > Actinomycetes > Micrococcales > Microbacteriaceae > Clavibacter > Clavibacter capsici. The sequence goes on along the minus strand of NZ_CP012573.1, from coordinate 2,415,429 downwards.
GGGGGAGACGGCCGCGGAGCCGCGCGTCTTCGCCCGCAACGCGCTCGAGATCGCGGTGCCGCCCGGCAACCCCGGCCGCGTCACGGGCCTCGCCGACTTCGCCGACGCCGGCCGCACGCTGGCCCTCTGCGCGCCCGAGGTGCCGTGCGGCGCCGCGGCGGCGCAGGCGTTCGGCAAGGCGGGCGTCACCCCGCGTCCGGACTCGCTCGAGCAGGACGTGCGCGCCGCCCTCACCCGCGTGGAGCTCGGCGAGGTGGACGCGGCCGTCGTCTACGCGACCGACGTGCGCGCCGCGGGCGACCGCGTCGAAGGCGTGCCGCTGCCGGACGACGTGGACGTCACGACGGACTGCGTGATCGCGCCGCTCGCCGGATCCGCGTCGCCCGCGGCCGCCGCCGCGTTCGCCGACTTCGTGGCCGGTGACGAGGCCCGCGCCGTGTTCCACGGCGCGGGGTTCCGTGCGCCCTGACCGGCGCGCCGACCGCGTCCCCGTCCTCCTCTGGATCCCCGCCGGCGTCGCCCTCGCGTTCCTCGTGCTGCCGCTCGCGGCGCTCGTGGTGCGCGCGCCGTGGGCGACGCTCGGGGAGCGGCTCGCGGATCCCGCCGTCGCCCGCGCCCTCGGCCTCTCGCTCGGCAGCGCGCTCGCGGCCACCGCGCTGAGCCTCGTGCTCGGGGTGCCGCTCGCGTTCGTGCTCTCGCGCTCGGCGGGGAGGCCGCCCGTGGTGCAGCGGGTCCTCCGCGCGCTCGTGACCGTGCCGCTCGTGCTGCCGCCCGTGATCGGCGGCGTGGCGCTGCTGCTCCTGCTCGGCCGCCGCGGGCTCGTGGGCGGGCCGCTCGAGGCGCTCACCGGGATCACCATCCCGTTCACGACGCCCGCCGTGGTGATCGCCGAGACCTTCGTGGCCATGCCGTTCCTCGTGCTCGCGGTGGAGGGGGCGCTGCGCGGCGCCGACCGGCGCTACGAGGACGCGGCGGCGACCCTCGGCGCGAGCCGCTGGACCGTGTTCCGGCGCGTGACCCTGCCGCTCGTCGCGCCCGGGATCGGCGCGGGCGCGGTGCTCTGCTTCGCCCGCGCGCTCGGCGAGTTCGGCGCGACCCTCACCTTCGCGGGCAGCTTCCCGGGGGTGACCCAGACGATCCCGCTGTCGGCCTACCTGGCGCTGCAGACGGATCCGGACGCCGCCGTGGTGCTGAGCCTCGTGCTGCTCGCGGTGTCGGTCGTCGTGCTGGTCAGCCTGCGGGACCGGTGGACCTCGGGGGTGCACGCGTGAGCGGCGGCGGGCTCGACCGCGGGCTCGACGCGCGCGTTGTCGTCGAGCGCCCGGCGTTCCGGCTCGACGTGCGCCTGCGGGTGGCAGCCGGATCCGTGACCGCGGTCGTCGGCCCGAACGGCGCCGGCAAGTCCACGCTGCTGCGCGCGCTCGCCGGGCTCGTGCCGCTCACCGCCGGTCGCGTGACGCTCGACGGGCGGGTGCTCGAGGACGCGGACGGCAGCGCCGCGCGGATCCCCGCCGAGGGCCGCGGCATCGGCGTCGTCTTCCAGGACCACCTGCTGTTCCCGCACCTGTCCGCGCTGGCGAACGTGGCCTTCGGGCCGCGCGCGCACGGCGTCGCCCGCGCCGATGCGGAGGGCCGAGCGCGTGCCCTCCTCGAGCGGCTCGGGATCGCGCACCTCGCCGACCGGCGGCCCGCCGCGCTCTCGGGCGGCCAGTCCCAGCGCGTCGCGCTCGCCCGCGCGCTCGTGCTGGAGCCGCCGCTGCTCCTCCTCGACGAGCCGATGGCCGCGCTCGACGCGGGCACCCGCCTCGACGTGCGCGACCTCCTCGCCGACGAGCTCCGGCGCTTCGGCGGCGCGGCCGTACTCGTGACGCACGACCCCGTCGACGCGCTCGCGCTGGCCGACCGGATCCACGTCCTCGAGGACGGACGCCCCGTCCAGGAGGGCGCGCCCGCGGAGGTCGCCGCGCGGCCCGCGACCGCGTACGTCGCCCGGCTCGTGGGCATGAACCGCGTCGCCGGGCGGGACGCCGCGGGACACCCGGCCGTGCTCGTGGCCGCGCCCGACGACGTGACGCTGGCGCGGGGGTCCGACGCCGCCGACGCGGAGGACGAGGCGCGGGACGGCCCCCGTCACGTGCGCCTGACCGGCGCCGTCCGCCGCGTGGAGGCGTCCGCCGGCCGCGTCCGGGTGACGCTCCGCCTGGTCGCGCCCGGCGCGGAGGACGCGTCGGCGCCGGCTGAGCTGATCCCCGACGAGGGCGCCGAGGTCACCGCGGAGCTCGACGCCGCCGCGTACGCCGCGCTGCGGCCGGGGGCCGGGGAGCGGCTGCGCGTGCGGATCCCGCGCGGGAGCTGATCAGCCCGCGTCGGGCCCCTCCGCCGGCACGCGCTCCCGACCCAGCCGCCGCCGCACGGCCGCCGGCACGAGGCGCTGCCGCCCGTCGGGACCCAGGCGCACGAGCGAGCCGGCCACGACGATCACCAGGGCCGCCGCGAGCGCGATCTGCCACGCCCACACGTCCGGCGCGAACAGCCGCATGGCGAGCGCCGCGACCACGGCGAACCACTCGCCGCGGCCCGTCATCGCGATGAACGGGATGAGCAGCAGCGCGTACCAGGAGTAGCGCGGGCTCACGGCGAGGAGGGTCACGCCGATCATCACGACCTGGCCGACCCACGGGTCCGCCGGGTCCGTCCTCCACCACACCAGGCCCGCGGTCACCGCGAGGATCAGCGCGACCGCGACCAGCCCGTACCTCCCGGGCACGAGCAGCTCCACGAGCGGGAAGCGCCCGCCGTCCTCGTAGCCCTCCTCCTGCAGGTAGCCGGGCAGGTAGCCGAGCACCGCGATCCCGGTGCTGAGCACGTACGGCACGTACAGGAGCGCGAAGGTCACGACCGCCGCCGTGATGACCTTCCACGGCTGCTTCCGGAGCAGCGCCGGCGCGGCGATCACGGGGATGAGCTTGGTCGCGATGGCCGCGCCGAGCGCGATGCCGCCGCGCCACCGCATCCCGCCCGCGACGAGCAGCGACGCGGCGAGGGCGAGCAGCGCGCCGAGCGCGTCCACGTGCGAGTTGGTCACCACCTCGCTGGCGACGAGCGGGCACCACGCCCAGAGCGCCGCCCACCACACGGGCTTGCCGCGCTTCCGCAGCGCGCGCAGGAGCAGCAGCGTCACCGCCGTCATGATGAGGAGCCCGGCCGCCTGGAACGTCCAGTACTCGGCGGTCACGGGCACGCCCGCGCGCACGCCGGCGAAGTACAGCTCGGCCATGGGCGGGTAGATGGTGGGGACCTTGGGCCGGTTGAGCGCCGTGCACATCGGCTCGTGCGTCTCCTCCTCGCGCACGCCCATGATCCGCTTCCCCTCGCAGGTGGCGGCGCCGTCGGACCCGACGACCGTCCTCGGGTAGAGCCAGTCGGGGCGGAGGTCGCGCAGCTCGGGGTCCGCCGGCGTGTACCGGTACGGGGACTCGCCCGTGTTCTGGACGATGCCGTCCCACGCGTAGCGCGCGGAGTCGGTGCTGGTGTTCGGCGGCCCGGCCATGGCGGCGGCGCCGACGCCCACGGATCCGAGGATGATGAGCGCAGCGGCCGATCGGGCGGGCAGCTTCCGCACCAGGAGGACCGCCGCTCCGAAGACCACCCAGATGACGACCACGAGCCAGAAGAACGGCGCGGCACCCTCGCGACGGAAGAACGCCTCGTCGTCGGCATCGCCGAACAGATCGAACGCGACCACCGACCACCCGGTGAGCGCGGCCAGGACGAGCAGGACGAAGGCGGTGAAGGCGGTGCGCACACCCCATTGTGTCGTCGCGCAGCCGGACGCCCGCCGACCGGCCGCGACCCGTCGCACCCCGGACGGAGGACGACCCCCATGCGGACGCTGATGCACGAGGCCCGCAGGCGGCTCGCGTCGCCCGCGCGCACGACGCGCCTGGCGGTGGTGGTCGGGCGCCTGCTCGGCCTCGCCTTCCTGGTCTGCTTCGCCACCGGGCTCTACAGCCACTTCCTCCAGGACCCGCTGCCGTGGATGCGCTTCCCGACCGCGCCCGTGTCGCTGTACCGGCTGACGCAGGGGATCCACATCACCGCCGGCATCGCGTGCGTCCCGCTGCTGCTCGCCAAGCTCTGGATCGTCTTCCCCGAGCTGCTCACGTACCCGCCCATCACCGGCGTGGTCTCGTTCCTCGAGCGCGCGTCGATCGCGGTGTTCGTCGGGGCGTCGCTGCTCGAGGTCGCCATGGGCCTCCTCAACACGTTCCAGTGGGTGCCGTTCCCCTTCTACTTCCGGCAGACGCACTTCGCGCTGGCGTTCGTGGTGGTCGGATCGCTCGCGATCCACATCGGCGTCAAGCTGCCCGCCATCGCGGGGCACTGGCGACGCGGGCAGGCCGACGAGTCGCCCATCGTCGAGGACGCGCCCGCCGCCGGCCGGCCCGCGCCCGCCGCCGCGCCCCGCGGGGTCACGGGCCGCGTGCTCGCGTGGATCGACGACGCCCCCGTCGCGCCGGCGCCCGTCGCCCGCCGCGGCTTCCTCGTCGCGGTCGGGGCGTCCGTCGCCGCGGTCGTGGGGCTCACCGCCGGGCAGTCGTTCCGGATCCTCGCGCCGTTCAACGCGTTCGGCCCGCGCGTCATGGGCACCGGCCCGCAGCGGCTGCCCGTCAACCGCACGGCCGAGGCCGCGGGCGTCACCGAGACGGCGGTGGATCCCGCGTGGACGCTCACCGTCTCGACCGGATCCGCCTCGCGCGCCTTCACGATGGACGACCTGCGCGGCATGGAGCTCGTCACCGCGACGCTCCCCATCTCGTGCGTGGAGGGCTGGAGCCAGTCGGCGACATGGCGCGGCGTGCGGCTCATGGACCTGATGGACGCCGTCGGCGCCGACCCGGGCGCGCGCCTGCGCGTCACGAGCCTCGAGCAGCGCGGCGGCTTCCGGCGCACCGAGATGGGGCCGGAGTACGTGCGCGACCCGCTCACGCTCGTGGCGCTCGAGCTCGACGGCGCGCCCCTCGACATCCAGCACGGCTACCCGGCGCGCATGATCGCGCCCGGCCGACCCGGCGTGCTGCAGACCAAGTGGCTCTCGACCCTGGAGGCGATGTGATGCCCGGAACACGACCCGCGGAGGCGCCCGGATCCCGCGGCGTGCTCGCGGCGCGCATCGCGCTCGTCGCGGTCGGCGTCGTCGGCCTCGTCGTGGGCGCCCTCGTGCTGCTCGACTCCCAGCGCCCGGACCAGGTGGTCGGCGTCGCCGTCTTCCTGCTCCTCGCGATCCTCGTGCACGACGCGATCCTGTCGCCCGTCGTCTTCGTCGCGGGCCTCCTGCTGCGCAAGGCCGGTCGACGCCTGCCGCCGGGCGCGCTGGCGATCGTGCAGGCGGGCGTCGTCGTGATGGCCGTGACCGCCCTCGTGGTCGTGCCGGAGATCCGGGCGCGCGCGCTCGGGAACGAGAACCCGACGATCCTCATCGCCGACTACGCGCCGCGGCTCGCGCTCATGTGGGTCGCCACCGCGGTGGCGACGGCCGTGGCGGCGTGGCTCTACGTGCGGACGAGCCGGCAGAAGGACCGGCCCTCGGTCTCCCAGCACTGAGCGAGCGCGAGGCCCGCGGCGTCGGCCATGCGCGCGACGGCGTCGCGGCCCACCTGCGCCCACGGGAACGGGTCGCTCGCGCGGCCCTGGCCGTCCTCGACCGTGCACTCGAACGTGCGGTCGCGGGCGGGATCCGGGTGGGTCTCCACGATGAGCGCGCCCTGGTCGTCGAGCAGCTCGCCGCAGCGGGCGAGGAGCGCGGCCGCGTCGCCGCCGATGCCGATGTTGCCGTCGAGGAGGAGGAGCGTGCCCCAGCCGCCCTCGCGGGGGAGGCGCTCGAAGACGGAGCGGTGCAGGACGGGAAGGCCCTGGCCGGCGGCCATCTCGACCACGGTCGGGGAGACGTCGATGCCGAGGGCGCCGAGGCCCGCGTCCATCGCGGCGCGGACCATGCGGCCCGGGCCGCAGCCGACGTCGAGGACGGGTCCGTCGGCCTCCGCGAGGAGGCTCGCGTCGACCGCGTCGGCGTCGGCCCTCCAGCGGCTGATGTCGATGACCTCGTCGCTGCCGTCGTCCGCCGCGAGCGACATGAAGAGGACCTCGCCGGAGTCGCGGAGCGCGCGGGCGTAGGGCTCGCCGCCCCCGGATCCGAAGGTGCGGTCGCGCGCGGTGGCGCGGTCCTCGGGGTGCTCGACGGCCAGGCTCATGCGGGGTCCCTCTGCGGTGCTGCGGATGGTGCGGTCGCGCTGCGGGTCTCCGCGGCGGTCATCAGGGTTCGGAGCGCGGCGGCGAAGCGATGGGCGGGCGCGGCCGCGGCGGCCTCGCGCGCGTCGTCGACGGTGTCCACGTCGGTCAGCTCCGGCAGCATCGCCACGTCGAGCCCGGCGTCGATCAGCCGCGAGAGCTGCACGGCGCCGGTGTCGTCGCGCGACATGGGCACGCCGCGCACGAGGCCGCCGTCGGGATCCCGGAGGCCGAGCGCCCAGAAGCCGCCGTCGTTGGCGGGGCCGAACCAGGCGTCGGGCCCGCGCGCGCCGTCGGCCCACGAGTCGAGCACGGGACGGATCAGGTCGGCGGTGAGCTGCGGCGTGTCCATGCCGACGAGGAGGACGGGGCCGTCGAGCGCGTCGAACATGGCGGCGAGGCGCTCGTCGAGGTCGCCCGCGACCTGCGGGAGCACGTCGTAGCCGTCGGCCTCCGCGGGCGGGTTCGCGCCGTCGAAGAGGAGCACGCGGCGCGCGGGGGCGGCGTCGTCGACGGCCGCGAGCGTGTCAGCGAGGGCGGCGGAGGCGAGCTCGGCCGCCTCCTCGAGAGTGAACGGCGGGTGCAGGCGCGTCTTGACGCGGCCCGGGATGCACTCCTTGGCGATGACGACGACGGCGGTCACGCGGATCCTCCCGGGGTGCGGTCGGCACCGGCCGCCGCCTGTCGCGCCTCGGCCAGCACGCGCGACATGTCGCGCACGGCCGTGACGGTCCCGCGCACGGTGCCGGTCACCTTGGACCGCCCCACGCGCGGTGCGTACGGCATCTCCACCTCCAGGATGCTCCACCCGGCGGCCGATGCGCGCAGCAGCATCTCCAACGGATAGCCGCTGCGCCGGTCGAGGATGCCCAGATCCAGCAGCTCGGTGCGCCGCCCGCACCGCATCGGGCCGAGGTCGTGCAGCGGGACGCCGGTGATCCGGCGCAGCCGCCGGGCCAGCTCGAGGTTCGCGATCCGCGCGTGCAGCGGCCACGCGCCGCGCGCCGACGGGACGCGGCGACCCAGCACGAGGTCGCGCTCGCCGTGGCGCACGGGGTCGACGACGCGCGGCAGCATCGCCGGATCCATCGACGCGTCGGCGTCGCAGAACGCCACGAGCGGCGCGGTCGCGGCCTCGAGCCCGGCGTGCGCGGCGGCGCCGAACCCGCGGCGGGACTCCGTGACGACCAGCGCGCCGTGCTCCCGGGCGACCTCGGCGGAGCGGTCGGTGGATCCGTTGTCGACGACGATCGCGCGGTACCCCTCGGGCAGGCGGCCGAGCACCCAGGGCAGGGCCTCCTCCTCGTCCAGGCAGGGCAGGACCACGTCCACGAGCGCGCTCATCATCCGTCGAGCCTAGGAGGCCGGGCCGACGGCGGGCTCCGCGCGGCCCGAGGGGTGACGGCTCCCTCGCAAGGCGGCCACCCCGGGTCCCGCCCCAGGGACCGGCGCATAGTCTGGCCGGGTGAGCCCCGCAACCGATCCCGCGCGCGCCGACGCCGGGCGCCCCGAGCCCGCGCGGCCCGACCCGTCGCGGCCGGATCCGCTGCGCGGCCGCCGCATCCTCGTGGTCGAGGACGACCCCACGGTCAACGAGGTCGTGTGCCGCTACCTCAAGGCCTCCGGCTTCCAGGTGGAGACGGTCGCCGACGGCCTCGAGGCCGTGCGCGTCGCCACCGAGCGCATGCCCGACCTCGTGGTGCTCGACCGCATGCTGCCCGGCCTCGACGGCCTCGAGGTGTGCCGGCGGATCCGCGCCCACCACCCCGACTCGCCCGTCCCCGTCGTGATGCTCACCGCGCTCGGCCAGGGCGAGGACCGCGTCAACGGCCTCGACGCCGGCGCCGACGACTACCTCGCCAAGCCGTTCTCCCCGCGCGAGCTCGTGCTCCGCGTCCGCGCCGTCCTCCGCCGCACCGTCCCGGAGCCCCAGCCGGAGCCCGCGTTCGTCGCCGGCCCGTTCGTGCTCGACCTCGGCGCGCGCGAGATCCACCAGGCCGGCGTGATGCTGTCCCTCACCTCGCGCGAGTTCGACCTCCTCGCCTTCCTGCTGCGGAACCCGCGCCGCGTCTTCGGCCGCGACGATCTGCTCCGCTCCGTGTGGGGCTGGGAGATCGGCGACCTCTCCACCGTGACCGTGCACGTGCGGCGCCTGCGGGAGAAGATCGAGGCGGATCCCGCGCACCCCGTGCTCCTCGGCACCGTGTGGGGCGTCGGCTACCGCTTCGACCCCGACGCCGCGACGCCCGACGTGCCCGCGACGCCCGCCGCGCCCGCCCCTCCCGCCGGCGACGACGCGTGAGCGCCGACGAGTTCCTCGTCGTCGTGCTGACGGCGCTCGTCTGCGCCGCGGTCGTCGGCCTCGGCGCCAGCGTCCTGCTGCGCCTGCTCCGCCGCCGGTCGCTCGTGCTCCAGATCTGCGTGGTCGCGCTCGCCGCGGTGCTCTCGGTCGTGGGCGGCATGGTCGCCGTCACCGCGAGCATGCTCGTCGACGACGCCGGCCTCACCGCGTTCCTCTCGGTCGCGGCCGTCTCCGCGCTGGTCTCCCTCGTGATGGCGGCGATGCTCGGCATGACGCTCGTGCGCGGCAGCCGCGAGCTCGGCCGCTACGCCGCGTCGATGGGCGAGGAGGCCGCCGTCGAGCCCGGCCGCCCCACCAGCACCGAGTTCGCGCAGCTCGCCCGCGAGCTCAGCGCCGCCAACCGCCGCCTCGCCGACGCCCGCGACCGCATGGAGGCGCAGGAGCGCAGCCGCCGCGAGCTCATCGCGTGGATGTCGCACGACCTGCGCACGCCGCTCGCGGGGATCCGCGCCATGGCGGAGTCCCTCGAGGACGGCATGGTCGACGACGAGCACCGCTACTTCCGGCAGATCCGCGTGCAGGCGAACCGCCTCAACGGCATGGTCGACGACCTGTTCGAGCTGTCGCGGATCAACTCCGGCAGCCTCGAGCTCGCCGTCGAGCGCGTCTCCCTCTACGACGTCGTGAGCGACACCGTCGCGGAGCTCGGCCCCGTGGCGCAGGCCCGCCAGGTGGACCTCCGCGGCGAGACCGCGCACGACGACCTCGTGGTGCAGGGCGACCCGCGCGAGCTCTCCCGCGTCGTCGGCAACCTCGTCATGAACGCCATCCAGCAGTCGCTCCCGGGCGGCCGCATCGTGATCTCCGCCCACCGCGACTCCGGCAACCTCGCCGTCCTCTCCGTCGAGGACACCGCGGGCGGCATCCCGGAGGCCGACCTGCCGCGCGTGTTCGACGCGGGCTGGCGGTCCACCGGGTCCCGCACCCCGCGCGCCTACGGCAAGAGCGCCACCGAGAAGGCCGCGCTCGGCCCCGACTTCCCGGCCGCGCCCGTCGAGGCGACCCTTCCGGATCACGCGGTGCAGGCCGAGGGCACGCACGACGGCGGCTACGCATCCGGCGGCGGCGGCGCGGGCCTCGGCCTCGCGATCGTCCGCGGCATCGTGCGCGCCCACGACGGCGACGTCACCGTCCAGAACATCGACGGCGGCTGCCGCTTCGACGTGATCCTCCCGTACAGCAAGCCGGTCGGTCCGTGACGCGCGCGGCCCTCCGCTGGTGGTCCGCGTTCCTCGGGGTGGTGGCGGCGCTCGCCGTGCTGGCCGTCGCCGAGATCGCCGCGGCCTTCGTCGCGCCCGCGGCGAGCCCGGTGCTCGCGGTCGGCGCGCTCGTCATCGACCTCGTGCCCGCGGGCGTCAAGGACGCGGTGATCGCCCTGTTCGGCACGGGCGACAAGGTGGCGCTCCTCGTGGTGCTCGGCCTCGTGGTGCTCGCCGCGGCCGCGGTCGCCGGGATCCTGCAGGTGCGCCGGCCCCCGCTCGGCGTGGTCGTGCTGGCCCTCTTCGCCGGGATCGCCGTGCTCGCGGCCACCACCCGCGCCGGGGCCACGGGCGCCGCCGCGATCCCCACGGTGGTCGGGATGCTCGCGGGCGCGTTCATCCTCCACCGCGGCGCCGACCGCCTCCGCGACTGGCGCGACGCGGCCGACCGCGCCCGGTCGCTCGCCGCGCAGACCGCCGAGCCCGTGCGCGGCATCGCCCGTCCGGCCGCGCGCGCCCCGCTCACGCCCGGCGCCGGTGCCCGCGTGGAGCGCCGCACCTTCCTCGTCATGACGGTGGTCGCGGGAGTCGCGTCGGTCGTCGCCGGATCCGTCGCCCGCGGCGTCAACGCCGCCGCCGCCCGCGTGGACGACTTCCGCCGCACCCTCGTGCTCCCGCGCGCGGCCTCGCCCGCCGCCGCGATCCCCGCCTCCGCCGAGCTGGGGATCCCCGGCCTCGCGCCCTTCGTCACGCCGTCCGACTCCTTCTACCGCATCGACACCGCGCTCCAGGTGCCGTCGGTCGACGCCGCGGCCTGGCGCCTGCGGATCACCGGCATGGTCGAGGAGGAGGTCGAGATCTCGTTCGCCGAGCTGCTCGCCCTCCCGCTCGAGGAGCACGTGACGACCCTCACCTGCGTCTCCAACGAGGTCGGCGGGAACCTCATCGGCAACGCGCTCTGGCTCGGCTACCCCATCCGGCTGCTGCTCGAGCGCGCCCGCCCCACCGCGGGCGCCGACATGGTGCTCTCCACGAGCCAGGACGGCTGGACGGCGAGCACGCCGATCGAGGCGCTCACCGACCCGGACCGCGCCGCGATCCTCGCGGTCGGCATGAACGGCGAGCCCCTCCCGCAGCAGCACGGCTTCCCCGTGCGGATGGTCGTGCCCGGCCTCTACGGCTACGTCTCGGCCACCAAGTGGGTCACCGAGCTCAAGGTCACGACCTTCGCCGAGGACGTCGCCTACTGGTCGACCCGCGGCTGGACCGAGCGCGGCCCCATCAAGACCGGCTCGCGCATCGACACCCCGCGCTCGGGCATGCGCGTGGACGCCGGCCGCGTGGCCGTCGCGGGCATGGCGTGGGCGCAGCACACCGGCATCGAGCGGGTGGAGGTGCGCGTCGATGAGGGCGACTGGGTCGAGGCGACGCTGGGCGACGGCGTGGGCACGGACACGTGGCGGCAGTGGTCGTACGCGTGGGACGCGACGAGCGGATCCCATCGCGTGGAGGTGCGCGCGACCGACACGACGGGCGCGACGCAGACCTCGGACGAGGCGCCGCCCGCTCCCGACGGCGCGACCGGCTGGCACGGGATCACCGTCAGCGTCGCCTGACCCGGGTCCGGGTCCGGGTCCGCGTCCCCGCGCTCGCCGAGGGATCGGGCCAGCACGCGCGGAGGCGGGGCGCGTACGGTCGGAGGACGGCGCGCACGCGCCGCATCGACCAGCAGAGGAGAGCACCGTGAGCGACATCGAGAACCCGCGCGATCCCGCCGACCGCGACCTGGACGACACCGGCGTCGACGAGGAGGAGCTCGTCGGGGCAGCCGACCGCGACGCGCGAGAGGCCATCGACGCCGAGCGCGTCGTCCCGCTCGAGGACGACGCCGTCGAGGCGGACGACGCCGACGGCGGCCTCGGCATCGACATCACCGAGTCCGACGGCCCGGACCTCGAGGCCGGCGACGACCTCGACACGGGAGCGGCGATCCGCTGATCCTCCCGCGCGCACGACGACGGCCCCCGCAGATGCGGGGGCCGTCGTCGTGCCGGGGCCCTGCGGCCGGCGCGGATCAGTCGGCGAGGATCGCGTACAGCGCGCGTCGCGTCTCGTCGAGCTTCGCCGCCGCGGCCTGGCGCTGCGCGTCCGTCGCGTCGTGCATGAGGGGCTTCACCACGCCCATCAGCTTCATGAGGCTCGTCTGGAACGCGTCCTCGCCCTCGGACTTGTCGGTGGTGGCGGCCCAGGCGGCGTCGATCTCCGCCTGGTTCTCCTCGACGTGGGCGCGGCCCGCATCGGTGAGGGAGTAGACGCTCTTCGAGCCGGAGTCGTCGGCGACGATCAGGTCCTCGTCGACGAGCTGCTGGAGCGTGGGGTAGACGGATCCGGGGCTCGGCCGCCAGGCGCCCTCGGTCTTCGCGGCGATGCCGGTGATGAGGCCGTAGCCGTTGGAGGGCGCGTCGGCGAGGAGGGACAGGATCGCGAGGCGGACGTCGCCGCGGCGGGCGCGACCCCGTCCGCCGCGTCCGCGGCCCGGGCCGAATCCGGGCCCGAAGCCGCCCATGCCGGGGAAGCCCGGGAACCCGGGGAAGCCGGGGCCGCCCTCGCCGGGGCGGAAGCCGCGGGCGAGCGGGCGGCCCGGCATCATGCGCGGGTGGAAGCCGCCGTGGTGCTGCATGCGGGGCTCGTGGCGGTCGGCGGGGGATCCGTCGTGGGAGGACGGCAGGTGGTCGTCGTGGTCGTAGGTGCGCATGGTGCGCTCCTTCCGGTCGGGGGATGTCGGGAATCGCGGCGTGCTGTCGCGATGTAGCGACGATATATCGGCGACTATCGGAAGTCAACAGCGGGCGTCGTGCCCGTCGGCGTCGATCCGCATGTCCACGGGGCTGTGCGCGCCGAACCTGGCGTTCACCTGGGAAAGGAGAACCGCCCCCAACCCGTTCCGCGACGGCGCCGAAGTCCCTGTGTCGCCCGGGGAACCGGGCGGATCCCAGCCCACACAGCGAAGGAACAACCATGCGCAACCTCACCAAGTCCGTCTTCGGCCTCGCCACCGCCGGCTTCCTCGTCGTCGGCCTCGCCGCGTGCTCCACGCCCGCCGAGACCCCCTCGTCCTCCTCCTCCGCCGCGCCGTCCGCGTCCGCGACGACCGAGGCCAACCCCACGCCCCTCGCGACGATCCCGACCCTGACCGGCGTCGACACCAAGGTCACCCTCGACAGCGGCTTCACCGGCGCCCTCACCACCCTCGGCCTCACCCCCGGCGTGATCGGCGGCGCGACCCTCGACGGCGCCACCGGCACCCTCGCGTTCCCCATCACCGGCGGCAACGTGAAGTACTTCGACCCCGAGCAGTCCTACCGCCCCTACGTCCAGGGCGAGATCGACCACGCCGGCTCCGGCATCAGCCTCACCGCCGGCTCCACCGTCGTGAAGCTCACCGACTTCGTCATCGACCCCGGCACCAGCCGCCTCACCGGCTCGGTCCAGGTCGGCGACGGCGAGGTCATGAAGGACGTCTACATCTTCAACCTCGACGGCACGACCCTGAAGCCCCTCCAGATGGAGGGCGACAACGCCGTCCTCGAGGGCACCACCGTCAAGGTCAGCCCCGACGCCGCCGCCCTGCTGAACAGCACCTTCGGCACCGACGCCGTCACCGACCAGCTCGTCGTCGGCATCGCCAAGATCACCGTCAACACCAAGTAGCACCCACCCGGCACAGCCGGGACGCACCACCTGCGATCACAGCGGAACGCATCGACGGCCTCGTCTCGCTCTTCGGGAGCCGGGGCCGTCGGCGCGTCCGGGGGCGGGCGGCAGGCCCCGGCGGATCAGCCGATCGTGACCTCGAAGCCGGCGACGCTGCGGGTCACCGTGCCCGTGGCGAGCTCGACGAGCAGGGTGGTCACGGTCGTGTCGCGGGGGTTCCGCGGGTAGTCGTCGCTCGCGCCGCGCGCGGGATCCGGCACCGTCTCCAGCAGCGCGAAGCGGCCGTTCGGGGTGACGGAGAGGCCCGTGATGCGCGTCGACGGATCCGCGGGCACGTACACGTCGCTCGCCCGGCCGTCGCGCACCACGACGAGGCGCTGGCTGGCCCTGCCGGTGGCGGCGTCCAGCGCCGTGCGCACGCGGAGCACCGCGCCGTCGTCGCCGGGCACGAACGAGATCGCGCCGTCGTACTGCAGGTCGGCGCCGCCGGTCTCGGTCGGCAGGGTCGTCTGCTGCGCGGTCGTGAGGTCGATCTCGGTCGTCGAGCCCGGGTCCGTGACCGCGAGCCGCGTGCCGTCCGCGGAGAACGGGCCGAGCGTGCCGTGGCGGCCGAGCGGGACGATGGGCGTGGATCCGTCGACCGTGATCAGGTAGAGGTCGCCGTCCTGCCCATGCGCCACCAGCTGCGGTCGGCCGGGCACGAAGCCCCACGCCTGGACGCTGAGCTCCCGTCCGTCGAGCCCCAGCACGGGCGTCGGGGCGGCGCCGGCGCCCACGTCGTCGACCATGAGCGTGTCGTCGTAGGGGCCGCCGTCCGCGCTCGTGAAGCGGAAGCCGACCGTGGTGCCCGTGTCCGCCGCGTGCAGGTCCTGCAGCGTGCCGCGGCCGGGGAGCGGCAGGTCGACCTGGCCGGATCCGTCGAGCGCCGCGATGACCAGGGCGTTCGTGCCGTCGTCCTGGAGGGTCGCCACGACGAGCGAGTCGCCGACGACCGCGTACTCCTGGATCTTCGTGGCCTGGAAGACCACGTCGCTCGCGCCGTCGCCGGTGCCCGCGACGCTCTGCCGCACGATCCGGTCGGCCTGCTGCTCGCCGCCGCGGACGAGCACGAACATTCCGGGGTCGCCCGTGCGGAACCCCGTGCGGAGGTCGGACGCGGGGCCGCCGCCGACGCCCTGCACGCCGTCGATCGACACCGTGTAGTCGGCGTCGTAGGCGAGCGGGCGCGCGAAGTCGAGGATGATGCGGTCGGCCTGCGTGTCGACGGTGAAGTCGGCGCCGGGCTCCATCCGGATGCGCGACGCGTCGACGGGCTGGAGCGGCCGGTTCGCCGCGAGCACCAGCCGCTGGCGGGACTGCTGCACGACGGCGAGCGGATCCACGTCGGTGCGCACCAGCCGAGGACCCTGGCTGCCGGCGATCACGAGCAGGACGCCGCAGACGAGCGCGAGCACCATGATCACGGCGGTGAACGCCCGGCGGAAGGCGGCGGCGTCGGTCACGGGCGGCTCAGTAGACGTAGGGGTCGGCGGGCTGGTCGACCTTCGTCACGTCCTGCGGCATGACGGCGAGCGGCTGCCGGCTCTTCGCGCTCGGGTTCGAGGCGAACGGCCCCGTCACCCGCACCCACTCGTCCTTCTGCAGCGTGCTGGCCCAGCCGGGCTGGTAGACGGGAACGCCCACGGGCTGCGCGTCGACCGCGCAGCAGGTGACGACGAAGCGGGTCACGTAGAAGACGTCCTCCGGGTCGTCGGGGTCGGCGCTCACGAAGCCCGTGATGTCCACCGACTTGGAGGTGAAGAAGGTGGGATCCGTGGTCTGCGCGAGCAGCTGCGACCAGTCCTTGACGCCCAGGGTCGAGAAGTC